>NZ_ACCB01000004.1 GCF_000173735.1 Yersinia aldovae ATCC 35236 | reverse complement strand
ATCCTGATTGCCTGTGTCGATGGCCTGAAGGGCTTCCCGGACGCGATAAACAGCGTATATCCCCAAACGCATGTTCAGCTTTGTATCATCCACATGGTGCGTAACAGCCTGAAATACGTGTCATGGAAGGACTACAAAGGCGTCACCAGCGGGCTGAAAGCCGTCTACCAGTCACCGACGGAAGAAGGCGCGTTGCAGGCGCTGGAAGATTTCTCAGGCCTCTGGGACGATAAATACCCGCAGATCAGCAAAAGCTGGCGTGCGCACTGGGAGAATCTGAATACGTTCTTCGGTTACCCGCCGGATATCCGCAAAGCGATCTACACGACGAATGCTATCGAGTCGCTGAACAGCGTGATCCGCCAGGCAATCAAGAAACGTAAGGCGTTCCCGACAGATGACTCGGTGCGCAAAGTGATTTACCTTGCGATCCAGTTGGCGTCGAAAAAATGGAGTATGCCGATCCAGAACTGGCGGCTGGCGATGAGCCGTTTTATTATCGAGTTCGGCGACCGCATTGACGGTCACCTTTAATTAATAGGGGTGGCAGTTACACATAATGATTTACAGGGTCAAGGAAAACCAACGGGGACGTGAGCTACAGACGAAAAAATAGACGCCCATTGACGTCTATTAATTTGATTTGGTACCGAGGACGGGACTTGAACCCGTAAGCCCAATCGGGCACTACCACCTCAAGGTAGCGTGTCTACCAATTCCACCACCCCGGCACTGATTCAACTGGTTGTTTTTACTGTCCAAGTCGTCACAACCATTTTAAAACTCTTTTTCTATCTTTTTTACTGCGACTGCTGTCAAAACATTACTGCGGGATATCGCTACTCGGTTTAGCCGGAGCTACCGGTGCTGTAGTCTGCTCAGATTGCGCAGGCTGACCCAGGTTTTCCCACTCGCTGCCTTTATGGCCCTGGTTGGTGCTCATATTACCCAGAATCAAGCTAATGACGAAAAATAGCGTCGCCAATACAGCCGTCATGCGGGTCATAAAGTTACCGGAACCATTCGAACCGAACAGAGTTGCAGATGCACCTGCTCCGAATGAGGCTCCCATATCCGCGCCTTTGCCTTGCTGTAACATGATCAGAGCAACTAGCCCAATCGAAATCAGCAAGAAAATCACCAGAAGAGCTTCGTACATAGTTGTACCTGTATCCTTGCGGGTTCACCGCGTGCTAAATGCTTCTCACCCATCAGCGGGGACTTATTCACCCACTTAAGCGGGTGTGAATACTAACCAAAGCGCATAGTACACGCAAGGGCAATTTCATTACATGGGTTTAATTGCAGAAAAAATCGTCAAGTTATTCAACTTCAGCGCAATTTCGTGGGGAAGAGACGCGCCATTCCCCCATTTAAAATCAATTAAGCTGATTTAAACTTAATTAACCTGCCGCTTTGACTGCATCGGCAATCCGATTTGCCATTTCTGCAATCAGTGACTCTTCAGCGTCACCCTCAACCATCACTCGGATTAATGGCTCAGTACCCGATTTACGTAACAGAACACGACCACGACCGGCCAAATCAATTTCGACCTGCTTAGTGACGGCCACGACGTCTTCAGACTCAAGTGGATTGTGGTTACCAGAGAAACGTACATTGACCAGGATCTGTGGCAGCAATTTCATGCCGCTGCACAGGTCATGCAAGCTCATATCATTACGCACCATCGCCGTCAGCACCTGCAAACCAGCCACAATGCCATCACCGGTGGTCGTTTTATCCAACAAAATTACATGGCCGGAGTTTTCTGCCCCAATACGCCAGCCTTTTTCCTGCATTTTTTCCAGCACATAGCGGTCACCCACTTTGGCTCGTTCGAAAGGAATTCCGAGCTGTTTTAACGCCAACTCCAACCCCATATTGCTCATCAGAGTCCCGACAGCACCACCTTTTAGCTGACCTTGGCGTAAGCCTTCACGGGCAATGATATACAAAATCTGGTCGCCATCGACCTTGTTACCGACGTGATCGACCATCATCAGCCGATCGCCATCGCCATCAAATGCCAAACCAACATGTGCTCCTTCTGCAATAACGCGCTGTTGCAGCAAACGGACATCTGTGGCACCGCACTCTTCGTTAATATTCATGCCATCTGGCTCACAACCGATAGTAATCACGGTAGCACCCAGTTCACGCAATACGCTTGGCGCGATATGATAAGTGGCACCGTTGGCACAATCGACCACAATTTTCAGCGCATTTAGGCTGAGTTCACTCGGGAATGTCCCTTTACAGAACTCAATGTAGCGGCCCGCAGCATCTACGATACGGTTGGCTTTACCCAGTTCGGCAGATTCCACACAGGTTAGTGGTTTCTCCATTTCGGCTTCAATCGCCTCCTCTACATCATCTGGCAGTTTGGTGCCATCAATTGAGAAAAATTTAATACCGTTATCATAGAAGGGGTTATGAGAGGCAGAAATGACGATACCGGCCTCAGCACGGAAGGTTCGCGTCAAATACGCCACCGCTGGCGTTGGCATCGGGCCAGTAAATGATGCAGATAACCCAGCAGCAGCAAGGCCAGCTTCCAATGCAGATTCCAGCATGTAGCCAGAAATACGTGTATCTTTGCCAATAATAATTTTACGAGAACCATGTCGAGCCAGAACCTTACCGGCGGCCCAGCCAAGCTTCAATACAAAATCTGGCGTAATCGGACTTTCACCCACTTTACCGCGAATGCCATCTGTACCAAAGTATTTACGGTTACTCATAATTTATCTTTATTCCTTCGCTAAAAGTGTTGCCTCAACGATTCGCATCGCCTCGACAGTTTCTTTGACATCATGCACTCTGACAATCTGTGCCCCTTGCATCGCTGCAATTACAGCACACGCGACACTCCCTGTAACCCGCTGTTGTGGCGGCACATGTAGTATCTGGCCTACCATCGTCTTTCTCGACATGCCGACCAACAGTGGCAACTCAAAATGGTGGAGTTCTGCCAGACGTGCCAATAACTGGTAATTATGCGCCAGATTCTTACCGAAACCGAAGCCTGGGTCGAGTAACAATTTACTTTTTGCGATACCGGCCGCAACGCAGCGTTCAATATGATGCTGGAAGAACTGATTGATGTCTGCCATTAAATCATCGTAATGAGGGGACTGCTGCATACTTTGGGGCTGCCCCTGCATATGCATCAGGCACACTGGCAGGCCGGTATTAGCGGCAGCCTCAAGTGCTCCTGGCTGCTGCAATGCGCGGATATCATTGATTAGATGGGCTCCTGCTTGAGCTGATTCGGTAATCACTGCGGCTTTAGAGGTATCCACAGAGAGCCAGACATCAAAACGTTTGCCCAGTGCTTCAACCACCGGAACAACCCGATCAAGCTCTTCTTGCTCACTGACTTGTGCAGCACCTGGGCGGGTAGATTCACCGCCAATATCAATCAGCGTAGCACCTGCTGATAGCATCAGTTCGGCATGTTGTAGTGCTTTATCAAGATTATTGTGATGCCCACCATCGGAAAATGAATCAGGGGTAACATTCAGAATCCCCATAACTTGCGGGTAAGAAAGATCCAAAATCCGATCTCTGGCAGTTAACTGCATGTAATCGCACCTTAAAAGTGGCAATTCACTTCAATTTTATATCTTAGAAAAAGAAAAACCCCAGGCAAGCCCGAGGTTTATATTAATCACAACGCTTTGTACTCGGTATACTTCAAGCTGCATGTGCGTTAGCTGCTCTCGTTACTCGGCCCGTCCGTGGGCCTCGCCTCGTTGAGGCCACTGCAAGCAGCGTTCAAATCTGCTCCCAGCAGATTTGTCACCCGAATCATTGACTGGCGTCAACTCATCGGGATTCATTCACTTGCCGCCTTCCTGCAACTCGAATTATTTAGAGTATAGATGCCAACAGTAGACTTACTTATCGCCCAACTGTTCTGACATGGTATTAGAGTTACCTGGCGTTGGTGTATTAGGCTCATCAACCGGAGTTGGTGCCTTTGGCGTACTGTCGTTGTCAGATGCTTTGGTTTTAGTCGCATCATCCCAACCCGCTGGCGGGCGGACTTCTTTGCGATTCATCAAGTCATCAATCTGCGGCGCATCGATAGTTTCATACTTCATCAACGCGTCTTTCATGGTATGCAGCACATCCAGATTTTCCATCAGCAATTTACGAGCACGCTGATAGTTACGCTCGACAAGCAGCTTAACTTCCTGATCGATAATACGCGCGGTTTCATCGGACATATGCTTGGCTTTAGCCACTGAACGCCCCAGGAAGACTTCGCCCTCTTCTTCAGCGTACAGCAACGGCCCCAGCTTCTCGGAGAAGCCCCACTGTGTCACCATGTTACGCGCAATAGACGTAGCAACCTTGATATCATTCGATGCACCGGTAGAAACTTTTTCCGGGCCGTAAATGATCTCTTCGGCAAGACGACCACCGTATAAGGTAGAGATCTGGCTTTCCAGTTTCTGACGGCTGGCGCTGATTGCATCACCTTCCGGCAGGAAGAATGTCACACCCAATGCGCGACCACGAGGAATAATGGTCACTTTATGTACTGGGTCATGCTCAGGAACCAAGCGACCGATGATCGCATGACCTGCTTCATGGTATGCCGTAGATTCTTTCTGCGCTTCCGTCATTACCATGGAGCGACGTTCCGCACCCATCATAATTTTGTCTTTCGCTTTCTCGAACTCAGCCATTGAAACGACGCGCTTGTTGCCACGGGCAGCAAACAGTGCGGCTTCGTTGACCAGGTTAGCCAGGTCAGCACCTGAGAAACCAGGCGTGCCACGCGCGATAACAGAAGCATCAATATCAGTATCTAAAGGCACGCGGCGCATGTGGACTTTCAGAATCTGTTCACGCCCACGCACATCCGGTAAACCCACCACAACCTGACGGTCAAAACGGCCCGGACGCAGTAACGCTGGGTCAAGCACGTCTGGACGGTTAGTTGCTGCGATAACGATGATGCCTTCATTACCCTCAAAGCCATCCATCTCAACCAGCATCTGGTTCAGTGTTTGCTCACGTTCGTCATGACCACCGCCCAAACCAGCACCACGTTGACGGCCTACCGCATCGATTTCATCGATAAAGATGATACAAGGTGCGGCTTTCTTGGCTTGTTCAAACATGTCGCGAACACGGGATGCACCCACACCAACAAACATTTCTACAAAGTCAGAACCAGAAATAGTGAAGAAAGGCACTTTGGCTTCACCTGCAATGGCTTTCGCCAGCAAGGTTTTACCTGTCCCCGGAGGGCCGACCATCAACACGCCTTTCGGAATTTTACCGCCCAATTTCTGGAAGCGGCTTGGCTCACGCAGATAGTCAACCAATTCACTGACTTCTTCTTTTGCTTCGTCGCAACCTGCCACATCAGCAAAAGAGGTTTTAATCTGATCTTCTGTCAGCATTCGGGCTTTGCTTTTACCAAAGGACATTGCCCCTTTGCCACCGCCGCCCTGCATTTGACGCATAAAGAAGATCCAGACCCCAATCAACAACAACATTGGGAACCAGGAAATAAAGATAGACGCCAGCAAGCTCGGCTCTTCCGGTGGCTCGCCAACAACTTTCACATTTTTAGTCAATAAGACATCTAACAGCTTTGGATCGTTGACCGGAATGAAGGTCGTGTATTTGCTGTTATCTTTTTTACTGACGTTAATTTCACGTCCATTGATACGTGCTTCACGAACCTGATCTTGGGTTACGTCGGACATGAAAGTAGAGTAATCCACCTTACGGCCATTCGATTCGCTGGGACCAAAGCTCTGGAATACAGACATCAATACGACTGCAATAACTAACCAGAGAATTAGGTTTTTCGCCATGTCACTCAAGGGATTAACCTCATATTACAACTGTGTTAACAAACAGCGTTAGGGTACTACAGTTTCCGCCCTGTCGCTACAATGTACACTTCACGCGATCGCGCACGAGAAGCGTCTGGCTTACGAATCTTAACTTTCGTAAACAGGGAGCGAATTTCCCGTAGGTATTCATCAAAGCCATCTCCCTGGAACACCTTCACCAGGAAACTTCCGCCTGGTGCAAGTACATCACGACACATTTCCAAAGCTAATTCAACCAGATACATTGATTTAGGTATATCGACTGCCGGAGTACCACTCATATTCGGGGCCATATCACACATGACCACCTGAACTTTTTTATCCCCAACACGTTCAAGTAAAGCTTTCAGAACCAGTTCATCACGAAAATCGCCCTGAAGGAAATCGACACCAACGATAGGATCCATTGGTAGAAGATCACATGCGATGACCCGCCCTTTACCGCCAATCTGGGTTACAGCATATTGGGACCAACCTCCGGGTGCAGCGCCTAAGTCGACTACTGTCATACCGGGTTTGAAAAGTTTATCGTTCTGTTGTATTTCATCAAGTTTAAACCAGGCACGGGAGCGTAGCCCCTTTTTCTGCGCCTGAATGACATATTTATCGCTAAAGTGTTCTTGTAGCCAGCGACTGGAACTGGCCGAACGCTTTTTATTAGACATCTCTTTTCCAACTATCTTAATTAAGAGCCCGCGCATCTATTGCTTAGCTCGCGTAAACTCCCTCTCGGCGTAGACCGATTTGGTGATACACATGAGATGGCGGTAGAATGAACCGTTTTCAATCCCAACTTAAGCAAAAAAGACGATGAATCTGAATAACAAACAAAAACAACACCTCAAAAGCCTGGCCCATCCGTTAAAACCAGTAGTGATGCTGGGCAATAACGGGTTAACCGAAGGGGTGCTGGCTGAAATCGAACAAACGCTTGAACATCATGAGCTTATCAAGGTTAAGATCACGGCTGAAGAGCGTGAAACCAAGGCCCTAATTGCTGATGCTATCGTGCGTGAGACCGGTGCCGTTAACGTCCAAATCATCGGTAATATATTAGTGCTCTACCGTCCGGCAAAAGAGCGCAAGATTATTTTACCGCGTTAATGACGTATGTTTTAGAGAAAAGGTGCCATGCACTTTGTTCTGATAAAAGGCCGCACGCGGCCTTTTACTTTTCTTTACAACTTTATTTCTTATAAACAACCTATTTTTACGGCTTAGGCGAGCCAGTATTACACATAATCTACGTTAAGAATTTCATATTCCACTTCGCCGCCTGGGGTACGAATAACGACCACGTCATCGACTTCTTTACCAATCAGGCCACGAGCAATAGGTGAGTTAACTGAAATAAGATTTTTTTTAAAATCAGCCTCATCGTCACCTACAATTCGGTAATGCTGTTCCTCTTCTGAATCCACATTTAGCACCCGTACAGTGCAACCAAAGATCACACGACCATTGTTTGGCATCTTGGTGATATCAATCACTTGTGCATTAGAAAGTTTAGCTTCTATTTCCTGGATTCGCCCCTCACAGAACCCTTGCTGTTCACGGGCTGCGTGATATTCCGCATTTTCTTTCAAGTCGCCATGTTCACGGGCTGTAGCGATATCAGCAATAATTTTAGGGCGACGAACGCCTTTTAAAAAATCCAGTTCTTCACGCAGTTTCTCTGCGCCATTTACCGTCATCGGAATCTGTTTCATCTTTTAAATACCTCTAAATCTATCCTGTTCAAAAAACCGTCATCCTAACGTTTTCGAATGAAAATGCGGTTAGCCTGATACCCTACCCGCCTCCAGGCGATAAACAAAAAAAACCAACCCCGGAGCCAAAACCCCAAGTCAGGATCAATTCTGCATTTTGATATGCATTTTAACGTAGAGTTCCTTTAGGGTCATCGTTTACTTTCGCCCTCGTTGCACCGTAGTATGGCAACACATTATCCAGCAGTTATACCGAAATTATGCATTTTTCACGAATTGTCAGCGGATTGGCTTGCACTATTGCGATCAATATCAGTATTTCGAGTGCCAATGCAGCTCAGGTCGAAAATTACACACAGTATCTGCCTGATGGGGCAAATCTTGCATTAGTGGTACAAAAAATCGGGGCAACCACGCCTGCAATAGATTATCACGCCCAGCAGATGGCACTACCCGCCAGTACACAAAAAGTCCTGACAGCATTAGCAGCATTATTACAGCTTGGCCCAGATTTTCGCTTCAATACTACGCTGGAGAGCCACGACTCGATCAGCGATGGTGTTCTGCGCGGCAATTTAATTGCACGTTTTGATGGCGATCCCACTTTAACACGCCAACAGTTGCGTAATATGGTGGCAACGTTAAGAAAAGCAGGTGTCAGGCAGATTGCAGGGGATTTGATTATCGACACCTCAGTGTTTGCCAGCCATGACAAAGCCCCCGGCTGGCCGTGGAACGATATGACGCAATGTTTCAGCGCACCACCTGCCGCTGCAATTGTTGATCGTAACTGCTTTTCAGTGTCCCTTTACAGCGCACCCACGCCGGGGGAGATGGCATTTATCCGAGTCGCATCCTATTACCCGGTGCAAATGTTCAGTGAAGTGCGCACATTGGCTAAAGGTTCGCCGGATGCGCAATATTGCGAATTGGATGTGGTACCCGGTGAATTGAACCGCTTTACGCTGACCGGTTGCCTGACACAGCGCAGTGAGCCGTTGCCATTAGCTTTTGCGGTGCAAAATGGGGCCAGCTATGCCGGTGCTATTTTGAAAGATGAATTGAAAAAGGCTGACATCCAAATTGATGGCAGTTTACGCCGTCAGACGACACCTAATGCCGCTGGAACTGTGTTAGCTCAAGCACAATCAGCCCCCCTGCACGATTTACTCAAAATCATGCTGAAAAAGTCTGACAACATGATTGCTGACACCGTATTTAGAACTATTGGTCATCAGCGGTTTGGTGTGCCGGGTACCTGGCGCTCAGGGGCCGATGCGGTGCGCCAAGTCTTGCGCCAAAAAGCAGGTGTCGATCTCGGTAACAGTATTGTCGTGGATGGATCGGGATTATCGCGCCATAATCTGATATCGCCCGCCACCATGATGCAGGCTTTGCAATATATTGCTCAACACGATCAGGAACTTAACTTTATCTCAATGCTGCCATTATCAGGTTATGATGGGACATTGCGTTATCGTGGTGGCCTGCATGAAGCGGGGGTTGACGGCAAAGTATCAGCTAAAACCGGCGCATTACAAGGGGTGTACAACCTGGCCGGATTTATTACTACCGCCAGTGGCCAACGTATGGCATTCGTGCAGTTCTTATCCGGTTACGCCGTGCCACCTGAAGATCAAAAGAATCGTCGCGCGCCGTTGGTTCGCTTCGAAAGTCGCCTGTATAAAGACATCTATCAGAACAACTAAAAACGATGAAACTACTGATTGTTGAAGATGATGAACTGCTACAACGCGGGGTGGCGATGGCGCTGACCAGTGAGGGTTATGCCTGCGACTGTGCCGGTACCGCAGCACAAGCGCACAGTTTATTGCAGACCAGCCAATACAGCATGGTTATCCTCGATCTCGGCTTACCGGATCAGGATGGTACTGTATTATTGCGTCAATGGCGTCGTCAGCAGGTTACCCTGCCTGTACTCATCCTTACGGCGCGTGATGCGCTTGAGGATAGGGTTGATGGGTTAGATGCCGGGGCGGACGATTACCTGATAAAACCTTTCGCCCTTGCCGAACTGCTGGCCAGGGTGCGCGCACTGATCCGCCGCTATCAGGGGCTGAGTGACAATCTGGTTGAGCAAGATGATTTGAGTCTCAACTTGTCCTCGCAACAAGTCTGCTTACAAGGGCAACCGATTGAAATTACACCAAAAGAGTTCGCCATCCTCTCACGATTGATCATGCGAGCTGGGCAAACCATCAATCGGGAATTGTTACAACAAGATCTGTATACTTGGAATGATGATCTTGGTTCCAATACGCTGGAAGTACATATCCATAATCTGCGGCGCAAGCTGGGTAAAGACAGAATCCGAACCATACGGGGTATTGGCTACCGGCTGGAATCCATATCATGATCAGTATGCGGCGGCGATTGATCCTCATGCTGGCATTGATTTTACTGGCAACCCAGTTAATCAGTGCATTTTGGTTATGGCATGAAAGCCAGGAGCAAATCAGCTTTCTGGTGGATGAAACCCTCAGTGCGAAAGTTCGTAACGAGCGGGTAGATACAGAAATAGCCGAGGCAATCGCTTCGCTGCTCGCACCGTCGCTTATCATGATGGCCATCACGTTACTGCTCTCCTTTTGGGCCATCAGTTGGATTATTCGGCCACTCGACCAACTCCAAAAGAAGTTGTCAGAACGTTCCGCAGACAACCTCAGCCCCTTGACGATTAACAGTGACATGCAAGAGATTGTTTCTGTAACCTCAACGCTCAATCAGTTGTTGGCGCGCCTGTCCAATACCATTGCGCAAGAACGCCTGTTTACTGCCGATGCGGCTCACGAGCTTCGCACGCCTCTGGCTGGAATACGCTTGCACCTTGAATTGATGGAAAAGCAGGGAGTTGCTGAAAGTAAGTTGCTGATTAATCGTATCGACTTATTAATGCATACCATTGAGCAATTGTTGATGCTCTCCAGAGCGGGGCAAAACTTTGCCAGCGGCCTGTACCAGACCTTGGATTGGGTTGAAAATGTGATTCAGCCATTACAAGAAGAGCTGGAAGAAATGGCTGCGGTTCGCCAACAAACAATACAGTGGGAAGTGCCATCTCATGCTCAAACAGAGGGCGACGCCACCCTGCTACGTTTGATGCTACGCAATTTGGTTGAAAATGCCCATCGCTACAGCCCGATTGGCAGCCAAATAACCATCAAACTCACCGTTAAGGATCAGAAGGTCTTGCTGCATGTTTTGGATGAAGGGCCGGGGATAAAGCCAGAACAGTCAGGCGAACTGACTCAAGCTTTCCGCCGAATGGATCAGCGCTATGGCGGCAGCGGCTTAGGGCTGAACATTGTTATTCGCATTGTTCAGTTGCATCAGGGTAAATTAATACTGGAAAATCGCCCTGACCGTAGCGGCCTACAAGCACAATGCTGGCTACCAGTAACTACACATGCCATCGTGTAAGTTATTAATAAAAAAGGGCCACCACAAATAAATGGCAGCCCTTCTCACACACAATAACCGGGAACTTAACGTTCGTAGATAAACTCTACACCGTCATCGTCTGCTTCATCCCAATCGTCGTCATCTTCTGATTCCGCTTCGGCTTCCACTTCAGCCAGTTGTTCACGGTGGTAATCATCCCACATGAACTCAACTTTCTCTGGCTCACTTTCGACAATTGCCATCGCTTTAGGTTGGGTATTGAGGAATTTCATCACATCCCAGCACAACGCATTGACATTATCGCGATTGACTGCGGAAATCATGTAGTACTTATCTTCCCATCCCAGCGCCTCTGCAATGGCTTTAGCACGGATTTCAGCTTCTTCTGGGCCAATGATGTCAATCTTATTGAAAACAAGCCAGCGTGGCTTCTGAGCAAGATTTTCGCTGTATTGCTGTAACTCATTAATGATGATTTTGGCATTCTCAACCGGATCAGATTCATCAATTGGAGCCAAATCCACCAAATGCAACAACACGCGGCAACGTTCCAAATGTTTGAGGAAACGAATACCCAAACCTGCCCCATCTGACGCCCCTTCAATCAAACCGGGGATATCAGCAACGACAAAGCTTTGCTCATGATCCATACGAACCACACCCAGACTTGGGATCAAGGTAGTAAACGGATAATCAGCAACTTTAGGTTTAGCAGCAGAAACAGCGCGGATAAAGGTCGATTTACCGGCATTTGGCAAACCTAACATCCCAACATCAGCTAACAGCAACAGCTCAAGCATCAGTTCCCGCGTTTCACCATCAGTACCCATCGTTTTCTGGCGTGGCGCACGGTTTACCGACGACTTGAAACGGGTGTTACCTAATCCGTGGAAGCCACCTTTTGCGACCATCAAACGCTGACCGTGACGGGTCATATCACCCACAATCTCGCCGGTTCCTTGATCCAGTACGCGCGTCCCGACGGGAACTTTAATCGTGATGTCCTGGCCACGTTTGCCGGTACAGTCACGGCTCTGACCATTCTGCCCACGTTCAGCACGGAAGGATTTCACAAAACGGTAATCGATCAAGGTGTTGAGGTTTTCATCAGCCAGCAGATAAATATCGCCACCGTCACCGCCATCACCGCCATCAGGCCCACCGTTGGGAATGTACTTTTCACGGCGGAAACTGACACAACCGTTACCACCGTCACCGGCTACAACCAAAATCGTAGCTTCATCTACAAACTTCATTTACTTTCTCCGTAAATCATTCACCGAGCTGCGTTTTCGGAGCAACCCGGTTTATTTCTGTCCGACGTGGCCACCAACGATGACCAATTGCGGAAAACATTGCACCTGCCACCACCACGAATGCGCCTGCATATCCCACAAGATTGAGGGACGGTGCAACAAACATATCCGGCCAGGCCAGCGCCAATAAAATTGAAAAAAACAGGGTAAACAGCGGCGTCAGAGTGACGAGTGCGCTTACCTGCGCGGCCTGCCAGCGCGCCATAGCCTCAGCCAACGCACCATAACCTACCAGGGTATTGACACCACAAAACAGCAAACAGGCGAACTGCCACCCATTTAACTGAAAAATGACGGCGGGCTTCGCCAATGGGAACAATGCAATTGCACATAAAGTATACAGCAATAATAGGATTTGTTGCGATGCCATGCGCCTTAACAGCACTTTCTGGGCCACACCATAGCTTACCCAGACCACCGCCGCACAGACACCCAATGCGACGCCAAGGGTATAGTCAGTCAGGCGGGTAAAAATTTCATGTAGGCTGGCGTTAAAAAATAACAACAGACCACAAATCAGCATACCCGCACCAACAACCTGGGTGATACGCATCCGCTCTTTCAGAATCAATACACTGGCAACCATCATACCGACAGGTGAAAGCTGCCCTATGACCTGAGATGTCGTCGGACTAAGATACTGCAAAGATGAGCTGAAGAAGATAAAATTCCCCAGCAAGCCACAGGTCGCAACTATCAGTAATACCAGCCAGCGACGTTGGCGAAATAGTTTCAGAGAAGGTAACTGACGACGCGAAGCAAGAATAATCCCCAGGCCGATAGCCGCCATCATGAAGCGATACCAGACAATGGTAAAAGGCTCCATGACTTCAAGCACTTGCTTCATTGCGATCGGCAAAGCACCCCAGAATACGGCAGTGGTCAGTGCCAGGAAAATACCTAAACCCGCCTGCTGTTTCGTATCCATTTTTTACCCGGGTTAACCCAGAAATGTAAAAAGCCCCGCAACGAAATTGCAGGGCTTACATCTATTTGCAGGACGCGAAAAACTTACTCAGCTTCGATGCTGATAAATTTACGGTTTTTCGGGCCTTTAACTTCGAACTTGACTTTACCGTCTTTCAAAGCAAACAGAGTGTGGTCTTTGCCGCAACCTACGTCGATGCCAGCATGGAACTTAGTGCCACGTTGACGAACGATGATGCTGCCTGCCAGAACTGCTTCGCCGCCAAAGCGTTTTACGCCAAGACGTTTACTTTCGGAGTCACGACCGTTACGGGTCGAACCACCAGCCTTTTTATGTGCCATTTATCCGCTCTCCTAAAACTTAAGCGCTGATGCCAGTGATTTTGACATCAGTGAACCACTGACGATGACCTTGCTGCTTACGGTAATGCTTACGACGACGGAATTTAACAATCTTAATCTTCTCGCCACGACCGTGAGCAACTACTTCAGCCTTAACCACGCCACCGACGACTAAAGGAGCGCCGATATTGATTTCTTCACCGTTAGCAATCATCAGAACTTGGTCAAACTCAACAGCTTCACCAGTTGCGATGTCCAGCTTTTCCAAGCGAATGGTTTGACCTTCGCTTACTCGGTGTTGTTTACCACCACTTTGGAAAACCGCGTACATATAAAACTCCGCTTTCCGTGCACTCAACTTTTGTAGTCCAGAGCGCACTATAAATATTCACAATAGGGCGCGAATTCTACGCAAAAATGTTGTGAATGACAAGTATATAATCAATCCAAAAGAAGAAAAAAAGCACAGTTTCTTACATGTGATTTATTTGGTGTATTTTTCAAGTACAATCATGGTCTCAGGGAGCGCCATGTAATAATGTGAGCGGTAATCTCATCGCAGTTAAAGAGAAAAACAGCTGAATATAACAATGAACCTAGAAAAGATTATCGAGTTAACCGCGCCAGATATGGCGGCTGTAAACGCAACAATTCTCGACCAGTTGAATTCTGATGTCGTTCTTATCAATCAACTGGGCCATTACATTATCAGTGGCGGCGGGAAACGCATTCGCCCAATGATTGCCGTTTTGGTCGCCCGTGCGCTGCACTATAAAGGCAGCAAGCATATCACTGTTGCAGCATTGATTGAGTTTATCCATACAGCCACCTTGCTACATGATGATGTGGTCGATGAGTCTGATATGCGCCGTGGCAAAGCCACTGCCAATGCCGCATTCGGCAATGCCGCCAGTGTTTTGGTTGGCGACTACATCTATACCCGCGCATTCCAGATGATGACGGGCCTTGAATCACTGCGCGTTTTGACACTGATGTCTGCGGCAACCAACGTGATTGCTGAAGGTGAAGTCTTGCAGTTGATGAACTGCAATAACCCGGATATCACTGAAGAAAACTACATGCAGGTGATTTACAGTAAAACCGCCCGCTTGTTCGAAGCCGCTGCCCAATCTGCCGCTGTGTTAGCGGAGGCCAGCGAAGAACAGGAGCTGGCGCTACAGAATTATGGTCGTTATCTGGGCACCGCTTTCCAGCTTATTGATGACTTACTTGATTACAGCTCTGATGGCACCACACTCGGTAAAAATACCGGTGATGACCTTAATGAAGGTAAGCCAACCCTGCCTCTCCTGCACGCGATGCATAACGGAACATCAGAACAGGCACTAATGATCCGACAAGCGATTGAACAAGGTAATGGTCGCCATCTGCTTGAGCCGGTTTTGGCGGCAATGCAACAGTGTGGCTCGCTGGACTACACCCGCCAACGCGCCGAGGAAGAAGCAGACAAAGCCATTGCTGCATTACAGATTCTTCCTGAAAACGAATATCGCCAGGCTCTGGAAGGGCTAGCACATATTGCAGTACAACGCGATTTTTAAGAAAGCAATCGAAGCTATTAAGAAAAAATAGAGATCATTAAGAAACCCGTGTTTTACCGCCCGGGTTTATCTTTTCAGGTATTAGACTAACCGCTTTATCAATGTACCGACCCCTTCCCGGAGCAAGAATGCAACGACTTGGGAACGTTCGGCATCGGTGAGTTGATTATAAGCCTCAATCCATACGGCTAAGGGATCTTGTCGCGGCAACGTATATTCCGCCGTAGTTTCTTGCAAGCGTAAAACATTCAGTACATCGGGTGGCAGACCTTCAATTGAATATTCCACCGCCTTTCCCTGTACGCCGGTTTTACGTCTGCGCTCCCACCCTTCCTTTCTGGCTCGGCCGTTCACGCCTGCCGGACTATACGGCAACCCTGCGATACCAACTAATTCAACCGCTGTGATCCATTCTTTTTTCATATATACACTCGCTCCATGAGTTGTACAGCAAGCCCCGATTGCATTGCGCAGGCAGGAACGCTAATCCTTTGTCAGCAGCTCAATCAAACTTCTTGCACCTTCACGAAAAATAAAACTTAGGATCTGTTCCCGCTCGTCTTCCGTAAAGCGATAGTAAGCTTCGACCCAGACCGCGAGAGGATCTTGCCTCGTCGTATACTGAGCGGGCTCTTCTCTGAGTTGTAATGACCCCAGTATCGTGGCTGGGAGGCTTTCAATATGATATTCAACCGCCTTCCCCTGAACTCCCCGACGCCGTCGTTGCTCCCATCCCTCACGTTTTGCCATGAGATTTATACCTTGCGGTGATGATGGTAGCCCCTCAAGACCTGCCAATTCCTTAGCGGCAAACCACTCTTTTTCATGGTGTTGCTTCCTAATATGCGCCGTGACACAAAAAAGGAATATTTAGAAAACATTTAAAATTTTTGGGAAAATAAATGCTATGATCTTTCTAAATGGTTACTTTCTGTTCACAGTACGATTAACGATGTACCGTTATTTATATCACTAACACGCCAGCAGCTTAGGAAAAAAAAAGGATTAAAGATGATTTTAAGGAAATCAGATTGGCACCCAGCCGACATCATTGCTGCACTACGTAAAAGAGGTACGACTCTGGCGGCACTGTCCAGAGACGCAGGGTTAAGTTCATCAACGCTTGCTAATGCCTTGACTCGCCCCTGGCCAAAAGGAGAATGGCTGATTGCTGAGTATCTGGAAATTCACCCCGCCGAAATTTGGCCAACACGCTATTACGATCCGAAAACAGGGATTCTTCTTGATCGTAAAGTAAGGATACGCCCGGTTACTACGCAGGGATAAAAAAACCGCCGATAGCATGTAACGGCGGTTGATAGTGTTACCTTAGGGGCAACTTTAGCCCCTATATTAGGGCTTAGTTGACAAACTTCTCACCTAACTCGATGTCTTTGTGCAGTACATCAAGCATATTTTCCAGTGCTTGTTGCTCAAAAGCACTCAGTTTGCCGATATCTTTACGTTCAGCGACACCGTTTTTACCCAGCAGAATGGGCTGAGCAAAGAAGCGGGCATACTTGCCATCACCTTCAACGTAAGAACATTCAACAACATTGCTTTCGCCTTGCAAAGCACGAACCAGAGAAAGGCCGAAACGTGCAGCAGCCTGCCCCATAGACAACGTTGCAGAGCCGCCACCGGCTTTGGCTTCAACCACTTCAGTACCTGCATTCTGAATGCGCTTGGTCAGATCAGCCACTTCTTGTTCAGTAAAGCTAACACCTGGGATTTGTGACAGTAATGGCAAAATGGTGACACCTGAATGGCCACCGATCACTGGCACTTCGATATCCTGTGGTTGCTTACCTTTTAATTCAGCAACAAAGGTGTTCGAACGGATAGTATCCAGGGTAGTAATACCAAACAGCTTGTTTTTATCATAAACACCCGCTTTTTTAAGTACTTCCGCAGCGATTGCTACGGTGGTGTTTACTGGGTTAGTAATGATGCCGATTAATGCTTTCGGGCAAGTACGCGCGATCTGCTCAACCAGATTACGAACGATACCCGCATTTACATTGAACAGGTCTGAACGATCCATACCAGGTTTACGTGCCACACCGGCTGAAATCAGAACAATATCTGCCCCTTGTAGTGCTGGGGTAGCATCTTCGCCGCTGAAGCCTTTAATATTAACAGCGGTCGGGATATGGCTCAGATCAACCGCAACACCTGGAGTCACGGGTGCGATATCATACAATGAGAGGTCTGAACCTGAAGGAAGCTGGGTCTTGAGTAGAAGAGCGAGGGCCTGGCCGATACCGCCTGCGGCACCGAGAACTGCAACTTTCATCCTATACTCCTATTATATTTAATTTGAATTTGCCGTGAATTCATTTATTTACGCACCTTAATTTATTGTAATTTTAAACACAATCTATTAACAGCCAGATTGAGATATCACGCATCAAAAAGGCGCATAACGTCCGTCTATTTTAGAGTAAATCGCTTATTCATTAATGATATAGCGCACATTATTCTAAAAATTATCGAGATATTCATGACAGGTTAATCGGCGGTTACATTACACCCTTCTGTTACATCAGAACAACATCATTTTAATAACATTTTTGCTACCAATAACTCATAATGATAAAAACTGAT
This sequence comes from Yersinia aldovae ATCC 35236, assembly GCF_000173735.1. Classification (GTDB taxonomy): domain Bacteria; phylum Pseudomonadota; class Gammaproteobacteria; order Enterobacterales; family Enterobacteriaceae; genus Yersinia; species Yersinia aldovae. The sequence continues at coordinate 130,619 of NZ_ACCB01000004.1, read as the reverse complement.
TTAGCATAATTTTAACAGTAAGATAATGTTAACATCCCACGCCACCTTGATATCAGTGCTTTTCTCAGCAATACTCCACAGTCATGTTGAATAAAAATTCATTTATATGCATAATAATCCTATTCACTATTGACTGTTCAAGGCATAAAAAATGCGTAATCCCGCGAAACAAGAAGATCTTATCAAGGCGTTTAAGGCGTTATTGAAGGAAGAGAAATTCAGTTCTCAAGGTGAGATTGTTTTGGCGCTGCAAGAAGAAGGCTTTGAAAATATTAACCAATCCAAAGTGTCACGGATGCTGACAAAGTTTGGTGCCGTCAGAACGCGGAATGCCAAAATGGAAATGGTTTACTGTTTACCCGCCGAATTAGGCGTCCCTACCACCAGCAGCCCGTTGAAGAATCTGGTATTGGACGTCGACTATAATGAGTCGGTGGTTGTGATTAATACCAGCCCAGGTGCTGCACAACTGATTGCACGCCTGCTAGATTCATTAGGCAAAGCTGAAGGTATTTTGGGTAGCATTGCTGGTGATGACACCATTTTTACCACACCAGCCAGAGGCTTTACGGTTAAACAATTGCATGAGGCTATCCTCGGGTTATTTGAACAAGAGCTGTAATTGCCTCTTACATAGATAAAAACAATAGATGCGGCCTACTGTGCCGCATTACATTGATGAAGCCAGCGAATTAATCCAGTTCCGTTCCTTATTACAGCCAATTCCACGCCCCTTTCAGTCTTAACACATCAGATAACACTGCTTTTTCTCCATAATGGGTCAAATTGCCCCCCAGCTTTCGCACTTTTAGTTAAAAATCCCTATCCTAATGAAAAAACTCATTTTTTACCTTATAGCATCATTTTTTAGCCGTTTTTTATTCCTTTTAGTTCTTAAAAAGTAGTAACGGGCAATAAAGTGACCTTAACTATTATTAGTTAGCTATTAATATTTACAGTTACTAGATGTATACTCATTTCCGTGATGTAAATCACACTTACCATAAAGTGATAAATAATAAATAGAGGCAATAAAATGAAAATTAAAACTACCATCGCAACCATGAGCATTCTATCTGCACTGTCATTTGGCGTTTTTGCAGCAGATTCCATCAATGACAATCAAGCTGCTAACCTACAACCAATGGGTACGATTACTGTCAGTGGGATTAACGGCGCACCATCCGATATCAGTCAGGCGCTGTCTGATAAAGCAGATGCGATGGGTGCTAAAGCTTACAAAGTGATCGAAGTTCGTGAAGAGAATAACTGGCATGCCACTGCCAAGATCTACAAATAAGATCGAGCGTAAAAGTGAAAAGTAAATGCCCCATCCGCTGGGGCATACTTTCAATATCGATAATTTGTGTAGGGTAATGTGTTCAGTCTGTTGAAAATAAAAACTAAATAGTTATTTATAGCCGATTCGATTGAACACAGTGCCTATCCAACCACTCGATTTACTGACCGAATAATCCCTCGTCGTCGTGTCTGACGAACCTTTTACCCCCGCCATGCGGGGGATTTTTTGTCCGAATTAATCCTGCGATTGAAGGTCTTGCTCTGCTTTCTTGCTCAAGGCCGTTAAAAGCTTGTCATGAATACCGCCAAAACCGCCATTACTCATCACGAGAATATGATCACCCGGCAATGCCGTCTTGGTAATCATATCGACTAATGTATCGATATCTGCACTCCAATGGGCTGGTTGAATACAGGCTTCTGCCACCTCTACCACCTGCCACGGGATATGCTGCGGCTGGAACAGGAAGACTTCATCTGCACGGCCTAGCGATGGTGCTAACTCATTCTTGCACAACCCTAATTTCATGGTGTTAGAGCGTGGCTCGAGTACCGCCAAAATACGTGCAGTTCCGCCGACTTTACTGCGCAGCGCCGCCAATGTCGCAAGAATTGCCGTAGGATGATGGGCAAAATCATCATAAACCGTGACACCATGAGCTTCACCGCGTAATTCCAAACGGCGACGGGCATTAATAAAATCCCCCAGTGCCCGACAAGCATCTGCCGGTAGCACACCCACATGACGGGCAGCAGCAATGGCCATCAAACCGTTATGCATATTATGCTCACCCACCAATGACCAACTGACCTCGCCCACTAATTCATTGTCGAGGAACACTTCAAAGACACTGGCATCCACCGCAACTTTACGTGCAAACCAGCTGCCTGTTTCACCCACCAGCTCTTGTTCACTCCAGCAGCCCATCGCCATCACTTGTTTCAGAGGATTGTCATTATCCGGTACGATAATTTTGCCTTTGCCCGGCACCAGACGTACCAGATGATGGAATTGCTTCTGGATTGCCTTAAGATCATCAAAAATATCCGCATGATCGAACTCAAGGTTATTCATTATCAGCGTTCTTGGGCTGTAGTGAACAAATTTAGAGCGCTTATCAAAGAAGGCGCAATCATATTCATCTGCTTCAATAACAAAGAATGGGCTATTGCCTAAACGCGCTGAAACATCGAAATTGCCCGGTACGCCGCCAATGACAAAACCGGGTTCATAACCACAGGCTTCCAGAATCCAGGTCAACATCCCCGCAGTGGTGGTTTTACCGTGAGTCCCCGCAACAGCCAATACCCAACGCTCTGGCAGCACATAGTCATGTAGCCACTGTGGGCCGGAAACATAGGGAATCCCTCGCTCCAAAACCGCTTCGACACAAGGGTTACCGCGGGTCATGGCATTACCAATAATCACTAAATCAGGTACGGGTTCCAATTGAGTGGGGTCGTATCCCTGAATCAACTCAATCCCTTGATTTTCTAGCAATGTGCTCATCGGTGGATACACGTTAGCATCCGCTCCGGTCACTTGATGCCCTAAAGAGCGGGCAAGCATCGCCAAGCCGCCCATAAAAGTGCCGCAGATACCTAATATGTGAATGCGCATAAATTTTCCGTATTAATAAGCTTCGAGTTTGTCACCATTCTACCGCTCAGAACAGAGAGAAGAAATGGAATTGCCTATGAATCATTCTTACCTTTGGGCTACACTGCTGCCATCAGATGCGTTGTTTGTTATTAACTCGATATTTAACCGTAGATTCAGGGATTGTGTCATGAAAACGTTAGGCGAATTCATCGTCGAGAAACAGCAAGACTTCTCTCACGCCACTGGCGAATTAACTTCATTACTATCAGCAATCAAACTTGGCGCAAAGATCATTCATCGCGATATCAACAAAGCCGGTCTGGTTGATATTTTAGGTGCCAGTGGTGTTTCCAATATTCAGGGCGAGGATCAGATGAAGCTGGATCTGTTCGCCAATGAAAAATTGAAAGCCGCATTGAAAGCGCGCGGCGAAGTTGCCGGTATCGCCTCAGAAGAAGAGGATAACATTGTTATCTTTGATGGCGGGCGGGCAGAAAATGCTAAGTATGTGGTTCTGATGGACCCACTGGATGGTTCTTCAAATATCGATGTGAATGTGTCCGTCGGGACTATTTTCTCAATTTATCGTCGAATCACCCCATTTGGCACACCGATTACCGAAGCTGACTTCCTGCAACCGGGAACCAAACAAGTTGCCGCAGGGTACGTCGTCTATGGCTCTTCAACCATGTTGGTTTATACCACAGGTTACGGTGTCCATGCCTTTACCTACGATCCGTCACTGGGTGTCTTCTGTTTATCCCATGAAAAAGTTCGCTATCCCGCAACCGGTTGCATGTATTCCATCAACGAAGGGAATTACATTAAATTCCCGTTAGGCGTGAAGAAATACATCAAATATTGTCAGGAGCAAGATGAAGCCACCAAGCGCCCTTATACCTCGCGCTATATTGGTTCATTGGTTGCAGACTTCCATCGTAACCTGTTGAAAGGTGGTATTTATATTTACCCAAGTACTGCCAGCCATCCGCAAGGAAAGCTGCGCTTACTGTACGAATGCAACCCGATGGCATTTTTAGCAGAACAAGCGGGCGGGAAAGCCACTGACGGGGTAAATCGCATTCTGGATATCGTGCCAGAAAAACTGCACCAGCGCGCACCGTTCTTCGTCGGAACCCAATCTATGGTTGAAGACGCGGAAGGCTTTATTGCCAAATTCCCGGATGAAGAAGCCAGCTAACTCATACTAACCTAACAGTGGCAGAGTAATACACAGGACAGTGGCCGCAAGCCGCTGTTTTTTTATGTGGCGAATTGAGAGCGCTATTCTACCACTGGCAAATCCCCCCTGGCGGAAATAGCGCCCCATACCGGGAAGCGCCCGAAAAATGGGAGTACTTTCAAATCGAGTTGGCTATAATAGCTAACACTCCATTTCTGGTTTGATAAAAGGAAACCGACATGAGCTTGAACAACGTCCCCGCAGGTAAAGACCTGCCAGAAGATATTTATGTGGTTATCGAAATCCCCGCTAACGCCGATCCGATAAAATACGAAATCGATAAAGAAACCGGCTGTCTGTTTGTCGACCGCTTTATGTCAACTGCCATGTTCTACCCATGCAACTACGGTTACATCAACCACACGTTGTCCTTAGATGGCGACCCGGTTGATGTGCTGGTACCAACACCGTATCCGTTGCAGCCTGGCTCCGTTATTCGCTGCCGCCCGGTTGGTGTGTTGAAAATGACCGACGAAGCGGGTGAAGATGCCAAGCTGGTTGCCGTTCCACACAGTAAACTGTCCAAAGAATACGATCACATTAAAGATGTGAACGATCTGTCTGAATTACTGAAAGCACAGATCACACATTTCTTTGAGCATTACAAAGATCTGGAAAAAGGCAAATGGGTGAAAGTTGACGGTTGGGCAGATGCCGCCGCCGCTAAAGCCGAGATTGTGGCATCTTTCGAACGTGCGAAGAATAAGTAATTTTCCGCGTTTTGCATGTCAAAAGCAGTGCCTGACGGTGCTGAGAGAATAAAAAGCAAAAAACACCGCCCACTGAGCGGTGTTTTTATTTATCAGTGCGTTATGTATGCGTCTTACCCCTGAATCTTACGACTTATCGCTTTCTTCATGGCGTTTTAGCCAGTCGCCACTGCGAATACGGGGTAATCCCTCAATCGGCAGACGATAAAGATAGATCCACGCACTGCCATAAGGTGTTGGGATCAACTCACGCCGATAATCCTTAGTGTTACTTTTTAGCTCATCTAACTCATTCATAATGGACGAGTTAATTCGATAAACTTCACAATGCACAGTGCCGTCTCCGGGGATAACCGCCGGATAATGGCCTAAGTTGTACATCTCGTAACCTTCCAGGTCATGCTCGCCCAGCAACTGGGCGTCTGTCATCCAATGACTGTTACCTTGCTTGCGCCGTAAACTACCGTAGACAATAATTCGCATTGTTAGAACTCAAACTGATAAAGCACATCTAATGCCTGATCAATACCAGACACTGCTTCCAGATACAACCTTGGCATCAACCGATAACGTAATGTTAACGTCGCCAATGAGTCAAATATACCCACACCGTATTTTACTTGCAGGTCTTTAGTGACATAGCCGCTCACGACCACTTGTGAGCTATCACCGACACCTTGTGTATCCAGCGCCAGATTACTGACACCAAAGGCTTCACCAATTTTACCCACCAGTTTGCCACTTTGCGCAACGCCCATACCCACCAGCATTGACGTCATCATACCGCTGTCCGTACCTGAATTACCCAGCCCCTGCCCACGCAGCAAGTAAGATAGCGCCTCTTGTTGTGACATGGCCGGATCCGAGAATATCTCCAGCCGCGGTGCATCCGCCATACCGGTAACGCGCACCCCAGCAGTCACGCCGTTAGCGGTGGCATCTGGGTTACGAATTGCTTCAATATTCAGCAGTGGTTGATCCGGAGGGCCGGAGAACAGCAGTATCCCTTTGTTAACGATCAAGTCCTGACCATAGGCACGGAAGCTACCGGATGGGATATTAATCTGCCCATTCAACCCCAATCCGCGCTGATCCTGCACCATTTTCAAATCACCTTGCAGGCGGGCTTTCAGGCCAAAGGCATTCAGACGCACATCATTACCGACATGAATAACCAAGTTACTATTAATTGGAATACTAGTAGAACTAGGGTTGATCGGTTTCAGATCGTTATTCAGCATCACTTCATGCGGTGAGACACCCACTGCGCTTTCCGGCACTTCCTGCACGGTGATCCGCGCCCACGGGATATCCACAGAACCGTTAAGGGTAAATAGCTGCGGTGTCGCTTCAAAAACAATGTCCGGTGAAACATCGATGCGCACCATTGGCGGCACCGTAACCCGTAACTTGTTGCCTTTGGCGGCGATCCTGGCACGCCATGCATTGATATCACGCCAATCGGCATCACCGGCTAGGTTAAGTTGCCCTTGAGAAGTGCGGATCAAACCATCCAGAGTTGAGGTCATGCCATCAAAATTCATCACCAGACGCCCTTCGGTGATATTGAATGGCATCCAACTGCCATCAAGATCAACGTTATCCAGCGCCAGACGACCAAAGACCAATGGGTTTTTCGCATTGCCGCCTAAACGCAAATTGGCATTTAGGCTTCCGGCCGCTTTTTCGCCATCACTGAGAATCGGGTTAATCATTGCCAGCGAGATATTACTAATAGCAATATTACCGGACAAATTACGCCGCCCTTCAGGATCAGCCACCTGCACCTGGCCGGAGAACTGCCCATTATTGACCAGTTTAACCAGCCAATCCGCACGCACCTGCCCGTTAACCAAACCACCGTTCAGGTTCAGTGTTTCAAAGGCGATTGGCAGCGTATTCCCCTGCACCACTTGCTGCACTTTGACGCCGTTACCACTGAGTGATACCCGCGCATCCGGTAAGCTGCCGCCGGCCTTCCAACTGACATCCGCCCGCCCGGTGAAGACACCGCTCAGTGTGGTATCCGGGCCAAGGAACGGTTTGATCATCGCTAAATCAAAACGATTGAGCACCACACTCGCCTGCCCACTCGGGCCAGCTTCGATTGCTCGTGGTACACAAAGCTCGGCATTTGGGTTGAGCCAGCAATGTGGGCCAATGGTTATCCGCTGTGCCGCGTCCTGATAATCCAGTGCGATGGCACGGCTTAAGCGCCATTCACCGACCGGCGTGTCGAAACGTGTATTATTCAGATTACCGCGCCAGCGCTGTTGCTGCCGGTCAAAACTGCCATCCAATGCCAGCTGGCCAGAAAGCGGTTCGCCCTGCATATTTAGCCGTAATTGATGCTGTTTTTCACTGCCGCGGGCATCCAGTGTCAGCAAACTGACGACCAAGTCTGCTTGTTTGAGTTGCTCGACCCGAACGGCTAACTGCCCCTGAATTTGATCAGTTGAACGAACATCGCCATCGACCTTAATGCGATTAATGGTCAATTCTTGCCATTGCAGGCGATTAGCCGTCAAGTCAGCCAACAGTTGCGGTGCTTTGAGGTTACCGCGTAATTTCAGTGCCCCTTTCACCACACCACCTAACCCTGGCAGCGCGCCATCAAGCTGAGGCGCATCAATATTGGCATCTAACTGCCAGTGGTCGTTAAGATCACCTTTCACATCCAGCCGGTTGCGGCCCAATGCCAGATTGATGCCAGGAATATGCCATTGACCAGCAGCGTTCCCCGTCAATGAGCCACGCGCCGTCACACGGTTCTGTTTTACATTGCCGTCCAGCGTCAACTCTGGCACCTGTAATTGCCAACTGCCACCGTGGAGACTGCCGCGGGTGACAATCTTGCCATCCAGTTTAGCCGGCCAGTCCGGCCACTGTTTGGTGGTGTTAATACCCGATAAGGTTAATACCGAGTTCCAACTGACCGCTTTGCGCCAATCCACCACACCGGTCAAATCAGTATTGCCTTGCAGCGCTGCCAGTCGTAAACGTGTCAGACTAAATTGCTCAACATTGCCTTTACCATCCAATGTGAACAGTGCGGGTGGCAAATCTGTGCCGTTGAAATCAGAACGGATTGAGAGTGCGTAATCTGTCGCCTGCCCGTTGAGACGCATTCTGAGATGATTGATTTGATATTGCGGCTCACCGGCGAGCGGCCAGCGTAATTGCTTACTTTGCAAGGTTAAAGCCAGTGGCAACCCCGCTTGCGCCAGCGAGGTTTGCGCATCCAGTTGGGCGCTGACTGGCCCGGATAGATTTAGCGCAACCGTGAGTTGATCCCGCAGATCACCACCGACCGTCAGTTTGATCTTTTCGCCTTTCAGTGGCTCGATGTTTAGCGCGCTATTAATCACTATATCCAGCGGCCACTTATCGGCCAGCGTCGCCTCACCATGCGCTGATAGCCCGCCCTGCGGCGATTTAATCTCCAGCGCATCCAATTTTATGTGGTTTTCTTGGGTGCTGGCTTGCAGTAACAGGCTGTTAATAAGGACATCTGTATCGCCGGTCAGCCGGAGTTGCTGCCCGGTGATCGATTTAATCTGTAAATCCAACGGTAAGCGGAAGTCGGGTAACTCAGGCAGCAGTGGTTTGGCAAACAGCGCTTTTAAGGTTTCGCCCAGCGGGGGTTCCGCTTCTGCCGGTGCAATAGCCTGTTGTTCCACCGCTTCTTTAGCTGCGATTGCTGTTTCGACTACCGGCTTGGCCGCATCAGGAATGATAGCAGGAACCGTTTTAGGTAATGCTATCAGTAAGCCACTGATTTTGGTCGGCATTAGCGCTAGCGCCCGCTGCTGCCAGTGTGCGCCGGTACGCAATTCATCCAACGAGATAGCCGTGTCATCAATGGTGACTTTGACATTATTCAGCGACAGCAAACGCAAAGTAATAGGATACGGAGTACTTAGCTCCCCCATTGGCTCCGTGCTGGCTGGGGTTTCTGCCGCTGGCGGCAGGGATTTGGTATCCACCACCACATCAACATCTTGCGCGGTCAGCGCATTAACACACAACTCGCTGCGTTTCAGGCAAGAGAGTTGCAACGACAGATGAAACTGACCCGCTTTGACGGTGACGCCCGGCATTTGATACTGAATGCCCTTTAACGTGAGATCACGCCAACCGCCGCTAACACTCGCAATATCCAGGCCGGGCACCCAACGGGCGGCACTGTTGATCAGAAAATGCAAACCACTGGTGGTTCCAACCAGGCTCGCCATAGCGCCGACCAGCAGCAGGATAATGAGCAGAAAGGCGATACTGAGCCTCTTGACCCACCTCAGTCTCTTTACCGACGTCATAGTTCAGGCCCCAAACCGATGTAAAATTGCACGCCATGCGCTTCGTTATCACCAATGGGTTTGGCGATATCCAGCTTGATCGGGCCGACAGGAGAGGACCAACGAACGCCAACCCCGGCACCGGTTTTGAAATCACTCTTGCGAATATCATTAACCGCTTCGCCCGAATCGATAAATACCGCCCCCCACCAGCGGCCCGTGACGTTATATTGATATTCCAACGTACCGGTTGCCAGCTTGGAAGCACCGGTAAGTTTGCCCTCGCTATCGCGTGGCGAGATATCACGAAATTTATAACCGCGAATACTGCGGTCACCACCGGCAAAGAAGCGTAGTGATGGCGGTACCCGGTTAAAATCATTGGTTTCTATCCAGCCGAGATTGCCGCGTACCACAAAACGATTTTTCTCACCAAGAGTCCGTATCCACACGTTTTGCGCCTGGAATATTCCGAAATCCACATCAGATCCCCATGTGGTATCAGACCAATCAATGGAATAGTTTTGGCTATCACCCCAAACCGGCATTGCGCCACCACGCTGACGGGTTCGGCTAATATTCACCCCCGGATACAGCAACATGGTGGTGTCGGTGATACTGCCTTGGGTAAAGTGATCAAGGCTCCAGCGCAGGTTAACCGAGCGCTTCCAGCCACTGGAGAGATCCCAGAACCGGGCTACGTTCAAGGTGGTGGTATCAGATTTAGTGTCATTCAGGTCAGTACGTTTAAACCCGCCCTGTAACAGATAATATTGTTCCAACGGATTTTTCAGCAAAGGTATACGGTAGCTGAAATCCAGCGTCTGCTCGGGGGCTGAAAGAGTGGTACTGGTGGTCAGGCTGTGCCCGTAGGAGTTCATCCAGGGTTTACGCCAACTGGCAGTTAGCCGTGGCCCGACATCAGTAGCATAGCCGCCCCCCAGTTCGACTGTATTTTCTGTGCGCGGGGTGACGACCGCATCGAGTGGCAGCATTTTAGTCTTTTTGGCATCGCGAAAATCGGGCGAAACCACCACAGAGTTAAACCAGTTGGTGGCAGACAGCCGGCGGTTCAACTCAGCCAATTCATCGGAGGTATACAACTCGCCTTCATGAAATGGCACTAAATTTTGCAGGAAATCCTCACGGATCTGCGAGCCTTGGAAATTCACTTTGCCGAAACGGTAACGCTCACCACTGTCAAAATCGATATCCCAGAAAGCCTTACGCAGCTCTGCGGCGACACCTAACTGACTTTTAATCATATTGGCGTCGAAGTAGCCACGGCGCAGCGCCAGGTTAGTCAGGGAACTGGTAAAATCATCAAAATCGCCGTGATTGAGGATAGAGCCAATCTTAGGGGTATCGCGGCGTACCAGCGCCAGATAGTCAGGATCGGTCTTCGCCCCGCCTTGCAGAACGATATCCACACCCGCAATCAATACTGGTTCACCGGGAACAACATTAGCAATAAGCACCGAACGGGCCGGCGCTGGGCGTTCCTGCAAATCAAAGGTAATGGTTGGGTCGTAATACCCTAAAGCACGCAGCCCTTGGCGGATAGCTTCATCGACCCTTGAACGAAAACGGCCATCAGCCGTAATTTCATCAGTACCTATTGTTGATAAACGCGCCCTGACGTTTCTCTCTAAATCCCCGCTAAGACCTTCAACCTGCAACCGGATATTGGCAGCAAAGGCGATAGGCGTGGCGAGCAATACACACAAAAAACACAGAATAGGGTATCGTGGCACGCGTACTCCTAATTAATTTTATCCCTGCCATCTTTCAAGTTGCAGATGTGTTGGCTGCTCGCGCTTGCCGCCTTCTGCCCCTTGGAATCTATTAGGTCTACGTTCCTGTAAAAACACTCAAACGGTGAGTAGAAGAAAAGTGGCATCATTCACACAATTTTCTATCAACTGTCATCCCGTGTTCAACGGCCGATTTCAGCCTGTTAATCCTAAAATTTCGCGTTAAGCCGCTACATTAACGCAGAATACGTCTTATTGTGTGCAAACTCGCAATCAGATACAACTGTCTATGATGATTCACTGTAAACATCCTGTTATCGATTTACTGTAAATAGCATATCCACTGTAAACATCGGAGAATATTTTGGTGCAAAATTATGACAAAAATGCCGTCATTGATGCGGCTAATGCCTTAGCGGGGCGAGTGACCCCGATGCCAGTGGCAAATCTCCATGTGGTGAATGGTCATTCCATGACCCATATCCCTGAAGGAATGGAAGTGGCTATCGTCGCAATGGGCTGCTTCTGGGGTGTCGAGCGCTTATTCTGGCAACTCTCAGGCGTCTACAGCACCGCCGCAGGCTACTGTGGCGGTTACACACCGAACCCAACCTACCATGAAGTCTGTAGTGGCCGTACCGGGCACACCGAGGCGGTACGCGTGGTTTTTGATCCGACCATCATCGGTTATAAGCAACTATTGCAGGTTTTCTGGGAAAATCACGATCCCGCGCAAGGGATGCGTCAGGGGGGTGATGTTGGCACACAATATCGTTCAGCCATTTATGTTTTAACGCCAGAACAGGAAGCGCAAGCCACAGAGAGCAAGCATGTGTTCCAGCAGGCAATGGAACAGGCGGGGGATCCGCGGGTGATTACCAGTGAGATTGCTGTAGCCCTGCCGTTCTACTATGCCGAAGATGACCATCAGCAATATCTGTATAAAAACCCGTATGGATATTGTGGCTTAGGTGGAATCGGTGTTTGTATGCCGCCGAATTTGTAACACTTGCGGCGCGTGCATCGCTGCTGCGTACCCCGATTGGCTAGAGTAACGGGTAGGCAGCGGCCAAGGAGAGGCGCGTGGATGGGCAGAGCAACCAACGTAACTAACACCGCTGCAACTTAAAGTAAGACAGGTTATACTATCCAGGCTGTTCACTCAGCTCGAAAACGGCTTTCTGCCGTTCTCTTGAATTCTAGATTTAAAAAACAGTATGGCCCTTCCTTACGATCGCCGACACTGTCGTCGGTACGACACGGACAGATTATGTTAAACAGTATTTTACTGATTCTTTTTTTAATCGCGGTAAGCGCTTTCTTCTCGTTATCAGAGATTTCATTGGCAGCTTCGCGTAAAATTAAACTAAAAATTTTGGCAGATGATGGCGATATCAACGCCTTACGGGTTCTTAAGCTGCAAGAGACCCCTGGAATATTCTTCACCGTGGTACAAATTGGCCTGAATGCTGTTGCCATATTGGGGGGTATTGTCGGTGATGCCGCCTTCTCTCCTTCGTTCAAATTGGTTTTTGAACGTGTTATGTCACCGGAACTTGCCGATCAAGTGAGTTTCATCTGTTCGTTCGTGTTGGTGACCAGCTTATTTATTTTGTTTGCTGACTTAACCCCGAAACGCATCGGTATGATTTCACCTGAGGCGGTTGCCGTGCGGATCGTCAACCCGATGCGCTTCTGCCTGATGATTTGCCGCCCGTTAGTTTGGTTCTTCAATGGAATGGCAAATCTGATCTTCCGCTTATTTAAACTACCAATGGTGCGTAATGATGACATCACCTCAGATGATATCTATGCCGTGGTAGAAGCCGGTGCCTTGGCTGGGGTACTTCGTAAGCAAGAGCATGAATTGATTGAAAATGTGTTCGAACTGGAGTCACGCACCGTTCCTTCCTCAATGACCTCGCGTGAAAGCGTAATCTATTTCGATTTGCGGGAAAGTGAAGACAGTATTAAAGAGAAGATTTCGACCCACCCACATTCGAAATTCCTGGTATGCGATGGCCATATCGATCAAGTGGTGGGTTATGTTGACTCTAAGGACTTGCTTAACCGGGTGCTCGGTAATCAAAGCCTGGTCTTGAGCAGCGGTGTGCAAATTCGCTCGGCCCTGATTGTGCCAGATACCCTAACCCTCTCTGAGGCGCTGGAAAGCTTTAAAACCGCCGGTGAGGACTTTGCTGTTATCCTCAACGAATATGCTTTAGTGGTTGGTATAATCACCCTGAATGACGTAATGACCACCCTGATGGGGGATTTGGTCGGTCAAGGGCAGGAAGAGCAAATTGTCGCCCGCGATGAAAGCTCATGGCTGATTGAGGGTGGCACGCCGATTGAAGATGTCATGCGCGTGTTGCATATCGACGAGTTCCCACAGTCAGGCAATTATGAAACCATCGGTGGTTTTATGATGTATATGCTGCGTAAAATTCCGAAGCGGACTGATTTCGTTAAATATGCCGGTTACAAGTTTGAAGTCGTGGATATCGACAGCTACAAGATAGACCAGCTACTGGTAACCAAACTCAGTGACCTGCCTGCCCCGATTCTGCCAAAAGCGCCATATGAAAGCAGTGATGCATAGTGATGGTTTGAACCAGTAATGATATAACTCATTGGCGGCCCACCCTTTTTCTGGTGGGCCGCTGTTTTTCTCCGCATAACGCCTGCCGACGTAATAATGATATTTAATTGCACAGCATATGGTTATTCATAATAAATTCTCGGTCAGCACATCGGGGGTCCATCCCCATAGGAAGCCCATCCCCTGCGGGTGCGATACCCACCGATGCTGTTGCACCAATAGCGGTGCCAATCCCCATACCTAAAGCCCCGCCCATCACACCGATAGGCCCGGCGGGAATGCCCATAATCGCCCCCACAATAGCGGCGGTGCCTACTGCATTAGGCAATGTAGCGGGAGCACCATCCCCCCCCGCCACCAAATTAGCCTGTACTGAATTAAGCGCTTCCATATATATCCTCCATAAATAAGTAATTAATATATTTTATTTCCATTTCTTCATATTAAGGAAAAAGCCAACGATAGATCTAAAACCAAAAAAGGATATTACAATCAGAATAACATCAACTAAGTTATGATCCCCAATTATAGATACAGAGGAATGATAGGAAATCTGAATTGTCGCGAAAAGACTCACTATATTATTAATGGCCGCTTTAACATTATATGTCATAGAGATTATATCTTTCTCGTAAATTAGAAAACCAAATTAATTAACATATATTTTTCAATAATTACACATCACACAGATTATAACTAATGGTATGTATTGTAATAACTAAATAAAGATTCACGACGGACTATAGCAGTGCGTTTTTTAAAAGTCTAAAGATTTTATACAATAAAAAACCTGAATAAAAATAAAACGATAGCATCATAACTATAGAGTTACGTTAGATTTTTTATAGAATAAAAAACACATATGCAATCAACTAAAAATAAAAACAAAATTATAAACCATCGCCAATTATCGTCTATTTACTCGACAGAGCACGTTATAAAAGAAGATTCATAAACAGGTTAACTTGACAGGTAAGCAGCCATGTCGTTTTATTTTCGGCGGGGTGACACCCTGGCATAGTGATCGTTTAAAATATTAGCGGCCCCAAAATAGGGACCGCAATTAAATTTGTTCGGGGTGAGTTTTTTACATTTCAGCTTGCAAACGCATTACCTGCCGATTGACCTCTGACATGACCACAAAGTGACGTTTATCCTTAATTTTCGGGATCAAAATCTTGCCTTGGTCGAACTCAAAAGCCCCCATGTCCTTGATATACAACCGCCCACGGAAAAGCGTTTTAACATACATCGCCACTTTCGCCGGATTGTAACGCTGGAAGATCCTCATTGTTTTACTTTCCTCCCATAACACCACTACGTCCCCTTTAGCGCGCATTCGCGACCAAGATCACAGGTAACGTAAGATAATTGCAGAGTAATAGACCTAGAGTCTAGGCTTAAGTTCCGCCAAAATAAGTGATAGATGCTGTATTTACACAAGATTACAGAACAACAAAAGAAAAATTAGACTTAATTACAGAATAACCCTCTGGTAACTACCAGAAATAAATCTGCTCACCGAACAGGACAGACCTCTGATCTGCACCTATTATTGGGTGACTTACCCGCTTTCGGGGATAAGGCCTTACATTCTCCACAAGGACATCACATGATAAAAAATAGCCTGCTTATGCTCTCATTACTGTTCACGCCTTTACTGGTTTGCGCCCATTCGATTGAGAATAACCAACGCGTACCGCCAGTAGGTGTCAGCGATAAAGGCGAATTGAATTACGATAAGGCTACTGATCAGTTTAGCTATAAAAACTGGAATAGCTCACTGCTGCCTGGCAAAGTGCGAGTGATTCAACATATCGCTGGCCGCACCTTAGCAAAAGAGCTGAATGCGCCGCTGATTGAAGCCATCAAACATGCCAATCTGCCACACGAACGTTACCAAACAACGACAATCGTCAATACTGACGACGCCATCATCGGGACAGCGGTGTTCGTGCGAAACAGTATTGAAAGCAGCAAACGTGAATTCCCGTGGTCGCAGTTTGTGGTCGACAGCGACGGTAACGTGAAAAAAGCGTGGGGTTTAGCCGAGAAAGGCTCTGCCATTGTGGTTCTGGACCCACAGGGAAAGGTTAAATTTGTCAAAGAGGGTGCGCTGACGGCCACAGAGGTGCAGCAGGTCATCGACCAACTGCACCAACTTGTAACACCGTAGGGCCGCTAGAATAAGGAAACTCTAAAACCGGGGTTCAGGAAAGATTCACGCGGGGTATAATCCAGCGGCTTTCCCTGCCAGTCGTGAACATGAGCCCCGGCAGCAATGGCGACGGCATGTCCTGCCGCAGTATCCCAGACATTTGTCGGTCCGAAACGGGGATATAATTGTGCCTTCCCCTCGGCTACCAGACAAAACTTAAGTGATGACCCCACCGACACCGTCTGATGCTCACCCAGTTGCGACAGATAATCTTCCAGTTCAGCATCGCTGTGGGAGCGGCTCACCACCACCAGCGGCGGGAGTGCATCGCGTACCTGAATCTGCATCCGCCGGCCACACTCTTCTTTCCACGCCTGGCCACCTTGCGCGCTATACATCACTTCAGTCACTGGGGTATACACTACCCCCAGCACCGGAACACCTTGCTCGATCAGCGCAATGTTAACGGTAAACTCACCGTTGCGGTTGAGAAACTCTTTCGTACCATCAAGCGGATCAACCAACCAGTAACGCTGCCAGTGCTGACGTACCGCCCATACTGGCGGATCTTCTTCAGATAACAGCGGAATATCAGGTGTTAATGCCGCTAATCCGGCTTTGATAATATGATGCGCGGCAAGATCAGCCGCCGTCACCGGTGAGTCATCCTTTTTATGCGCTATATCAAGAGGTTGCTCCCCCTGATAGACCGCCATAATCGCCACGCCTGCCTCGCGGGCGAGTTGGCAAATTTGCTCTAACATTATCCACCCCTTGGTATTATGTGCCATGTCGACTATTGATCGTGGTTGTTTAACTCGCTAATGATTGTATTACTCGTTCTATATACAGTTTAGAACGCAAACCAAAATAAAATTTAATCATCTCGACGTTAAACCCTGTTTGGCAGACTAATAAGTTTCATCATGAATAGCCACCGCAGTATCATAACTTTCAATTAAATCAGCGAGATTGACCGGTGCTAACTGTGAGCCTCTGCGCGTTATCACATTGGATTTTCTGCCACACTTCACACTTTGTTGCAGCAACTAATTAATATTACATATTCTTTTGCGATACATCTCGAATCGCTTTTATCAGATGGAGAAAGCCATGATCACGCGTCCGCTAACGTTATCCCTTCTTGCCAGCCTGATTGCTGCCGCGACCTCAACCGCGCAGGCCGCGACTGTTGATTTGCGCGTACTGGAAACCACCGACCTGCACAGCAATATGATGGACTTTGATTACTACAAGGATAAGCCCACCGAGAAGTTCGGCTTAGTCCGCACCGCAAGTCTGATTGACGCGGCTCGCCAGCAAGCCACTAACAGCGTGTTGGTGGATAATGGCGACCTGATTCAAGGCAGTCCGTTGGGTGACTATATGGCCGCCAAAGGGCTAAAAGCCGGTGAGATTCACCCAGTCTATAAGGCGATGAATACACTAGATTATACGGTCGGAAACATCGGTAATCATGAGTTTAACTATGGTTTGGATTATCTGAAGACATCACTGGCCGGTGCAAAGTTCCCCTATGTGAACGCCAACGTGATCGATGTCAAAACCGGTAAACCGTTGTTTCAGCCCTATTTGATTGTCGATACACCGGTGAAAGATCGCGACGGAAAACCCCATAACCTGCGCATTGGTTACATCGGTTTTGTCCCGCCACAAGTGATGATATGGGATAAAGCCAACTTGAGCGGCAAAGTGACGGTTAACGATATCACCGAAACCGCCAAAAAGTGGGTACCGGAGATGCGCAAACAAGGGGCTGACCTGGTTGTCGCCATTCCGCACTCCGGCCTTTCCAGTGACCCTTATAAAACGATGGCGGAAAACTCGGTTTATTACCTCAGCCAAGTGCCAGGTATTGATGCCATCATGTTCGGCCACGCTCACGCCGTCTTTCCCAGCAAAGATTTTGCCACCATTAAAGGTGCAGATATCGCTCAGGGCACATTAAACGGCATTCCGGCCGTGATGCCAGGCCAGTGGGGTGACCATTTGGGTGTGGTGGATTTTGTGCTGAATAATGATAAAGGCGCATGGCAGGTGACTCAGGCTAAAGCCGAGGCGCGCCCAATCTTTGATAAAATCACCCAAAAGTCACTGGCAGCCGAGAATGCAGATTTAGTAAAAGTGCTGGCGGCAGATCACCAAGGTACTCGTGATTTTGTCAGCCAACCGATCGGCAAAGCATCGGATAATATGTACAGTTATCTGGCGCTGATCCAAGATGATCCCACCGTGCAGATCGTCAATAACGCACAGCGCTCCTATACCGAACACTTTATTCAGGGCGATCCTGACTTGGCCGATTTACCGGTACTTTCTGCCGCTGCACCATTTAAAGCTGGTGGTCGTAAAAATGATCCTGCCAGTTTTGTCGAAGTGGAAAAAGGTGAACTGACCTTCCGTAACGCCGCTGATCTGTACCTTTACCCCAATACCTTGGTGGTGGTGAAAGCCAGTGGCGCGGATGTTAAACAGTGGCTGGAATGCTCCGCCGCACAATTTAATCAAATTGATGTGAACAGCAGCAAACCGCAATCGCTGATTAACTGGGACGGTTTCCGCACTTATAATTTTGATGTCATTGATGGTGTGAAATATGAAATTGATGTCAGCCAACCGGCCCGTTATGACGGCGAGTGCGCGCTGATTAATGATAAAGCCGAACGTATTAAAAACCTGACCTTCAACGGCAAACCAATTGATCCGAAAGCCACCTTCCTGATTGCCACCAATAACTACCGCGCTTATAGCGGTAAATTCGCTGGCACCGGTGATAGCCATATCGCCTTCGCTTCACCGGATGAAAACCGAGCGGTGCTGTCTGCTTATATCAGTGCTGAAACCAAGAAACACGGGCAGGTCACTCCGCAGGCTGACAATAATTGGCGTCTGGCGGCTGTCAGCAGCAAACACCCGTTGGATATCCGTTTTGAAACCTCACCAAGTGCCAAAGCCACTGAATTTATTCAGCAAAAAGCACAATATCCGATGAAGGCAATGGGTACTGATGAGATAGGTTTCAAAGTGTATCAAATTGATTTACAGAAGAAATAACCTCTGGCAACAGCGCTACGCTGTTGCTGCTGACAAAGTTAAATGAAGGGGAATCGTGCCGTTGGGGTCGTAGTGGCGTGAGCCACCGGAGTGCCCCAGGTGCGGTAAACCCTTCACTCACTGAGCTATCAGCAGCTTTGTTATTAACCTCTGGCAACAGCGCTTCAACGAGCGCTGTCATCATTCACCTACCTCTTTAGAGCTATATCGCAAACCATAACATGCATTTAATATGCATCTTATTGGAATTTCAATTACTCAATGAGGTGTCAGCATGGATTACCGCAATCAGTCTCTGGGGGCTTTGGCTATCGCTATTCCACGGGCAACAAAATTATTTCGCCATCACCAGTTGGATTTCTGCTGTGGTGGCAAGCAAACGCTGTTACGGGCAGCCACTAAGCTGAATCTGGATATTGATACGCTGGAGGCACAACTGAGTGCATTACAAACCGAGCCGCTACCCTCTGAAGATTGGCAACAACAACCGCTGGCAAATATCATCGATTTTATTATCAGCCGCTATCACAACCGCCACCGTGAACAGCTACCAGAATTGATTCTAATGGCGGAAAAGGTTGAACGCGTTCATGGCGAGAAAGCCGCATGTCCCCGTGGATTGGCAGCCGAACTGACGGCAATTTTAGAAGAACTAACCCAGCATATGTACAAAGAAGAGCAGATTCTGTTCCCGATGATCAAACGCGGTATGGGGTCACAGGCCAGTGGGCCAATATTTGTGATGGAAGCTGAGCACGATGCGGTCGGGCAACAATTGGAAGTGGTTAAACACCTAACACAAAAT
Source organism: Yersinia aldovae ATCC 35236 (assembly GCF_000173735.1). GTDB lineage: Bacteria > Pseudomonadota > Gammaproteobacteria > Enterobacterales > Enterobacteriaceae > Yersinia > Yersinia aldovae. Next base: position 111,072 of record NZ_ACCB01000004.1, on the reverse strand, counting down.
ATGACGCCGCCAGAGGGTGCCTGTAATACCTGGCGAGCACTTTACACCGGTATCAATGAATTCATCACTGACCTGATGGAACATATTCATCTAGAGAATAACTTGCTGTTTCCCCGCGCACTGGATGGTGAATAACTTAATCGTGGATTATTTACCAGCTCAATAAAGACCAAAGGGCGACATGATATCGCCCTTTTTTATGTCATTGCGCTCAGAAATTACAGAATTTCCAGCAGTTCCACTTCAAACATCAATGCACTGAATGGTGGGATAGTTGCACCCGCACCACGCTCGCCGTAGGCCAGGTTGTGCGGGATGCACAACTTCCATTTAGAACCCACTGGCATCATAGCCAGCGCTTCAATCCAGCCCGGAATAACACCGCTGACCGGGAATTCAGCCGGCTGACCACGTTCAACCGAGCTATCAAACACCGTGCCATCAACCAGACGACCAGTGTAATGCACGCGCACACGATCCTGACGGGACGGGATCGGGCCATCACCCGCCTGCAATACAGAGAACTGCAAGCCAGACTCAGTGGTCGTCACGTCATCGCGCTTGGCATTCTCTTCCAGGAAGGTTTTCCCTTCTTCTACCAACGCCTGCTGGCGCTCAACACGGACTTTATCTGCCTTTTCGTGGACTTCTTGCAGCGCACGATGTATCACATCAACAGGGACAGTCGGTGTATTCCCTTCCATCGCGTCACGCAAACCTGCCAACAGTGCTTCTGGCAATAAACCTTCCAGACCGGATTCTTGTAATTGCTGCCCGATCTGTAAACCAATCCCGTAGCTCGCTTGCGCTTCAACGCTATCAAAAGAAGGGGTTGTCATGGATTTTCCTTTAGTCATTCATCAAATCGAAGTTGCAAGCATAACAGCAGCAGGGGAGCGTGGTAAAATCTTGCATCGTGAATGATGACTTTTGTCGAAGAAAAAGAAACAATGGCAGCAAGCGAACAGTAAATTGGCCAAAAGCAGATTGGAACGCGGCCAACACAACGACCGTTTGAAAGATGACGGCGATAAAGGTATATACTTAGAAGCCTATAGGGTTCACCACCCATCTTATTGTTTATGTTGTTTTACGTAGTTGAAGAGAGGTCATCATGGGCAGAATCGCGCCCAGGAGAAGAAAGAACAACCGGATTTATCAGCCATTGCTCCATACCTGGCTGACTATCAGGCAGAAGGTCTTGCCAGATGCGAAAAACAGTGATGATCAAAATCTGATATCCGACGTCAGCGCCTCTGAACATCTTGCAGCCCCTGACGATGTAGCAGAAACTGTCGCCACACCGGTGCAGGAAAAAGCAATCAACAAGTTGCTGCTGAAAATCTGGCATCTGCCGGACAGTTTTCAGTGGATGGAGCCATTGCCCCTCTTCCATCGCCGCTGGGTGATTATCGCCACGACAGTCTTGTTGCTGGCACTGCTGTGGCCCGCTTCCCGCGATAACACCGACCTTTCCTTCCCGGTTAACGCACAACCTACCAGCGTACCGTTACAGGCCCAATTACAGGGTAATACTGATGCTCCGCCACCGCCAACGGTGGTAAGGCCAGTAATACCCGAGACACCGCCTTCATCTGCACAAAGCAACTGGCAGAGCTATCAAGTTCAGTCTGGGAAGACATTGGCACAACTGTTCCGTGACAACAACCTGCCAGTTAATGAAGTCTTTGCGATGGCTCAGGTTGAAGGCAGCGATAAACCACTGAGTAATCTGCAAGCTGGGCAAGAAGTTAAAATCATGCTGGATGCTCAAGGCGGGGTTGCCGCATTAGCGATTGAAACGACCAGCCGTGCAGAAGTGCTGTTTACCCGGCAGAGTGATGGCAGCTACCGTCGAGAGCACTAACCACAGTCCGTTGTCGCCATTCCTATCTACCTCCTTATTTTCTTTGATATTGTCGCGTTCTCTCTGCCGCACTAGGTTGGTTTCGGGGATTAACACCGTCCCCCTATAGCCACATACATAAACAGAGGGAATAGTTATGACGTATAAATTACCTTTCTTGCTGCTCTTCACGTCATTTGGCACTGTAGCTCAGTTGCACTGCCCGGCGGTTAATACCATTAAACAGGTTGGTGGTGTCTATACCGCACCCGCGGCGGGCAATGAAGAGTGGATTGGCACGCTGCAAGGAGTGGTTCCATCAAACGGTTCAATTAAAAATTTTAGTGAAGCGCTGATAATCATCGATAGTGAAAAAAATAACGTCGTTGGGCAAGGCATGTTTCAGAAGTGTACCTATAACTTGCAGGCGCAAGGTAAGCAGATAGATATGTTCTACGGTAATAAGACCTGGCGGGTATCAATCAGCGAACAACCACTTTGGGTCTACCAACAAAATCCCTTTCTTGAAATCTATCAGTGTTCTGGCGTAGCTGCCGAGGAATGTAGATTTGATATTTTAGCACCAGATTAAACCGACAGATGGCCGCATTGCCAATCATTAAAAAGCAAAACGCCAGCACGAGGCTGGCGTTTTAGCAGGTTACAGCTACGTAACTTACGCTTCTGGAACCACTACTACGTTCAGTTGCGCAAACACGTCGCTGTGTACCTGGAAGTGAACTTCATGCTCACCTGTAGTACGCAGAACGCCATTCGGCAGACGAACTTCGCTCTTGGCCACGTCAACGCCAGCTGCAGTAACTGCATCAGCGATGTCGCGAGTACCGATAGAGCCGAACAGTTTGCCTTCATCGCCTGCTTTAGAAGCGATAGTGACACTGACCAGTTCGTTAATTTTGGTTGCACGAGCTTGTGCAGCAGCCAGAACGCCAACTAATTTGGCTTCTAATTCTGCACGGCGTGCTTCAAAGAACTCAACGTTTTTCTTTGTTGCCGGAACAGCTTTACCCTGTGGAACCAAGAAGTTACGAGCGTAGCCCGCTTTAACATTCACTTGGTCACCCAGGCTGCCCAGGTTTGCTACTTTATCAAGCAGAATAACTTGCATTACCTTATCCTCTCAAAGTCGTTAATGGACAGTGGCCGATTACTGATGACGATCAGTGTACGGCAACAAAGACAGGTAGCGTGCGCGCTTGATACAACGGGCGAGCTGACGCTGGTATTTTGCGCGAGTACCGGTAATACGGCTCGGGACAATTTTACCACTTTCGGTAACATAGTTTTTCAGCGTAGCGATATCTTTATAATCAATCTCTACAACGCCTTCCGCGGTAAAACGGCAGAACTTGCGACGACGGAAATAACGTGCCATTTGGCTAGTCTCCAGAATCTATAAATTCAATCTGCTCGGCATGCAGAACCAATTTGTTCAGCCCATTGCGGCCTTGATGGCAGCTAATGAAGCCTTCAACGGTTAACTGACTGCCGACCGTTATACTGTGAGTTAATGCTTGTGACTTTTGCCCGCTAACAACGATGGGCATTCTGCACCATGTTTGTCGGCTAAATCCGGCTTCCTGCTGTGTTGATCGGTGCTCAAGCACAAATTGACAATGCGGAATACCAGAAGGACTTACTTTTCGAACCGGTGTCTTGCACACTGTGCCAGAGAGTACCAGACGATTAGTGGTCACCACGGCAATTACTCTTCAGAATCCCCAGCTTCAGAATCATCATTGGCTTCTGACGCGAAGTCGTGACGCTCACGGCGTTCGTCTTTCGCTTTAACCATTGGTGATGCTTCAGTTACCGCGTGCTTAACGCGCATAACCATGCTACGGATAACGGCGTCGTTGAAGCGGAAGTTTGTTTCCAGCTCATCGATCGCTTCCTGCGGAGCTTCAACGTTCAACAGAACGTAGTGGGCTTTGTGCAGTTTGTTGATCGGGTAAGCCAGTTGACGGCGGCCCCAGTCTTCCAGACGGTGGATCGTACCAGCAGCATTAGTGATAGTTGCACTATAGCGCTCGATCATGCCCGGAACCTGTTCGCTTTGGTCAGGATGGACCATAAAAACGATTTCGTAATGACGCATCGATTATTGCTCCTTACGGATTATTCAGCCTCCTGATAGGGTCAACCGCGGCCCATGGAGGCAAGGAACGTGTTTGTGTGCGGCTGAAAAATGACGCGTAACTATACTTGCGGGCGCATTTAAACTCAAGGACTGCGGGGGATTTATTCTTGTTCTAACCATTACTTTGCTAAAACCGCACTTTTTGTTCATTAAATAACCAATGGATGTAGATCCATTAGTCCGATAAATCTTTCAATGAAATCATTAACTCCACTGTTATTTCGTTCATTTTTTTTGATAAAGTGAATCAATTATCACCTGTTTTTAAATTAACAAAATCGACTAGAATTATTTACATCCACCGCATATCACTAATAGATTTCAAGATGTAGCAAGGCAGCCAACACGGCACAGCGGCATTCCACATGACCCAGAGGCATGAGTCGGGTAATGACTCAATCCGAGTAAACGCAGAGAGTGACCGTTAGACCCAACAGTCAAAAACCAGCACCAGTGAATACGACGACCCAAAACTAAAAAAGCTATTTGATATACCCTTGCCCCCAGATAACTGGGGGCTTTTTTATTCTCAGTGGCTCATAAGTGTTTGGTGAAAAATGTCACTCCAGCCTTTAATGCGCTTGGCGTAATTTTATGACCAATCCCCGCTTCGGTAATATAAGTCAGGTGATTATCACGCTCGCTTGCCCTGAGTTCTTGTACCAACCGCGCACTCTCTGTCGCCGGAACGACGTCATCCGCTTCACCATGCCAGACCAATAATGGCCGCCCAGTAACAGCGCCTAACTGATGAGTGAGATCATAATCTGCCAACGGCGCTAAACGACGTGCAAACTCGGTTGCACTGATGCTAACCCCGGCCTCTAACGGTGGAAATAGTGAATGTGCCAACGAGGTAAAATAACCCGACCCCATAAAATCTGCGGCAGCACGCACCCACGGATAGCGGGCTAATGCCCCTAACGTGGTCATGCCGCCCATTGATGCGCCCGCCACACCAATGCGCTCATCATCAATCAATCCGGCCTGCTGATAATGCTGCTTCAGGGCGGGTAACTCATCAATATTCGATTTCAGGATTTCCCAGAAATGAGAGCGTCGCTCCGTTTCATTACCGTCAAAACGCGCACCATGTCTATCCGCATCTGGCGCTATAGTACGAAAACCAGCCTGAGCAAAGGCATAAGCAAAGTAGGAATAGACCTCTTTTGACGAAGTGTAGCCGTGGTAAAAGAAAATGGTCGGTAATGGCTGCTGGCGCTGACCCGCCGGGGCGGCATGGATAACCTCAATACCGTTAATATTTTCCAGCGACATCTCAATCATGATGAGAATCCTTTATTGAAAGGGCAATAAGCAGGCTTATAGCAGATAGATTCAGTTTGCCAAAACAAGGGGATAAAGTCTTAAATCAATTTCTTCCAAGATAGATCCCCTTTGCGCCTGAGGTAGCCGTGATACTGGCGGATTGCGCATATTGAGCGTTACACTTGTTAGATAACTGGCTTGCAGAGACAGATAAGCCACTGACAAAGAGGCAATTATGAATATAAGACGCACAATGGTGGTTTTATTGCTGGCTCTCGGGTTATCAGCTTGCAGTGTTTTTCAGGTGACTCCCGCGCCGCCCCCGCCAATAAAGCCCTACGCGCAGGAAATCAACCGCGCTCAGAGTCTCAACCTGCAAAAAGTAGGCACTGTTTCGGCTCAGGTATTTGGTAGCCCGACGGATGTTGAAGCTGAAATTCAGCGCAGAGCCAATGCCAGCGGCGCGCCCTATTATTTGATTATCATGCTGTCAGACAGCATCTACCCTGGCATCTGGTATGCCAATGCGTTGTTATATAAGTAAATTACCCATATGGCTAGCGTCTGCCGGATGCACGGTTCAGCAGTAATGAACAAACTGCCTCCGGCAACGTATATTGATCCCGGTGATCCAGCGTCATGCTGCACCAGGCATCAGCACATGCCAGGCCGGATGAAATCGCACCTGATCCAAGCGCTGTCCGGCAGTATCATAACGCAGTAACTCTGGTGGATTAGCGTTAGCCAGCCACCCTAATTCAAGTGACTCCATTGAGCCTAGCTGTAATCCTATCTGAGACAGCGTTTCCGCATCCCAACCCGCATGTTCCCGCGTGATAGCGTCCTGCAAAGCCATATCAGATAGAAATAAGTTGCTGTTTGATAATGGCTCAGGTTGATTGAAAACCAAGTGTGTCTGCCACTCCATACCGTCCTCCATTTCACGACGATACACTTGGTACGTGAAGCCGTAGGGGGTCAGCGACGTTCACTCACCTGAATCACTTGCCGCCGACCTGCACCTTCAATAACTTTGGGTATAAATGCGCAATCGGCATTCATAAATTATGGATTTGATAAATTAGCGTTAAGTATGGTGCAGGCGAGGATATTTGCTGACAAGCTCATCACAAACAGGGACTAAACCCCTATTTATCACCAATGACTGATACCATCTCATGATAATAAGAACAAAAAAGCCAACATATGCGAATGTTGGCTTTTGGAATTCAATGATTAATGAAACAAATATCAGGCTTTTAATGCACGCTGGCGTACAACTTCAAATAGACACACACCGGTGGCCACTGACACGTTCAGGGAAGACACACTGCCCGCCATCGGGATGCTGATCAACTCATCGCAATGCTCGCGCGTCAGACGACGCATCCCCTCACCTTCAGCGCCCATTACCAGCGCCATCGGGCCGGTCATTTTGCTCTGATACAACGTATGGTCAGCTTCACCGGCAGTACCCACAATCCACACATTATGTTCTTGCAACACCCGCAGCGTGCGCGCCAGATTAGTCACTTTAATCAATGGCACGTTTTCAGCCGCACCGCTGGCGACTTTCTTGGCAATGGCATTAAGCTGCGCCGAGCGATCCCGTGGCACGATAACTGCGTGGACACCCGCCGCATCCGCACTGCGCAAGCACGCACCCAAATTGTGGGGATCGGTTACGCCATCAAGCACCAACAGGAAAGGGGTTTCCACACTTTCCAGCAATGCGGGTAAGTCATTTTCCTGATACTGACGCCCTTCCCGTACCCGCGCCACGATACCCTGATGGGCACCGTCTTCAACCTGCGAATCCAGCCACTTCCGGCTGGCCACTTGAATCACCAAACCGGTAGCTTCCAGTTCTACAATCAAGGATTGTAGACGACGATCGTCACGACCTTTCAGAATAAAAACTTCCAGAAAACGTTGTGGATCATTGTCTAACAAGGCTTTGATGGAGTGAATACCGTAAATAATTTCGCTCATGATGCTCTTTTACATGTGTCAGCAGATAAAAAATTTGCCTGCCAATAATTAAATTAATGCGGGCGACCAAAGCCGCCCGACAAACTACAGCGATGACTCGTCGCTGCCAGGTTTCTTCTTCGCACGCTTGGCTTTAGTGGCAGCGGCAATTTTCTTGGTTTTCGCTGACACTCTTTTCGCCTTCGCCTTGGCTTTCTTCTCAGCCAGCGCTTTGTCATCTAACTTCGCGGCAGCATCTGCTGGGCGGAAAGCACTGTCCGGCTCAAAATTCACCGGTTTTTTAGCGCGACGTGGCCGCTTCTGTCCCCCTGCTGCTGGCGCGCTATCACGGCGCGGAGCGCCCGATGAAGCACCACGCCCACCACGGCTAGAGGTATCACGCATCGTACGCTGCCCATCGGTTTTTTTCGCCTTATCACGGGCGGTTTTACCTTCACCGCGCGGCTTGCGGGTACTGGAAACTAATGCAAAATCAATTTTTCGCTCATCCATATGTACCGCTTCGACCCGGATTTCCACGGTATCGCCCAAGCGATAAACCTGACCCGAAGATTCACCAATCAGACGCTGACCGATGTTGTCGTAACGGTAATAATCATTATCCAGGCTGGAAACATGCACCAAACCATCAATAAACAGATCATCCAGACGCACGAAGAAGCCAAAACCGGTAACACTGGCAATGATCCCGGTGAAGACTTTACCGACCTGATCCTGCATAAAGTCACACTTAAGCCAATCCGCGACGTTACGGGTCGCTTCATCAGCGCGGCGCTCGGTCATTGAGCAGTGTTCGCCCAATTGCAGCATCTCGTCGTATTCGCTGTGCCAGCCACCGGTTGGTGTCCAGCGCTCTTTCACATTGCCCTGCTCTTTGGCGAGCTGATACTTGATGGCTCGGTGCATCGCAAGATCGGGATAACGGCGAATGGGTGAGGTGAAATGGCCATAAGAAGCCAGTGCCAAACCAAAGTGACCACGGTTTTCCGGATCGTAAATCGCCTGTTTCATCGAACGCAGCAACATAGTTTGCAGCATTTCATGATCCGGACGATCGGCAACTTCATCCATCAGCACCGCATAATCTTTAGGTTCCGGTTTCAAACCACCGCCGAGTGTCAGACTCAGCTCACCAAGCACACTACGCAGTGCGGAGATATGGTCGTCACTTGGGCGGTCGTGCACACGGAACAGCGCTGGCTCATTGTGTTTTTCGACAAAGCGCGCGGCGGCAATGTTGGCCAAAATCATGCATTCTTCAATCAACTTATGCGCATCATTACGCACGGTCGATTCAATGCGTTCAATGCGCCGTTCAGCATTAAAGATAAACTTGGCTTCTTCGGTTTCAAACGCGATACCACCACGTTCAGCCCGCGCCTGATCCAGCACTTTGTACATGGAGTGTAGTTCTAACAGGTGCGGAACCAGTGGCTTATACTGTTCACGCAGCGACTCTTCGCCATCAATGATTCGCCACACTTTAGTATACGTCAGGCGTGCATGAGAACTCATCACCGCTTCGTAGAACTTATAAGACGACAGCTTGCCTTGTGAGGAGATAGTCATCTCACACACCATACACAGGCGGTCTACCTGCGGATTGAGCGAACAAAGGCCGTTTGACAGCACTTCTGGCAGCATCGGAACCACCTGCGATGGGAAGTAGACCGAGTTACCCCGGCTACGAGCCTCATCATCCAACGCGGTACGCGGGCGCACATAATAGCTAACATCAGCAATGGCAACCCACAAACGCCAACCGCCGCCACGTTTTTTCTCACAATGCACCGCATCATCAAAGTCACGGGCATCTTCACCATCGATGGTGACCAGCGGCAGATTGCGTAAATCGACGCGCCCTTTTTTCGCCTCTTCCGGTACTTGTTCTTTTAAGTCAGCGACTTGCTTTTCAACTTGCGGCGGCCAGGTATGCGGAATCTCATGAGTGCGCAGCGCGATATCTACCGCCATGCTGGTCCCCATGTTTTCGCCGAGCACTTCAACAATCTTACCGACCGCTTTACTCCGACGGGTTGGGCGCTGAGTCAACTCGACCACCACCACAAAGCCCATGCGCGCACCGTTGATAGCATCCGGTGGGATCAAGATATCAAAACTCAAACGACCATCATCCGGCACCACAAAGCCGGTACCGGCGTCAGTGAAATAACGACCGACGATCTGGCTGGTTTTCGGCACCAATACGCGCACAATACGCGCTTCACGGCGACCTTTGCGGTCTGCGCCAACTGCTTGGGCCAATACCACATCACCATGAATGGCGGTTTTCATCTGTTCGGCAGAGAGATACAGATCGTCTTTACTGCCCTCAACGCGTAAAAAGCCAAAACCATCACGGTGACCAATAACAGTACCGCGCAGTAGGTCCAGACGCTCCGGTAAGGCGTAGCACTGGCGACGGGTGAAGACCAGTTGCCCGTCACGCTCCATCGCGCGCAAGCGGCGGCGCAGCGCCTCTAAAGGCTCTTCACCGCTTAAATTGAGTTCATTAGCCAGCTCTTCACGGCTGGCAGGTGTTTCGCGCTTCGCGAGATGAGCCAAAATGAATTCCCGGCTAGGGATGGGTGACTCATACTTCTCTGCTTCTCGTTCCAAGAATGGATCTTGTGACATTGCGGTTCCTCCGTTGCCATCAGCAGGTCTTATACCCTGCGTACTTGAAGCCGCAGGGGTGTTAGCTGCGCGCTCTCACCCGAATCACTTACCAGTGTAAGCTCATCGGGATTCGTTTACTGGCTGCCTACCTGCGACTCCAAGTTCTTTGGGTATATATATCTTTGATTAAGCAAAAACCTACTCAACAAGTAATAATTTGTAGAGCGGGGAATTATCTTTGACCATGTCAGCCAAAGTATAGTTATCCAGCTCGTTAAGGAAACTCTGTACTGCCTGATTGAGCACTTGCTTCAAACGGCAAGCGGGCGTGATGTGGCAAAAATCACTGCTGCAATTGACCAGGGAAAGTGGCTCCAATTCGCGCACAACGTCACCGATACGAATCTGCGCAGCGGGTTTACCCAGCCGTATGCCCCCATTTTTGCCCCGCACAGCAGTAACCAAACCGACGCGGCTCAACTGATTGATTATTTTAACCATATGATTGCGAGACACGCCATAGACATCAGTCACCTGAGAAATGCTGGTCATTTGGCCTTCAGGCAGTGAGGCCATATAAGTAAGCGCTCGCAAACCATAATCAGTAAAACTTGTTAACTGCACATATACCCCTGAGTATCAATTTACCCGGCTTAAACCCATCTAAGATGACACATGTTGGATAAGTTATAAGTGCGATTCTAAATGCTATTTAGAAATTTATATCCTAAATAACTCGAGTTACAGGAAGACGGCAACTCAGCGCCCCCCAAGAGCTTACATCAGTAAGTGATTGGTGTGAACGAAGGCAGCCAACACACATGCAACCTGTAGTATGACGGATATATACTTCAAATGATAAACCAGCCATAAAGCTTGCGACTAATCATTTAGATAAAGGACGGGTGTTTTGATGTAAAACGGCTTATCCGAGGTCACTTCTGCATACAGTTATAGCCAAAAGTAATAGATTGCGGCTAATAAAGCAGCAACATCAAGTTAGAAAGGGATATACCCTAAATAATTCAAGTTGCCGGAAAACGGCAAGTGCTCACCTGCGGGCTTATATCAGTAAGTGATTCGGGTGACAAATCTGCCAGGAGCAGATTTGAACGCTGCTCGCAGCGGCCTCAACGAGGCGAGGCACATAAATGGGCCGAATAACAAACATAGCCAACGCACATGCAGCTTAAAGTATGACGAGTATAACAATGAACCGGGCATAAGCCCGGTTCATTGGAATCTGAATTCTGATTATTTGGCTATCAGCCGCTTAATCATGCATCAAATGGGTCGCGCAGGATCATGGTTTCTTCACGATCCGGGCCGGTCGAGATGATATCAACCGGAACACCGGTCAGCTCTTCTACACGTTGGATGTAGTTCAGGGCTGCCTGTGGCAACTTGCTGTGTTCTTTCACGCCAAAGGTCACTTCTGACCAGCCTGGCATGGTTTCGTAGATTGGCTCGATACCTTCCCAGCCCTCAGCAGCCAGTGGGGTGGTATCCACTTCGCGGCCATCTGGCATACGGTAGCCCACACACAGTTTCACTTCTTTCAGGCCGTCTAACACGTCCAATTTGGTCATGCAGAAGCCAGACAGGGAGTTGATCTGCACTGCGCGACGCACAGCAACAATATCCAACCAACCGGTACGACGGCTACGGCCTGTCGTTGCGCCATATTCGTTACCTTGCTTACGCAGGAACTCGCCGGTTTCATCGTTCAGTTCAGTCGGGAATGGACCGGCACCAACACGAGTAGAATACGCTTTCACGATACCCAGCACGTAATCGACATAACGTGGGCCAAGACCAGAACCTGTCGCTACGCCACCTGCGGTAGTGTTAGATGACGTGACATACGGATAAGTACCGTGGTCGATGTCCAGTAAGGTGCCTTGTGCGCCTTCGAACATCATGAAATCGCCACGCTTACGCGCGCTGTCCAGCAGTTCGGACACATCAACCACCATTGCGGTCAGAATATCGGCGATAGCCAACACATCATCCAGCACTTTCTGGTAGTCAACAGCATCGACTTTGTAGTAATGCACCAACTGGAAGTTGTGATAATCCACAATTTCTTTCAGCTTGGTAGCAAAGGTTTCTTTGTTGAACAAATCACCCACACGCAGACCGCGGCGAGCAACTTTATCTTCATAGGCAGGGCCGATACCACGACCGGTAGTACCAATCGCTTTTGCACCACGTGCTTTTTCACGCGCATTATCCAAAGCCACATGATACGGCAAGATTAATGGACATGCTTCGGAGAGTAACAGTCGCTCACGAACAGGGATACCGCGCGCTTCAAGTTCTGTCATCTCTTTCATTAAAGCGTCAGGTGCCAGTACAACACCGTTGCCGATGATGCTGGTTACGTTTTCACGCAGAATACCTGAGGGAATTAAATGAAGAACGGTTTTCTCACCGTTGATAACCAAAGTGTGGCCAGCGTTGTGACCACCTTGATAGCGCACAACATATTTAGCCCGTTCAGTCAGCAGGTCAACGACCTTGCCCTTACCTTCGTCACCCCATTGGGTGCCCAGTACGACGACGTTCTTACCCATCTCAAAAATCACCAGGTTGCTTAAAAAAGGATTCTAACATCTCACTCGGCTGCTTTCAGTACTTTTTAACACATAACTGAACAATTTTTGTGCTTACATTTAGCCACCCATGCGGCTACGCAACATGTAGTAGATAACGCAGCCTGCAACCACTAATCCGCCACCAAAACGACGTAAAGTGGCATCCGGTAGTTGGGTCATTGCCAGAATCATTTTGCGCCAGGCTTTGGGATAAAGCATCGGGCCAAGCCCTTCCAACACCAAAACCAAACCCAATGCTAATAAGATGGTTGAATTCATTATCTGTCTCAATCAAATGGAAGCGGCGGCTTCAAATAGAAAAGGCCCGCGTGAACGGGCCTTGCTGTTACAGTCAAAAACGGGCTGTTATGGACGTTTGCTGGAGTTATCCGGCGATTTCATATAGCGGAAGAAATCACTCTCCGGGCTAAGTACCATCACATCATTACCGCTACTGAAGCTGTTTTCATACGCGCGCAAGCTACGAATGAAGGCATAGAAGTCAGGGTCTTTACTGAATGCATCGGCAAACAGACGGGCCGCTTCGGCATCACCGCCACCACGCGTAATACGCGCCTGACGCTCGGCTTCAGCCAGAGTACGTGTCACTTCATAGTCGGCGGTTGCACGCAACTTCTCGGCTTCTTCCTGACCTTGTGAACGGTGACGACGGGCAACCGCCTCACGTTCAGCACGCATACGCTGGAAGATAGCGTCAGAGACTTCAGCCGGTAAGTTGATTTGCTTGATTCGCACGTCAACCACTTCGATACCCAGTGCCGCCATACTGTTCGGGTTAACCGCAGGCTGTTTGCCGCGAGTCTCCTGTTCAACACGGGCTGCCACAGAGGCAATCGCATCATCGGCTTCCGTGGTAACGGCTTCGTCACCCACACTACCGGTATTCAGCGCATCACGAACATCAGACGTCAGACGACCGCGTGAGTCGGTTACGATGTCGCGCACATTCAAACGACCAATTTCAGAACGCAAACGGTCACTGAACTTACGTTTCAACAGCACTTCAGCCTGAGACACATCACCACCACCGGTAGCAAGATAGTAACGGCTGAAATCACTGATACGCCATTTCAAGTATGAGTCAACAATCAGGTCTTTCTTCTCGTTGGTCACGAAACGGTCGGCCTGGTTGTCCATTGTTTGAATACGGGCATCCAACCTCTTCACTGTTTCGATAAACGGTATCTTGAAGTGCAGGCCCGGTGCGTACACCAGCGGCTTGTTATCACTATCACGTAATACCTTACCAAAGCGCAGTACGATCCCGCGTTGGCCTTCTTGTACCACAAACAGCGAAGCGTAGAGTGCGACTAACACCACAACGACGATAAGTAAAAAAGACTTACGCATTGGTTATTCTCTCCCTACGCGAGTGGAAGTATCACGCTGAGCATTTGCCCGGCGCTGATCCATGATAGAACCACTGGTTGAACTGGTGCTTGTGTTGCTGGCACCAGCCCCTTGGCTGCTATTAGCAGAGGAAGGCGGATTCAAACGAATCAGACTTGTGTCTTTGTTGCCATCCGCTTTATCTGCACCTTGACCGCGCAGCAGTTGATCCAGTGGCAGCACCATCAAGCTATTACCTTTGTCACTTGCCAGCACTTTGCGGGTATGACCGAGGACTTTTTCCATGGTTTCGATATACAGACGCTCGCGGGTAATTTCCGGTGCTGCCTTATACTCAGGCAACAACTTGGCAAACCCGGCGACTTCACCTTGCGCTTCCAATACTTTACGTGCGGCATAAGCACGCGCATCTTCTAACAGACGCTGCGCCTGACCGTTTGCACGCGGCTGGACTTCGTTGGTGTAAGCTTCTGCTTCACGAATATACTGTTGTTCGTTTTCACGAGCAGCAATCGCATCATCAAATGCCGCTTTAACTTCTTCCGGCGGACGCGCTGCCTGGAAGTTAACGTCCAGCAGCGTGATACCCATGTTGTATGGACGAATAGTTTCTTCCAGTACACGCTGAGTATCGCTACGAACGATGGTGCGGCCTTCGGTGAGGATTTTATCCATGGTGTATTTACCGATAACACCACGCACTGCGCTGTCAGTTGCCTGACGCAGGCTGTCATCCGGATTGGTCACGCTAAACAGATAAGCGGCCGGATCGGTTACGCGGTATTGCACGTTCATTTCGATGCGAACCACGTTTTCATCGGAGGTCAACATGACACCAGATGCCGCCAATTCACGTACAGATTCGACGTTAACCGGGGTTACTTCGTCAATAAAGGTCGGTTTCCAGTTCAAACCAGGCTGCACAATGTGGCTTAATTTACCCAAGCGCGTAACAACACCACGCTCAGCTTCTTTAATTGTATAGAAACCACTTGCCGCCCAGATAACCACAACCGCAACCACAGCGATACCGGCAATTCGACCACTGAAACCAGGGCCTTTTGACGCACCGTTGTTGTCACTACCGCTGCCGCCACCTTTACCACCGAGGCTACTCAGTTTTTTGCTCAGTTTCCGGAAGATATCATCCAGATCGGGCGGCCCTTGATCACGGCCACCTTTATTATTGTTATTTCCGCCAGAGTTGCCGCCATTATTATTGCTGCTCCCCCACGGATCGCGGTCCTGTCCGTTATTACCGGGCTGATTCCACGCCATGTTTTAGCTCCATTCTTCTATGATTGGTTTTCTTCAGGCCAAGAGCACACGCCAAACAAGCTGGCTCTTAATCTCACAAAATCAATCAGCATAATCAATTAATTAGCCGTGCTTGGCTCATTAATAATATAGCTGACCAGATCTTGCTCTTGTTTACAGAGACGACGCCAATCAACGATAGGCACTCTTACCACCATACCGACGTTCCCGTCCTCGTCTATCCACTCTTTTTCAATTGCCTGAAGCTGGTAAAAACGGCTACGCAGACGGCCGGCCTGAGGCGGTAAACGCAATTCAAAGTGTGCGATCTCACCTGAAAGACGCTCCGTCAACGCTTGAAAGAGCAACGGGATCCCTGCGCCGGTTTGGGCTGAAAGCCAAACTCTGACTGGCAGATTGTCTTCGTTGCGATCGATTCGCGGGACAAAATCATCCAACAAATCAATTTTATTCATTACTAATAATGTAGGAATTTCATCTGCTTCAATTTCCGCCAATACAGAATCGACTGCGGCCATATTCTCGGCTACCCGAGGATCTGCTGCATCAATAATGTGTAACAGTAATGAGGCCTGCCGCGTCTCCTGTAGCGTTGCTTTAAAAGCAGCCACCAAGTCATGCGGCAAGTGCCGGATAAAGCCTACGGTATCCGCCAATACTGTATCGCCCACATCCGCCACATTGATACGGCGTAAGGTAGGGTCCAGCGTGGCAAATAATTGGTCAGCCGCATAAACATCAGCTGCCGTAATTTTGTTAAACAGGCTGGATTTACCGGCGTTGGTATATCCCACCAAAGATACGGTCGGAATATCAGCACGGGTGCGCGAACGTCGCCCTTGCTCACGCTGCTTTGCTACCCGATCCAAACGGCTCAAAATCAAGCTGATGCGGTCGCGTAACAAACGGCGGTCAGTCTCCAACTGAGTCTCACCCGGCCCTCTCAGGCCAATCCCACCTTTTTGACGTTCAAGATGCGTCCAGCCGCGTACCAAACGGGTCGCAATATGGCGCAATTGCGCTAATTCGACCTGTAATTTACCTTCGTGAGTACGGGCCCGTTGGGCAAAAATATCTAAAATCAGTCCAGTTCGATCAATAACCCGGCACTCACACAAACGCTCAAGATTTCGCTCTTGCGCTGCGGAAAGGGCATGATCAAACAAGACAACAGACGCGCCACTGGCTTTCACGGCATCAGCAATTTCTTCTGCCTTTCCTTCACCAACAAAGTATTTAGGGTGTGGGGCTTTGCGACTACCCGTTACAATTTGCAAAGCTTCTACGCCCGCAGAAGACACCAGCGCTTCGAACTCACGCAGATCCTCTGAGTTTTTGTCTTGCGAGAAATAAATATGAACCAGTACGGCCTGCTCACCGCCTTCATAACGGTCAAACAAACGTGCAACCTCTCAAACGGATCAAAACCGCTAGTGCGGAGAACATAAGCCCGAATCCGTTGCTTATGTTCTCCGTCATGGTCGACCAGCAATGCGCTTTATTCAGCGTCATCGCTATCCTGCTGCGGCTGTTGCGGCGCAGACGGATTACTACCATGATAATTATTGGTGCTACCACTCGGATTATTGCTGTGATGCGAAACCGGGCGAGAAGGCACAACAGTAGAGATGGCGTGCTTATAAACCATCTGGCTAACTGTGTTTTTTAACAGAATGACAAACTGATCAAAAGACTCAACTTGGCCCTGCAGTTTAATGCCATTCACTAAATAAATAGAAACCGGAACCCGTTCACGACGCAATGCGTTCAGGAACGGATCTTGCAAAGATTGCCCCTTAGCCATTCTATATTTTCCTTATTTGCTTGTTGTTTTTAACTAAGAACCTATCGGCTCGAAAATAAACTGCGTAAAAAAAATCTGCGCGTTGAGTACTAATCAATTGTACACAATCATTCAACCTATGCACTAACAACCTGTATTACAGAGTCTAAAGCCTCTCCCGGCTTATCACTGTCGAGCCATTGTACTGAACTCCAGCCTCGCAACCAGGTCATTTGGCGCTTTGCCAGTTGACGTGTCGCACAAACTCCGCGGTAAACCATTTCGTTGTAATCAATCTCACCCGACAGATAAGACCACATTTGTCGGTATCCCACACAACGAACAGCTGGCAAATCCGTATGCAAATCACCACGGTCAAAAAGCGCCCTAGCCTCTTGTTCAAACCCAGCATCCAGCATCTGATGAAAACGTAATTCAATCCGCCGGTGCAAGAGTTCCCGGCTAACAGGCGCAATCGCAAATTGGTGAACCCGATAAGGTAAGGTTTCACCCGAAATTTTAGTCAGTTCCGTTAAAGTTTTACCTGAAATATAAAAAACTTCCAGTGCTCTGGAGAGCCTTTGGGGATCATTAGGGTGAATTCGCGCCGCAGCAACCGGGTCTATCTCGGCCAACTGCTGATGCAACGCCTCCCAACCCTGCTCTGCTGCCTGCTGTTCTATACGCTGGCGCACTGGCAAGTCTGCGGAGGGTAACGGAGATAACCCCTCCAACAAGGCTTTAAAGTACAACATGGTCCCCCCCACCAACAGCGGAATTCGCCCGGCTGCGGTGATGTCGGCCATCTCTTTTAATGCATCTTTACGGAAATCGGCGGCAGAGTATGATTCTGCTGGATCGCGGATATCAATCAACCGGTGTGGTGCCAACGCTAACTCTGCTGCGCCAGGCTTGGCTGTGCCGATATCCATACCACGATAGATCAAAGCAGAGTCAACGCTGATTAACTCTACAGGGAGCCGCTGCCGCAGCGCGATGGAAAGCGCTGTTTTACCCGACGCGGTTGGCCCCATGATAAAAATTGCCGGTGGCCGAGTTAGATTTTCCATATTATTCATGTGTCAGGGTTGCCAATGCAGCCTTTATATCAATAGGTTGTAATAGCCCAGCAGGAGGGGACTGCACCAACTGCGGGCAAAGACGCTCAACATCCGTCAATAACTGTATCGCTTGAGACACATTCCAAACCTCATGTTCACTGCCAAGATGGCGAGCAATCCATGTGGCGAGAGCATCTGGCGATATCTCTTCATGCTGCGACAGATAGCCTAACAGTTCCGGTATCAGTTTTTGTAAATTTTGTTGGCGTAATGGTAAAGATACCGCACGCAAGGTCGCTCTTGAGTGTTCAACTGCCAGTTCTATTCCCATAGTAACCAATAAGTTCTGATGACGCAGACCTGCCGCCGCCTCGTGCTTATCTAATGTCAGTTTCAACGGAATTAATAAGGGTTGCGGGCGTAGCCCCTGCGGGGGCGGAGTCAGTTGTGCCTGTTTTAAGCCACGCTCGGCCACCGGCAGGGCCAATAATGCCACACTTTGCTGATATTCGATCAGCGCATAGCAAGAGGCGATGATGGTTAATACCCGACCAAAGCTGTAGCTATCGCCCTGAAGCGGTTCGTCTGCGGGTAAGCGGTGTCTGGGTGCGGTGATAACATCAATCGGTGTATCCACTGCCGCGGGCTGCACCAGTTGGCGATATAATTCGCCTTGTTGCTTCTGATACGGCTGCCCTGCGTGATAGGCAGGAGTGACGTGCTCACGGGCTGCCCGTGGTGAGCCAGTTGTTCGCTCTGATGACTCCGCTCGCGCGGCTGGCACGACATATTCTGCCGGATTAGCTTTAACGGGTTCTGGTTGGGCATATTTATTCACCCCAGCCGCGATGCGGTTTTCCGGCTGCCAGCGTGGAGCCTCGATCTCTTCGCCATCGTCATTAATGCTCAGCACCGGCGTGGCGGTTTGTTGTAAAACCGTGGTCACCGCCTGATAAATAAAATCATGCACCAGCCGCGCCTGATGGAAACGCACTTCATGCTTCGCCGGATGGACGTTGACATCCACCTGATGCGGGTCAATATCCAGATACAGCACATACGCTGGCTGCTGATCGTCTTTGAGCAGATCCTGATAAGCCTGACGAATGGCGTGATTGATCAACCGGTCGCGCATCATGCGGTTATTGACGTAGCAATATTGCATTTCAGTGAGTGTACGGCTTGCGGCAGGGTCTGCCACCCAGCCACGAATAGTCAAATCACCGTGTTGCCAGGAAATGGCCAGTGCATGCTGCAAAAACGCCGGGCCACAGATGCTGGCCAAACGCCGTTCATGCTGAGAAGGGTCTGGTGCTGCGCGGTATTGGCGCACTAACTTACCGTTATGGCTCAAATTAATTGCTACATCAAAACGCGCCAGCGCAATGCGCCGCACCACTTCATCAATATGACCAAATTCGGTTTTTTCAGTGCGCATAAATTTGCGCCGCGCGGGTGTGTTATAAAATAGATCCAACACTTCAAGCGTACTGCCCACCGGATGCGCCGCCGGTTTGATGGTCACCGCCATGTCACGCCCTTCAGCATACGCTTGCCAGGCTTCATTCTGATCGGCGGTACGTGAAGTCAGGATCAAGCGGGAGACTGAGCTGATACTGGCTAATGCCTCGCCGCGAAACCCCATACTGAGGATGGCTTCCAAATCTTCCAGCGAACTTATCTTACTGGTGGCATGACGCGCCAGTGCCAGGGATAAATCCGCTTTACTGATCCCACAACCGTTATCACGGATACGAATCAGCTTCGCGCCACCCCGTTCGATATCGATATCAATCCGTGTCGCCCCAGCATCCAGGCTGTTTTCCACCAACTCTTTCACTACCGATGCAGGCCGCTCTACCACTTCACCGGCGGCAATTTGGTTGGCAAGCTGTGGTGGTAGAATCTGAATCGGCATAGCAGTTCCTTTCGCTTACGATTGTGGGATAGTGAGCGTTTGACCGAGCTGTACGTTACCTGACTTTATCTTGTTCGCTCGCTCAATCTCACTCATCGACACGCCGTATCTGGCCGCAATGGCAGAGAGTGTATCGCCGCGCTTCACCTGATGTCTTATTGTTTTATTTTTGGCTATTACTTTAGCTTTCGGTGCAACCGCCGCCGCACTGCTGCCCGTGGCAGGCACTTTCAAACGCTGCCCTACCCACACCACATCATTTTTCAGCGTATTGTTTTGCCGCAACACCGCCATGCTGACGCCGTACTGACTGGCAATACCGGATAAAGTTTCGCCACGTTGTACTTTATGAATCTGGCTTCTATTTTTCGTAACGGTATCTGTCGCTACAGGCTTGGCGGCAGATAACCTGCCGCTGCTCGCGATGCTGCTGACCACCGGCTCTGGCTGGCTAACACCTGAACGTTGTGAAGATGAATCAACCGCCGCCGTTTCAATTAGCGGGCGGTTTTCGACCTTTGGGTCGGCTTGTAGCGGATGCGCGAGGAAATAACTGCGCAGGCCTTTATAAATGGCTCGAGCAATTTTCTCCTGATACGCGCTACTGCCAAGCAGCCGCTCCTCCGTACTATTACTGATAAAACCGGTTTCCACGAGTAACGACGGAATATCCGGTGAACGTAATACACCAAGGCTGGCATGTTCAGGCCGGCGCTTATGGATATTACCCACAGTTTGCAGTTCGTTCAGTACCTTGGTGGCAACGTCGTAACCCACACGCTGCGAGTGACCAAATTGCAAATCCAGTACCGCCTGACTTAAATAGGGATCAGAGGCGGTATTGGCCAGCACATCACCTGCCCCACCCAGCAGCTCAGATTGCTTCTCATGCTGCTCCAGCCAGTTACCCATTTCACTGTTGGCGCGGCGGTTCGACAATACCCAAACCGAGGCTCCGGTCGCGCTGCGATTAGGTGCCGCATCCGCATGGATGGACACCAGCACGTTGGCACTCTGTTTACGTGCCACATCAGAGCGGCCCATCACCGAAATAAAATAGTCGCCATTTCGAGTTAGCACCGGTTTAAACATCGGGTCACTGTCAAGCATGGCTTCAAGCCGGCGGGCAATGGCAATAGTGACATTCTTCTCTTTCAGGCCATTTTGCCCAATCGCACCAGGGTCTTGACCACCATGTCCGGCATCAATCGCCACCACAACACGGGAGCTGTTGGTAACACTGGCTTTTTTAATCGGACGAGCGGTATTGGTCGTGATTTCACTGCTGCTCATCACGATGGTTGGCTGATTGTTAAATGGATTTTTCGCCGGCGTTGTCGGCGTCGTCACCCGTGGCGCGGTGGTGCTCGAACTCGCCGTCAAACGACCGGCATTGGGGCTAGGTGTATTGGTTTGACTTAGCGGAGGATTATTCGGGCTTAACGTGGTTTGCGCCTGACGTGCGGGTGCGGCGGCCGTCATAGTAATGACGACGGTGTAATTGCTGCCCGACTGCTGTGTTACCGCGCGCGTTTTCACTTTCTGCGTCAATTCCAGCACCAAACGGGTACTTTGCGCATCTTTCGGGGTGCTGGAGCGAATTCTTTTCAGTAGATTCTGCCCGCTAAATTCCAGCGGTAAACCGGATAAGTTGCCACTTTGGCGCACATCCAACACCACCCGCTCTGGCGAGCTTAATGAGAAAAAGGCGTAAATCGGCTTGCCGTCAAAGCTGAGCGTAACCTTACTTTCACTCGCCCCATTGGTTACTTTGATGTCAGTTAGCTTCATGGCGAATGCCGATGGCAGAGTTAAAAAACTCAAAACGACCAGCATTATGGCAGTGAAATAGCGTTTCCAGCGTGCTATTTTCTTTAAACAATTCAGTGGCATCGCGCTATGCATCATCGTCACATTATCCTTGCACAGCAGCTAAACGGCGCAACACAGCGGCACCAGCATCAGAGATAGCGACCAAGCGGGCTTCACGCCCTTCATCCTGATACGCCAAATGCAGTTCTACATCGGCTTGAGGCAGGAACCCAGCCCCTTGTTGTGGCCACTCCACCAGGCAGATAGCCTGCTTATCGAAATAATCGCGAATCCCCATAAACTCCAGCTCCTCGGGGTCAGCCAGACGATACAGGTCAAAATGGTAAACCGGCCTCGGATTCAGGGCATAAGGTTCGACCAACGTATAAGTGGGACTTTTTACATGCCCATTGTGGCCCAGTGACTGAAGAAAGCCACGGCTGAATGTCGTTTTGCCGGCACCTAAATCGCCGAACAGGTATATAACGCTGGCTCCATTGAAGGCGTGGGCCAAAGCGGCCCCCAATGCAACGGTCGCTGCCTCATCAGGCAAAGGTAAAACGAGTTCTTTCATTCTGTGATATCTATCTTGCTAACTCAGGATTAACGTACTTCGGAATAACCGGCAATAGATCTGTGGCCAGTAAACCCCGAGTGCCTTGAACTTCAGCCAGTGTATCTGCGGCAGCGCCGTGCACAACACACCCCGCGCAGGCAGCATCATACAACACCAGCTTTTGTGCTATCAAACTCCCAATAATACCGGACAGAATATCCCCCATACCCCCGGAGGCCATACCAGCATTACCCACATCAGCAATCGCCATCTCGCCTTGTTCACTGGCAATAAGCGTACCAGCCCCTTTCAAGATCACCACCCCACCATATTGTTTAACGATGTTACGGGCGGAAAGTAAGCGGTCACTTTCAATATCAGCGACGCGGCAACCAAGCAGACGAGCGGCTTCGCCAGGGTGCGGTGTCAATACCCGATTCTGACGCCTCTGCGGATTTAATGCCAGCAAGTTGAGAGCATCTGCGTCCCATAATGCTGGTTTATCACTCTGTTGCAATATATTCAGAGCATTCCGGCTCCAATCAGATTGCCCTAACCCCGGCCCGACTACCAATACATCAGCCCAGCGTATACCTTGTTCAAGCGTTTCATCACTTAATTCCTGCACCATCAACTCTGGGCGCGCGGCCAGAATCGGTGCCACATGCTCAATGTGAGTAAGTACTCGCACTAGCCCGGCACCACTCCGCAGCGCGGCTTCCCCTGCCATGCGAATCGCCCCTCCCAACCCTTTATCCCCACCCACCAGCAGTAACCGCCCATGCTCACCTTTATGAGCACAAGGGCGACGGGGTTTCAGCCATTGCAACAGATTGTCAGCCGTCATTCGTTCAATGTGTACCGGTTGAGCCGCTAGCCATTGCGTCAATCCCAGATCATGACAGTGCAAATGCCCCACCCAGTCGCGGGCTTGGCCGGTAAGCAAGCCGGGCTTCAATGCAACAAACGTCAGGGTGTGGTCGGCACGCATGACTGAACCGGGTGCCGCACCACTATCGGCGCTCAGCCCAGAGGGAATATCCAGAGCAACTTTTGCCGCCCGATGGCGGTTTGCGGTGTCAATTAGCGTAGCATAAGCCCCTTGCGGTGCGGCCCGCAGACCAATGCCGAGTAAACCATCAATAATCAGATCCACATGTTGCGGCCAGGGGATGTCAGGTTGATTAATGGAACCGCCGTCGGCCAACCAGAGTGATTGCGCTTGATGCGCCTCTGCTGGCAGTGGACGGTTACCCGGACAAGCAATCAGTGTGACATTAAAACCCGCCGCCATTGCACGATGAGCAACGATGTAACCATCACCACCGTTATTGCCGTGCCCACATAAAATGAGCCAATGGCGCGCCGCCGGGTACTGCTTGCGGGCCAATTCAAAAGCAGCATCCCCGGCTCGGGTCATCAGGTCAAACAAGCTCAGGGAGAAGTGTGCCGCTGCGATAGCTTCATTCTGGCGCACCCAGTCCGCAGAAAAAACAGAGTGTGGTAAACTAACACTGATTTGTTTCTTACTATGGTCCGTCATGGCACACCCCCTCGATTTGAATCAATTAGCCCAACATATCAAGCAATGGGGCCAATCGCTAGGTTTCCAGCAAGTGGGTATCTGCGACACAGATTTGTCTGCGGAAGAACCACGCCTACAGGCCTGGCTTGATAAGCAATACCATGGCGAAATGGACTGGATGGCCCGCCACGGTATGCTGCGCGCACGCCCTCATGAATTGCTGCCCGGAACCTTGCGGGTGATTAGCGTGCGGATGAATTATCTGCCCGCCAAGGCCGCATTTGCCAGCACCTTGAATAATCCTGCACTGGGCTATGTCAGCCGTTATGCCCTGGGTCGTGATTATCATAAATTGCTGCGCCAGCGCCTGAAGAAATTGGGCGATATGATTCAGAACTACTGTCTGGAGCAGGCTGGCGGTGATGTTAATTTCCGCCCGTTTGTGGATTCTGCGCCAATTATGGAGCGCTCGCTGGCAGCCAAAGCCGGTATTGGCTGGGTTGGTAAGCACTCACTGATTTTAAATCGTGATGCGGGTTCGTGGTTCTTTCTCGGCGAGTTGCTGATTGACCTGCCACTACCGGTCGATAAAGTGCAGGAAGAACAATGCGGGCGCTGTGTTGCCTGCATCACCACCTGCCCGACTGGGGCCATTGTCGCCCCTTATACCGTGGATGCACGCCGTTGTATCTCTTATCTGACCATCGAGCTGGAAGGGGCTATTCCGGAAGAGTTTCGCCCACTGATGGGCAATCGCATTTATGGCTGTGATGATTGCCAGTTGATCTGCCCGTGGAACCGCTTCTCGCAACTCACCGATGAAGCCGATTTCAGCCCGCGCACCGTACTGCACACACCACAACTGCTGGATTTATTCGCCTGGAATGAAGAGAAGTTCCTGCGGGTCACCGAGGGGTCAGCGATTCGTCGTATCGGCCATCTACGCTGGCTGCGCAACATCTCAGTAGCACTTGGCAACGCCCCTTATCTCGATAGCATCGTACTGGCACTGGAAGCACGCCTTGGACTTAATCCAATGCTAGATGAACATATTCTTTGGTCAATTTCACAACAATTAGAAAGACGGTCTACACTGATTGGGGACGTACAATCGCCACAGAAAAAACGACTGATTAGAGCTATAGAAAAGGGTCTGCCACGAGATGCTTGATAGCTCCCCCTAATCTATTTCTTTAATGAATGAGATCGGAGTTTTCCTGTGCATAAAAATAAAAATGCCTTGGCAATCAAGTGCAAAAAAAAGCACAAGTGATCGGCATAACGTTTTCACATAAAAATATATGTCTTTAAATCAGATAGATACAAAAGAGGAAATAAAATCGATTAAAATATCCACTGAATAGAAAAAGAACAGAATCTGTGGATAACTCTGTTGAAGAAGTTAATACATTGTATGTATGTTGTGGCGTAGCGCAGCACGCAGCTGTGGATAAATAGAATGAATTTGATTGGAAAGATTGGAGCGGGAAACGAGACTCGAACTCGCGACCCCGACCTTGGCAAGGTCGTGCTCTACCAACTGAGCTATTCCCGCATTGAGATGCTGATGCACCCTGCTGTATGTGACAGCATTTGGTATTGACTGCTTATTCAGAAATAAAAATTTGGAGCGGGAAACGAGACTCGAACTCGCGACCCCGACCTTGGCAAGGTCGTGCTCTACCAACTGAGCTATTCCCGCGTCGTAGAGATGACAACAACGCTTCACTTTTACTTTTTACGCCTGAAAAATTTTTTGATACTGCCGGTCACTTATCTTTATTGCTAAAGATTGGAGCGGGAAACGAGACTCGAACTCGCGACCCCGACCTTGGCAAGGTCGTGCTCTACCAACTGAGCTATTCCCGCTTGGTGCCGTTTTTCATTCTAAACTCGTACTAAATCTGTCTTCGCTTGTTAGCAAAATCTTCATCGGTACGGGGTGCGCATTATACGAGAAATCCGTTTTGCCGCAACCCCCTGAAAGCAAAAAAATCATTTTTCGATTCAAGTGCCGATTAAATCAGCAATGTGGCGTTTTAATCGGCACAGGGCTGAGTATATACCCAAAATCATTGGAGTTGCACAGCTAACACCCCCGCAACGTCAAGCTCGAAGGGAAACCCCAAAGTCATTGGGGCTGCGGGTAGGCTGCCAGCAAACGCACCCCGATGAGCTTACATAAGTAAGTGATTCGGGTAAGTGAGCACAGCTAACACCCCCGCAACTTCAAGCTCGAAGGGAAACCCCAAAGTCATTGGGGCTGCGGGTAGGCTGCCAGCAAACGCACCCCGATGAGCTTACATAAGTAAGTGATTCGGGTAAGTGAGCGCAGCTAACACCCCCGCAGCGTCAAGGACGAAGGGGGGGTTAAGATTGAATAAAATGCTCGCGGTAATAGGCAAGCTCGGCCACTGACTCACGGATATCATCCAGTGCCTGATGGGTATTTTGCTTTTTAAAGCCTGGCAGGATTTCAGGTTTCCAGCGGCGTGCCAGCTCTTTTAAGGTGCTGACATCCAAATAACGGTAGTGGAAATAGGCTTCAAGTTCTGGCATATAACGGAACAGGAAACGGCGGTCCTGGCCCACACTGTTACCACAAATAGGCGATATCCCTGCGGGCACCCATTGTTTCAAAAATTCAATGGTTTGCAGTTCAGCATCGTGGTCACTAAATGGGCTGGCTTTAACCCGCTCGACCAAACCACTGCCGGTATGAGTGCGCACATTCCACTCATCCATTAGCCCAAGCTGTTCATCAGACTGGTGAACCGCCAGAACCGGGCCTTCTGCCAGGATATTAAGGTTAGCATCGGTGACCAAAGTGGCAATCTCGATGATCCGATCCCTTTCAGGATCGAGACCCGTCATTTCCAGATCGATCCAGATCAGATTATTTTGGTTTTCTGCCATGATTTTTCCTGCCTGTTAGCGGAGGGGAACAACCGAACAAACGGTTAATTGATAAAATAATGTGTATCATAGCCCTTTTGGTCGCAACCAGCGATATATGCGAATTCAAGTGAGGCACAGTGAGCAAAAATAAACTGTCCAAAGGTCAACAACGCCGTGTACAGGCTAATCATCAGCGTCGGCTACGCACTGATAGAAAACCTGAGTTAGATGACTCTCAGCTTGGCGATGCGCAAGAAGGTATCGTAATCAGTCGTTTCGGTCAGCACGCCGATGTTGAAGCCGTCGATGGTGTTCAGCACCGTTGTAATATCCGCCGTACCATCAAATCACTGGTTACCGGTGATCGCGTGGTCTGGCGTCCTGGCCTGCAAGCGCAGGAAGGTGTGCGGGTTAAAGGGATTGTCGAAGCAGTGCATGAGCGGACATCCGTACTGACGCGCCCTGATCTTTATGATGGCGTGAAACCGATCGCCGCAAATATCGATCAGATCGTGATCGTTTCGGCGATCTTACCCGAACTTTCACTCAATATTATCGATCGTTATCTGGTGGCTTGTGAAACACTGGAAGTCGAACCATTAATTGTACTGAATAAAGTCGATTTACTGGATGCCGATGGCCGTAAATTCGTTGATGGCATGATGGATATCTATCGTCGTATTGGCTACAACGTACTGGAAGTCTCCAGCCAGACCCGTGAAGGGATGGAAGCCTTTGAACAGGCGCTGGCCGGGCGTATCAGTATCTTCGCCGGTCAATCCGGTGTGGGCAAATCCAGCTTGCTGAATGCCCTGTTACCGCCAACGGATAACGAAATTCTGGTGAATACTGTTTCGGGTAACTCAGGTTTGGGTCAGCACACCACAACAGCCGCCCGTTTGTACCATTTCCAACAAGGCGGTGATGTGATTGACTCACCGGGGGTACGTGAGTTCGGTCTCTGGCATCTGGCTGCGGAACAAATCACTCAGGGATTTGTCGAATTCCGTGATTATCTCGGTCATTGCAAATTCCGCGATTGCAGCCATACCACCGATCCCGGTTGCGCGCTGCGCGAAGCGGTAGAACAAGGCAAAATCGCTGAAGAACGCTTTGATAATTACCATCGGATTCTGGAAAGTATGGAACAGGCGAAACCCCGTAAAACGTCAGATAGCGACGAAAAATGATGTTTAAATAGCGGTTATCAAATTCCATAGATAACATTCGATTAACGAAATTGTGGGTGCAGCACTGTCATGATGTGCCCCTTAATTTTACCGTTTATCCAAGAGGTCTACGTGCTGGATAGTCTCAAGATCAGATTGCAGTATTTACTGCCAAAACACGGCCTGACCCGTCTGGCAGGCTGGGGGGCCGATAAGCAAGGCGGCTGGCTAACCCAACTGGTTATCAAAGCCTTCGCCCGTTTTTACAACGTTGATATGAAAGAAGCGCAGGACTCAGAGTTCTCTGCTTATCGTTCTTTCAATGAATTCTTCGTGCGCCCGCTACGGGCTGGCGTGCGCCCGGTTGCGGCGGAAGAAAACCTGTTGGTACAACCGGCTGACGGTGCAATCAGCCAGTTAGGTGCTATTCATAACGATCAAATATTGCAGGCTAAAGGCCACAATTACACGCTGGAAGCCCTGTTGGCCGGCAACTATATGCTGGCAGCCGAATTCCAGAATGGTCTGTTTGTTACCACTTATCTGGCACCGCGTGACTATCACCGCGTGCATATGCCCTGTGCTGGCGTATTGCGTGAAATGATTTATGTGCCAGGTGATTTGTTCTCAGTCAATCCATTGACCGCAGCTAATGTCCCCAATCTTTTTGCCCGTAACGAGCGCGTAATTTGTATCTTCGATACCGCCTTTGGCCCGATGGCACAAATCCTGGTCGGTGCCACTATTGTCGGTAGCATAGAAACCGTGTGGGCAGGCACGATTACCCCGCCACGGGAAGGGGTTATCCGCCGCTGGACCTATCCACAGGCAGGCTGCGAAGGTGCAATAGCGCTGGAGAAAGGGCAAGAAATGGGCCGCTTCAAGTTAGGCTCCACCGTAATTAACCTGTTCGCTGAAGGCAAAGTGTATCTGGCCCCTCAGCTAAACAGTGGTTCGGTTACCCGTATGGGCGAAGTATTAGCCGAAGCCGTCCCTGAATAAGCTTGCACTGTTATACCCTAAATAATTCGAGTTGCAGGAAGGCGGTAATTGAGTGACAAATTGGTTGTAAACCATTTTGAACAGCATTTATGCTAGCTCGCAGCGGCCTCGTAGAAGCGAGGACGATGGACGGGCCGAGTAACAAACATAGCCAACGCACATGCAGCTTGAAGTATGACGGGTATAGATGTAATTGATGTTAAGGAACCTTTACGTGCGCCTAATAATTTCATGGTTTTCTGCGATGTTACTGTCGTGGGTAATGTTGTTTTCCCTGCCACTACAGGCGGCAGCTCAGCCGAGCGAAGATCAGCTCAGGCAAGAGCTAAAGCAAGCTGAAGCCAATAAGGGAATGACAAATCAGGCCGAAATTATTCAGGCGCTGCAAGCGGCTCTAAGCTGGCTGGCGGATGCGAAAGAATCCGATATCCGCGCCCAGCAATATCAAAAAGCCATTGATGATTTTCCTAAACTGACGCGTGAGCTACGTCAGCAATTGGCGCAGGAAGGCGATAAACCGCTGCCGGTGCCGGGTAACATGTCCACCTCTGAACTTGAGCAGCAAGTGTTGCAAATCAGCAGCCAGTTGCTGGAGTTATCCCGCCTGTCGCAACAAGAACAGGACCGTGCGCGGGAAATCAGTGATTCACTCGGTCAATTACCGCAACAACAATCAGAAGCTCGACGAATTCTGGCAGAAATCGGCCCGCGCGTTCAGGCGCAAAGCAATGCGACCACTCCCGCAGCGCAGGCCCAGCTTGCGCTATTGCAGGCGGAAGCCATTGCACGTAAAGCTAAAGTCAATGAGCTGGAGCTTTCCCAGCTCTCAGCCAACAACCGGCAGGAGTTGTCTCGGCTACGAGCTGAGTTATACAAAAAACGTCAGGAGCGGGTTGATACCCAGCTCCAGACCTTACGCAATAATCTGAATAATCAACGGCAACAGGCAGCAGAGCAAGCCCTTGAACGTACCGAATTGCTGGCTGAGCAAGGCGGTGATTTACCTGAATCGATTATCCAGCAGTTGCAAATTAACCGCGACCTGTCTCAGGCTTTGAATCAACAGGCGCAGCGCATTGATCTTATCTCCTCACAACAACGTCAGGCCGCAGCGCAAACTCAGCAGGTACGTCAGGCACTCAGTACTATTCGTGAGCAAGCGCAATGGCTGGGCGTTTCCACGGTATTGGGGGAAACACTGCGGGCGCAAGTCGCTCGGTTACCTGACGTGCCAAAATCTCAGCAACTGGATCGTGACATGGCCCAGTTGCGGGTACAACGCTTGCAATATGAAGATATGCTGGAGAAGTTACAACAGCAAAATATCAAATTAAAACAGAATGATGGCTCGCCTCTGACCACTGAACAGCAGCGAATTCTGGATGCCCAGTGGCGCACCCAACGAGAATTGCTAAACTCTCTGCTTTCCGGTTATGACACACAAATTCTTGAATTGACCAAACTAAAAGTCGCCAATAGCCAGTTGGTTGATGCACTGAGCGAAGTGCGTGAAGCGACTCACCGCTACCTGTTCTGGGTAGCGGATGTCAGCCCGATTTCACTTTCTTATCCGATTAATGTCGCCCATGACCTGACCCGCCTGCTGTCGCTGGATACCTTCGCACAGCTGAGTGGCGCGTTCGTGATGATGATGACCAGCCAGGATACGCTGCTGCCTATCATCGGTGCGCTACTATTTGTTGGTTTCAGCTTCAGCTCACGCCGCCACTATCATGCCTTCCTTGAGCGAGCCAATAGCCGGATAGGTAAGGTTAACCAAGACCATTTCTCACTGACCTTACGCACCGTGTTCTGGTCTATTCTCGTGGCATTGCCATTACCGGTATTATGGGCTGCACTGGGATATGGCTTGCAAAATGCCTGGTCCTATCCGATGGCTATCGCCATTGGCAATGCGGTCACTGCCACCGTGCCGGTGCTGTGGGTGTTTATGATCAGTGCCTCATTTGCTCACCCTCATGGCCTGTTTATCGCTCACTTCCGTTGGTCACCGACACAAGTCGCGCGCGCAATGCGTTTCTACCGCATGTCGGTGTGGTTGATTATCCCATTGATGATGGCGCTAATTACCTTCGAGAATTATAACGACCGTGAATTCGCCGGTACGCTGGGCCGGTTGTGCTTTATTTTGCTGTGTATCGCATTGAGTTTGGTCACCAACAGCCTGAAACGCGCCGGTATCCCGCTGTATCTGGATAAAAAGGGGTCGGGTGAAAATATTGTCAACGTGGCGCTATGGGGGCTACTGCTGTCAGCACCATTAATAGCTGCACTGGCCTCAGTGTTGGGCTATCTCACCACGTCACAAGCTCTGTTGGCACGCCTGGAAACCTCGGTCGCCATCTGGTTCTTCCTGTTGGTGATTTATCATATTATCCGCCGCTGGATGCTAATTCAGCGCCGCCGCATTGCCTTTGACCGGGCCAAGCAACGTCGTGCCGATATTCTGGCGCAACGCGCCCGTGGTGAAGAAGACACGCCACACAATAATAGCAATGAAGGGTCGATCGATGTGGAAGAGCCGGTGATCGACCTGGACGTGATCAGCGCCCAGTCCCTGCGGCTGGTGCGATCAATCCTGACGATGATCGCGCTGGTTTCAGTGATCGCGCTGTGGTCTGAAATTCATTCCGCTTTTGGTTTCCTGGAAAATATTCGTTTATGGGATGTATCGTCCACCATTAACGGCATTGAGTCAGTACAGGCGATCACGATGGGATCACTGTTGATCGCCATTCTGGTGATGATCGTCACCACTCAGTTGGTACGTAATCTGCCAGCCCTGCTGGAGCTGGCTATTTTGCAGCATTTAGACCTGACACCAGGTACCGGTTATGCCATTTCGACTATCACCAAATACCTGTTGATTCTGTTCGGCAGCTTGCTCGGTTTCTCTATGCTTGGGATCGAATGGGCAAAATTCCAATGGCTGGTGGCCGCTCTCGGTTTGGGGTTAGGCTTTGGTTTGCAGGAGATTTTCGCCAACTTCGTATCCGGTTTGATCATTTTGTTCGAAAAACCGGTTCGTATTGGCGATACCGTGACTATCCGTGATCTCACCGGGAGCGTGACCAAAATCAATACGCGCGCCACCACAATCTCCGACTGGGACCGCAAAGAAATTATCGTGCCAAATAAGGCTTTTATCACCGAGCAGTTTATTAACTGGTCGCTATCAGATGCAATTACCCGTGTGGTTCTGACCGTGCCTGCGCCGGCTGAAACTAACAGTGAAGAAGTCACTGAAGTGCTGCTGACTGCCGCTCGCCGCTGTACTCTGGTATTGGACACGCCACCGCCAGAGGTCTATCTGGTTGATCTTCAACAAGGTATTCAGATCTTCGAATTGCGTATTTACGCCGCTGAAATGGGCCACCGGATGCCACTGCGCCACGAAATCCACCAACTGATTCTGGCCGGTTACCGTGAACACGGCATCACCCTGCCATTCCCACCGTTCCAGGCCCGTTTGGAGACGCTGGGGCGTGGTGCTGGCCGCACGGTTACCTCTGGTCGCGGCCGCACACCGGGCAGCTTGTAAGATCAGTGAGTGAGTAAGAAACAAAAATGCCCTGAACCTTCACAGATCAGGGCATTTCTTTTAACACCGCAGCGGCACCAAGGGCACCAGATATTCACCAAAGTCATTGGTGTTACAGTAAAGTAACGCATCCCGGTAATGCTTACTGTAGTAAGTGATTCGGGTGAGCGAGTGCAGCGAACACCGCTGCGACGCCAAGGACGAAGAGGAATTAGGCAATATTGACAGGGAAGGCAATCACATCACTCAGCCTTTCCGCGCCCAATGCCAGCATCACCAAGCGGTCAATGCCTAGTGCGACGCCAGAACAATCAGGTAATCCTTGCTTAAGGGCAGCAATCAGATTCATATCAATTGGGTTCTGTGGCAACCCGCGTTTAGCACGGATACGATTATCTTGTTCAAAACGCTTCATTTGTTCATCAGCATCGGTCAGTTCATGGAAACCATTCGCTAGCTCAATACCTTTGAAGTAAACCTCAAAACGCTCCGCCACGCGGTGATCTTCGGTGCTTATCTCCGCCAAAGATGCCTGTGACGCGGGGAAATGATAAACAAACGCCGGTTTTTCGCGGCCAATATGTGGCTCGACACCAACGGTAAACAGCAATTGCAGCAAGGTATCGCGGTCTTCTTCCGTATCGGCAATGTTACTCAAATCCAGTTTAGCCGCCGCTTCACGTAACTGCGCTTTGTCTGCCGATAAAGGGTCAATATCCAAATGGCGCAGGAACGCCTGCTGATAAGACAACGTTTCCGCACTGTTGCAATCCAGAATTTGCTGTAGCAGGTCATCGACTTCATTCATCAGGCGGTACATATCATAATGCGGGCGATACCATTCCAGCATGGTGAATTCAGGATTGTGATGACGGCCGGCTTCTTCATTGCGGAAGCTGCGCCCCAATTGATAGATAGAACCACTGCCCGCCGCCAGAAGGCGCTTCATGTGATATTCCGGACTGGTCATCATGTACAGCGTCAAACCATCGGCAGCGCCCGGGCCAACAAACCGGGTTTCGAATGGGACTAAATGAACGTCCGTCACTGTCGCTTGGCTCATGGTCGGCGTTTCAACTTCTAATACACCACGATCGGCAAAAAAACGCCGGATCTCTGCCATTATTGCTGCGCGCTTCAACAAATTGGCGATGGGTGCACTTGGCTGCCAGCTTGCCGTTTCGCTCATGGTGGTTAACTCCGAAATCAAACAGGGGGTGCAGTCTACCCGCATCTACTCACTCAAACAAATCTGTCGCTCTCTACCGCAATCTCTGGCCCTAATTCAGCATTTCACTCTGTGAAAAATGCTTTACCCCAGCAGATCCTGTTTGGGATCACGTTTTTGTTAGTAATGCCTTTAACAGGGTTCAAATAAAACAAAACAATCGATCACATCAAATTTATGCCACTTAGCATTAGGTATAATTATCTCCATACAAAAAGTAAGAAATAGCTATTCTTAATATCATCATGCTGATGGCTCACTAATTAGTTAGCGGGATAACAATTTTAAAAATACATATAGATTTTAATTTTATATACCAAGAATAATTCGAGTTGCAGGAAGGCGGCAATCGAGCGACAAATGGGTGGTAAACCATTTTGAACAGCGCCTGCGCTGGCCCGTTGGGTGAGCCTCAGCCACTAACTCAAGTAAGTGGCTGAGGTGAATGAAAACAGCCAACGCACATGCAGCTTGGAGTATGACGGGTATTTCACTTGAACAATGGAGAAGCGCAGTGCAAACCTTTAACGCCGATCTTGCCATTATCGGGGCCGGGGGAGCTGGTTTACGTGCAGCAATAGCCGCAGCGGAAGCCAACCCTCAGCTGAAGATTGCTCTGATCTCGAAAGTATACCCAATGCGTAGCCATACTGTGGCTGCCGAAGGGGGATCAGCTGCTGTCACACAGGACCACGATACCTTTGACTACCATTTCCACGATACCGTAGCCGGTGGCGACTGGTTATGCGAACAAGATGTTGTTGACCATTTCGTCCACAGTTGCCCACAAGAGATGGCGCAGTTAGAAATCTGGGGCTGCCCGTGGAGCCGCAAACCAGATGGTTCTGTTAACGTTCGCCGTTTTGGTGGGATGAAAATTGAGCGCACCTGGTTTGCCGCGGATAAAACCGGCTTCCATATGCTGCACACCTTGTTCCAAACTTCTCTAAAATACCCGCAAATTCAACGTTTTGATGAGCATTTTGTACTGGATATTCTGGTCGATGAAGGTCAGGCGCGCGGCGTGGTTGCCATGAATATGATGGAAGGCACCCGTGTACAAATTCGTGCTAACGCGGTGATCATGGCGACTGGCGGTGCTGGCCGAGTTTATCGTTATAACACCAACGGCGGTATTGTTACCGGTGATGGTATGGGGATGGCATTCCACCACGGCGTGCCGCTGCGGGATATGGAATTTGTGCAATATCACCCAACCGGTCTGCCAGGTTCTGGCATCCTGATGACCGAAGGCTGCCGTGGTGAAGGCGGTATTCTGGTCAATAAAGACGGCTATCGTTATTTGCAGGATTACGGTATGGGGCCAGAAACCCCGCTCGGCGAGCCAAAAAACAAATACATGGAATTAGGCCCACGCGATAAAGTGTCGCAAGCCTTCTGGCATGAATGGCGTGCTGGCCGCACTATTGCTACCCCGCGTGGCGATGTGGTTTATCTGGACTTGCGTCATCTGGGTGAGAAAAAACTGCTCGAACGCCTGCCGTTCATTTGCGAACTGGCAAAAGCTTATGTCGGCGTTGATCCAGTCAAAGAGCCTATTCCGGTACGCCCAACGGCGCATTACACTATGGGCGGCATCGAAACTAACCAGCAGTGCGAAACCCGTATTAAAGGGCTATTCGCGGTGGGTGAATGTTCTTCTGTTGGCTTGCACGGTGCGAACCGCCTGGGTTCAAACTCACTGGCAGAGCTGGTGGTGTTTGGCCGTGTTGCCGGTGAACAAGCGGCCATTCGGGCGATGGAAAGCGGCCCGGCCAATGGTAGCGCACTGGACGCCCAGGCCCGTGATGTAGAAACCCGTCTGAGCAACCTGATGAAGCAGGAAGGGACTGAAAACTGGTCTAAAATCCGCGATGAGATGGGTCTGTCAATGGAAGAAGGTTGTGGTATTTACCGCACACCAGAACTGATGCAGAAAACGGTGGATAAACTGGCTGAGCTGAAAGAGCGCTTCAAACGGGTGAAAATCACCGATAACTCCAGTGTTTTCAATACCGACCTGCTGTATACCATCGAGCTGGGTTATGGTTTGGATGTCGCAGAATGTATGGCCCACTCAGCACTGAATCGTAGAGAATCCCGTGGCGCGCATCAGCGTCTTGATGAGGGCTGTACCGAGCGTGATGACGTCAACTTCCTCAAACACACGTTAGCCTTCCATACGCCGGGTGGCGCACCACGCCTTGAATACAGCGACGTCAAAATCACCAAGCTGGCACCGGCAAAACGTGTTTATGGTGGTGAAGCTACCGCCCAAGATGCAAAAGATGCAAAAGACGCCAAAGATTTAAAAGATAAGGAGCAGGCGAATGACTGATATGAAACTCCTGAAAATGGAGGTCATGCGCTATAACCCGGAACGTGATAGCGAACCCCACTTCGAAACCTTTGAAGTGCCTTACGATGAGCAGACCTCTTTGCTGGATGCTCTGGGTTATATCAAAGATAACCTGGCACCGGATCTCTCTTATCGCTGGTCTTGCCGGATGGCCATTTGTGGCTCGTGCGGCATGATGGTTAACAAAGTGCCAAAACTCGCCTGTAAGACCTTCCTGCGCGAGTATACCGGCGGCATGAAGGTTGAAGCGCTGGGTAACTTCCCGATTGAACGTGATTTAGTGGTTGATATGACTCACTTTATCGAAAGTCTGGAAGCTATCAAACCTTACATTATTGGTAACGAGCGCAAACCGCAAGACGGCCCGAACAAGCAGACTCCAGCTCAGATGGCGAAATACCATCAGTTCTCCGGCTGCATTAACTGTGGCCTGTGTTATGCCGCTTGCCCGCAGTTTGGTTTGAATCCGGAGTTTATCGGCCCAGCGGCGATCACTTTGGCTCACCGTTACAATCTGGATAACCGTGACCACGGTAAGAAAGAGCGCATGCCTCAGCTTAACGGTAAAAATGGTGTCTGGAGCTGTACCTTCGTCGGCTACTGTTCTGAAGTTTGTCCGAAACACGTAGATCCCGCGGCTGCTATCCAGCAAGGCAAGGTCGAGAGTGCGAAAGACTTCATGATCGCCATGCTAAAACCACAATAAGGGAGGGGAGACAGTAATGACAACTAAACGTAAAGCTTATGTCCGCACTATGGTCCCAAACTGGTGGCAACAGCTCGGTTTCTATCGCTTTTATATGCTGCGTGAAGGGACATCCGTTCCGGCAGTCTGGTTCAGTGTTTTGCTGATTTACGGCGTATTTGCGTTGAAAAGTGGCCCAGCCGGGTGGGAAGGCTTTATCGGATTCCTGCAAAACCCACTGGTATTACTGATTAATATCATTACGTTATTTGCCGCAGTGCTACATACCAAGACCTGGTTTGAGCTGGCACCGAAAGCCGCCAATATTATCGTTAATAGCGAAAAAATGGGTCCAGGGCCAGTTATCAAGGCGCTGTGGGTTGTGACTGTCGTGGTTACCGTGATTATTCTGGCCGTTGCTTTACTCTAAGACGGAGGAGAAAGAAATGAATCAAGTCCCTAAACGCTCCGACGAACCTATCTTCTGGGGTCTGTTTGGTGCCGGTGGTATGTGGAGTGCGATTGTTGCACCAGCAATTATTCTGCTGGTCGCTATTTTGCTGCCATTAGGCGCTTTCCCCAGTGATGCGTTGAGCTATGAACGTATTTTGGCATTCTGTCAGAGCTTTATTGGCCGGATCTTCTTGCTGCTGATGATTATTCTGCCACTGTGGTGCGGCTTACACCGTATCCATCACGCCATGCATGATTTGAAAATCCATGTTCCTGCGGGGAAATGGGTGTTCTACGGCTTGGCGGCTATTCTGAGTGTGGTCACCATCATTGGCGTGCTGACACTGTAGTTATCAGAACATCGTTATCAACGGCCTGCTATTTTAGTCGGCCGTTTTTTCTCCCTCTCAAATGATCCAGACTCAGCCATTTGCTTCCTTGATCGATGATAGCTATTCTCAATGAAAGGCTTATTATCAGAAAACTAAGGAATGTGAATGCGTTTATGGTCAAAAATCTCCGTATTGGTAGCAACTCTGCTCTCTGTCGCCTGTAGCGTGACGCCCCCTAAAGACGTGAAAGTGGTTGATAACTTCCAACTCCCCCGCTATCTCGGCACCTGGTATGAAATCGCCCGCCTCGATCACTCTTTTGAGCGCGGATTGGAGAGTGTCAGCGCTAACTACACGCCGCGAGATGATGGCGGGGTAAAAGTCATTAACCGGGGTTATAACCAGAAGAAACAACAATGGCAGGAGAGTATCGGTAAAGCCTATTTTATTGGTTCACCGCAGCAGGCCTCGCTTAAAGTGTCGTTCTTCGGCCCCTTCTATGGCGGCTATAATGTCATTGATTTAGATGATGAATATCAGCACGCTTTGATTGCCGGGCCAAATCGGGATTATTTGTGGATTTTATCCCGCACACCAACTATTGATATCCAGACTCGCGACCGACTGGTTGCCGTGGCGAAAAATTATGGTTTCCCGGTGGATAAGTTGATTTGGGTTAAGCAGAGAGAGGTGAGTTCGGATCAATAATAATAGCGTATAGAGGTCGATCCGGGTGGTTTTAACTCACCGGATCGACGAAAGGAAGCATTCTCTATGATGCTAATTTTAACCCAATAATTCCGGCCAAAATCAACCCCAAGCTAAACACCCGTGCCAAGCTGGCAGATTCTCCAAGTAGTGCGATACCTAAAATAGCCGTACCCACGGCACCAATGCCCGTCCAGACTGCATAGGCTGTACCCGCCGGTAGAGTCTTCATGGCATAAGCCAACAGAAAAACGCTCGCTGCCATCGCCACAAGGGTGATAACACTGGGTGTCAGCCGCGTAAAACCATGAGAATACTTCAGGCCGATGGCCCAAATCACTTCTAATAAACCCGCAATGACCAGAATAATCCAAGCCACAGTAACCCCCTAGCTCAGGTGGGGTCGTCCCCGAATAACAGATGCGTGACTGGGTCGTCCCAGGCAGCCGATAAGCAGGGCCATACATTATCATGCTAAATAATAAGCAGCAATATCATGATTCACAGCAAACAAATCCGGCGGCAATGCCGCCGATAACAATACAAATAGCGATTTATTGAGCGCTACGTTCAATTGCGCTACCGGCGCTTTGAACATCTTTGCCCACACCTTTTGTTGTGTTACAGGCACTTAGGAAAGAGATAACCAATAAAGAGAAAATAACAGCGATGCTTTTTTTCAACATTATAGAAGATCCTTATGGTATGAAATTACCTATACACCCTATAAGGATAGTCAAAAAAACAGCATTGCACTTTTTCTGACTTAAATCGCGCTAATCGATGGGCTAACGCCAGAGAGCAAAAAACCGCCGATTAAGCGGTTTTCTTTCGTTCTCAGCGCAGCTTTTTATCGCGACTTACATATTGCGACTTACTTAACGCGGGAAACGTATTCGCCAGAACGAGTATCAACTTTGATGACTTCGCCAACCTGTACGAATAATGGCACTTTGACCACCGCGCCAGTGCTCAGCGTTGCAGGTTTACCACCAGTACCGGCAGTATCACCTTTCAAACCGGGGTCAGTGTCTGTGATTTCGAGTTCAACAAAGTTAGGTGGTGTGACTGTGATAGGCTGACCATTCCACAGAGTTACGATACATTCAGCCTGATCAATCAGCCATTTGTCGTTGTCGCCAACCGCTTTTGCATCAGCTTGCAGTTGTTCGTAAGTCTCGTTATTCATGAAGTGCCAGAACTCACCATCGTTATACAGGTAAGTCAGGTTCAGGTCGTTAACGTCAGCGCCTTCCAGAGAATCTGTTGATTTGAAGGTCTTTTCAACGCGCCCACCAGTCAGTAGGCGGCGCATCTTAACACGAGCAAAAGCCTGGCCTTTACCGGGTTTTACGAACTCGCTGGACTCAACCGCATAAGGCTCGCCCTCGAACATGATTTTAAGACCGGGACGAAAATCGTTGCTATAATAACTGGCCATAATGGTCCTCAAGAAACTGGTAGTAAGCCTAGAAAATGGCAAGTATTGTAACCCAAAACATATCGACTAGAGAAGAATGGTTGCACCAACTCCGCGATGTAATTACTGAACCGGACGAATTGCTAAGAATTCTGTTGTTAAATAGCCACCCTGACCTGCCCAAAGGTCGTGATGCGCGTCTTTTATTTCCCTTAAGAGTGCCCCGTGCATTCGTTGCGCGTATGCAGCCGGGAAACCCATCAGACCCTTTATTGCTTCAAGTGCTCACCGCGCAGGAAGAGTTTATCACCGCTCCCGGTTTTACCACCGACCCACTTGATGAACAGCGCAGTGTGGTGCCCGGCCTGTTGCACAAGTACCGCAACCGCGCGC
Organism: Yersinia aldovae ATCC 35236; assembly: GCF_000173735.1. GTDB lineage: Bacteria > Pseudomonadota > Gammaproteobacteria > Enterobacterales > Enterobacteriaceae > Yersinia > Yersinia aldovae. The sequence continues at coordinate 71,075 of NZ_ACCB01000004.1, read as the reverse complement.
TATTGCTGGTCAAGAGCGGCTGTGCCGTTAATTGCCGTTATTGCTTTCGCCGCCACTTCCCTTATCAGGATAATCAAGGCAACAAGGCCAATTGGCGTCAGGCATTAGACTATATTCGCCAACATCCTGAGTTGGATGAGATCATTTTCTCGGGCGGTGACCCGCTAATGGCAAATGATAGCGAACTTAGCTGGTTATTGGATGAGATTGAAAGTATCTCTCACATCAAACGGCTACGTATCCATACTCGCTTACCTGTTGTTATCCCAGCACGTATTACGGCTAATCTATGTCAGCGCCTGAGTAATTCACGATTACAGGTATTGATGGTTACACATATCAACCATGCCAATGAAATCGATCAATCACTGCGAAACAGTATGGCACAGCTAAAGCGGGCTGGCGTGACACTGCTGAACCAGAGTGTGTTGCTACGTGGGGTCAATAACGACGCGGATGTATTAGCAGCATTAAGTAATGCGCTGTTCGATGCCGGAATTCTGCCTTATTACATTCATGTGCTGGATAAAGTACAAGGTGCGGCCCACTTTATGGTCGACGATGATGAAGCGCGGCAATTAATGAAAGGGTTGTTGAGTCGTGTTTCCGGTTATCTGGTTCCGCGATTGACACGGGAAATCGGTGGCGAACCAAGCAAGACGCCGCTCGACCTAAGATTAATACAGAGCGAGTCACAGGTATAAGAACCAGGGGATGCAGTTCAAACCGCTCCCCTGATTGATTTAAATTATTGCTTCAACTATCACGGGCACTTATAGACCTGACCGACCATTTTGCTGTCCAGCGGTGCAAAGCTCGATAAGAAAGTCTCGCTCGGGCTGGTTGCACCATAGATGACGTTGCCACCCATCGCTGCTGCCTTGTTGCGCAGGTCATTTGCGGCACCGCGCATAGAGCTACCTTCCCCGCCACTACCAGAGAACCAGTTACTTTGAGTACCGGTAAGCTGGCCCACCAACTGACATTCAGCACCAGGCTTAGTATCAGAGAACTTCACTTGCTCACCCGCCGAACTTAATTGGTTAGTGGAGCTACAACCCGCCAGCAACAGCGCTGCTGAAAGGCCAAGTAACGCTTTAATCCGCATTTTTTTCCCCATTTGAAGTTGAGAATCACGCTAAAGATTACCAGAAAGCACCGCTGCCGATTAGGCATCCGTTGCCGAAATTATCCAGGTACCCGATGTCGAGACTGATGACTAATAATGAACAGTTTACACATTAAATCAGTAACGGAGATAATAAAAACTCCTGCAATCATCACACTGAATGAAATAAAACCGCATTTAGGGCCTGAGGTTACGAAAATTGAATCAGAAAAGACTGAGTATAAGGCTAAATAGAGGCAGGGTTATGACAGATTTCAATTGTTAGATAAAAGAAAAGCGAGCAGGTTTCCCCACTCGCTTTAGGTTTATAGCTTAATAAGAAGCTATAGGGTTGGGGGCATTACATCATGCCGCCCATGCCGCCCATACCACCCATGCCGCCAGCGCCCATATCACCGCCTTTGTCATCGCGTGGCAGGTCAGTGATCATGCACTCGGTAGTGATCATCAGGCCAGCAATAGAGGCTGCGTACTGCAAAGCAGAACGAGTCACTTTAGTTGGATCCAAGATGCCCATCGCGATCATATCACCATATTCTTCAGTATAAGCGTTGTAACCGAAGCTACCTTCGCCTGCTTTAACGTTGTTCGCGATAACAGAGGCTTCTTCACCAGCGTTAACCACGATCTGACGCAGTGGAGATTCCATCGCACGCAGAGCAACTTTGATACCGACATTCTGGTCTTCGTTGTCGCCTTTCAGACCAGAGATAGCATGAGCTGCACGAATCAGTGCGACACCACCACCAGCGACTACGCCTTCTTCTACCGCAGCACGGGTTGCGTGCAGAGCATCTTCAACGCGCGCTTTCTTCTCTTTCATTTCAACTTCAGTTGCGGCGCCCACTTTGATAACGGCAACGCCGCCAGCCAGTTTAGCAACACGCTCTTGCAGTTTTTCTTTGTCGTAGTCAGAAGTTGCGTCTTCGATTTGCTGACGGATCTGAGTCACGCGACCAGAAATCGCAGCTTCGTCACCGATACCATCGATGATGATAGTAGTGTCTTTGTTGATAACAACACGTTTTGCCTGACCCAGATCTTCCAGAGTGGTTTTTTCCAGTTCCAGACCGATCTCTTCAGAAATAACGGTACCGCCAGTCAGGGTTGCGATGTCTTGCAGCATAGCTTTGCGACGGTCGCCGAAGCCAGGTGCTTTAACCGCTGCAACTTTAACAATGCCGCGCATGGTATTAACCACCAGAGTCGCCAGAGCTTCGCCCTCAACGTCTTCTGCGATGATCAGCAGTGGTTTACCGGCTTTCGCTACCGCTTCCAACACTGGCAGCATTTCGCGGATGTTAGAGATTTTCTTGTCAGCCAACAGGATGAATGGGCTTTCAAGTTCAATAGAACCGGTTTCTGGTTTATTGATGAAGTAAGGAGACAGGTAACCACGGTCGAACTGCATACCTTCGACTACGTCCAGCTCGTCTTGCAGACCTGAACCTTCTTCAACGGTGATAACGCCTTCTTTGCCCACTTTTTCCATCGCTTGTGCGATAAGCTCACCGACGGTTGAGTCGGAGTTGGCAGAGATAGTCCCTACCTGCGCGATAGCTTTAGAGTCAGAGCAAGGTACAGACAGTTTTTTCAGTTCTTCAACCGCCGCGATAACGGCTTTGTCGATACCGCGTTTCAGGTCCATTGGGTTCATGCCGGCCGCAACTGCTTTCAGGCCTTCAGTGATAATGGATTGAGCCAATACAGTTGCAGTAGTGGTACCGTCACCCGCAGCATCGTTCGCTTTAGAGGCAACTTCTTTAACCATCTGTGCGCCCATGTTCTCAAACTTGTCTTCCAGTTCGATCTCACGCGCAACTGAAACACCGTCTTTGGTGATAGTTGGAGAGCCAAAAGACTTGTCCAGAACTACGTTACGGCCTTTCGGGCCCAGGGTCACTTTTACTGCATCAGCAAGAATGTTTACGCCGCGTAGCATTTTGATGCGTGCGTCGTTACCGAATTTTACGTCTTTAGCTGCCATTGGTATGATTTCCCTTAACTCGTTCAGTTCAGAAGATTAGAGAGCGTGAATTACGCTTCAACAATTGCCAGAATGTCGCTTTCGGACATGATCAACACTTCTTCATGGTCGATCTTCTCTGACTTCACGCCATAACCATCGTTGAAAATAACGATGTCGCCAACTTTCACATCCAGCGGCTTGATCTCACCGTTATCCAGGATGCGACCATTGCCGACGGCTAAGACCTCACCACGCGTAGATTTACCCGCTGCGGTGCCAGTCAGAACGATGCCGCCAGCAGATTTGGATTCAACTTCTTTGCGCTTGACGATAACGCGGTCATGCAATGGACGAATTTTCATTGATAGCTCTCCTATGAGAAGTTCCGTATCAGAATTTAGGATTAATATCGGTATATCTCAAATAACCGATACCGTGACATTCTAAGTGGGGGCATCCTCTCATCCCTTCAAGGGAGGCGACAAAAAAAATTTCATTTTTTTTCGCCTTGAGCAGGAAGATTATCATCCTCCCTATAGCTGCCCCACCAAAGCAGGCACTGTGATTTACTTTGGGAATTTATAATTAATAAACAGGCTATTAGAAAGACCTGGCGCCTTACTTGTCATCTTTAAAACGATCATTTGTCGATTTATCATCCTCATCCGGACGATGCTCAACCGTGAAGCGGTCATCAGGCTTACGCTGAAACTCGCCATCAAAGGTATTTCCGCCAGCGCCTTGGTTATTAGAGCTACCCGCGCTAAAACCACCGCTGCGATAAATATTCAGATGCGGCATTAACTTCAGCGTTAACGATTTTTGAATCGGCGGCAACAACAGCAACAAACCAAGGAAATCAGTGAAAAAGCCGGGGATGAGCAGTAAGAAACCGGCCAATACCAGCGACACACTTTTGACCATTTCTGCCGCCGGGCTTTCACCCGCCGCCAGTTTCTGCTGCATCTGCATAAAGGTTTTTATCCCCTGGTTACGCACCAGCGAGATCCCCACACAAGAGCTGAAGATCACCAGCAACAGGGTAACCAGCACACCCAGCACGGCTGCGACCTTGATAAATATCGATATTTCTATATATGCCAATAAAAATATCAGCGCTAACGGTAACCAACGCACCGTATTCTCCTTATTCAACTCATTCAGTACCCCTCACCGGGTGAAACCCGCCTGACAGATACCATGAAAACCTTAACCCCTCGACGCTGACATCGTTTGCCCCTAATTGGCGGATTTTAGCCTCAGCGCCCCTCTTCAACTTGGGTCGACTACAGTGAAGTGGTGGTGGCAGGTGCGTTTTTCAAGCAGGGGCACTACTTTTATTACTAATTAATCTAACTGTGAGAGGAATCACAGATATCAGATCATCTTAATTAAATCCGACCATATAGTGATCTTAGTTCAAGGCTTTTTATCGCCAAGCAGCATATGATCCTGTTAGCGATATGATGAATGGTTAATCTTTCCGCACTATGGGTTCATCACGGCATCAACATATCGCCCACGGCGGCATAATTTAGTTAACAAATACAAAACAAGACAGCACACTAGAGAAGGTTCTCATGTCAAATAACATTCGTATTGAAGAAGACCTGTTAGGTACACGAGAAGTCCCCGCAGAGGCTTACTACGGTGTTCATACCCTGCGTGCGATTGAAAACTTCTATATTAGTAACAGTAAGATCAGTGATGTTCCAGAATTTGTACGCGGCATGGTAATGGTTAAAAAAGCAGCGGCAATGGCGAACAAAGAATTGCACACTATCCCACGCAAGATCGCGGATATCATTATTCAGGCATGTGATGAAGTCCTGGATAAAGGGAAGTGTATGGATCAGTTCCCGGTTGATGTGTTCCAAGGCGGTGCCGGTACTTCTTTAAACATGAATACCAACGAAGTTCTGGCCAATATCGGTCTGGAGCTGATGGGTCACCAGAAGGGAGAGTATCAATACCTCAATCCTAACGACCATCTGAACAAATGCCAGTCCACCAACGATGCCTACCCAACCGGTTTCCGCATTGCGGTTTATGCTTCCATCATGAAGCTTATCGATGCCATCAATCAGTTAAAAGAAGGCTTCGAAAGAAAATCCAAAGAATTCGAGAAAATCCTGAAAATGGGCCGTACCCAGTTACAGGATGCAGTACCCATGACGCTGGGCCAGGAATTCAAAGCCTTCGCGGTGTTATTAAAAGAAGAAACCAAAAACCTACAACGTACCGCAGAGTTGCTGCTGGAAGTTAACCTGGGTGCAACCGCGATTGGTACTGCGCTAAATACACCTGAAGGTTACTCACAACTGGCAATACAAAAACTGTCTGAAATCAGTGGATTGGCTTGCGTCCCAGCGGAAGACCTGATCGAAGCAACCTCTGACTGTGGCGCTTACGTCATGGTACACAGTGCGCTGAAACGTCTGGCCGTTAAGATGTCAAAAATCTGTAATGACCTGCGCTTGCTCTCTTCCGGCCCTCGCACCGGCCTGAATGAAATTAACTTGCCAGAATTACAGGCGGGTTCTTCTATTATGCCCGCTAAAGTTAACCCGGTTATTCCTGAAGTGGTTAACCAGGTTTGTTTTAAGGTGATTGGTAACGACACTTGCATTACTATGGCGGCCGAAGCAGGCCAGCTCCAGTTGAACGTTATGGAGCCGGTGATTGGTCAGGCAATGTTTGAGTCCATCCATATTCTGACAAACGCCTGTTATAACCTGTTGGAAAAATGCATTAACGGCATCACTGCCAACAAAGAGGTCTGCGAACGTTACGTCTTTAACTCCATCGGTATCGTCACCTATCTGAACCCATTCATTGGCCACCATAATGGTGACATCGTGGGTAAAATCTGTGCAGAAACCGGTAAAAATGTGCGAGAAGTGGTTCTGGAACGCGGCTTATTGACTGAAGTCGAGCTGGACGACATTTTCTCTGTTGAGAACCTGATGCACCCGGCGTATAAAGCGAAACGTTATACCGATGAAAATGAACAATAATATAGTCATCCGGTAGCCCTGAAAGGCACGCAGCTCCTCTGGACAGCGTGCCTTTTTACTTTCTGGCAAACACAATTCATTAACTTTTAATCAATAATTAAAACAAGTAGTTTCCAATAAAAAACAAGGAGTAAACACTATGATAGCCGTAGAATTAGTCATCGTTCTGCTGGCCATTTTTTTAGGGGCCAGGTTGGGTGGTATCGGTATCGGTTTTGCAGGCGGGATTGGTGTTCTGGTTTTAGCCATTATTGGCGTCAAACCCGGTAGCATTCCGTTCGATGTAATTTCAATTATTATGGCCGTTATAGCTGCCATTGCGGCAATGCAGGTTGCGGGCGGCATGGATTATCTGGTGCAGCAAACTGAAAAATTGCTGCGTAAGAATCCAAAACACATCACCATTCTTGCTCCACTGGTTACTTATTTTCTGACTATCTTTGCCGGAACAGGCAACATCTCTCTTTCTGCTTTGCCGGTTATTGCTGAAGTGGCGAAAGAACAAGGCATCAAACCCTGCCGCCCTCTTTCCACGGCGGTGGTTTCCGCACAGATAGCCATTACTGCATCACCAATTTCGGCGGCGGTAGTTTACATGTCTTCTGTGATGGAAGGTCACAGCGTTAGCTACTTACATCTGCTGATGATCGTTATCCCATCGACCCTGTGTGCGGTGTTGTTGATGTCGCTGATCGTCTCCTTGTGCTTTAACTCTAAGCTGTCTGATGATCCTGTTTACATCAAACGTTTGGAAGAAGGCTTGGTGACACTGCGTGGCGACACAGTAAAAGTGATTAAGCCACGGGCTAAAACTTCAGTACTGCTGTTCCTGGCGGGCGTTCTTTGTGTGGTTGCCTACGCGATTATCAACAGCCCAAGTGTGGGTCTGGTTGCAACTCCGCTGATGAACACCACTAACGCTATCCTGATCATCATGCTGAGTGTAGCGACCATCACCACGCTGGTATGTTCGGTTGATACCGATGCCGTGCTGAACTCCAGTACGTTTAAAGCCGGTATGAGTGCTTGTATCTGTATCCTCGGTGTGGCCTGGTTGGGCGATACCTTTGTACAACACAACCTGGAGTGGATTAAAGAAACTGCGGGTAGCCTGATTCAGGCCCACTCATGGTTGCTGGCGGTTATCTTCTTCTTCTGTTCTGCTCTGTTGTACTCCCAAGCTGCAACAGCCAAGGCATTGATGCCAATGGCAATGGCCCTGAACGTGTCGCCACTGGCAGCCATTGCTTCTTTCGCAGCAGTTTCTGGTCTGTTTATTCTGCCGACCTACCCAACACTGGTAGCAGCAGTACAAATGGATGACACTGGTACTACGCGCATTGGCCGTTTCGTGTTTAACCATCCGTTCTTTATCCCTGGCACCATCGGGGTAGCACTGGCCGTTTGCTTCGGCTTTGTGATGGGCAGCCTGGTTCTGTAATTTATCATCTGTAAATGGGGCGTGCGATGCGCCCCACTCTCATTTGCGATATCCATCGCATCTATCTCACCGTGACATAAATCCTCTTCTGGCCGGCCCCACTTCGCGTTATAGTTTGTAAAATCCGTGCAACCGCCGAGGTTAAGATGTCTGATTGTGATGCAATTATTTGTGATGCAATTGTGGTATTGTGCACCGCCCCCGATGAAGCCAGTGCACAGAATTTAGCCGCACAGGTATTGGGGGAGAAACTGGCCGCCTGCGCGACACTATTACCGGGTGCGACCTCGATTTACTACTGGGAAGGCAAGCTGCAACAAGAGTATGAAGTCCAACTTTTGTTCAAGAGCAATACAGGCCATCAACAGGCACTTCTCAGTTATATCAAACAACATCACCCCTACCAGACACCGGAATTACTGGTGCTGCCGGTACGGGACGGAGACAAAGATTACCTGTCATGGCTCAACGCTTCATTACTCTGATTCTGCTGCTGTGCAGCGTATTACTCGCCCCGTACAGTGCGCAGGCTTCGCTGTTTGGTGATAACTCATCTTTTGGCCAAAAAAGTAGCCAGAGCCGGTTTATTCCGGTTGATCAGGCGTTTGCCTTTGATTTTCGCCAACAAGGTGACCAACTCACCCTAAACTGGCAAATTCACCCCGATTATTACCTGTATCGCCAGCAAATAAAGATTGTGCCGCAAAATGCCACTCTTGCGGCTTTTACTCTGCCGGAGGGCATTGCGCATCATGATGAATTCTACGGTGAAGTGGCGATTTTCAAGCAACCGCTAACACTGAAAATCCCTATTACGCAGGCACAGCAAGGAGCCAGCCTCCGTGTGACCTATCAAGGCTGTGCCGCTGCCGGTTTCTGTTATCCACCGGAAACGCGGATAGTGCCACTCAGTGCTATCCCGGCCAGTTCTGAACCAGCGCAAAAATCGCAAGTTATCGGTTCACAACCCATTGATTCGCCATCCATTGATGCAAAAAAAAACACACAACCGTTCAACGATAACGCGCCAGTACCCACTGAACTACCCTTCTCACCGCTCTGGGCGCTGCTGATTGGTATCGGTATCGCCTTTACACCGTGCGTACTGCCAATGTACCCACTGATTTCCGCCATTATTCTTGGCCGCGAGAAGCCACATAGCCAGCGGAGGATCTTGATACTCGCGGTGGTGTATGTGCAGGGAATGGCGCTGACCTACACCCTGCTCGGCTTGGTGGTGGCGGCGGCGGGGTTACAATTTCAGGCGGCACTACAACATCCATATGTATTGATTGGGCTGTCGGTGCTGTTCGTGTTATTGGCATTATCGATGTTTGGCCTGTATTCATTGCAACTGCCATCGTCACTGCAAACCCGCCTGGTACAGTGGAGCAGTAGCCAGCGCGGTGGCTCACTGGCCGGTGTTTTTGCGATGGGCGCACTGGCAGGGCTGATTTGCTCACCGTGCACCACCGCGCCACTCAGCGCCATTCTGCTGTATATCGCCCAAAGCGGAAATATGCTGGCCGGTGGCGGCACGCTCTATTTGTATGCATTAGGTATGGGTATTCCGCTGGTGATTGTAACGCTGTTCGGCAATAAGCTGATCCCACGCAGCGGCCCGTGGATGCAATACGTTAAAGAAGCTTTCGGTTTTGTCATTCTGGCGCTGCCGGTGTTCCTGCTGGAAAGGGTGCTGGGTGATGTCTGGGGCTTACGTTTATGGAGCCTGCTAGCAGTGGCCTTCTTCGGCTGGGCATTCGTGCTCAGTCTCAAGGCACACTCGGGCTGGGCACGAGCCTTCCAGTTATTGCTGTTAGCCGCACTCTTGGTCGCCGCCCGCCCGTTACAAGACTGGGCCTTTAATGGCAACACACCGCAGAGTGAAGTCAAACATTTAGCCTTCCGGCCAGTAGCTGATTTGCCGCAATTACACGCAGCATTAGCCCAAGCGCGGGGTAAACCGGTGATGCTGGATCTCTACGCAGACTGGTGCGTAGCTTGTAAAGAGTTTGAGAAATATACCTTTAGCGATGGCAATGTTCAGCGCCAGTTAGCAGATACCGTGCTCATTCAGGCGGATGTCACGGCTAACAGTACCGAACATGCGGCGATGTTGAAGGAACTGAACGTGTTGGGCCTTCCAACTATCCTGTTCTTTGATGCGCAGGGCAAAGAAGTGTCTACTGCCAGAGTGACCGGCTTTATGAATGCATCAGCATTTTTGCAGCACTTACAAAGCAATCAGAAATTATAAGGCACGTTTTAATGCAACTTCACCCTGCTTACCAAAATAAGGCAGGGTGGAAAATCATATAATCAATGCATTACATCGAACTGAATGATATCAGTCACCATGCTATCAATAACTTGTTTCACATCCGCTTCGGTTATCCTGTGCGAGCCGGGGATCAAGGCTATATACGCTCATAGGGCCTCCATCTGGGCTAATACATCAGCATATGCGCTATTCATGGCTGGAACATTGGACAAATACCCAAGTTAGAGTTCGGTAAGAGAGTTGCAGTCGATATCACAGAAAAATCAGCAGCGGCTCTGTTTTGCAGCGCAATAGTGAGTGGCGGTAGGAAGAGTCAGGGCCAATCAGTGATCAGCCCAAATGGAACAACAGTTATGTTTTACTGGCCGCCATACCTATCGCCAATGTTGCTGCGATATTGCGGGCGGTCATAAACACATTTGCCGCCGCGTTATCCAGCGCCTGTTCCAGAGTACAAATACTGTAAATCACGCTAAATACCGCATCCAGACCATGTTCATAAACTACATCAACATCATCCGTCAGGCTGCCAGCAATACCAATCACCGGTTTATTATAACGTTTAGCCACGCGGGCAACCCCTATTGGTACTTTGCCGTGAATAGTTTGGCTATCAATACGCCCTTCGCCGGTGATAACAAAAGTCGCATCCCTGACTAATGCATCCAACCCTAGAGCATCGGTCACAATATCGATACCGGGGCTTAAGGTCGCGCCGCAAAACGCCAGTAACGCCGCACCCAGGCCACCGGCTGCGCCTGCCCCCTCCACCTGATCGACGTCAGTATCAAGACAACGCTTAATCACGCCAGCGTAATGCAGCAACCCCTGATCCAACCGGGTCACCATCTCTGGTGTCGCCCCTTTCTGTTGCCCAAAAATAGCAGAAGCACCTTCACTGCCGGTCAGCGGATTGGTGACATCACAGGCAACATCAATCTGACACTGCTTAATTCGCGGGTCCAGCCCTGACATATCAATTGCATCCAGATCCATCAGCTTACCGCCACCAAAACCAATCTGAATCCCCTGCTTATCCAGCAGTTTGACACCCAACGCTTGCAACATTCCAGCGCCACCGTCGTTGGTAGCACTGCCACCGATGCCGATAATGATATGTTTAACGCCCTGACCCAACGCATGGCCGATTAATTCACCGGTGCCATATGAAGTGGTTTTCAATGGATTGCGTAGTTCGGGTGGAACTAACGCCAGCCCGCTGGCCGCCGCCATTTCAATGAATGCGCACTTCTCATCACCGGATACGCCGTAAAAGGCATCAACCTTGTCACCTAACGGACCGGTGACCATCACCTTAATCACTCTGCCAGCCGTCGCCGCGACCATGACGTCCACAGTACCTTCGCCGCCATCGGCAACCGGCAACTTAATGTAGTGCGCATCAGGAAATTGGGTACGAAAACCCGCTTCAATCTGCACCGCCACTTCCAGCGCGGATAAACTTTCTTTATAAGAGTCCGGGGCAATGACTATTTTCATAAATGATTCAATTTCATGAATGATCCGCATTGAGCGTTGGGATAGTTACCAGTATAGCCATTTAACCCAGCACGCCGGCCATCGTAAACACTAATTACTGATTAACGTGTGACTTCAACCTTGGCCAGCGCGCGGTGATCGGCACTTTCCAATCCATCAACTTTAAGTGCCTGCATCATTTTCATCACCGCAGCGGTCAAGAGCAGTTGCGCGCCGATACCGAGTGAGGTGTCTAATGCATTCGCCAATTCTTTGATATGTAAATCGATACGGAAGCCTGGATTGACATTACAATCCATGACCATCGGTGCTTTGGCCTCCAACACGGTGCTGCCTGCGCTATGCGAGTACCTGCAGCAATTAATTCATCCAGTACCACAGCGTTACGATCAAAGACAGTTAATGAGTAACCCACTTTCAGCAGATTTTTACTTATTGGTTTTCCCATAATACCCAGACCAATGAAACCAATTTTCATTTGTTATTCCTTAATTAAGTCGGATAGCCGTCAACACGGCAGCACTAAACTCTCATCATTACTTTTTAAACTTGTCGCACAACGCTTGGGTAGCGCTGCGAAACACCCCCAAATCACTGCCTACGGCCACGAAGGTTGCCCCCATTCCAGATAACGGCGGGCATCCGCTTCAGCCGGAGCCAGAATGCCACTCGGTTTACCCTAGGCTTTGGCGCGGTAAAAATATGGCGAATCACTTTTGCACTTCCGGATGATTTGGCTGCCCGAGATATTATTTGCCAAGGCACTCCAGCAGCCAATAAGGGTTTGCCCTTGTTGTAGGTTGCGGCGGAACTGATTAGGATAATTTTGCATACTCATTTTCGCTCCTTCAGATAGAACGCCCGGTTGGAACGCAAGCTGGATGCAAGACGTTGTGTCATTCACGGTAAACATTATAGAAATACCGTTCCGAGAAGCCATCGGGCCGCAGAACAGAAATAATCAATTATTGGCGCATTTTTATAGGCGGAAGCACAATAAAAAGCGCCCTGCTTCACAAACTACTGGATGGCAAAAGTCATGCTGTAATGCTGCCGTTATAAATTAGTAAACAGCGAAAGGACAAAGAGTTAGAAAAATCTCGCCACAGTAGTGATAAGGTAGAGGGTCAGCTGGCGGAAAACGCCAATGCATTTATTTGCGCAATAGGTGGTGGTAAATCACACTTGCCAGTTAGAGGTTGGAGGAGAGCAACGTGCAACGTGAACAAGTTTTAAGCAATGCGCTCAATTTGTTAGAGCAGCAAGGGTTGGCAAATACCACGCTGGAAATGCTGGCAAAAGAAGTGTCAGTCGAGGTCAGTGACCTGGCCCGCCTCTGGCCCGATCGCGAGGCACTGCTATATGACTGCCTGCGCTATCACGGTCAGCAGATAGACACCTGGCGGCGTCAATTGCAACTGGACGAGACTTTATCACCCAAACAGAAATTACTCGCTCGCTACCAAACACTCAGTGAGCAAGTGCAAAACCAGCGCTATCCAGGCTGCTTATTTATTGCTGCATGTAGTTTTTATCCAGCGAATGATCACCCTATCCACCAATTGGCGGAGCAACAAAAAGAAGCCTCACTAAGCTATACGCTGGAGTTGCTGCATGAGATGGAGGCTGATGACGCAGAGATGGTCGCCCAACAGATGGAGCTGATTCTGGAAGGCTGTTTGAGTAAGTTGCTGGTGAAGCGCCAACTCGTCGATGTTGAAGTCGCCAAACGTCTGGCTGAAGATGTGTTGGAAGTCGCTCAATGCCGTAAAAATGGCGCTCTGGGCTAAGTTATAAATGACAGGATTTCATCGCTATTGTGAGATGATTTTCTCTTATTTTGTCTGAAAAGAGAGCGTTCAACACAGTTTTAGTGGTTTTAAGCTATAAATTCGTTGACGATCAGCGGCCAATACGGTTTAATGCGCCCCGTTGCCCGGATAGCTCAGTCGGTAGAGCAGGGGATTGAAAATCCCCGTGTCCTTGGTTCGATTCCGAGTCCGGGCACCACTATTTAAAGAAACCAGCTTAACGGCTGGTTTTTTGCTTTTTGTCCGTTGGAATCATGTTCGTATAGATACTGATTGAACATACAGAACGATAAAACTGGATTGTGCTACGCACTTTTCGGTTTGTTCGCCCATCCAATGATGATTGCTTACAGTTTATTACCACATGAGCCGATCCCCGATAAGAGCCTGGGGGGACCTTTTTCTTTCGATCATTAATTGTCCTATTAGGATTGTCTTTATTACCCAAACGTCTCTTCTAACGCCAATCTGAGATTGCCTATATTTCCTTCAACATATTCCAGAGTAACCGCGACACTTGAATGTCCTAACAAGGCTTGAACAGATTTTAGATTGCGATCCCGTGATTTCATCGCTGCTGTGTCGATCCTTTTGATATGGAAGTCCGATGAGATGAGAACCAACCTTATTTGTTATACCCTTCTGGGCCTGGCGTTACTCGCCAGTCTGTTCTTTCCCAGCCCCGCCTGGATGGGGTTACTGTTCCTCAATCTGTTAACGCTGTTGGTGTACTGTGCAGACAAACAAGCAGCACGCAAAGGCTGGCAGCGAGTGCCGGAAACCACGCTATTAGTGTTCGGTCTCATGGGCGGCTGGATTGGTGGATTCATCGGTCAGCAGCTGTTCCGGCACAAAACTCAAAAACAACCTTTCAGAACCTGGTTTATACTCAGTGTCGTCCTAAATATGGCTGTAGTTTTGGGGATAGGATATTGGATATACAGGTGCTGAGTGTTTTGCGATATTCACTTATAATCAATGGTAAAAGTCGCTGTCGCGTTAACACTGCCAGCAGAAACGCGGTCACTTGTTTGATAGAATTTTGCTTTATAAAATAGTTTTTCTCTGTGGCGATATAACCCAGAGCAATCTCTTTATTAAACTCCAAAGGATTATCACCATCCAGGATCTGGATACCCACTCCTGCTGAGGTTGATGTGGTATCAGCATTGATTACCCCATCTGTACCACCTCCCTGCCAGGTAATGCTCGCTTGCGGCTGTCCTTTACATTTCACATCAATATTGAACGCCCGTTCCCCGATAGCGCTATTTTTGCCTGTAAAGTGACTTTTTAATACAGCCCCCATAGAAACATTAAACTCTGGCGTAAGAATATCACAAGATTTTTCCTTTACGCTAAACACGTTAATATTATATGAAAATAGACTGCCTCCTATATTTTCATATTGTTTATATTTCATGTTTATAATGATACTGTCAGAATGACCGGAAACTATATTCCCAGTTTTAATTAAAGAAAAGGTATTTTTATATTTAGCCTCTGTATTTAGCCCACGAACACTCCCTATACTCATGCGCTGTCGTGCCCCACGTTCGCTTTCAGTCACCCATTGAATACCTACGCCAGGAATCGCCGTCTTAAAAATTCTATTACGGGATTCTGAACCAACTGCCGTGTCTACAAACATCCGCATTTCCTTCCAGGAAGAACACTTTATCTTTGATTCTACGACAATTTCCTCCCCAAATGCATCACCGACACTAACATCATTACGTATCGAAACATCACCAAAGGAGACAAATATATTATTAGCCGAACAATTGGGAACAGCAGAAAAAACCAATGATGAATAACAGATAAAAATGATAGTTATTGAATAAATAAGAGCATGTACATACACTTTTATTCTATTGAAGATAAATCTCTCTAACGTAAACATACTTAAATCCTTTTAATGACGACAATCGGCAGCAATCTGTAATACACCCGAGTTTTGTGATAATGCAGGTAAATCAGTTTTTACATAACATTGCTGTCCTTTCTCTTTACCCCATGTCACCTTTATTTCGGCTTTTTCTGGCACACCACTGAGATAAAGCTCACCGTTATCGCCAACAATTCCGCTGCTACTACTATCGGTTAATACAGCACTGGCACCGAAAGGGACGGGTTTACCGTTATAGCGCAATGTCACCAATACACGGTATCCCTGACGGACACGAAAATCGGCAGATATCACCGCGCCACGGGTTGGCACAACATTTTGCACGGCGTTATCGATATCAACATTGTCAGCCAGCGCTTCAGTATTCAACGTAATACGGTTATGGGCATAAGGTTCCACCGAAGGAATAACGGCATAACCGCGCGAGTCTGTTTTGATTCCACGATGATTTAGAATTTCTGTCTCTGCCGTTCCGACGGCGTTGACCAATACAACAGTTTCGCCCAGTGGCTGGGATAAAGTAATACCGTTTTGATGAGCCACGATACCACCAGATAATCCGTAATTTAGTAAACGACTGTTACTGCTGTAGCTATAATCTATATTCCCTCGGCCAGATGAGTAGATATATCCTAATGAAGCGCCAGCACTTGAGCTTGTCTGATTATTACCTTCGCTCCCTGTAATACCATATGACAAAGAAGCGTCTTTAAGCGCGGTGCCATTAATAGCAATCTGCTCGCTTCTCTGCCGGCGGTTATTCATAGTGACGCTGTAGGTTGCCCACCCACCCGGTAGCCATTTATCCAATGGGATAGAAACATTAAAAGATGCCTGCTTATTATTAAATTGAACAGATTCAGCATTGTCGCTATAAGCAATATTTAATCCATAACTAACTCTGGCATAATTAATGTTATAACCGGCAGACAATGATTGGTTGATACCCTGCATTCCCCAGTAATCTTGCTGATAGGCAGATAAATACAAACTACCAAAATCTCCCATGCCTTGACTTAAGGTAAGCTGCACCCGGCTACGCTTGTTTTGGCCACGGCTGGAGTCTTTTTTTTCTGTCCATTCATTTGCCTCAGCAAATGAATAATAGCCAGAAGTAGAATAGCGATACCCAGCCAGTGTCAGTGATGTCCCTGTTGCCTCAATGCTTTTGGCATATTGGATACGGTAGGATTGCCCTTGTTTATGTATATTATGACGAAGCTGAGTGTCTGCGAGTGTCGTATCCAGTGAGAACGCGCCAAAAGCACCCAATCCAAGGCCGACACCCCCATTTAAGGCTTTGTAGTTATCCGCAATCTGCGTGCCAGATAACAGACTTAGCCGATTGGAGAAACCATAAATAAATGCAGCTTCGCTAAAATAAGGCTTATTCACCTCAGCTTTCGCATGGCGATAACGCCCGAACGTAAACTGATACTTTAATTGCCCTTCTCGCTGCATCATTGGCACCGACGAGAATGGTTGTACAAACTTACGTTGCTGACCGTTCTTTTCTGTAATCGTCACATCAAGATCACCCGAACCTGAGGTGGAATAGAGATCTGTAATAACAAATGGCCCAGGAGAAACGTAGCTTTCGTAAATAACGTAATTATTTTGGCGAATGGTAACCCGCGCATTGCTCTGGGCAATACCACGAATAATGGGTGCAAAACCACGCTGACTGCCTGGCAGCATTAAACTGTCAGAGGCAATAGAGGCACCAGTAAACTGTATACTTTCAAATATATTGCCAGCAGTAAAAGTCTCACCAATCGTCATCTGGCTTTTTAACTGTTGAATGTCTCGTTGGATATAGCTACCTAAGGTAGATAGATTACTTTTATTTGCTTTGTCACCCGAATCGTAGTTATAGACAGATTGATTACGCAACCGCCAAGGGCCAATATTTACTCCACTGCGTAAATTTAAAAAATAACTTTGGCTATTTTTAATATCATTATGATTATCAGAGCCGCTAAAATCATAGCTCATCAACAATGCTGATTGCCCCTGTTGCCATAAATGAGGTGAAACCGCATCTCTGGCTTGATAATCCAAGGCTGCCTGCGGAATGCTAACATCTAACCGCTGACTATAAAAATCGAACGTCGTCGATGCTTGTGGTATGTATTCTCTGATATCATTAATAACATCTTCAGCAGATAATTCTGTCAGCGCTGGGAAATCAGAAAAATTTACACCCAAGTTTTTTAAATCACCCACGGTTAACTGTGGTGATAGAGTGTTATTTTGTAGTTGAATAAAGTTAATCGTTATGACTTCTCTCTCTTTGCCATTAAGCATAATCATAACCGGATATTTTCCGGGTAACTGTCCACCAGAGATGGAGAACACACTTAAATCAACAACTGGTTGTTCAGCGTTATTTAATTCTAATGCTGACACCCGAAAATGCTCTTGTGCGTAAATAGGTAGTGAAAACAATATGAAGAAGCAAAGAGAAAATACCAAAATGAAGTCATATTGAAATGATTGTTCACCATCTTGCTTTGTATTAAACATAACTCTCTCAGCCTCCTGCTGATCTTGCATATTCCTGTTAAAGCAGATCCTTTGTTATCTCCGCACTAATGCCACCATAGCTATTAATACTATTCCAACTGATTAATCCTGGCTGTCTGGATGGTAAGAGATAATACATGGTTTCTTTTGGCGCAATCATATCTACATTGGGAATCACCTTACCGGCCACTTTTAACTGCCCAATCGTCACGTAGTAATTACTGGGATTGTTAATCGCTAGTTGATTGCCTCTTTGGCTGAAGATAAGGGATTTATAAGCCTCCTCAGCATTGCCTTTAATACCTTCCGGGCGGTAAAACAGCTTAATCCGCGTTTTTACTGCTATCACTAAAGTATTTTGTTCACTTTCGTTAACCGAAGGTATCGACTTCACATTCAGGTAAAAAACTGATTCACGATCTGTAGATAAATGACCGCCAGTACGTGTGATACGTAGCGTATTTTCTTTTTCTGCATCCAACCTGAATAGGGGTGGCGTCACGATAAAGGGCGGTTTTTCACCTTTTATATTGCTATTGATAAATGACTGAATTAGATAAGGCCTATTTTCACCAGAATTCGTTACTGATATAGATGTTTCTTTCTTTTCTCCATTATAAATAACGCGAGTGCCGCCAACGACAACGGCTGCCATAGAATTTGTCAACCATAAAGATAAAATGAAAAAGCAAAGGATATGCCTCATTTTTAATATGCCCTGTATATATAACAAGTTTTTTATAATAAGTTCGTTCTTACATGAAAAATGTACTGAGTAAAAGATAAGAACGAACCATTAATTATATTATGCTGGCGTTATTTATATTCAATCTCAAAACTAACGCTCGCATTGGCTGGGCCAGCTGCCTTAGTGGCGCCGTTAGAGACGTATGCAGCTTGTAGTGGGATAGTCATATCTTTAGTGGCGATAGCAAGACCTAAATTATGCGAAACATCATTGATTTTTATTAAATCATTTGTCGCACTATAAATACCAATACCAACGCCGGTAGCACCAGAATCATCTAATTTAATAATATCAGGAACGTCAGAATCAGCCGTGCCTGTAAGTTTAATCGACAATGCAAGTTTATCTGCTGCAACAACGGGGCAATCTTTTAGCTTTATTTCAAAGCCAATTTTTGAGCCAACTACAGCGCTCTTAGTTCCAATATCGGCTTTGGAGTAATTCCCCATTTTTACTGGCCCGACAGTTCCATCCAAAGCGCAAGATGCTTCATATATTTCACCAGTAAATTTCACTGTACCTGTAACTGCATAAGAGGCGCTGCTTGAGAACATAAATGCCGAGGTTAATAGAGGCAAAAATAAATACTTTTTCATTGACTGCTCCTTGATAAATAAAATGCATATCCATGTGCTATCCGTAAAGTGGAACAAACACCGAACATTCGATAATAAAAACAGAAATTCCGTATAGAGGTTATCCCTATACTTACATAGCTTGCTAACTAGCAACAAAACTATAAACAACAAAAACAGAAAAAGTGAACACTTACGTGCTCAACGGCTTTCATAAATACACTGATAAAATAAGGTCATTCCTCAGTTAATCTTCCTTGATTAAATTTTCACGTCTATATTCCTAAGGCGAAAGAAGCATACTGCATTTACCGACTCAGGTCAAACCGTGCACTATTCGCATGTATTAGTTAAATATAAAACAGTAAAAATTACTTATAACAATAGGTTACACGATCAAAATAGTTTAAATTAAACAAAAAAATGAAGATATCATGATAATTAATTTTATCTTTTTCACTCTGTTACTCTGCTTTATTTAGTTATTTATTCCCTCTAATTCAAAGTTAAGACTTGAGTCTCACAAATATCAAAATGGTGTCATGAGCGTGGCCGCTACATTAGCTTTTCTGTTTTTTATCTCGTTTTATACTCTGATTTCACGTCCCGCAAGACGCCCCCCCCCTCGCGCGAGGATGGCTGGAGTCGTTTTCTCTCAAAACAGGGCAACAGCATCAGAGAATAAACCAAACTTACCGACGGAATATGCTCGCTTGTATCATAGGTGCTAGCCACTACGAGAATACGTAACCAGGTAGTCGCTATTCCCATTTTGCCGCCAGAGCTGTAAATCCCGAACCCACAACATCAAAAACTCTGGGCTGCTGAACCCGTGGAATTATAAATACAGCGTTGAAGCCCACTCATTCAAAATAAATTTATAGAGAGTGCTAACGACTATTTTCGTGATGCACGTTCGGAAAAGCATAGATTCAGTGATATCGTTCAGGCTTGGAAGATAATCAAGGCATCACGGGGAGGTTATAATGTATGCGCCCTCATCAGACGTTGAATTATATTACACCGTAGGAATTTACCGCAATATGGCGGAATCCTAAAATTAGCAGTCAACAACCCAATATTACTCACTGAGCTTTGTATCTATTCTGGGGCGGGTCAGTTGCTGCATCCAATAAGATGGTTTGAGTGGTTTCAATCAGCACATTTGATGGTCAATGTCTATATTTTAAAATTTCTTTTCTCTATTTTTCAGATCTGTGCTCTCTACCACACTCTCCTTACACAATAAAATACTTACGAGCCAAAAAATCATTTAACTTATACATTCTATAATGCCATTCAAATCTAACCTGACTGGATTGAATTTCACCTAAAAAACAGATATTTGATATGAGATTATTCTTAGTGATATTCATTATCATTTATGTTACTTGTAACATCTAGTATTAAGACAAGATGTGTTCACATTATTTTTAAGTAGAAACGCCTAAATATTCATTTTTTTTATTAATAAAAGCATACACTTACACTCTAAATGTTACATATAAAATTGGATTTTATAGCCAAGATTTAGGGTGGTAAGATCAACGATACACTAAAAAAACAGATCAAGATCAATAATTTGGTTAAAAATTTATTGGCATAAATTTAAGATAAGTCTAGTATTATCATACATCACACATTAATGAAAAATGACCTACCATGAAGAGTATGATACCAAGCAAGTCAGATTCCCATGATGATTGCATGGCCTTACAGAAAACATCCTGACACAGTGACTACAAAGTCTGTTTTTGCTATTTGTGCGGTGTGTTAATTTATTTTTCATTAGACTAAAACGCTTTTTGTTTCTTGTTAAAATAAATAGCCTAAGAAACGAACACTGTCGCTATCTCAATGGTATTTTCCATAAGTAATAGCTTATGGCGATATGGCCATTCGCCTTGAACGTGTGTTATTTGAAGCGTGGAAAGTGATTTATTTTTTGTTCTATTTTTGACATGAGATACTTTAAAGAACAATCAATATGTTTAAATAAAGTCTATTTATCATAATGTAAGCTCTACTGTATTAAGGACAGAACAGTGAATTTCAATCCCACCATAGAGGAGTGAATATATGGCGTAATGCTACCTGTGTCATGCATCCGTACAATGTAAAGATAAGTTCATTACTGGCCTAAACTGATGGTTAGGGATGACTTATCAATATTATTTTATTTAGTGTTAATCCCATTCAATACTCTATGGGTGTATTTACTGTGCCTATTTTTCAATCAATAGATACTAATTATTCTGGGAAATTAAATATGAAAAAGATCCAACTACTTGTCCTTAGCGCCAGCCTTTTTACATTTAGCACCCTCAATAGTGCTAATGCGGCACCCACAGGTTCGGTCGAATTTACGGGGTCGATTGTTGATACCCTTTGTAGCATTGTCGGTGGTGGTACCGTCAATGTAGCACTCGGTATGTACCCATTAGATAGCTTGAAAACAACTGGCGCACAGACTACCCCTAAAGATGTTGTTCTGAACCTGGAAAACTGCCCGGCTTCAACCGCAACCGTCACATTCAGCGGCACCGCGAGTACAAACCCGAATTTACTCGCCATTACTGTTGATGGTGGCGATGAGGCAACAAACGTTGCTGTTGCTCTGTTTGAGGAGAACGGCACTACAACTGTTCCTTTAAATCAAGCATCTTTAACAAAAACGTTGGTCGATGGGACGAATACATGGACGTTTAAAGCTGCTTATCAAGCACTTACCGCGGGTGTTACGGCAGGCAGTGCTAACGCCACTGCAACTTTCGAAATCGCTTATAACTAAGTTATTACCCTGCTGGGAATGGATGCCCAGTGTCCCATATACGTGTGTGGATAATTAGACCACTTATTTATTAGCGAGGAGAACGTGATGCTTAAGATAGGCATGATTGCTGTACAAATTATATCGTTAATGTTTATTTCAAATGCGGCTTATGCTGGCGTCATTATTACGGGTTCCCGCCTCATTTATGATAGCTCAAAAAAAGAGGCGTCCGTCGCCATAAGGAACCCCGATGAAGGAATGCCTTATCTTATTCAGTCATGGGTTGATAATTATTCCAGTAATAATACGCAAAAACCGCCATTTGTTGTGACTCCGCCCCTGTTCCGACTTGATGGGAAACAAGAGAACATTCTGCGTGTTATGCTCACCGGCGGCGCATTACCCAATGATAAAGAATCGATATTTTGGGTTAATATAAAAGCTATTCCCGCCACGCAAAAAAATGCCGTCAACAGATTATCTATCTCTATTAACTCCAAAATGAAGTTGATTTATCGCCCTCGGAATTTGTTTAATGGAGCCAGTGAAGCCTATAAGAAAGTCACGTTTTCCCGTGTTAATAATCAGCTACAAATCACTAACCCCACACCTTACTATATTTCATTTTCACGTATCTATATTAATAATCAGCCGATTAAAGAGAGTGTCATGGTGTCGCCTTTTGATAAGAAAGTGTTGAGCCAACCCATTGGGGCATCAGCGCAGATCAGTTGGGGAACCATCAATGACTACGGTGGCATCACACCACGGCAGAACGTGGTTTTATAGCCCGCATCGGTTCTATTTTTTTAAATTTTATCCCTTCAAGATAATGCAGAAGGTTAGGGAAAAACATGCTCAATCTTGTCTCTGTATACTCGACGCCTACCTGTTCTAAAGCGACTTATCCTGCGTATCGGTATTCATGGCTGGCTATTTGCATCAGTACTCAGGTCACCCTGGGGGCAATGTTCTATCCAATATTTGTCAATGCAGAAGACTATTTCAACCCGGCATCGCTTGAGATGAGGGGGAGCGCAGAAAAACTGACAGATCTGAGCCAATTCTCTCGCGCGGGAGGGCAGTCTCCGGGTACCTACTGGGTTGATATTTATTTAGGCGATCGCCGCATTAGCTCGCAGAAGGTGAATTTTGTCGATATCAATGGCAAGCTACAACCGGAGTTAACGCCCCGTCAACTCGGTGATATAGGCGTGAAAATTGATGCATTTCCCGCGTTAAAAGCATTACCACCCGATACGCCATTAACAGATTTAGGGCTGTATATACCCCAGGCCAGCAGCCGTCTTGATTTTAATCAGCAGAGATTGAATCTCAGCATTCCGCAGGCTGCATTGGACAATCGTGCGCGCGGGTACGTTAGCCCCGAGTTGTGGGATTCAGGGCTGACTGCATTGTTGATGGATTATAATTTCAGTGGTTCGAATACCCTCAGCAATAATCAGTCCGCAGCTAACAATAGTTATTACCTGAATTTGCGCAGCGGGCTGAATATGGGGGCATGGCGATTACGTAACTATTCCGCTTATTCTGACAGTAGCAGCGGTGGGCAAAATTGGGACAGTATTAATACTTATGCCCAACGTGATATCCAATCTCTCCGCGGGCAACTGGTGCTTGGGGAAACTGCATCCCCCGGTGATATCTTCGACAGTGTGCAATTCTTAGGTGCTCAGTTGCTTTCCGATGACAATATGCTGCCTGACAGTTTAAGAGGCTTTGCGCCAGTTATTCGTGGCATTGCACAGTCGAACGCTCAGATTACTATCCGTCAGAATAACTCCATTATTTATCAGAGCTATGTCGCCCCTGGCGCATTTGAAATCACTGATCTTTACCCGACCGCAGCCAGTGGTAATCTGGACGTCACTATCCGGGAGGCAGACGGTAGTGAACGGAGCTTTACCCAGCCTTTTTCGTCCGTGCCAATTATGCTCCGCGAAGGGCAAATGAAATATGCGGCCACGGCCGGGCAATATCGGTCTTCAAATAATAATAGCCAAACGCCTAATTTTGGTCAGGCCACACTGATTTATGGCCTGCCCTATGCCACAACCGTTTATGGTGGATCACTGATTGCAGAAAACTATACCGCAATAGCAGTGGGCCTCGGTTATGGCTTTAATGACTGGGGGTCAATTTCTCTCGATGGTATTCAGGCCAATACAGAATTACCGGATACGACAACTCATTCAGGGCAATCTTATCGATTCCGTTATTCAAAAGATATTGCCGTAACGAGCACCTCATTTAGCCTGGCTGGATACCGCTACTCCACAGAGGGTTATTATGATTTTCAAGAAGTGAATGAGTGGAGCAATGTCGACACCACTAATGGTATGTCGAATTATAATAAGCGCAGCAAAATACAGGCCAATATCAGCCAATCAATGGGAGATTTCGGATCGCTTAATTTCTCTGGTTATCAACAAGACTACTGGCGAAAAGAGGGTTATGAACGTAGTATTATGGCTGGATATAATCTGAGCTACAAAAGTATCAATTATAGTTTCAGTTACAGCTATACCCAAAATCCGGGAAGCGATATTGCGGCAAACCAACAGTTCGCTTTTGGCGTGCATATTCCACTCAGCCGATGGCTGCCTAATAGCTGGGCGACTTATAGTATTAATACGACTAAAGGTGGAAGTACGGCACAGCAAGCTGGGCTGAGTGGAACGGCGTTAGCTGATAATAATCTGAGCTACGGCATTTCACAGGGATACAGTAATCGGGGAGGGGGCAGCAGCGGGAATGCCAATCTGAGTTATAAAGGAACCTATGGTGAAGTGAGAACAGGTTATAACTATAGCAATGATTCTCATCAGCTTAATTATGGTCTGAATGGCGGCATTGCGGCCCATCCTTACGGTGTAACTTTCTCACAACAATTTGGCGATACCGCAGCATTAGTTCGAGCCCCAGGAGCAAAAGGTCTGCGGGTAGAAAATAATACCGGCGTTTATACCGACTGGCGGGGATATACCGTGGTGTCTTCTGTCAGTACCTACCGCAATAATCGTATTGCACTGGATACCCAATCGATGGCCGATGATGTCGATATCGATCTGGCGGTTCAGAACGTAGTCCCGACACAAGGGGCACTTGTACTGGCTGATTTTAAAACCCGTGTTGGTAGCCGTGTATTAATCAATCTCCAATACCGGAATAAACCCGTGCCCTTTGGCGCAATCGTCACCCAAAGCGATGTTGCAGCAACCGCACAGCCCAACACCAGTATCGTTGGGGACGAAGGTCAGGTTTATATGAGTGGCATCCCCGATAATGTGCATTTAGAGGTGAAATGGGGGGACGATATTTCGCAACGCTGTCAGGTGAGTTTTACATTACCTGAGGTTATTAATTCACCTTCTATTCGCCACATAGATGCAATTTGTCAGTGAATATTGCTCATAATTATTTGAAGGAAATATATCGATGAATAGCAAAGCTCCTACACATCGTAACTATTTATTAAAAATGGGATTATTAGTGCTGTTTTTATTCTCCATTCAGGGGAGGACAGCATGTCTATTTATAGGAGGAGGAGATCGTTCAACGGAAGCGTCCTGGAATCCCGGAAATATCGATACCGCAGGTAAAAACGTCGGTGACCTGCTTGCTGATAGTGGCTCAAGAAATTTAAGTTGGCCTGTTAATTTCACCTGTTCTGCGACATGGAGTCGAACGTGGCAGACGTTGATCTTTATAACGCCCTCATCGCTGGCACCACCCGATCTAAACTCCGTTATGATGGATACGAATATTCCAGGGGTGGGTGTACAAGTGACTACGCTCAGAGGCGACAGGACGACAGTCTTCCCCCCGTCTCCTTTTACAAATAGTAATTTAGTCCCCAACGTACAGTATGGCGCTGCACCCAACGGTATTTATGTACAAGTCAAATTGTATAAGACGTCTGACAGTGTGGGGTCAGGAGCATTGACGACAGGGCTAATATACGACGAATCTATTCGTGACACTCAAATGGGTATATCAATCACACGGTTCAAATTAACGGGCGGAACCATCATAAACTCGGGTTGCTCGGTGGCAACCCCCTCCGTTGATGTGAACTTAGGGATGATTCCTAAAAATATATTTACACATATTGGTAGTACATCAGAGGCTAAAAGTTTCAAGATTGACCTGACTAATTGCTCGATTAATACTAACGTTAATATCACTTTTGATGGTGTGTCATCAGGAACAGCGGATATCCTTGCATTAACGCCAGGTGGAGCTACCGGCGTGGGCGTCCAGCTATTGGATAATTCAAATAACATCATTCCACTTAATGCTCCCTTTTTTGTCGTGAACACAACAGAAGCAACTTATTCCATTCCTTTAAAAGCGCGTTATTATCAAACTGAGGGAGCAGTAGGGACCGGTATTGCAAACAGTACAGCAAACTTCACCATGACATATAATTAAATCCGCGAAAATAACGCAGCTAATTTATGTCAGGCGATTGTTATAGATTGATGGGGCTGTTCACAGTGAATTGCCCCACACTTATTAATTACACTGCGCTTCATAATTCAATATATAGCTAAAGCTCTCTGGTTAAAATACGTCCAGCGGGAGTGAATACAATATCACCTCTATGCCGGTGGCCAAATTCAGTATTCCACTTCACTATCTGCCTAATACGTTAAACTCATGATAAATCCAAGTATATAAATCAGCATTATTAGTGATGTTAAGTTTATTCATTACCGATCTTTTTTGAAAACTCACTGTTTTCACACTTTTGTTCAAAGCTTTGGCAATCTGAATCATACTATATCCTTCTGATATCAATGAAATAACTCTATTCTCGACTACAGACAGGGGATTTAGGTTTCTTTTTTTGATAGGAGACGGATCCCGTGATGACTCTAAAAAAAAGAAAACCAAGCACAACGTTTGACTTACATATGATAGTATTCACTTTATCATCACGATAAATATAATTATTATTTCCCTGAAAGGCATCAGACACATATTCACTGCTATTCACTATTTTAAGTGCATCACTACTGAACTTGACATTACCTTTACCATCAGGAATATAGAACGCCAACACATCCAATCCATTATGGTCCCTTACAATATTAACTTGTATTGAATAACATTCAAAACTAGTTTCTAAAATAACCTTAAGCCCCTCAGCAAATATATTATTATTATCAGATATTGTAGCAATAATCATAAGGCACCTCATAAAGTTAATATAGCTATAAACATATAAATCAATAAGCCACATGACAAATTTCACTTAACATCAATTGGACAAAATAGCGTATCATGCTCTATTAATAATTGGCTACCGTCTGGAACCGTAATTTCTGCTCAATGGATTACCCATTTTAGGCTGCATCCCAATTATCAATGTTAACCAGACTGGATTGATCCCTTATCACTGTTCCTGAAGTCTGTTGCAGACAAGTTTGGATATGGTGTTTCAGTATGTTCTTCCTCTGTTTTAATATACCTTGACGAACCAACACATTTATTTAAACTCGTTGATAAAGATTGTTTTCACTCTCATTTTATTAATACGGCTAACAAAGTGTCCAATCTCATCGATTTATTAAACAGCTATTTAGAAACGCCAATTTAGCCCCAGTGAACCTTGTGTTGTATGACCACCATGGCTAAGCCCATCACGATAGCTAGCCTGTACATAAGCACTCACAGTACGACTTAATTCAAGTGATGTGCCACCACCTAATTCCAATGTGGTGTGGTGGAAGTTGTTTTGCAACGTGGTTTCATGGGTTTCCGTCATATAAGCAGTCTGAATATTTCCACCTGTTTGACCCCACGCATTTACTTTAAGGTAAGGTGTCCATTGTACAGTACCAAGAGTCACATCATGCCAAACACCTCTTAAACCGATACGGCCGGTTGTTTGATCACTGATAATGCTGCTTACTGAGGTCTCTGCTAATTCGATATCATCGAATTGCATATTTTGATAAATAACTTGAATTTGTGGCTCGATAAAAAATGTTTTATTGGCAGAGAATGGAAAACCAATTTCTAAAGACGCTGTAATACCTTGTCCATTGACATTAATACGGCTTGCTCTATTCCCTACAGACCACCCATATTGTAATACGGTATCAGTGTAAAGCCCATTTGACTCTGTGCGCGTAAAGTAGCCCGCTATGCTATAGGCATCACTACTTACCGAACCGGCGTCAATATTCATTCCACCATCAATAAAACCTTTTACATCGGCGTCACCATGCGCCATAGACGTATAAACACCGACAATGTTATCAGCATCATCATCCGTTTTTCTGTTCCACAGGTCCGTACCTAATTCCAGCCCACTAATATGTGCTTGAAATGCCGGTGTACTGCCCCCTTCATTACTGTTGCGTTGATTATCCTGCCCAATAAAACGCATCCAAATCGCTTGGCCCACTCCAATTTCAGTATCATTACCGCGATGTGCATCACCACGGCGATCATTCAATGTACTGACCATGCTTTGCCATATTTGTCCGACTAAATCAATAGATGAGGGGAGCAGAGCTGTTTCTGGTCGATATGAATATGTACTCGTGAGATACCAGTTTTCGCCCCGTTGTTGTGCATCACCCGCGGTTAATTTGTAAGAGTACACTCCGGCATAAACAGGCGCGATAAGTTTAAAACTATCTTTGCTACTTTGAACTGTGGTGTTTGCGCCATTAATACCCTCGACAACCAGAATGCCATTTCCCGTAGTTTGTCCCCCTAATCCGCCTGCGTTATGTACGGCTATATAGGTTTGTCCCGTTACATTCCCACCATTAATGATGAGTTTATCGCTAATAGACTGCCCGTTATTCAACGTAGCGAACAACTCTACAACTCCGTTTTGTCCCTCCCAGTTAGCCGCTTCCAAAGATCTCCCTTGCGTTAAATTACTCACGGGAGAGAAATAGATATTGCCCGCTAACATCATCTTATTAACTATAGAGTCCCCAGTCATATTCCAGTGACTACGGCTATCAATACTCACATCGATTGGATCGATAATACCCGTTAAACTTGCACCACGAACCAGACTAAGTTGAGTATTTTGTAATCCGGTTATGTCACTGACCAACTGCCCCCCACCCTGAACACCATCCAGGACGAGCTGACCTTGTTTGATCAAAGTATTACCGGTATAGGCTGTATTACCTGAGAGCGTCAATGTGCTATTTCCAACCTTGACTAAGCTGGCTGCGCTCACATCTATATTGCCATCGTAGCCTGTATCTTGGCTATTATTGACCGTTAAAGTTTTACCACCCAGTACCAGTTGGCTTCCAGGTACGCCCGACAAATTATTGACTGTGGTATCAGTACCGTAAATACTGCTGACGTCGAAGAGGCTATATATGCTGGTTAGCGACAAATTGCTACTGGTCGATATATTTCCAGCACCCTTCAATGCCAGTTCTCCACCAGTAATTGTTGTTGAGCCGGTATAGGTGTTCTTTGCTGATAAGACTAACAAACCGCTGCCACTTTTAATAAGCTCTTGTCCTGACCATGTATTACTCGCAGGTTGATTAGCTAAAACTAAATCTACATTAAAAGCAGAGCCTTCGGCCAGACTGAAGCTCCCTCTCCGATTGGTGGGATTAGTCTCTGTCCAGGCCATTTCGAAACCCAAGTTATAATCTAATCCACTGTTCTCGACGAAACCACTGGTAATCAGATAGTCAAGTCCGCTGTTTATAAATGAACCATCAATACTGTTTATATTAGTAAAATTACCGGTTATGCCGTTGGTAGTGTGAATGAAGTTGTAGTTTTGGTTGGTCACTGCACTGGCTAATATCGGTTCAGGAATGGCGTTGAATCCATTAATTGTAAGTTTGCCTTCGAGTGTTGCACTATTTGCAATAATATCAGGTGACGCGCCTATCCAAGCAACCAGGTTACTATTTGCAAGCTGCTTAAAAGCACCGCCAACCTGTAATATTGCAGGTTGTGCACCAATAACCGTTGTTGCACCACCCGCAGTAGTGAAATTCCCCGTAGCAGTGAAGGTACCGTTTTGTTTAAAGGTAAGCGTCCCCTCATTAACAAATATATCACTCACAATGTGACCCGCACCGGACAATATTTGGTTGAGGTTGCCGGTTTTAATTAGATTACCACTACCAGAGAAGGCACCTGCATAATCAGCATTATCAACCAAACTACCATTATTACTTATATTATTTGCGCCGATAATCAACGTATTACGACCCAGTGCAATGCTACCATCACCGTCGATAGAGCCTACCGTGGCATTACCATTGAAGGCCGATATATCTAATACTCCTAAGGTATTCAGCTTGATTTGTGAACCAGCAGCATTTGCATTGTCACTAAGTGAAATGATCCCACCGGTGGCCCAGAGGCGAGTTCCTCCTGTATCTGTGTTTGTTCCTAAGGTAATCAAGCCTTCATTCTCTGCTTTAGCTCCCCACGAATCTAAGCCAGCGGTCATAGCCGTATTTAATGATGTATTAAGTAATGTTAAATGGCTGGCAGTCCCTGAGGCATTTAACACAGCAGAACCACTACCGGAAATAGTCACATGCGGAAGGATATTATTTATATTTTTATCTAGTGTCTTACCAGCACGATTAGTCACGCTGATACCATGCGCATTAGCGCCTGTAGTGTTAATAGCCCCGCCATTAACACTTAATACAGTATCTTCACCGGAGACCAGGATGGCGGAGGCACCGCTCCCCGTTGTATTAATCACTAAATCAGTATTACGCGCGAGCAGCGATGCACCGTCATAAACAGCTAAACCGAATGAATCATCACCAAAAATTGTAATTAGTGTCGAGCCTGTAATATCAATAATAGCCGAATGAGTAGCGATAATCCCAGAGCTGGATATGGACCCTTTATTGTTAATAACAGTGGTACCATTGAGATCAATACGACTACTGTTATCCGCATGTACACCATCAACAGCAATACTGCCATAACCAATCCAAAGATTCGCCGATCCGGTTATTCCAACCTTGGATAAATCACCTTGCGCGTAAATTGAATGGTCTTGATTACCACTATTAGCAATATTTACATCATTTAACAAGACTACCCCACCGCTGCTTACCTCTACACCTTTAGAAAAGGGAGACTCGATGTTAAGCAAGCCGCTGAAAGTAACGTTTCCTGAATTATATGCACTGACTGACGATAATGAATCAGATAACCCTAATGTTTTTATATTTGCGTTCACTAAACTAATACGGCTGTTAAGCCCTGTCGCCATGATGCCCGCTTCTCCGCCCGTGCCATATGTAGTGACAGTAACTAAACTTTGTACATTATCGGTGGTTATTACTCCACCGCTATCAACGAACAGCCCATACTTAGCTTCATTTATACGAGAGTTCCCCAAGCTAATGTTAGTTTGTAAACCATTAAGTTCGATGATTGATGCCTCGAAACTCGTTATTCCAGATATTTCTGGGTTTAGAGCGAATGGATCATTTATATCTATATCAAGATTGCCGTTGCTAATGACATGGCTATTACCTTGAGCGTTTAATCCTCTACGTGAGCCTGTTAGGCTGTTTGTACCAAGTAGCGTTAACAGTGATGAGTTTCGCACTGATACATTCACCCCAGAGGTCGAATCGGTAGCACCATTAATAATCGCATCTGTTATTTCCCCTGTGCTATTGTCCAAAATAACTCCAATGGAATCAGTAAAGAACAACTGACTCCCCGTTAATTGTAACTGACTATCAATAACGTAGATTGCAGATTTTGATGAGGGGTTAAATGTGTCCGCAGCACTATAAATACAGGTTTGACCGTTACTGCAAATTTGCGTTGTTGTATAATTTACCGCATATGCGCTACTCTCAATTATTATTGATAATAACACTGCCAATAACAGCCCTCTTATCTGACTGATACATAACCATGTATTATTAGATGATTTCACCTCACGACTCAGGCGATTTTCTTTACCAAGCATAGAGTGATGACCGTGACTTGAGTCTAATGTATAGAGGTACTGATAATAAATATATTTTTTATTAAAAACAGCAAGAGATGATTTATCCATGTGCTTACATTCCCTATTTATCATTGCATTTCGACTCAAGGGTGATAATTCTAATTATCTGAATGTGTATATTCCTGCTCAGATAATTAGGACTGACAGAGCAAGGTATTCACTAAAATTTATCGGAGAAATTTCTAAAAATTTAAGCAATACTCTTACGCATCTTACATTCAAAGAGGTAGCATATTCCGACGATACGTGACATTCACGAGGACTATTTGATGTATGTAAGTTCACTCCGTAAAATGGGCATTCTAGAGTTATTCCTGACAGTATTGATGATATTCCTTAGTGTTGTGGCAAGACAGGAGGAATCGATACTATTAAAAGTCATCTGGAAAATATGTTCTTTATGCTCAAATTTTCTGGCCCTATAAATATAGGTTACTCCGGCTGTATAAGTAGCAGTAAAAGCATTCGTACTTCGATAAGTTATGAGTATCGGAAGAGAGACCACCAGATAAACCAAGAGGATGGTCAATAATAACGGTGGACACGGGTAGCCGCCCAAAATGATTATAATAGATACGGAGAGAATATTTTTAGACATAACCTGACTTCCATGTTAAATATGTGAAATTAATAAATCCATTTTTAAACCAATGCGTAATAAGTTTAAACGACCAAGAGGAAGACACATAGCATTGAATAAAACAGGATTATTTTAAATAATCATGATAATACCATCGCCCACTCTCATGATAAAATTACCAAGTATAAAAATGCGTTCTCACTTAAATAAAATATCGATTAAACACCCGCGAGATATAGTGTAGAAACATTGATTGTATAAGACAAACCATCTAAATGTTACCAATTGTAAACGTCCTACACATTATAAATGTATTATTCAACTCGACAAATGAGAAATTTCTCATTAATAATACCGTAAGACATTGCGGTACAAGAGCGCCAACGAAATTCAATTAAAATAAGAACAAGAACATAAGAGATTATTAGAGAGAATATTCCTACAAATATTTTATAATAAATGTGACCCAGGTCAATTGCATTTCACCATGAGGTCGGTAGGAGTCATAACTACTAAGTAGTTCAAGCATAAAATACTCAACCGCATCAGTGTGTATTCTTAATGAATTATATTGAAGTCATACGTATTACTGGCTAGAAATTAGATATCATTAGAAGATATAAAAATGTCATCATTTAACCATTTAAAAGCTTGGTTCTATAAGGGCTAACTTATCAGTCAGATTCCAGCGTTGCTATTTCACACAATAACAGCTTGCCCAAAAATGGGCTTGACTCCATCGGCAACTCAGTTGGCTCTGTTAGGTAAGAACCAAAGGAAAAGGAGTTAGAGTTACCTATACTGCTTACAGCTCATAGAACTGAAACGATTACCTCTGTGGATCGAGTACTGGAGCTGAAATTAGGAAAGTGAATTATTTTACGTTAAGTGAAACAGCGGCTAATCGTTCAACATAAGTTGAATGCTGTAGCACAAAGACTGAAAAATACCTAAGACCCCCCTTTGTTAAAGGGGGTTGGGGATAATTACAATGCGTGGGTGAAAGTGCGGGAGATAACATCCTGCTGTTGCTCAGGCGTCAGGGCGTTGAAACGTACCGCATAGCCAGAGACGCGAATGGTGAGATTTGGGTAATTCTCAGGATGTTCAATGGCATCCAACAGCATGTCTCGGTTCATCACATTAACATTAAGATGCTGCCCGCCCTCCATTGCCTCATCATGGTGAAAATAGCCGTCCAACAGGCCAACCAGATTATTATTACGTATCGCCGAGTCCTTGCCTAATGCCGCAGGGACAATCGAGAACGTGTAGGAAATCCCATCTTTGGCATATTTGAACGGCAGTTTGCTGACTGAAGTGAGTGAGGCAATCGCCCCTTTGCGATCACGGCCATGCATCGGGTTGGCTCCCGGCGCAAATGGCATACCATCACGGCGGCCATCCGGTGTATTACCGGTCTTCTGGCCGTAAACCACATTGGAAGTGATAGTCAGAATTGATTGGGTCGGCACCGCATTGCGATAGGTCGGCAGCTTACTGATTTTCTTCATAAAACGCTCGACTAAATCGCAGGCAATCGTATCGACGCGCTCGTCGTTGTTACCGTACTGTGGATATTCCCCTTCAATCGCAAAATCGACAGCCAGCCCATCTGCATCACGAATAGGTTTAACCCTAGCGTATTTGATAGCCGAGAGGGAATCCGCGGCCACCGAAAGCCCGGCGATACCGCAAGCCATCGTGCGATAGACATCACGATCGTGCAGCGCCATCAGTGAGGCTTCGTAACTGTATTTATCATGCATATAATGAATCAGATTCAGCGCGCTGATGTATTGCACCGCCAGCCAGTCCATAAATACATCAAGACTGGCCATCACTCGCTCATAATCCAGCACTTCATCGGTCATTGGCGCACATTGCGGGCCGACCTGAATTTTGAGTTTTTCATCCCTGCCGCCATTGATGCAATACAGCAAGGTTTTCGCCAGATTAGCGCGCGCACCGAAGAACTGCATCTGCTTGCCGAGCACCATCGGGCTAACGCAGCAGGCAATGGCGTAGTCATCACTGTCAAAGTCAGCACGCATCAGGTCGTCATTTTCATACTGTAACGACGAGGTCTGGATTGATACATTGGCGGCATAGCTCTTAAATGCCGCTGGCAGCGCTTCCGACCATAGAATGGTCAAATTCGGTTCGGGTGCTGGCCCCATTGTGTCTAGCGTGTGGAGATAACGGAAGGTGTTTTTGGTGACCAATGTACGGCCATCCAACCCCATTCCGCCGAGCACTTCGGTGGCCCAAATAGGATCACCGGAGAACAGCGAATCGAACTCAGGGGTACGCAGGAAGCGAACCATGCGGATTTTCATGATGAAGTGATCGATAAGCTCCTGTGCATCCTGTTCGCTCAGTGCTCCGTTTGCCAAATCGCGTTCAATATAAATATCGAGGAATGTCGCGGTTCTGCCCAGAGACATCGCCCCGCCGTTCTGCGATTTTACCGCTGCCAAATAACCAAAATAGAGCCACTGAATAGCTTCCTGAGCATTTTTGGCAGGATCTGAGATATCAAAACCGTAGCGGGCAGCCATCGTCTTAATCTGCAACAATGCATGGCGATGCTCCGCCAGCTCCTCACGCAGGCGAATCACACTCTCCAGCTCAATCCCTTGCTCAAGCTGCGGTTGTAAATCGGCAAACTGCAACTCGCGCTCCCGTACCAGATAGTCGATACCATAAAGTGCAATACGTCGGTAATCACCGATAATGCGCCCTCGCCCGTAGCCATCCGGTAGGCCGGTCAATATGCCGGATTTACGGCATTTGAGCATCTCAGGGGAGTAAACGTCGAACACACCCTGATTATGGGTTTTGCGTAAATCAGTAAAGATATATTTGAAATCGGCATTCATTTCACGGCCATAAGCGTCAAATGCACTTTGTACCATGTTGATACCGCCGAAAGGGTGTAACGCGCGCTTCAGCGGTTTATCGGTCTGTAGCCCGACGATTTTTTCCAAGCCAGACTCGATATAACCGGGTTCATGAGCGGTAATAGTGGTGGCGATATCATCATCAAAATCAACCGGAGCATGAGTGGCATTCTCCAGCCGAATCCCCTCCATAACCTGTTCCCACAGCTTTTGCGTGGCAGACGTCACCTCTGACAGAAATGACTCATCCCCCTCATATGGCTGATAGTTTTTCTGAATAAAATCCCTAACATTAATCTCACTGTGCCAATCGTTTCCGCTAAATCCCAGCCAGGCATCTGCATATTTTTTATTGTTTACATCTACATCGGTCTTCATGAACGAACTCCAATAAACAAGATATGAGTGGTTTCTTAATGTGGCAAACGACTAGAAAACGGCCTCAGGAACCGCAGTGCCCTGTTGTGCATAGCCAAGGCGAACAGCATCGAGCGCAATCATTTTCTCTTCGTTAGTGGGAATCACGGCGACAACGACCCGTGAGCGGGCAGTAGTAATGACGTGGGCGGTTCCATGCGGCAGCCGCTTATTTTTACCGTGATCAATATCAATCCCAAAAGCGGCCAGATGTTCCAGTATTAACTGACGGATAAGCGATGAGTTTTCACCGATTCCTCCGGTCAGAATCAAGCCATCGAATCGGCGTAACGCGCTGACATGCGCGCCGATATGCCGTGCCAGGCGGTGTACAAAAGCATGGATTGCCAGACGCGCCCCGTCATGTCCCTCGTGGTAAGCTTTCTCCAGGACGCGCATATCCGCAGAAAGACCGGAGATCCCCAGTAAGCCAGACGCCTTATTTAACATATGATCCAGATCATCCAGGCTCTGCCCAGTCTGGCGTGCCAGATACGCTAGTGCGCCAAAGTCCGCGTCACCGCTGCGAGTCCCCATGATCAAGCCTTCCAGAGGAGTCATGCCCATCGATGTATCGACGCTTTTGCCGTCCTGAACGGCGCAGACAGAGGCTCCATTCCCCAAATGAGCGATAATCAGGCCGCAATCCTTCCCATCAAGGCCGAGGAAACTCGCCGCTTGCCCCACCACATAGCGATACGAGGTACCATGAAACCCATAACGTCGTATCCCATACTCGCGAAAATAGCGGTAAGGTAGCGCGTAAAGATAAGCCTCCGGCTTTAACGTTTGATGAAAACCAGTATCAAATACAGCCACTTGCTTGATGCCGGGGAACAGTTGACGTGCAGCCTCAACGCCGTGCAAATTAGCGTAATTATGCAGCGGTGCTAGCGGTGAAACTTTTTTGATCTCCTCCACAACCCGATCATCAATCAGTACCGATTCACTGAATATTTCACCACCGTGGGCAATGCGGTGACCAATGAGTGAAATTGATTTATTAACATCACGTTTTTCCAGCTCATCGGCAATCGCGGCTAATGCGTCAGCGTAATTCCATTTGGCCAGTTGAAACTGAGTGACTTTATCAATCCGCAGAAAAGGTTTTTCTGTACCGATGCCATCGGCAATTCCGGATACAATGGTTTCGCAATTGCTCACAGTAAGTACTGAAAATTTAATAGATGATGAACCACTGTTTATAACCAGAACTGTAGGGTTTAATGTCATGTGATTACTCCGCCCGCGTTTCATTGTGTAAACACGGGCTTTTAGCGCCGTCTTATAATAATTTGTAGACGATGTTGAAGATGGTCAGCAGACCGACGAGGGTAACAAAGTAGTTTTCTGGCCGGCCTCTGAAACGGGCCAGAGCAGGCAATTTATGAATAGCGTACATCGGTAGTAGACACAGCAGTGAGGCGATAATTGGTGCGCCCATCGCTTCAATTAAATCCAGGATGTTCGGATTGATATAGGCCACTAACCAGGTTGATCCCATAATAAAGAACATACTGATCAGATTGAGCTTTCCACTGGATATTTTAGTTTTATCACCCTTATAGCCGAACTTAATAACCAAGCCATTAAGACCTTCCAACGTGCCGAGATAATGTCCGAAGAAGGATTTAAAAATAGCAACCAGCGCGATTAGCGAAGCGGCATATTCTAGTGTCACAGAAAAGGTGGATTTACTGCCGGACATCGTAGAGAAATGGTTTGCCAAATAAGACAGTACAGGAATATTTTGTGCTTTGGCTTCCGCCATATTTTGCGGTGACAGAGTAAACAGGCAGCTAAAGGCAAAAAACATCACCACAGCCACCATCAATATGCTGGCCCTACTGATAATCTGAGAACATTTTTTCTCGGTAAACTCTCGACCAAATTCCGATTCGTATTCTTCGCGTTTCGATACCACGAAAGAAGAAACAATAGGTGAGAAATTAAAAGAGAAAACCATAATGGAGATCCCCAACCAAACGGTAACCAGTATACCGTCATGCCCCAACAGAGAAATCTGGCTCAAATCTACCTGTTCAATTACCGAAGCATTCCAGTAAGGGATCAGTGAGAGTGAAATCAGTACCAAACAGGCAATAAACGGGAACACCAGAAAACTCATAACCTTAACCATCAGGTCTTTACCGAAATAAATCACTGTGGCCATCAGTAGCAGCAACGCCAGCGCCACCACACCTCGGTTTAACGGAGCCAGTTGGAGCTGATTTTCCCAGAAGGTCATAAAAGTATTAGTGATAGTAACGCCGTAAATCCACAGCAGCGGGCAAATAGCGAAAAAATAGAGGAAGGTAATGACCACACCACCGGTCTTACCAAAGTGTTCTTCCACAGTTTCGGTGATATTGCCTGAACAGTTACTACCGGATAAACATAAGCGAGCTAATGCACGGTGACAAAAGAAGGCGATGGGATAAGCCAACACCAACATAATTAAGATAGGAATTAAACCGCCAAAACCAGCGCGGATAGGAAAGAATAAAACGCCAGCGCCGATTGCTGTGCCAAATAATCCCAAAGTCCAAGTGGTGTCTGATTTACGCCATGTTTTTGCTTTTGTTTCTGTTGTGGTTGTAATAGCATTATCGATACTCATTAATAGATTCCTTATTAATATGTTTTACGAAATACTGCCTAATCCCGTTATTTCAGATACGCGCGATAAATCAATATTGCCGCCTGATATAATGCTGACGGTCTTTTTGCCGGTGATGTAGTCTTTTAATTTTCCACTTAATAATGCTGCGGATGCTAATGCTCCCGCACCTTCAGTAATAATCTTATTACGCTGAATAAGATCGATCATACTTCTTCTTATTTCATCTTCGCTGACCAACACAATATCAGTAACGAGCATTTTTACGATTTCGAATGGTAGAGTACCAGGGCGGGAGACATCACAACCATCGGCCAACGTACTGGTTTTACGATGGTTAGTAATACTGCCACTATAATAGGATGCCGCCATACCGTGAACATTTTCTGATTGCACACCAATGATGTTAATTGTCGGATTAATAGATTTAATCGCCAGAGCAATACCGGAAATTAATCCACCACCGCCAATCGGCACAATGACATTATCAACATCATAGAGGTCTTCGAGTATTTCCAGTCCGATAGTACCTTGACCAGCAATAACTTTTTCATCGTCAAATGGATGGATGAAAATGCGGTTTTCCATTTCAATAATTTCGCTGGCTTTAGCAATGGTGTCATTGAAGTTTTCACCATGTAACACTACCTGAGCAGAATACTCGCTGGTCGCCGCAATTTTTGATTTAGGGGCACAATTGGGCATCACCACTTTACTGTTAATCCCCAACATAGCACAGGATAAAGAAACGCCTTGTGCATGGTTACCCGCAGAACAGGCCACAACCCCCTGCTTTCTTTCTTCTTCACTGAGTGAGCTGAGCTTATTAAAAGCCCCTCGGATCTTAAACGACCCCGTCCGCTGCATATTCTCAAACTTCAGATAAATCTCGCCATGGCAACGTTCACTCAGGTAATTCGATCTCGCCAGCCCAGTTTTGTAGATATGACCTTTCAGTCTTTTCTGCGCATCAATTACATCATTAATTGTTATTGGTAAGTCACTGTAAATTTTCATTTTTCGCAGCCTTGCAGAGTAAAATCACTAAGAGAAATGTATCTCATGAGGCAGGATGCTACGATACAAAAAACTGCATTAATGTGATGATTGCAGCAAAAAATTGTGCAGGTGATCATTCAGACAGTTGTTTATTTTAAAAAATGCAACGAGGTCGACACTCGGGGATTTGGATTAGTTTTTATAATCCGATAAGTTGTAAATAAAAGAAGAATAGATAGGAGTTAAGTTGTTAATAAATGGTTTTCTTAAAGATCATCCAGCACCTGCTTACCCCATTATTTCATCGGTATCTGGCATCATTAAATAGTCTAACTACGGTTCCTGTTTCCGAAATTACCTATTGATTCGCATTAATGTAATAGTATAACATTACATAATTAACCATTCATTAGGAGCCATCTATGTTGAGAAAACATTCCCATTTATCGTTAATCACCTTGGGTCTCTGTGCCACAGTAATCAGTTTCAATTTATCAGCGCATGGCAAACATGGTCATGAACATCAACAATCGGATGCAATGCGCAAAGCCAGTGAAGGTATTTTCGAAGATAACAATGTTATAGATAGAGCACTCAGTGATTGGGATGGCGTTTGGCAATCTATCAACCCTTATTTATTAAAAGGCGACCTCGATCCTGTTCTGATAAATAAGTCCAAAAAGAATAAAGATAAAACAGTTGAAGAATATAGAGAGTATTATAAAAAAGGATATGCTACAG
This sequence comes from Yersinia aldovae ATCC 35236, assembly GCF_000173735.1. GTDB lineage: Bacteria > Pseudomonadota > Gammaproteobacteria > Enterobacterales > Enterobacteriaceae > Yersinia > Yersinia aldovae. The sequence continues at coordinate 31,106 of NZ_ACCB01000004.1, read as the reverse complement.
ATATTAATATGATTGGCATTGAGAATAACACCATAGACTTCCATACTGCGGAATCGGTTAGCTCATGCCAATATACTTACTCCGGATTTAAAATAATGCACTATGATTCAGGCAAGAAAGGAGTTCGTTATTTATTTGAATGCAAAGATGTCAATTCAAAATCACCCAAATACGTTCAGTTTAGTGATCATATTATTGAACCACAAAAATCCCATCATTTTCATATTTACATGAGTAATGAGTCACAGGAAAAACTGCTTAAAGAAATGGATAACTGGCCAACGTTCTATCCTATTTCTTTAGACAAAGATGATATCATCCACGAAATGTCTCATCACTAAAATGCAGGTTGCCGGATAGCTCTTCTAACCAATATATATCCGGCCACATGCGTATCTGATTTATGGTGTAGAAACATTCAACGATAGTAAACAGCAATATGCTGATCCTGTACCATTTCTATGCTGACTTTTATATCAAAAATATCTTCCAGAATGTGGGGGCGCATGATTTTCTTCGGTTCCCCACGATATATCACCTCGCCATTTTTCATGGCAATAATATGGTCGGAATAAGCAGAGGCAAAGTTGATATCATGAATAACAAGGATAATAGTTTTCTGTAACTCATCAGCAGCACGCCGCAATTGCTTCATCATTGCAACGCAATGTTTCATGTCTAAATTATTTAATGGCTCATCCAGCAGAATATATTTCGTGTCCTGACATAGCACCATCGCGACATACGCGCGTTGCCGTTGCCCACCCGACAGTTCATCAAGATAACGGTCTTGCAGTGGTTGGAGATTAAGAAACTCCATCGCGGCATTTATATGCAGGCGGTCATCGTCATTTAACCTGCCTTTCGAGTAAGGATAGCGGCCAAATCCAACTAAATCTGACACCGTTAGACGGCTGGTAAAATGATTCTCTTGGCGTAAAACCGACAGGATAGTCGCAAGTTTATCACCGGATGTTTTCGCAACATCAAGTCCGTTAAACAGAATATTCCCGATATCAGGAGCCAGAAGGCGACTCATAATAGATAACAATGTCGATTTACCTGCCCCATTTGGGCCAATGATCGAAGTAATGCCGCCAGAAGGAATGCTCTCATTTATATTATTGAGTACTGCGGTATCTTGGTATTTTTTATTAATGCCATTTATTTCAATCATACCGGAGCCTTTTTTATTAAAAGATAAATAAACAGGGCACCACCAATAAACTCGATAACTACCGATAGCGTTCCCGACATATTCAGTAAGCGTTCAAGAATTAATTGGCCGCCCACCAGCGTAATGGCCCCGAGAAGAAAAACACCAGGCAGCAAATATTGGTGGCGGAATGAACCAACAACCTGATAAGCCAGATTAGCGACCAGCAAACCAAGAAAGGTTAGCGGCCCCACCAATGCCGTCGAGATAGCCACCAGCAACGAAACCAGAAGGAGGATTGTGGTTATTTTCTTCTGATAAGCAACACCGAGATTAATGGCCGTACTTCTACCAAGCGCAATAATATCAAGGCAGTGACGCATACGCCAAACAGTAATCCCTACCATCAAGGTAATCCCAGCAGACACAGCGATAATTTCGGGTGCAGCGCGAGTAAAAGTGGCAAAAACACGCCCCTGAAGGATAGCAAACTCCCCAGGAGAAAGGAGACGTTGCATCAAGCTGGAAAGGCTACGAAACAGGGTGCCGCAGACCAAACCAACCAGTAAAACCTTGTGCAAATTAATGCCGATCCCCGTCAGCAACCAGCGGTAAAGAAAGACAGAGAACAGTAATAGCAATGCGGATTCACAGAGAAATTTACCGGTGATACCCAATACACGAAACCCATTAGCATCGACAAAAAATATCAACATTGTCTGAATCAGGATGAATAATGCCTCAAGCCCCATGACCGATGGCGTTAAAATACGATTATTGGTAACGGTCTGAAATAATACGGTAGCGGTGCCCGCGGCAAATGCGACCAAAAGCATGGTGGCTAAAATAAGGCCACGATGCACCAGGACATACCGAATATTACCGCTCAGATTTATCGTCATAAAAATAATCATTGCCACGAGTGCAATTGAACTCAATAGCAGCAATCGCTTTGCAGGTCGGCTTAACCTCAGTTTTATATCCTGCGACAGATGATCTTTTGAAGAATACTCAGCCTGCATAACGTTTTGTCCTAACAATTAATAACAGGAAAACGAATGCACCTATCGCTCCCAAAATAACGCTGGCGGGTATTTCAAACGGATAAGTAATTAACCGGCCGATAATGTCGCACAGAACAACCAAGCCACCACCACAAAGGCTAACCCAAGGTATAGTTCGGCGCAGGTTATCCCCCATCGCCATACTGACAATATTGGGGACAATCAAACCAAGGAAAGGCAGCACGCCAATAACTACCACTACCACGCCGCTAATAATGGCGATGATAGACATTCCTATCAGCATAACACGTTGATAGTTAAGACCAACATTAACAGAAAAATCACGCCCCATCCCGGCGACAGTAAAACGATCGGCGATCAAACACGCGATCAGTGTCAGCCCACCGACTATCCACAGCAATTCATAGCGGCCTTGTAATACGCCGGAAAAGTCACCTGACTCCCAACTGCCTAGCGACTGCAACAGGTCAAACTCCATCGCCAAAAATGTTGTGACAGCACTAAACACCGCGCCCAGCATAATGCCAGTAAGCGGAACCATCAGAGCCGATTTCATTTTCATTCGCGCCAGTAACAGCATAAACAGCGCGGTGCCGCCCATTGCAAATACTGTCGCCACGACCATTTTCACCATCACCGGGGCCGATGGGCTGAACACCATCACTAACAATAAGCCAAGGCTGGCTGACTGGGTGGTTCCTGCAATTGAAGGTTCGACAAAGCGGTTCTGCGTCAGCATCTGCATAATAAGACCGGCGACGCTCATTGCACTACCAGCCAACACTAAAGCCATCGTCCTCGGCACACGACTTATCAAAAAAATGTCACGCATATCTGGATCAGACCAGAGATTGGCGAATGTGACATGCCCGGCACCGATAAATAGGCTACATATCATCAGGCCCAGTAAAATAACCAGGCCCGCTACAAAGCTAATATTTTTCATTGATGAGAATTATTGCACTGCGGCTTGTTTATCCAACACTGAACTCACTTTATCCATCAACTGGCTATAACTTTGTATCCCACCCGCAATATAGAGCGAGGAGGAGTCGAGGTAGATAACGTGGTTGTTTTGCCAAGCCTTGGTCTTGCGGATCAGCGGGTTATCCAGAATTTGTTGTGCAGATTGCCCTTCGGTACGGCCAATTGCATTATCCCGATCGAGTACGAAAAGCCACTCCGGGTTGGCATTGAGAATAAATTCAGATGTCACTACATTGCCATGACGGCCAGTTTCAGTGAACGTTGCCGCTGGCGTGAAACCCAATTCGTCAAATACAAAACCGAAACGCGAACCAGGCGTGTAAGCCGACATTTTGCCACCGCTGACCATCAATACCATTGCTGATCCGGCGTTAGCTGATTTCTGCTTGATGCTGTTTATCTGAGAAGTAAAATTACCCAGCAGCACCTTAGCTTCTTTTTCTTTACCAAATATTGATGCCAGTTGCTCAGTGCGGTGCGTCAGGCTTTGGGTAAAGTTTTGGGAATCAATATCAAGCGAGATAGTCGGTGCGATAGCGCTAAGCTTGTCATAAGCATCTTGAGCGCGCCCACCTGCAATAATCAGGTCAGGTTTGGCTTGACTCAGCGCCTCATAATCCGGTTCAAATAAGGTGCCAGCATTCAGATAACCAGAGCCACTGTATTTGGATAAAAAGGCGGGCAAATGGGTACTGGTCTGCGGAACACCTGCCACTTTAATGCTCAGTGCGTCGGCAGTATCCAATACCGAAGGATTCAGAATGATAACTTTTTGCGGATTAAGCGGAACTTGAGTCGTGCCCTGCGCATGTTCAATACTAATTTTTGCCGTTGTTTCAGGGGGCGCAGATGAATCATCACACCCGGTAAGAATAGCCGTTGCCATCAGTAATGATAAAAATAGAGCTGTACGTAATCGCATTTTCTCTCCTGAAAATTAGGGATTTAATTATCCTTTGGCTGTAATGCTAATGATTTGCATTACTAATATCAAGATGATACCGATATATGCCAGTAATGAACAGGAGAGAAAAGCCCGCAAATGAAGTGCGGGCTGGAAAGGCGATTACGACAAGTGTGCGGCGTTATCATACCGCTATGGTTAACGAGCAACCGCCTCGGCTATCGACAGATAGCTACCGGTTTTGATGATGCGATTCAGTTTTAGGTCAGCTTTGGCAAGCACCAGTTTCAACTCAGCCTCAGTGCGCCCTCTGCCACCGTCAAAGCTTCCCATCAAGATAAGGTCCATATATTTCCCGAAATGTGGCTCATTACCTTCAGGAATAATGCCCTCCATGATCAGCACTTTTCCGTTTGGGTGCATCGCCTTACGACAGTTTCCAAGTATTTGTGCCGTCTTTTCATCCGGCCAATCATGGGTAATGTATTTAAGCAAATAAAAGTCTGCCGGAGGGCATTTTTCAAAGAAACTACCCGGTTGCAGCTTCCAGCGTGAGTCATCGCCCAACTCGCCAAGACAATGCCGTTCCAAAACCGGTGCCTGATCGAACAAAATACCGTGAAGTGTGGGATTGGCCTGCAAAACTTGCAACAGTAATCCGCCTAAACCACCGGCAATATCAACCACGGTCGTATTTGCAGGGAAATCATAGCTACGCACCAAAGCCAGATTTTCTACCGCTGACATAGAAGACATACCGGTATGGAAATCATATTTTGGCGAGCGTTTCTGCGGCTGTGACCAGTATTCGAAGAACGACATGTTGTATATCTGTTTAAAGACGGAGTGACCTTTGATGCTTTCTGCCAGATTGCCCAGCGGCCGCCACATTGTTTCATCTGTCAGCATCAAAATACCATCACGTAGCGAATGGGATGTCGATGTGCATAAAAACTCTGCCGCCGGAGTAAGAGCAAATCGCTGCCCTTCGACTTCATGGAAAATGTCCCGAGTCACAAGCAGTCGCATCACCCGATGCAGATTTTGCGCATCAACACTAAGTTCCTTCGCCAGTTCCTGTGCTGTTTTTGGCCCATTTGTAAGCTGATCAGCCACCCCCAAAATAGTGACTGCACGAAGTGCAGCCTGATAAGTGAACCCCATCGCCTGATCCAACAGAAATAATGCTGCGGCTTCCTTTTCAGGCGAAAACTCTTTATTAATTGCCATATTTATAACACCTCTCATAAATATTTAATAAGATATACAATCACAATCACTGAACGAAAAATCGGCCTGTTAAAGCCAGAGTTTTGTGCAATTAAATAATGGTTGTAAAAGATAATCCCGCTACTAATTAGAAGCAAACAGAAGAAACTGATATGTCTTATTTTACTTACATTCGGATGATAGTGTTTACATTTATAAATAAACAGCCACGTCACTTTTATAGTAATTTTATTTAATTAACAAAGTAGGCTAAAAAACAGCAAGACCATATAAAAATAGCCAATGATATTGATAATATTAATTATATAAACATTATCATCAGATGATAAACATAAAGAATAGAATTCAATTTAGCATGAGATAAAAACCATTAAATAGAGTATGTTATTAATAATTGCCTTTTTGACACGCCATTAAAGACCAAATAGTTTAGATAGATTGCTATATAATTTATAAAAACTCGGTGAAAGTCTCATGATGTAGATCGGTTCGCAGAGCTATTAATGAGCAAAATAATCTGTCACTTATCACAAATCTTGCAAGGTGCAAGACGGGCGGAAGAATAGAGTGTTCGCGCCAGGAATGGCGCGGTTCAAGCCTGCATGGAAGTCGTTACGATCGGCCTGTTCTCACCACTACTGGCGCGTTGTCATTAACCTCAGTAATCAGCCTAAACCAGCCAGCCGCTGGTGTAGGCTAACAAACCTCTATTCTGACCAGCAGGTACTCTAACGTTCCCAGTTAAACACTTTATATCAGGGTTTGACGCAGATCGCGTGTAATGGTTATTAGCTGATTCAGCCCAGCCTCCAATTCTGCGCCGCAAGACGTTTCAGGGAAACGCTGTAGCGCCAGCAACAGAGTATTCCCGGCGTCAGTCGCCAGCACGACTGAGCTGGCATAATTTAACTTCAGCACATTCTGCAACTGAGTGACTTGCGTGGGTAACGGCCCAACCGGGCAGCACATCTCTAACGCATCCTCTGACTCGTTGAAGTAAATGGTCAAATCGTTATCAATCACTAAAGCCGGATCGTCCCCATCAATTTCAAGCCCCAGAGCATCGTAAAGACGATAGATTATATTATGCATTTATTCCCTTAACTTCTTACCAGACGTGACAGACCTTGCACCTCGTTCCATACCTCGTTATTACCGATGCGTTCACCGTATGATAAGTTGAATATCGGTAATTTTTTAATACCTGGTTGCCTGCCGCGCCGGTGTTATAAGCCTGAACTTCTGAGTTACCACCGTTAACCAGCACTTGCTGAAATAATTTTTTATCACTATTGCTAAGAGCCTGGCCGGGTTTGCTCAATGGCAGCCCCTGGTGCTGGCTGACCACTTCTCTTTTGATTTCTGCGTCCAACATGCCGGTTCTGTCCTTACCGCTCTTACAGTTCCAGCAAGGCACTGCACCAATCTCATACGCTAGCATGGCAACACGTTGCGCCGCTTTATAAGGTTCACCACCATCACGATGGTGCGAATTATGGACAAGAATTTGCTTGAGTTGCTGACTCAACTCCCTCACTTTATCCCCATTCGTAGGTGTGTCTGCCAGATACTTACCCACCATCCCGGCAGGAGGGGAATTCGGTGTAAGGTCACCGCCCAATAGCTGTTTGAGCGCCTGCGCGTTATATCCGTCTGACGTTGACCGCCCTAACCCGAATTTCAATGCCATTTCGTTGACACCAAAATTGAACGCTGCCACCATAAGATTCACCGTTACTTGCTGCAATTTCCCGTCATTTCCCATGACAGACAAACTTACAGCTTTCTTTTCGCTCAACGATTGCCAGGCATTTATCTGATCCTTTAACATTTCATCTTCCCCGCCTATGTGGCTTGCCGTGACCAGAGAAGTGGAGACAATTTGTAACGGAACGGGTTCACCGGCCAAGGCTTTATTGAATAAGTCAGGCTTCGCATACAACGCAGCGGCCACAACCTCCTTTGCCCGAGAGAGAGCACCCGACGCACGCACGGGGTCATCATTTTTCAATCCATAAGGGGAGAGAATACCGTGGCGAATACCTTTAAATAACGTTTGAGCCTCACCCTTATCGTCAGGCCCGGCAATTTCCGACATCCATAAATTTGTCGCGTGTTCAGTCTCTGTTGTCGATGCGCTACAGACACCGTTGTTCTGGTAAGAATGCTGGAAAATATCACTCGTTCCACTTTTCATTTGCCCTGCCGGAATTAAAGTGCAGACGTATTCTTTACTATTATGTTCAAAATGAGTTTGTACCGTTTGCCAGGTTTTCTCATTACGCAACTTGGTCGCGGCTTCTTTAAATTCCAGACGAATAACTTTCTCTGTTTCCTTCAGCGAAAAAGCAAACTTATTACTCAGTAACCCGGCAATATGGCTAATTAGTTTTTTCTGTAACTCTTTCGTGGTTTTCATTTGCTGCTGAGTGACTAGCCCAACACCCGAATCCACGGTATTTAAAAGATCCGAAGGTGATAATAAAGTTGTCACATTAAGATTAAACTTAAGTTTATCCATAACAGACTGTGCGATATTCAACTGGCTAGCCTGGTATTCTTTAAGGGTAGCTACCGAGCGGGTAGCTGTGGGAATATACCCGCACTCAATCCCAATTATTCTCTCAACTTTCTGTGGCGCTTTTTCATTCATAGATATCAGTCGATAATTAGATTTATTCTGCGTGGCAGAACATTGCGGATCTTGTTTTCGGGTTACTGCGCAGTGGCCACTACGGGAACTAAATATGCTTGGGAAATTCATAATATCTCCAGCCGTACAGATGAATGTTCCGTTCTGTCAATCCCATGACATAAACGTCTATCCCATCATCATCAATGATGCACAGAAATGTTTCTTTCAAAAAATGAGCAGAGAGGGATATCGCTAACAACAGGCTGACAGCGTTGCCACCCTCCCCATTGGCCTTGCCTGAAATACCTCATATGCACGCGTGTTAACCCGCGCTGCGGCTGCACAACACCCTCTGCGTTTCATGATTGATGGCCCTGCGGCCAACGATTAGACATAAAAATCAACCGAGCTGGAATCCATTAGCAAAATAATTAATTAACAATAAATATGTCTTGATGTAACATCAGTTCATATTGATAATGATTATCATATTCATATTGCGTATCATTACCTTGTTGGTTATATGGACAATCCGTTGAATAAAGCACCGATATTGAACGACGAGCCTGCTGTCGAGTCCCCGATGGCAAGTAAGCCGCTGTCTATCACCAGCGAACAACTGCTGAGGGAGCACGGTGTCGCTTTTATCATTCATCAGGGCGAATGCTATCAGTTGCGTCAAACCAAGACCGGCAAGCTAATACTGACTAAATAACATACACATAGCCAACGTCATTGCCGTTACAGCAAACACTGCTGTCATGTTAAGGACCAAGGGCACAGCAAGCCACCCAGATTCTCGAATCAAGGCAGCCAGCAAACTATCTATCTGTTTTTTTGAATAGAAAATATGGAGAATTGCCGTCATGCCTCGTATTACTTCCAACCGTTTCCGTTGGTCACCACTCAGTTTGGCAATCGCTTGCACCTTGCCTCTGGCTGCCACCGCAGCCACCACGATTGAGCAAGAAAACAGCAAAAAACACACCACCGATACGATGGTGGTGACCGCAACCGGCAATGAGCGCAGTAGCTTTGAAGCGCCGATGATGGTGACCGTCATTGAAGGAACCTCGCCCACCAGCGAAACCGCCACATCTGCGGCAGATATGTTACGCAAAGTTCCGGGCCTGACCGTGACTGGCAGCGGGCGAACCAATGGTCAGGATGTGACACTGCGCGGTTATGGCAAGCAAGGCGTATTAACGCTGGTCGACGGTATTCGCCAAGGCACTGATACCGGCCACCTGAACTCAACCTTCCTCGATCCGGCACTGGTTAAACGCGTTGAAGTGGTACGTGGCCCGTCAGCACTGCTGTATGGCAGTGGCGCATTGGGTGGCGTCATCTCTTTCGAAACCGTCGATGCTGCCGATTTACTGTTACCGGGCAATAACAGCGGTTATCGGGTTTACAGCTCGGCCGCCACCGGTGATCACAGCGTAGGTCTGGGTGCCAGCGCGTATGGGCGCACTGACTCACTGGATGGCATACTCTCTTTTGGTACTCGTGATATCGGCAACATCCGTCAGAGCAACGGCTTTAATGCACCCAATGATGAGACTATCAGCAATGTGCTGACAAAAGGTACCTGGCGTATTGATCAGACTCAGTCACTAAGCGCCAACTTACGTTATTACAACAACGACGCGATTGAACCAAAAAACCCGCAAACCAGTAATGCCTCCAGCGGTAATGTCATGACGAATCGCTCGACAATTCAACGTGATGCGCAACTCAGCTACAATATTAAGCCACTTGACCAAGAGTGGTTGAATGCCACGGCACAAGTTTATTACTCCGAAGTGGAAATCAATGCCCGCCCACGCGGTTCAGCGGAGGAAGGACGTAAGCAGACAACCAACGGCGGCAAACTGGAAAACCGCACCCGTTTATTCACTGACAGCATCGCCTCGCACCTGCTGACTTACGGTACTGAAGCCTATAAACAGGAGCAGACTCCCGGCGGTGCAACAGAAAGCTTCCCACGAGCGGATATCCGTTTTGGTTCCGGCTGGCTGCAAGATGAAATTACCCTGCGCGATCTGCCGGTTTCTATTTTGGCCGGCACCCGTTATGACAACTATCGCGGCAGCAGTGAAGGTTATGCCGATGTGGATGCTGATAAATGGTCATCACGCGGAGCTGTCAGTATTACGCCCACCGATTGGCTGATGTTGTTTGGTTCTTACGCCCAGGCATTCCGCGCACCGACGATGGGCGAGATGTACAACGACTCAAAACACTTCTCGATCCCCATCCGCCCAGGGATGACACTCACCAACTACTGGGTGCCAAACCCTAATCTGAAACCAGAAACCAATGAAACCCAGGAGTACGGTTTTGGTCTACGTTTCAGTGAGTTACTGATGGCTGATGATGACCTGCAATTCAAAGCCAGTTACTTCGATACCCATGCTAATGACTACATCGACACCCGCGTTAACATGATGGCGATGACCACCACATCGGTCAATATCGACCGGGCGAAAATCTGGGGCTGGGATGCCACCATGAGCTACAAAACAGCACTGTTTAACTGGGATCTGGCCTATAACCGAACCCGCGGTAAAAACCAGAGTACCGGTAAATGGCTCGAATCCATCAACCCGGATACCGTCACCAGTATTCTGGATGTCCCCGTCGTAAACAGCGGATTCGCGGTCGGTTGGATTGCCACATTTGCCGATCGTTCCAAACCGTTAAGTACTGGTGTACGTCAGGCCGGCTATGGTCTCAATGACTTTTATGTCAGCTATAAAGGCCAGGAGCAGTTAAAAGGCGTAACCACCACGGTAGTGCTGGGTAACGCATTTGATAAAGAGTATTACGCGCCGCAAGGTGTGCCACAAGATGGCCGCAACGCGAAGCTGTTCCTGAGCTATCAGTGGTGATGCATTAAAAAAAGATAGTCTGAAATGTTGCTTCCGGTAATTCAATCTTTGCATTACCGGATTATCATTTAAAACTGCAACCTGCATATAAATATCTATAGGACATCATTATGAGCAAATCAATCTATCAGCAATATGTGCAAGCTAAGGTCGATAATCCGGGCAAATATGCGCGCGACTTAGCCACATTAATGGGTATCTCAGAAGCGGAACTGACCCACAGCCGTGTCGGTCATGATGCGAAACGTATACATGGCGATGCCCGCACGTTGCTGACCGCACTGGAGGCCGTGGGTGAGGTTAAAGCCATCACCCGCAACACCTATGCGGTACATGAGCAAATGGGGCGTTACGAGAACCAGCATCTAAACGGCCATGCCGGTTTGATCCTCAATCCACGCGAGCTGGATTTACGCCTATTCCTCAATCAGTGGGCTAGCGTTTTTACCCTGTCGGAAGAGACGCGTCATGGTGTACGTCATAGCCTGCAATTCTTCGACCATCATGGTGATGCCCTACACAAAGTGTATGTCACTGAACACACAGATATTGCTGCCTGGGAAGCGCTGCTGGCAAAATTTATCAGCACAGAAAACCCAGAATTGCAGTTAGAGCCTCACAGCGCACCTGAAGTTACCGAACCGACGGCGGATGATGCCACCGTCGATACCGAATGGCGCGCCATGACTGATGTACATCAGTTCTTCCAGTTGCTAAAGCGTAATGACCTGACTCGCCAACAAGCGTTCCGCGCCGTGGGTGATGACCTGGCTTATCAAGTCGATAACAGCTCGCTGACACAGTTACTTAACATCGCGCAACAGGACCAGAACGAAATCATGATTTTTGTCGGCAACCGGGGTTGTGTGCAAATTTTTACCGGCTTAATTGAAAAAGTAACCCCGCATCAAGACTGGATTAATGTTTTCAACAAACGCTTTACGCTACATCTGATCGAAACCGCCATCGCGGAAAGCTGGATCACACGGAAACCCACCAAAGACGGCTTTGTGACCAGCCTCGAACTGTTTGCTGCCGATGGCACCCAACTTGCTCAACTCTATGGGCAACGTACCGAAGGGCAGCCTGAACAAAATCAATGGCGTGAGCAGATTTCCCGTCTAAATAACAAGGATATCGCCGCATGAGACTCAGGCTGCTGTCACTCCCTTTCTTCCTTCTGTCGCTATGTGCCAGCGTCTTTCTACCGCTAAATGCATTGGCAACAGAACGTATTGTTACCATCGGTGGTGATGTAACAGAAATCGCTTATGCACTGGGTGCGGGTAGCGAGATTGTGGCCCGTGACAGCACCAGTCAACACCCTCAGGCTGCGTTGATGCTGCCTGATGTGGGTTATATGCGAATGTTGAACGCCGAAGGGATTCTGGCGATGAAACCCACCATGCTGCTGGTGAGTGAGCTGGCTCAACCCTCGCTGGTGCTGAAACAGGTCGCAGACAGCGGTGTGAGTGTGGTTACCGTTCCGGGCCAAACCACACCGGAAAGCGTGTCAGCAAAGATCAGTGCGGTCGCGATGGCACTTCATCAGCCAGAACAAGGGCAAAAGCTGATTAAAGACTACCAACAGCGTTTAGCCGCAGTGAGCAACACACCACTGCCGGTCAAAGTGCTATTTGTTATGAGTCACGGCGGCTTAACCCCGATGGCAGCCGGCCAAAATACCGCGGCGGATGCCATGATACGTGCCGCCGGTGGCAGCAATGCAATGCAGGGTTTTAGCCGTTATCGGCCATTATCACAAGAAGGTGTGATTGCCAGCTCGCCGGATTTACTGCTGATCACCCGCGACGGCGTGAAAGCACTCGGCGGCAGCAATGGCATCTGGAAACTCCCGGGGGTAGCCATGACGCCCGCAGGTAAACATCAGCGGCTGTTGGTGGTAGATGATATGGCGCTACTGGGTTTTGGGTTAAAAACCCCCCAAGTGCTGGCTCTACTGCGTGAGAGCATGGAACAAGCACAATGAATTACCGGATACACCCGCGCCTGATGCTTGGCATCCTACTGATGCTACTGATCATTTTAGCACTTGGCTCGGCCAACATGGGGGCATTGACGCTCTCATTTCGCACGCTGTGGCACGCTTCGCTGGACGATGCCATGTGGCATATCTGGCTAAATATCCGCCTGCCGCGGGTGTTGCTAGCCGTGGTGGTCGGCTGTGCGTTAGCGGTTTCCGGCGCGATTATGCAAGGGTTATTCCGTAACCCACTGGCAGACCCCGGTCTGTTGGGTATCAGCAGTGGTGCCGCCCTGTGTGTTGGGCTGATTATCGTGATGCCGTTCAGCTTGCCGCCATTACTGGCTCTGTACAGTCATATGGTGGGTGCTTTCATCGGTAGCCTGGCCATTTCAACCGTTATTTTCACCCTCAGCCGCTGGGGGCATGGCAATTTAGCCCGCCTGCTACTGGCAGGGATTGCAATTAATGCCTTGTGTGGTGCTGCGGTTGGGGTACTGACCTATATCAGTGACGACCAGCAGTTACGCCAATTTTCGCTGTGGAGCATGGGGAGCCTGGGGCAGGCACAGTGGTCAACGTTGATCGTTGCCGCCTCTCTGATTTTGCCCGCCTGCGCACTTGGGTTGTTACAGGCGCGCCAACTGAACTTGTTACAGCTAGGAGATGAGGAAGCTCACTATCTCGGTGTTAATGTACAGCAAGCCAAACTCCGTTTACTGTTGCTTAGTGCCATTCTGATCGGTGCTGCCGTTGCGGTTAGTGGGGTTATCGGCTTTATCGGTTTGGTGGTACCGCACCTGATTCGTATGCGTATTGGCGCTGATCATCGTTGGTTGCTGCCCGGTGCCGCATTAGGCGGTGCCTGCCTGCTCCTCACTGCTGATACGCTGGCTCGTACCTTGGTCGCACCGGCAGAAATGCCAGTCGGGTTGATCACCAGCCTGCTCGGTGGCCCTTATTTTCTGTGGCTGATTTTACGTCAGCGGGAGCAACGCAGTGGTTGATATGGTAATGACACCGGCCGCGTTATTGGAAGCAAATCAGCTTTCCTATCAAGTACAAGGGCGGAAGTTGATTAATGACGTTTCACTGCAAATTGCCAGCGGTGAAATGGTGGCGATTATCGGGCCAAACGGCGCAGGTAAATCAACCCTGCTGCGCTTATTGACCGGTTATCTTTCCCCATCAGAGGGTGAGTGTCAATTACTCGGGAAAACACTCAATCGCTGGCAACCACAAGCGTTGGCACGTACCCGCGCAGTCATGCGTCAATATAGCGACCTGGCTTTTCCGTTCAGTGTCAGCGAAGTCATTCAGATGGGCCGCTCACCTTACGGGGTGGTGCACAACCGGCAGGCATTGGAAGAGGTTATGGCACAAACAGATTGTTTGTCACTGGCACAGCGTGATTACCGTGCGCTATCCGGTGGTGAACAGCAACGTGTACAACTGGCCAGAGTGTTAGCACAATTGTGGCAATCAGAGCCGACACCACGTTGGCTATTTCTTGATGAACCCACCTCCGCATTAGACCTGTATCACCAGCAACACACACTGCGTTTGTTGCGGCAACTGACCCAGCAAGAGCCACTGGCGGTCTGTTGTGTCCTGCACGATTTAAATCTGGCGGCGCTGTATGCAGACCGAATTCTGCTGCTAGCCCAAGGTGAATTGGTGGCGTGTGGTACGCCAGAGGAAGTGCTCAACGCCGAGACGCTGACTCGCTGGTATCAGGCTGATTTAGGCATCTCTCGCCATCCAGAAAACCCTTTGCCGCAGATCTATTTGCGTCAGTAAGTGCTTGCTACACACTGCGAGACTCAACGCCCGCTTATCGCGGGTCAGAGTGCTGACAAAGTCAAATTAAGGAGAAACGGCGATGCGAAACGCCGGAGCGCCCATTGGGTACGTTCAATCGTGAGCTATCGATAGCGTTGCCATTAACCTCATCAGCTTAGGGTCTGTTTTATTGTTCCAGCGCCACCTTCGGCTCGTCCTTTGCCAATAATTCATCAATCGTCTTGCCGACTTTCTGGATTGCCCGCTCAATCTCACTGGTCATCGGTTTGCTGTAACTGAGTCGTAAACAATTGCGGTATTTTCCCGACGCAGAACTAATAAACCCAGCGGCAACCTGCACCCCTTGCGGCAGTAAACTGCGATTCAGACGCAGGCTATCGAACCCGTAAGGCAGTTCAACCCACAACATAAAGCTACCTTGTGGCCGACTCAGACAAGTATTCGCGGGGAAATACTTCATTACCCAGCCGGTCATAATGTCGCGATTGCGTTGATACTGGCGGCGCATCCGGCGTAAATGCTGCATGTAATGCCCTTGCTTAATAAACTCCGCCATCGCCAGTTGCGGCAAGGTAGCAACCCGCCCGGCAGAGATATACTTCATATGCAGCGCTTTTTCCAGGTAACGGCCTGGGGCTATCCAACCAATACGCAGACCGGGTGCAACCGTCTTAGAGAAGGAACTACACAGCAATACGCGGCCATCTTCATCAAATGAGGCGATGGTCGGTGGACGCGGGTATTGATAGGCCAGCGCCCCATATACATCATCTTCAATTATTGCGACATCATAGCGTTGAGCCAATGTCAGTAACGCTTTCTTGCGCTCATCCGGCATGTTGTAACCCAACGGATTATTGCAAGTCGGTGTTAGTTGGATGGCTTTAATCGGCCATTGATCCAGCGCCATTTCCAATGCTTCAAGGCTAATCCCAACCACCGGGTCGGTCGGGATTTCAATCACTTTCATGCCCATCCCTTTCAAGGTTTGCATCGCACCATGAAAGCTCGGGGAATCCACGGCTACAATATCACCGGACTGGCAAACAGCGCCCAATGCAATAGCCAGCGCACCGTGGCAGCCAGAAGTGATAATGATATTGTCAGCCGATTGATGATTGCCGCTGTCCAACATCAGGCGAGCAATCTGCTCACGCAGCACCGTTGTGCCGTAAATATTATCGTAATCCAGCACTTCCTCACTTTGATGCAGGCTAATGCGGCTCAGTAAACGGCTGAGTATTTTAAGCCCAGGGCCTGACAAGTCAGGCGAACCAACGCCCAGATGGGTAATATTCTCCTGATCGCCTCTTTGCAGAAACGCCAGTGTATTTTCCCACTGCGATATCTCTACCGGCCGCTGTGCATGGGTACATGTGGCGGGTAAGGAGGGCAGATTTGAACTGCAACGTACGAAGTAGCCCGATTTCGCCCGAACCTCAATCAGCAGGCACTCTTCCAGTTGCCGATAAGCCTGCTGGACAGTACTGATACTGACCCCGTGTTCGCCACTCAAAACTCTGACGGAAGGGAGCCGCTCGCCGGCAATATACAACCCCTCTTTAATACGCTGACTCAGAATATCAGCCAATTGTTGGTAACGAGTCATTGAATCACCTAATAAATTGAGCGCGACCAGTACAGATAGCGGTAGTTTGCACCATTCAGTTCATATATCGCATATCTGTATGGAAATAATAACCCCTATTTGCATCTGTAATGTTCTGCGCCAAAGTTTCATGCTAATGGCTCACCTACTGACGGGAGTCGATAATGAACAATATGATTGAAGATCAAATAGATGAATGCTGCTTATCGGCTACGCGAGTAACAGAGAAACGCCGCAATATTTTTATCAGCTTATGGCTTAAAGCATACAGATACGGATATCAATGGAATGAACGGCGCAAAACAGCCAATACATTGG
Source organism: Yersinia aldovae ATCC 35236 (assembly GCF_000173735.1). Lineage (GTDB taxonomy): Bacteria > Pseudomonadota > Gammaproteobacteria > Enterobacterales > Enterobacteriaceae > Yersinia > Yersinia aldovae. The sequence continues at coordinate 14,561 of NZ_ACCB01000004.1, read as the reverse complement.
CCAGATTAAATACCGACCAGTTAAAAGATATCGGCCTGAGTCGGGATGATATCAAGCGGGATTACAGCCGCCCATTTTGGCGCTAAACAGGCGCGTCACCTAAGGTACATTGCACCACATGTCATGGCTCCATAGGTGCAGCGGACAATCGATTAAATGAGAGCGCCAGCTACAATGATAACCCTTATCTTTCTTATATGAATTCGAACAAGCGAGGGCATAACTAAGATATTCAGCCGTGTACAGAGTGTGCCACAATGGTCATCAGACAGGTATCGCCAGCTCACCTACACTTATTGTTTGCTGGCTAATCGTGGCACTCACTTTCAGGCTGACCGGTTTTATGAAAATGAATAAGTACTTTGCTTCACATCGATATTATTCACTGCTATGCCTGCTGCTGACACTTATCTTCGCCTCCCCCACAGGGGTGGCCTTTGCTGCCACAATGCCAGCCGCGACAACTGAAAACAGTGAAGCGTCGGCGAAACCGGCAGTGCCAGTACAACTAATTAGCTTGCAAAAACAGTTGGATAAACTGAAGCAGAATGTTTCAGTCAGCACCACAGACAATCAGTTAAGTATGCTGAACGAAACCGCACTGACACTGGTGCGGGAAGCAGACATGCTGTTAGCCGACTTGAAACCCAAGCGGGAGCAACTGCAAACACAACTGGAAGTATTAGGCCCATTGCCTGCTGCCGGTGCATTGGCGGAAACCGCAGTGGTTGCCCAACAGCGCCGGATACTGAATACGCGAAAAATCCAGTTAGATGGCCAAAATGATCAGGCTCAGGCTATCAAAACCAGCGCTGAAAACCTGGCGACACAAATTATCGCGTTACGTCGCACGGCATTGAAATCACAAATCGCCTTAAATTCTGGCAGCTTATTAGGAGCCAGTTTCTGGGCCCCCATCGTTAATCCGGACGCCAATGACAACCGTCGTTTAAACGATTTCACCCAAGAACTTGGCGATGCCTGGAGCGCCGCCTGGTCACCGGAATGGCGTTTTGGTACCACCATGTACCTGTTATTGGCGCTGTTTATCGGCGTGTTTGGCTTTAAGTTTCTCGACAGCCTGACGGCATGGTTTTGCACCAAATGTTTACCGCAAGGCCCGCTGCGCCGCAGCTTTATGGCCTCGGCAACCACCCTGTATACAGTACTGATTAGCGTTACAGTAGCGCAATGCATCACGCAAACTTTTACCCGCACATCTGATGCATCACAGGTTGTAATTGATTTTTCAGCAGCATTTGTTCAATTGATGTTTTTCTCAGCACTGGTCGCCGGGCTGGGGCGGGCGTTTCTCTCCAATCAGCGCCCCTCATGGCGTTTACCGGCGATTGCCAATGAGGTTGCGCAATCACTAAGGCTGTTCCCGCCCCTCTTGGCCAGTTGCATCATGATTTTCGGTGCTATTGATCAGATGAATAACATGATCAATATCAGCGTGTCGGGGAGTATTTTCGGTAACGGCATTGCTGCCCTATTGGTCGCCTTAACCGCCGCCATTATTCCGTTACGGGCCAACCGGGTACGACGTAATTTGGTCGCTAATGGTGAAAAACCGGAAGCCTATTCCACGTTGGCTGGGTTGATCCATTTCGCGATTAGTATAACCGCAATAGCCATATTATTGTCGCTACTGATAGGCTACATCGCGCTCGCTAAGTTCCTCAGTTACAAGCTGGTGTGGAGCTGCCTGGTTCTTGCTTGTCTGTATTTACTGGTCCATTTGTGCGTTGATTTGGCTGACAGTCTCTTTTCCCCAACCAGCAGCGCCGGTAAAGCCATCAAGCAGTCACTCAATATTGACGATCGCCACTTGGCACAAGCCGCCACGTTATTGTCCGCCACCAGCAAAGTGCTCTTGATCTTGCTGGCAATTATCGCCCTACTCAACGGCACTTTTGGTTCTACTACACCGATTTCATTACTGCAAAAAACCGGGGAATTATTAAGCGGTGAAGGGCTGGAAAAATTAAATATCGTCCCGGCCAATCTATTTAATGCAGTTATCTGTCTGCTAGTGGGGTTGTATGTTCTTAAAGCGGCACGGCGCTGGTTAAATAATGAATTTTTGCCTAAAACCCAGATGGATAGCGGCATAAAAACCTCTGCGGTCACGCTGTTTAGCAATATCGGCTACGTGCTGGTGATTCTGCTGACCCTATCGGTGCTGGGGATCCAATGGAATAAATTGGCCTGGATTGTCAGCGCATTATCCGTCGGGATTGGCTTCGGTTTACAAGAGATCGTAAAAAACTTCATTTCCGGCATTATTTTGCTCACCGAACGGCCCGTTAAAGTGGGAGATTTGATCAGTATCAGTGGCGTTGAGGGGGATATCCGCCGCATCAATGTCCGAGCCACGGAAATCCAGCTAAGTGATCGATCGACGGTTATCGTACCGAACTCACAATTGATTTCGCAGAATGTGCGCAATGCCACGATGGCTAACGCGCAAGGGGTGGTAACGATTGCTCTCACTTTCCCACTGGATTTAGATGTTGAACTGGCACAAACACTATTGATAGAGGCTTATGAAGAGCATGAGTCGATACTCGATACACCGGCCCCGTCGGTGAAATTCAGCCAGTTAAGCCCGGACGGTATCGTACTTAGCGTCACCGGTTTAGTACCCAGCCCACGCATGGTCAGTAATACCAAAAGTTCATTGCTATTCAGTATATTAAAGCGGCTTCGTGCAGCAGGTGTGTCACTCGCAGTAGCAACTACTGCAAAAACAACCTCGGAAAACTAATGTTAGGCGGAGGAAGTAATCAATACCGAATCACCATTAATACAGGTATTGACTCAATAATGGGGCAACCCGCAGCAGTAACCATCCAAGGGCAGACAGCGTCTTGACGAGACGCTGGTTATCTGTGCTCAGAACACGTTGTTAATAAATGAAGAGCAAATTCAGCGCTGAATTAAATAGCGAATCGTTGGGCCTCCGCTGGATATCCAACACGTTATAACCGTAGTTTCGTGTATCCAACGGGGTATTATTAATTGCGGGCAGTCGCTGAACACTTCCAAAATTTCGCCTGGTTTCAATTGTGGCATGGCTTCGAGCGTCACCACCGCTGGCGCTAAATTATCCCAATAATACACCAGAATGGTGGCCCCAATAATGTTTCACTGCATTTGGCACAGCCCACAGGATGTTAGGTGCGACACCCCGTTACACGTAGCTGAAAATGCCTATCCTATTCCATCAATGACCGCATATGTGATGGGCACTGCTGAAAGCGGCGACGAAAACTATCAGAGAAATGGGCGTGATTGCTAAAACCGCACTCCATCGCAATATCAGCCACCCGCAGCCGGGTCGATAACAGCAGCTCACAGCCTTTCTTCAAACGTTGATCCAGTAGCCACTGTTTTGCAGACATTCCGAATTTCTCATAAAAAAGAAAATTCAATTTACGTGTCGAAATTCCTAACTCATCGGCATAACGCGAAACCGTCCAAGGATTGAGGCGGTTTTGTTCAAAAAACTCCAGTAATTCACTATTTGTACCTACAATAGATTCTAATAGTTGAGAAAAATACACCGGCTCCAAACCTAAGCAATAAAGGTAAAGAAAACGTAACGATGCCGTTCTTTCAATATTAGCCAACTGTTCAGTTGCAGACATAATATCATTACTGGCAGAGAGTAGTTTGTAATGACCGGAAACGTTGTAGGGTAAACGGATTTTATTTGATTGCACCATCTTACTCGCCATTTCTTGATATATAGGCAGAAGATCGATGGCATGGCACAATATTGAAATAAACGAACCCTGCGAGAAAGACGACACACTTGCCCGCTCGTTAGTTACCACTAAACTCCCGGCAGACATGGTCTGGTTCGTTCCATCACAACGTAAGACGCCCTCTTGTCGAAATAAAATAAATTGTATTGATTTCATAATATCCCTGAGAGTGATGCTATCCGTAAGTCATATTGGCAAATAACAGAGCAGAAAGGGATCGGGTAGATACCTGAGATCTGCTTAAGAAAATACTTGCCAGCTATTTCCGAAAAATTCATACCGAGATAATACCTTTACATATCTTTCATTATTAAATATCCGCTATAAATTAAAAAACTGAGTGTTTTTTTGTTAGAGCTAAATGAATCTATAACGAATAGTAATGAAAAAAGTGTAGTTCTTGATATCAAATTTAGATTATGGCGTACTAAAAAAAACAATCAGGCGACTTTATGGAAAAATCATCATCGCTTGTCACTCGATTGACACTATTACTGGGCGTTACATTAATGGCCATTTGGCTAATTTCGATGGCAGTCACCGCATTTTTCTCATATGAAAACACACGCCAGCGGCTGATAAATGAATTAACCAACATGGCCGAACTGCGTGCTGACCTCAGTAATCACCAATTTGAAGGAGCCGAACGAGACGCGGCTTCATTGATAAACCGCTGGAAAAACAATCAGGCAACGTGGCCTTTATTCGCGGTCAATACCACGAGTGACGACACAATTCCATTTAGCCTGGAACGGTGCCGTCGCTCGCAACATAAAAATGACCTTCAGATCATCCAGGCTTATGGCACTGTCGGACAAACCTATTATCTCGATAGTTTTATCATGAGGAAAAACAGTGACATTACATTATTCAGGCCACAAAAAGTATCAAGTCAGTATTTGAATCAGCGGCGTAAGGAGTTACTTTTACTGCCCATCTTTCCAACCCACAATAATGTCTATTGGGGGGCACCCGCTTATACCTCTAAAGAGGGTTGGCATGTCTCGGTCGCGGTTTGCGATAAGGAGGGCGGGTTGGCGGGCTTTGCCCTAAAAATTAATGGGTTGGTGAGCTATAATAAACCGGTAGAGCAGCGAGACATTAATTTATGGCTCGATAAGAATGGTGATTTATTACCGATGGCTCAACAGAGTATCTCCTCCCACCAATTGCATGAAATCCTGACTCAGCTAAAAAATACTGTATTGCACGACGGTTGGCAGCAAACATCTGATTATCTGGTATTAAGAAAGCAGTTAAAAGGCCCCGGTTGGCAACAATTAGTCATTTATCCACGCATCGGTTTTGCCTGGGAAGCCGCTAAACCCGCCTTATATCAGTTGCCTTTGGCACTGGCAATTTTACTGTTACTGACTTTAGTAATGTCATTGCTACTACGATATTATCTGGCAATCCCATTGTGGAATTTCGTCAATATTATTGGTGCGACCGGCCCGCAAACAATGGAACCGCGCTTACCGATAAAGCGCATGGATGAACTAGGGCATATTGCTTGTGCTTACAATAATTTACTCGATACGCTAAACGAGCAATACGATACCCTTGAGATGAAAGTAAAAGAGCGCACGCTGGCTCTGGCAAAATCCAAACAGGTAGCCGAGCAAGCCAATCAACGTAAAAGCGAACATCTGACCACGATCAGTCATGAAATCCGTACCCCATTAAATGGAGCTTTAGGGGCCGTTGAATTACTGCAAAATACCCCATTATCTCCAGAGCAAATGCAGTTAGCGGAAACCGCTCGCCAATGTTCGTTCTCTTTACTGGCAATAATTAATAATCTTCTCGACTTCTCGCGTATTGAGTCCGGTCAAATGACGCTTTCTCAGGAGAAAACGGCCTTATTGCCTTTATTGGATCAGGCAATGCTGACCATTCACAGTCTGGTATTGAACAAACCAATAGCACTCTCAACGTATGTTAGCTCGGACGTGCCACTGGAACTCGAGCTGGACAGTCAGCGCTTAAAGCAGATTTTGATCAACTTATTAGGTAATGCGGTTAAATTTACCCAACAAGGTAGCATTAGTTTGCATGTCTGCCGTAAAGGTCAAAAACTCTGTTTTAGCGTTGAGGATACCGGGTGTGGGATTGATCCGCAGAATCAACTGAGGATTTTCCAGCCTTTTGTTCAGAATAGTGACTATGCTCAGGGGACAGGGCTGGGGCTGACAATTGCAGATAATCTGGCGGGAATGATGGGCGGCCACCTTGTTCTCACCAGCCAAACAGACCGTGGCAGCCGCTTCTCATTAATTTTGCCATTGAGTGAAACCGCGCAGGGCAGGCTATTTGATGGAGAACTGTGTGTCCCACATTCGTTGCACGCTCAATTATCTGCGTGGGGTATCACCTGTCAGACTCCAGACGATGAATCATCACAACGACTACCTGCACTTTTTACTGATAAGGAACTGAACTACCTGCCTGGCCGCTTATACGCTAACGTTAAGCGACATTTGGCGGGTAACCATCAATCAGGCGAATATTCGCAAGAAAATGCGTCAAATGTGCTCGCAAATATCCCTCTACAACCTTGGCAAATGGCCGTATTGCTGATTGATGATATGCAGACCAATCGTGATATTACAGGCATGATGCTGCAACAATTGGGGCATCAGGTCACTCTGGCTGAAAGTGGTGAGTCCGCTTTATCTCTCGGCCGGACACAACGCTTTGACTTGGTATTGATGGACATTCGTATGCCGGGGATGGACGGATTGCTAGCAACCCAATGCTGGCGCAATGATACCAAAAATGTAGATAAACACTGCATGATAATGGCACTCAGCGCAAACGCCAGCCCAGACGAGAAAACCAGGGCTTATGAGTCTGGAATGGGCCATTATCTGTCAAAACCGGTCACTTTGTGGCAACTGGCTGGAATACTGGACTTAACCGCACAATTTCAACTGGAACGTGGCCTCCCCCTCACCCCTCAAATATCCAGTCCCAAACCATTACTGGATCTGACGAACCCGCAACTTAACATAGAGTTATATCGCTCACTGCAACTATTAATGCAGAAAATCAAAGAAGCGCGTCAAAACTTACCGCTCTTATCGCACCTAATCCACACACTAAAAGGCTGTGCCGGGCAAGCTGGACTAATTGAGTTATATGAGGCGGCGCTTCAATTGGAAACTGTTCTCGAAACTCACAACATCATGACTCAACAAGATATTGCACACCTGGATAAGATAATTGATTTGCTGTTTAACCCCGGAGCACCTGCAACTCCGCCTCAATCGTCATGTTAAAGGAATAACCTTATGAATGTAAAATTACTGATTGTTGACGACCATGAACTGATTATCAATGGTATCAGAAACATGCTCGCGGCTTATCCACGCTATCAAATAGTCGGTCAGGCTGATAATGGGTTGGATGTGTACGACTTATGCAGGAAAACCGAGCCGGACATTGTGATAATTGATTTAGGATTACCGGGAATGGATGGCCTTGACGTCATTATTCAGCTTGTTCGCCGCTGGCCTAAAATGAAGATTCTGGTATTAACCGCCCGCCACGAGGAGCACTACGCTAATAAGACATTGAACAGTGGCGCGCTGGGTTATGTTCTGAAGAAAAGCCCACAACAGATCTTGATGGCCGCGATTCAAACCGTTACCGCTGGTAAACACTATATTGACCCCACTCTGGATATCTCTCGGGTGAATAGGCTAACGCAAAATAGTGACAACAGCAGAACAGCGCTAACCCCCCGCGAGCGTCAAGTTTTGAAGTTAATCACCGAAGGCGCATGTAACCGTATCATTGCTGACAGGCTATCTATCAGCAAGAAAACCGTGGAAACTCACCGACTTAATATGATGAAGAAACTGGATGTACACAAAGTGGCAGAACTGATTAATTGGTCATATCGTTTAGGAATGAATGAATAATCGTTATAAATCAGTCAAAATTTCACTGTTCTATTATTGAACATAAATACAAATGAAAACGCCCTATCGGAATTCATCCAACAGGGGTTTTCACGAATATATCATGGAGTTATGTATGTATTAGCCCTGATTAACCGGCGTCTGCTGGGATGCAAAAAACGCTTTCTCATAAGCTTTGGCTTTTTTATGGTCAAACTGATGTTCCCATTTGGCAATCACCAACACTGCCAGCGCATTTCCCACCACATTCAGAGCGGTACGTGCCATATCCAGAATTCGGTCTACACCGGCAATAAAGGCCAAGCCTTCTAACGGAATACCCACGCTGCCCAATGTTGCCAGCAAGACAACAAACGACACGCCCGGTACACCGGCGATCCCCTTCGACGTCACCATTAGCGTTAGTACCAGAATGATCTCTTGCCCAATGGACAGCTCAATACCATATAGCTGGGCAATGAATATCGCAGCAATACTTTGATAAAGGGTAGAACCATCTAAGTTGAAAGAATAACCCGTCGGAACCACAAAACTGGTAATCGATTTTGGTGCGCCATAGGCTTCCATTTTCTCGATAATTCGCGGCAATACGGTTTCAGAGCTAGCCGTGGAATAAGCTAAAATTAGCTCATCTTTCAGAATCCGAATCAATATCCAGATGCGCAATTTACATAATCTGGCCACCGTTCCCAACACAACCAACGCAAAGAATAGAATTGCGGCGTAAACCAGAATAACCAGCTTAGCCAGCGGGATAAGTGAGGTAAAACCAAAGTTGGCAACCGTCACCGAGATCAAACCAAACACCCCTATCGGGGCATAACGCATGATCATGTGAGTGACTTTGAACATACTTTCAGAAACGGCTTTGAATACATTCAGCAGTGGCTCTTTGGTCTCTTTTGGTAATGAAGACAATCCTAGACCGAACAACACCGAGAAGAAAATGATTGGCAACATATCGCCTTTCGCCATTGAAGCAAAGACGTTGGCGGGGATCAGCGACAAGATTGTGCTTACCAAACTGTGGCTGCCACTTTGCACCTGTTCCGTGGTTTTTTCATACTGCGAGATATCCACCACGGTGAGCGCTGACATATCAATGCCATGCCCTGGTTGAAACACATTCGCTAAGGTGATGCCGACAATAATGGCCACTGTCGTGATAACTTCAAAATAGATGATAGTTTTCAGGCCAATCCGCCCAAGCTTTTTCGCATCACCAACACCGGCAATGCCGACGATCAATGTGGAAATAACAATTGGCACTACAATCATTTTAATTAAGCGGATAAAAATATCACCCGCTGGACTCAAGATATTGCTAACTAACCACTCTCTGGATTCAATTTGGTTATGTAATACAGCACCTACCAAAATACCTAAAACCAGTGCAATGAGTATTTGCCAGGCCAGACTTATTTTTACACTTTTCATACCCTAAAAATTCCTCAAAGCATTCTATAAAACGCAGATTTCCCTGCATTCAAAATAGAATACTTAATCATTAAACACGGGGCTATAGTTGATATAAATTATGGTTCAGCCTCCCGCCAGCCGTCCACGTTATAAACCAGTATCATTTTTGGACACTCTTCTGCAAGCCTTGTTTACACTATACCCACATTGATATGTCACATAAATTCGGCCATGTAGCATCTCAATATTCGGTAAATATTTGTTATTAAAAAAGTAAAAAGCATTATTCGTAAACAGCGGCTTAACTGCCAAGTATAAAAAACAAGCTAAATTAAATCTTCTTATAAACCACAATAATGTTTTATTTTTTGAGTTATTATGTTTTCATTTTGTTAAAACAAACTATGATTATTCTCCGCTTATTATAAATAATTCGCAATAAAACTGACTATTTCTCTCACAAGTGAGGAAATGAAAAAACACGAAAATTAATACATGAAATTGCATATTTATGCTGTTATATTTTTCATTTATATGCCCGTATTCCACATCGAAATATATATCTCATTATAATCACAGTCAGATATCAAAATAAGATTTTACTTATAGATGTAAACTATTTTATCTTTTTGACGTTAACACAGAACACTGTACGGTATTAATCACGCCCGGTCAGCACTTCCAACCCACCTCATCCTTAATATCTCCATCTGAAGCCATAAACAGGCTAATTGGCACATTTTCTTCCTTTATTGCTTTGCCATTTCACACCTCTCCTATCATTAAGGTATCGATTCACCACGCAGCCCATCAGGTAAGTCTCTAAATCAACATCTTTTATGCGTGATCTGTCGCCCAAAAAAGAAACAAAACAGACGCCCACACTATAATTAACCTTTAGTTGACATATTATTAACAATCTCAAGGAGAACTAACTATGAGCCAAATACATAAGCACCCCATTCCAACTGCAATTGCAGAACATGCCCTGATAAGCCCAGAACAATATCATCAATACTATCAACAATCTGTGCAGGACCCGGATACATTCTGGGGTGAGCAAGGCAAAATCCTTGATTGGATTAAACCGTATAAAACGGTGAAGAATACCTCTTTCGATCCCGGCCATGTCAGTATTCGCTGGTTTGAAGATGGCACCTTGAATCTGGCAGCTAACTGCCTTGACCGCCACCTGGCTGAACGCGGAGATCAAACGGCAATTATTTGGGAAGGTGATGACCCAAATCAATCAAAAACCGTCACCTATAAACAACTTCATCACGATGTCTGCCAGTTCGCCAATGTATTGAAAAGCCTTGGTATCAAAAAGGGCGACGTAGTCGCAATTTATATGCCGATGGTGCCGGAAGCCGCCGTTGCAATGCTGGCCTGCGCCCGCATTGGTGCGGTTCATTCGGTGATTTTTGGTGGATTCTCACCTGATGCCGTCGCTGGCCGAATTATCGACTCTAACTCAAAACTGGTGATTACTGCCGATGAAGGCATCCGTGCTGGTCGCGCAATTCCCCTGAAAAAAAATGTCGATGAAGCGCTGAAAAACCCGGCCATTACCAGTATCAAGAATGTTGTGGTTTTCCAACGCACCGGTAATGCCAGTTACTGGAAAGATGGCCGCGACTTATGGTGGCATGAGCTGATTAAAGAAGCCTCCACTGACTGCCCACCAGAAGAAATGAATGCGGAAGATCCGCTGTTTATCCTTTATACCTCCGGCTCTACCGGTAAACCGAAAGGGGTATTACATACCACCGGCGGTTACTTGGTTTATGCCGCACTGACCTTTAAATACGTTTTTGATTACCACCCTGGCGATATCTACTGGTGTACTGCTGATGTGGGTTGGGTCACTGGCCACAGCTATTTACTGTATGGCCCACTGGCATGCGGTGCCATTACCTTAATGTTTGAAGGTGTACCGAACTATCCGGGCGTCAATCGTTTAGGTCAGGTGATTGATAAACATCAGGTCAATATTCTGTATACCGCCCCAACAGCCATCCGCGCTTTGATGGCCGAAGGCGATAAAGCCATCGAAGGCACCAAACGCGACTCCCTGCGCATCATGGGATCAGTTGGTGAGCCTATTAACCCGGAAGCTTGGGAATGGTATTACAACAAAATCGGTAACAGCAAATGCCCAATAGTTGATACCTGGTGGCAGACTGAAACCGGTGGTTTCATGATAACGCCACTGCCAGGTGCTACCGAATTGAAAGCAGGTTCTGCAACTCGCCCATTCTTTGGGGTGCAGCCGGCGCTGGTAGACAACCTGGGTAACCCACAAGAAGGTACCGCCGAAGGTAATTTAGTCATCACCGACTCGTGGCCCGGTCAGGCACGCACCCTGTTTGGCGATCATGAGCGCTTTGAACAAACCTATTTTTCCACCTTTAAAGGCATGTATTTCAGTGGTGATGGCGCACGTCGTGACGAAGATGGCTACTACTGGATAACCGGCCGGGTTGATGATGTGCTGAACGTATCAGGTCATCGTTTGGGTACCGCTGAAATTGAATCAGCACTGGTTTCACACCCAAAAATTGCCGAAGCCGCGGTTGTTGGGGTTCCGCATAACATTAAAGGGCAGGCAATCTATGCCTACATCACACTGAATCATGGTGAAGAGCCAACACCTGAGCTGTATAGCGAGGTACGTAACTGGGTACGTAAAGAGATTGGCCCAATCGCCACACCCGATATATTGCACTGGACTGATTCACTGCCAAAAACCCGCTCAGGCAAAATTATGCGCCGTATTCTGCGCAAAATAGCCGCAGGCGATACCAGCAACTTAGGGGATACCTCAACACTGGCCGATCCGGGTGTCGTGGACAAATTACTGGAAGAAAAACAATTAATGCAAACGCCGTCGTAAATTGTGCCGCCTACGGGCGGCAAACTTAATTAATGCCTCAAAGGAGAGACTCTGATGAATGACAACATTTATCAAGAGATTGAAAATAACCCGCGTTTCAAAGAGTTGGTGCAAAAGCGCAGTCGCTTTGCCTGGCTACTGTCGCTAATTACCTTGGCGCTGTATGTCGGTTTCATTTTCCTTATTGCTTTCGAACCACAATGGCTCGGCACCCCGCTATACGCAGGTTCGACCATTACTCGCGGCATTCCCGTTGGTGTGGGTTTGATTGTTATTTCTTTTGTTCTGACCGGTATTTACGTTATTCGTGCTAATGGCGAGTTTGACCGTCTGACGGCAGAAATTCTTCGTGAGGTGAAGCAATGAAGACCCGCCATTGGTCCGTACTTTCCTTATTGACTCTGCCTGCACTGTCACAAGCAGAAGCTATAACCGGCGAAGTTCATCGCCAACCACTCAATATCCAGGCGATTGTGATGTTCGTGCTATTTGTTGGCGCGACTTTATATATCACCTACTGGGCATCAAAACGCACCCGCTCTCGACAAGATTATTACACAGCGGGAGGGCGCATTACCGGTTTCCAAAATGGTTTGGCGATTGCCGGTGACTTTATGTCTGCAGCATCATTTCTCGGTATTTCCGCATTGGTCTATACCTCCGGTTACGATGGTCTGATTTATTCCATCGGGTTCCTTATCGGCTGGCCAATCATTCTATTCTTAATCGCTGAACGTCTGCGTAACCTGGGGCGCTACACCTTTGCTGATGTGGCATCTTACCGATTAAAACAAAGACCCATCCGAACCTTATCTGCCTGTGGCTCATTAGTTGTAGTGGCTTTGTACCTGATCGCACAAATGGTCGGTGCAGGTAAGTTGATTGAGCTACTATTCGGTTTAAACTACCACGTTGCCGTTGTATTGGTCGGTATCTTGATGGTGCTGTACGTCCTGTTTGGCGGCATGTTAGCCACAACATGGGTACAGATAATTAAAGCGGTATTGCTGTTGGCCGGAGCCTCATTTATGGCCATCATGGTCATGAAATCGGTTAATTTTAACTTCAATACATTATTCAGCGAAGCCGTCAAAGTTCACCCTAAAGGCTTATCAATCATGAGCCCAGGAGGGCTGGTATCTGACCCGATATCCGCATTATCACTCGGATTAGCGCTGATGTTCGGCACTGCGGGCTTACCACATATTCTGATGCGTTTCTTTACGGTAAGTGATGCCAAAGAAGCCCGTAAGAGCGTGTTCTATGCAACTGGCTTTATCGGTTACTTCTACATATTGACCTTTATTATTGGATTTGGCGCTATCCTGTTGGTCGGCCCGAATCCAGCCTTTAAAGACGCTGCCGGAGCATTACTGGGTGGCAACAATATGGCGGCAGTTCATCTGGCTGATGCCGTAGGTGGCAGCTTCTTCTTGGGCTTTATCTCAGCTGTGGCCTTCGCAACAATTCTTGCGGTGGTAGCAGGTCTGACACTAGCGGGTGCATCTGCGGTTTCTCATGACCTTTACGCTAGCGTCATCAAGAAGGGTAAAGCGAATGAACGTGATGAACTGAGAGTATCTAAAATCACCGTTGTTGTTTTGGGGTTTGTCGCTATCGGATTGGGTATTTTGTTTGAAAAACAAAATATTGCTTTCATGGTAGGTTTAGCATTCTCCATTGCCGCCAGTTGTAACTTCCCAATCATTTTTATATCAATGTATTGGGATAAACTGACCACTCGTGGCGCAATGATTGGGGGCTGGTTGGGGTTACTGACTGCGGTGATCCTGATGATTCTAGGCCCAACCATCTGGGTGACAATTCTCGGCCATGCAAAACCAATCTATCCCTATGAATATCCAGCATTGTTCTCAATGATAGTGGCATTCGTCGGGATTTGGTTCTTCTCCATTACCGATAACTCAGCAGAGGGCCAGCAAGAACGGCTACGCTTCAAAGCCCAGTTTGTTCGTTCACAAACGGGTTTGGGTGCATCTCAAAGCAGCTCACACTAATTCGGTTTGATTCACAAAAGGCCCCTTGGGGCCTCAGACGGCGGATAAACCCCGATAATCCTATCTTGCGGGGTAAGTACGGGCAGAAGACAAAGCGTTCGCACCAGGGATGGTACGGCTCGAGCCTACGAGGAAGTCTTTACGGTATATCTACTATCGGCCTGTTTTCACCGTAGCTGGCACGTTGTCATCAACCTCAAGGCTACCCATCAGGGTAGCCTCCTCTCTTATTTGTATCTCTGACCACACTCTTTTCTCAGCATCACACCCGGCTCATCTGAGCGATGCCTCTCATCCTGAGAAGTTGTAACCTGAGGAGTCAACATTCAGCCGTATTTTACTTTTCTCCACACAGCAAAAACCCCACGCTTTTGGCATGGGGTCTCGGCTTGATTTGATGCCTGGTAGTCTACTGTATTCGTCTCATTTATGGATGAGTCTCACCCCTAAAGGGGCCAGCGTAAGGCGCGGTTCAAACTGCATTCGCAGTTTGTCACATGCTATGATCGAGTCGTCGCTGTCAGAAACA
>NZ_ACCB01000005.1 GCF_000173735.1 Yersinia aldovae ATCC 35236 | reverse complement strand
AGACATCCTTGTCCACCAGACGCCGAATAGATTTACGCAAGCCCATCATAAATCAAAATCGGTGTTGCAAAAACGGGGGTGACCATAGATTTTTATTGTCACGAACTCACTGACAATCGTGTTCTATCAGGCTATCTGCTTTACTCTTTTGATCTCGAGACTTTCTAACTTGCCCTCAATCGCTTTCACAAACCGTTTAAAGTGTTCCGTATGATTATGTTTTTCCAATGCATCGTCAGACGCCCAACGCTCGAAAAAGACAAAAGAACCTTTCTGATCGCTTTCAGCGTGGAGATCATATTGCAGATTTCCTTTCTCCTCGCGGCTCGGCTCTATAACCTGATGAGCCGCTTGTTTCACATCATCAATACATTCGGATTTTGCCACTAAACTGGCGATGACACGGACTTCCATCGTTATTCTCCCATGCTATACATTTAATCTGCTTATACCCGCCGTCTTTCACGCTTTAGGTGTATTGGCGGCTCTCGTTACCTGGCCCATCATGAGATCTCAGCTCTTTGAGGCCACTGCAAATAGAGTCGTCACCCGACTCACTTACTGAGTCAGCGCCTCGGTTTATCTCCCCTGCGACCTTCCTGCATTTTGAAAGCTGTGGAGTATATGCAGCAAAACACTCGTCCACCCTGTGGGGCAATCTTTCCTCTAACATCTCTATAAGATGCCTTTTTTGCATTGTTTTCAACTTAACGCCAACAATCAGATGCATCCAGGTCACTTTCCGCTTATCCTTTGACCCCGCCGAAACATTCCAGTTACAGTATAAAAACCCCCGATATCTCACCAAGACTGCGGAGCACGTTGAATGACTGCACAACCCCAAACCCTGAAAATTCGCCGCCCGGATGACTGGCACATTCATTTACGTGATGATGAGATGCTCAGTACCGTGCTGCCCTATACTTCTGAGGTTTTTGCCAGGGCGATTGTCATGCCTAATCTGGCCCCCCCAATAACCTCCGTGGCTGCGGCTATCGCTTATCGGGAACGTATTCTGGCAGCCGTGCCAGCCGGGCATAAATTCACTCCGCTGATGACGTGTTATCTGACCAATACCCTTGATGCCAGAGAGCTAACCACAGGCTTTGAGCAAAGTGTATTTACTGCGGCAAAACTTTATCCCGCCAACGCGACCACCAATTCAAACCACGGTGTTTCCGATATCCCGGCAATTTATCCGCTGTTTGAACAAATGCAAAAAATAGGTATGCCACTGTTGATTCACGGCGAAGTCACAGACGCTGCCGTTGATATTTTCGACCGCGAAGCCCGTTTCATTGATCAAGTTTTGGAACCTCTGCGCCAAAAATTTCCGGAATTGAAAATTGTTTTTGAGCATATAACAACCAAAGATGCAGCAGACTATGTATTGGCAGGCAATCGTTTCCTTGGTGCAACCATCACTCCACAGCATTTGATGTTTAACCGCAATCATATGCTGGTTGGAGGCATTCGCCCTCACCTATTCTGTCTGCCTATACTGAAACGCAGTACTCATCAGGAAGCATTACGTCAGGCGGCTGCCAGCGGCTCTGACCGCTTTTTCCTCGGCACCGACTCTGCCCCTCATATGAAGCTACGCAAAGAGTCATCTTGTGGCTGTGCTGGGGTCTTCAATGCCCCGGCAGCCCTGCCCGCGTATGCGACGGTGTTTGAAGAGTTAAATGCCTTACCGCATTTGGAAGCTTTCTGTTCCTTAAATGGCCCGCGTTTCTATGGCTTGCCGGTTAATGAAGACTTTGTTGAGTTGGTTCGAACACCTTTCCAACAGCCGGACGAGATCCTGCTCGGCCATGAGTCCGTGATTCCATTCCTTGCCGGTCAGACCATTAACTGGTCAGTCAAAAGCTGATAGCCATAACCGGAGAGAATAATCATCTCTCCGGTTACTGATTTTCTATATCAGTCACTTGCAACCCGAACACTTACACTGTATAAATAACCAGTATAAACATTCGGAGGGGCAAATATGCGTGTTGAAGTCAGTATTGATAGAAAAAATCAGTTACCCGCAGGTGCAATTGAAGCGCTAACCGATGAATTGAGCAAACGGCTAAATACCAAATTCCCCGACACCACCACTGCGGTACAAGTGCGTTATGCCGGGGCGAATAATCTTTCTGTTTTAGGCGGAGCTAAAACGGATAAAGATCTGATTTCTGAAATATTACAAGAAATATGGGAAAGCGCTGACGACTGGTTCGACGCGGAGTAACCCAATTAATGCTATTTTTGCCGGGGAGTCGTTCCTCGGCTTTTTTATTCCAGCGTCAAATCTTTCCCTTTTTCCCCGCATACTTTTTTATTAACCTCATTTCACTCCCCCGATGAATAAATCAACAGATAATAAATAATTTGTAAAGATTTCCTAATAATCTCCAAATTCATTGCGGGTTGCGTATACTAAAAAAGCTCACCTGCTCATGAGCCGCATTGATCCTCATTAGTCACTCCAGTCAGTAACTACTATAGAAGGGGTCTTTATGGACAGAAACGATGAAGTTATTCAGACTCACCCGCTTGTAGGCTGGGATATCAGCACGGTAGATGTATACGACGCGATGATGATACGTCTTCATTATCTGTCTTCTTTGGATCAGCCACCCGAGGATGCATTGGTCGATAGGACGCTTTGGCTGACGACCGATGTTGCACGCCAATTAATTAATATTTTAGAAGCAGGCATTGCTAAAATTGAGTCATCAGAATATCAAGACCTTGACCACCGTAAACATTAGTTCTTATTCACCAGTTAATATTTTCAATGTACCTATAAACAGGCACCAGTGAATTCTACTTGGTGCCTTTTTATTAACCGTTCCTCCAGTGAAAAGCGCAACATCTCTTTTCTCTCCCCTTTCCCGTGCTATTACTGTCGTTTTAATTTTTATCGTTACTGCCACTCACTTTTATTTATAGCCACTGGCGATTGTTGCTACGATAAATACCGCAGCCAAGGCAGACGATACCCCGGAGTGTACAAATATGGATTATGATTTAATTGTTATCGGTAGCGGTTCAGTTGGCTCAGCTACGGGTTACTACGCCACACAAGCGGGTCTAAAAGTATTAATAATTGACAGTGCCATGCCACCACATCAGGCTGGCAGTCATCATGGCGACACACGAATCATTCGTCATGCGTATGGTGAAGGGGATAAATATGTTCCTTTAGTATTACGTGCTCAAATGTTGTGGGATCAGTTATCACTGCAAACAGGCGAAAAATTATTCCATGCCAGTGGAGTGGTTAATCTCGGTCCCGATGACTCAACATTTCTAAACAACGCCAGACAAAGTGCACAACAATATGATTTACCAGTAGAAATATTAACCGCCGCACAAATCCGCGAAAAGTGGCCGGTATTTACTGTGCCAGATAACTATATCGGCGTGTTTGAGCCTCAGGCTGGTTATTTGCGTTCAGAATTGGCGATCAAAACCCTGATCAATGCAGTCACTGAGGCGGGTTGTGGGATTCTATTCAATTGCCCGGTCACCGCTATCGAGCCATTCGATAAGGGTATTGATGTTGTGACCATCGATGGTACCTACAGTGCCCATAAAGTGGTGGTGACCGCCGGTACTTGGGTGAAAGAGTTAATTCCTGACTTGCCAATAACCCCGATCCGCAAGGTGTTTTCCTGGCATCAGGCTGATGGCCGCTACAGTGAAAATAACCATTTCCCGGCATTTACGATCGAAACACCAGATCATATCCACTACTACGGCTTCCCATCTCAGAATGATGAACTCAAACTTGGTAAACATAATGGCGGTCAGCCCATTGAATCCGCCGCACAACGTAAACCGTTTGGCAGTTATGCTGAGGACGGCACCGAAGTCTTTGGTTTCTTACGTAACTACTTACCGGGTGTCGGCGTTTGTTTGCACGGTGCTGCGTGCAGTTACGATATGAGTCCTGACGAAGATTTCATTATCGATACGCTGCCAGGCAATAACAATATTATGGTAGTAAGTGGTTTAAGTGGTCATGGATTTAAATTCGCGACTGCTCTGGGAGAAGTAGCATCACTATTCGCTCAGGATAAACCATCACCTATTGATATTTCGGCTTTTTCTCTAGCACGTTTTTCGAGTATAATCTATTAGGTTAGAGGTTTTTTGTGATAGGCTATTGCCGATGACTGAAAATATTTATTCTTACGTCATCGGTTTATATTTTCTTCTTTTACCCATTTAATAAATAGCAGGATCTTACATTCGTTAAAGCCGTTACAATTCATCGTGATTCCCGAATTGACGTTCAAGGTAACAAGGGATTAACTTATCCTTGTTTGCGATCAGGTATGGTTGCTGTCAGACAAGGATGTAATTCCCATGAAAATATTAATTATTGATGAATGCTTTTATACCCGTGCAGGGGTAAATACATATTTAAATAGTTCGTCCAGCTTAACATTAATGGATGTGCCAACCGTTGAGCAGGCAACATTAGCGATTCAAAATTTTGTTCCTGACATAATAATTGTCAATCTAACAAATTATTGCCGATTTGGCGGGCATTGCCCAATATTAGCACAATTCATAAACAGTTGCGGTCAGGCTAGAGTTTATATTTATCTGGATGCATCATATCCTTTTAGCGAAATTCCTATTCCGTTAACAGGCTCAGTATCAATCTTAGCTAAAAGACACTTGCCTAAACTGTTACAGGGGTTACCCTGCGTATCCGATGAAACACAAAAATCGCATTCCTGCTGCCCGGCATCACTTTTCAGCCCACAAGAACATAAAGTGATGTGTTACTGGATGACAGAGATGCCTAATTACCGGATCGCCAGAAAGCTGAATATCAGCGATAGCACTGTTTATTCTCATAAACGACATATCACAGAAAAAATAAAAGTTAGAAACCGCTTGGAATTGTGTTTTATTTATAATGTTTTCAAGTATTTTTATTAAAATTAACATACCAAAATTAATTAAGATACCGTGAAACTTCTAACCGAAGATATTATCACCAAGTAATTTATATATTGGAACTGTGATCGAATTAATATAATAAATAAAGGTTTATTAAAAACTCGATTACATTCCTTACTTCAATTAATTAATAAATAAATAAATTATAGTTTATTTAATTACACACCAAGTTTAGTATTTTTATCAAATTTATGAGCGCGTAAATTTAATCAGGCTGGCTCATTGTTTACAAAATTTAAATTACCTATAATGGGTGCTAATTTTAGCCACGAGCAGTAAGCATGTTAAATAAATTGTTCTCGATAGTTATTGATAATGTGCGTGAGCATCTGGTGTTCTATATCTGCTTACTGATGATTTTACTCGCGTTAGATGTTTATTTCTTTTTCTATCAAACATTTTCTTAGTCATGTTTACAGTTCCCCTTGCTAAACAGGGCCAGCAGGTAACTCGCCTGTAGCCCATAGCGAAGAAACCTCATATCAGTTGAGCGTTGCTTCATCGCTCTTTACGGGTTTCCCATCACTCAGTAAAACTGCAAATTTATGGCCCGCAGGCGTTAGCTCAAGAGCTATTTTAGCAATGATAGTCAAAGGCACTGAGAGTAGCATCCCGATTGGTCCCAATAGCCAGCCCCAGAAGATCAATGATAAGAATACGACTAGCGTCGAAAGCCCCAGCCCACGGCCCATCATGCGCGGATCAATAATATTGCCGCCAATCAGGTTGATTAGCACATAGCCCCCGGTCACCGCAAAAGCATCGGCAAAACCATTAAATAGCAACGCTTGAATAATCGGCGGAACAGCCGCCAACACGGAACCAATATTGGGAATATAATTCAGTACAAACGCTAATAACCCCCACAAAAAGGCAAATCTAACCCCCATTGCCGCCAGGAAAAGCCAGATAACAATCCCCGTCACAATACTGATCACAGTTTTGATCACCAGATAATGTGTTACGCCATTTAATGCGCGCTTGAGGATTGCATTCCCTTTTTCTGGATTATCAAACATCAATTGTACTTTATACGGCAGGCGCTCCACTTCAAATAACATAAAGACTACCGTCATCAGTAGCAAAAACGTATTAGCCATAGCGCCAGAAAGATGGCCAATTAATCGGGTAACAAAGTTCATCGCTATGCTGGGATCAACATGCTTCATAAGGTCATCTACCGAGAATTCGATATTAAAACGCATAGCAAACTCTTGTAGTTCGCGCATTTTTTCCAACATCATGCCACGATATTGCGGTACTGAGCGGGCGAATTCATTGAGGGACGTACCTAAACGGCTAAATAATAGCGCCATCAGCAAAATAATGATGGTAACCAATAACACAATAGCCAATGTGCGGGGGATTTTGATCCGCTCTAGCAATTTTACTAATGGGTTCAGTACGATAGCCAGAAATATAGCCAGCAGGAACGGTACCACGATCGGCGAGGCGGCTTTTATCCCCGCCATGATGACCACCAGCATTGCCAGCATCGTGACTAACCGTAACCCTTGGCTACTTACCCCAGGTATTGTCATTATTAATCCTTGTATCGAAATCGCTACCGCACGGGCGGCATAAAAAAAGACGCTATCGAATAAAATAGCCGATAACGTCTTCTAAAGCCTAATTTAAATAACCATATACACTTATGACAGGGTGCCGTAGCTGTGTTAGCGGCTATCACTCACCCGAATCCTTAACGCGGCACCGACGGTCTTGGGTAATAGCCTCCTCACTTGGCGCAGTTACTTCTTTTCTGGCACAGGAATATGCATGGTAGTTTGCAGCAGCCCTTTAGACTTATTAAAAATCTTAACTCCATTCTCACGCCCTGCCCGGCGGGAACGCTGCTCTTCCTGGGGCAATTTCAGCTCTTCCTGACAAATCTGGCTACAGCACCCTTCGAAGCTCGCCGCGCAAGACGGACACTGGATAAACAGCAAATGGCACCCATCATTTTTGCAATTGGTATGTGTATCACATGGCGTACCACACTGATGGCAGTGAGCAATCACATCATCCGAGATGCGCTCGCCCATCCGCTCATCAAAAACAAAGTTTTTACCGATAAACTTCAGTGGCAAACCCTGTTCTTTGGCTTTGCGGGCATACTCAATAATACCGCCTTCAACGTGATAAACATTTTTAAAACCCTTGTGCAGCATGTATGCGCTGGCTTTTTCACAGCGAATACCACCGGTGCAATACATGACGATATTCTTCTCTTTGTCATGTTGCAGCATGTCCACCGCCATTGGTAGCTGCTCGCGAAAGGTATCAGAAGGGACTTCGATCGCGTTTTCAAAATGGCCCACTTCATATTCATAGTGGTTGCGCATATCAACAAATAATGTATCCGGGTCGTCAATCATCTGATTGACCTGATCCGCTTTGAGATAGTGCCCAACATTCGAGGGATCAAAGCTATCATCATCGATACCATCTGCGACAATGCGCTCACGCACCTTCATGCGCAGTACCCAAAATGACTTACCGTCGTCTTCGTGAGCCACATTCAAGCGTATCATTGCCAGCGCCGGATGCGCGGCAAACAGCGCGGTCTTGAACTCATCGTAACGATTGGCAGGCACGCTGATTTGCGCGTTGATACCCTCTTTTGCTACATAAACCCGGCCAAATACACCGAGTTTAACGAATTGACTATAGAGGCTATCGCGGAAGGTTTTGGCATCTTCCAGAGTGAAGTATTTATAAAAAGAAACTGTGGTGCGCGGTTCGGTTTCAGCCAACATGCGCGCTTTAAGTTCCTCATTAGAAATTCGGTTATGTAACACTGGCATGGTGTACTTTCCTGTCTTCGAAGAGGTTACTGATATAATATTTAATTATTGCTCAATGGGTTATGTAATTCCCCTGTGGAATAACCACCATAAATCATCGCACAACAGAATTGATGTTTTGGCACGGAAACAGCGTGCGGCGCACATAATACCTGAAACCACCGCACGGCACATCTTTAGCGATAACCCAGCTCAGTAAAAGCAGCAACGATAACCCCAGTCAATAAGACAACGCCAGCCGCAATCAGCAATGATCGGCTCTGCCAATCAGCGCCCAAATAACCCAATATGCCACCGGCGGCCAATAATCCTGCGCTGAGTTTCGCAGCTCGCATCGCCCACACTCCGATAAGTATTGATGGTCTTAATCTATTAATTGCAAATATCATAACTCAGAAATAAAAAAACCCTCTTCAGCCGCCAGCATTTTATGTAAGAAATTGATTGAGCGTTACCTAATCGTCTTCCGCCCGCGCCAGTGCGGTGGTTTCATTTATATAAGGCATTGATGCGATAAACAGTGGCAACTGGCATGGATCTTTGAGTTTATGCGGGTGCAATCAGAACGGGAGAAAATGATCGCGCAACGGGCCAGGCAGGGATTTATCAATCGCGATATCGCTGATAAAGCCTGTACCTCAGTCAGAACCGTAGACGTTCATCGGGCAAAAATGATGACAACGCTGTCGGTAAATAGTTTGGCTGAGTTAGGTTGTCTACTTAAATCCAATAAGACTATAAGAACAATGCGGTATAATTAATATACAAACTTATGACTAATTTGCCTGAATTATAGGTATATAATCTTAAAAAAGGCTTTTTAGTGCGGTCCGTTTTTCCGTAAACCGTTAAAAATGCCACAATAGTCTACCTTAAAACGACAGATTAACCGGCTGATATCCATCTGATGACAACACAAATTAATGTGTTCACGGGTGAGCCATAACGTTGTCGCTCATAAAGCGAGCCATCCATAAGTAAATAGTTAACTGTCCTAATGAATTACAATGACGCTGAGAACAGATAATGCAAGTTCCTTCTTTTGATCGTTCACTACTGCACCCACGTTATTGGCTGACCTGGTTCGGCCTCGGTATCCTCTACCTGCTGGTGCTACTCCCTTACCCGGTTATCTATGTCATGGGCACTACCCTTGGCCGTTTTTCGATGCATTTTCTCAAACGACGCAAGCAGATCACTCAGCGGAATCTGGAGTTATGTTTCCCTGATATGCCTAAGGCCGAGCGCGATGAACTGATCGTTAAGAATTTTGAGTCCGTTGGAATGGGGCTATTTGAAACCGGCATGGCGTGGTTCTGGCCGAATTGGCGTATTGAGCGCTGGTGCAGCGTCAGTGGGCTGGAACATATTCAACAGGCGCGTGACGAAGGCAAAGGAGTGTTGTTGATCGGTTTACACTTTCTTACGCTGGAGTTGGGCGCACGTATTTTTGGTATCTACAACCCAGGTATCGGCGTCTATCGCCCCCATGATAATAAGGCGATGGACTGGATGCAGACGTGGGGCCGGATGCGCTCCAATAAAGCCATGCTAGACCGTAAAGACCTGAAAGGAATGATCCGCAGCCTGAAACAGGGCGAAATCATCTGGTATGCGCCGGACCATGATTACGGCCCACGTAGCAGCGTATTTGTGCCGTTGTTCGCCGTCAACCAAGCCGCTACGACCACCGGGACTTATTTGCTGGTTCGCACCAGTAAACCGGCAGTTATCCCATTTACCCCCCGCCGCTTGCCCGCAGGCAAAGGCTATCAATTGATTTTGCAGCCAGCCGTTCAAAACTTCCCACTGGATAATGAAGTGGAAGCGGCCGCCTTCATGAATAAAGTGATAGAGAAAGAGATAGCTCTCGCGACAGATCAATATATGTGGCTGCATCGGCGGTTTAAAACCCGACCAGAGGGTGCGCCTTCACTCTATGACTAGCATGACTTATTCGGAAAAAGAATATCGCAAATGATAATGACGATTAGTTTCCATCAGTTTTATTGACACAGTTCGCCAGATTTATCCGCTAGTTATGTAGGGTTTATCTGACAATACTGACAGTAATTAATCTTGGTTATTATCCGGTTATTTTTCTTTTTCTTGATAAGGACAGACACATGTTGGCAAACCTAAATATCGGGTTCACGCGGTTAACTCATCATCCGGACAGCGGAAAATTATTATTACGCCTGACATTCGGTATTTTGATGTTGTTTCACGGTGTTGCAAAAATTCAGCACGGAACCCGTTGGATCGCTGAATCTTTGCAATCGCAAGGTATGCCAGGTTTTGTCGCTTATGGCGTCTATATTGGCGAAATTGTCACCCCTATCCTGATCATTTTGGGTTTATTCACCCGCCCTGTGGCTTTTATCTACGCAATTAATCTGCTGGTGGCCGTGCTAATGGTTGGTACTGCTAAATTCTTTACCCTGACCCAAGTCGGTGCCTGGAGTCTGGAGAATGAAGCCCTGTACATCCTCGGTGGTTTGGCCATTATGCTACTGGGCAGTGGTCGTTACTCCATTACCAAGAATGAAGCTTACCGTTAATCATTGATACCCAGTGAGCGATGTCATACTGAACCACTCCTTACTGAACGGGGTGGTTCTTTATCGAATTTTAATCGACCAATACTCTTTATAGCTGAAAAGAATAACTATATCCCTACAGTTCAAACCACCTTTCCACTTTAATAAAAACTAATATTCACATTGTTGATGTTAACCTGCCATAGGTTCATACTTACCACGCTAACTGTTTATGCCCCTATGCTTTACCGTCCTTTCAACGCCCCTATTGACGAATAAAGTGACGCAAAGCGGTCAACTTGCTTATTCGGTAATTTATGACGCCAAACCCAGCCCCCATTAACTGGAAAAGAAACCTATTTGTCGCCTGGCTTGGCTGTTTTCTGACCGGTGCCGCATTTAGTTTGATCATGCCTTTCCTGCCACTGTATGTCGAAGTGCTGGGGGTGAGCGGTCATCAGTCGCTCAATATGTGGTCCGGCTTGGTATTCAGTATTACCTTTCTGTTCTCTGCCATCGCTGCGCCCTTCTGGGGCAGCCTTGCTGACCGCAAAGGCAGAAAAATCATGCTGCTACGCTCTGCATTAGGGATGGGGATAGTCATGATATTGATGGGGTTGGCGCAGAATATCTGGCAATTTCTGGCGTTGCGCGCGCTGCTGGGGTTATTGGGTGGCTTTATCCCTAACGCCAATGCATTGATTGCTACCCAAGTACCACGCAATAAAAGTGGCTGGGCATTGGGTACGCTCTCTACCGGCGGGGTGAGTGGTGCGTTAATCGGGCCGCTGATTGGTGGCCTGTTAGCCGACAGTTATGGCTTACGACCGGTGTTCTTTATCACCGGCAGCGTGCTATTCGCTTGCTTTACCATGACCTGGTTTTATGTCAGAGAACAATTCGCTCCGGTGCTGAAGAAGGATATGCTCAATGGTCGACAGGTCTTTAACTCGCTGAAAAAACCTAAATTAATCCTCAGTCTGTTTGTTACTACCATGATTATCCAGATTGCGACTGGCTCCATTGCCCCTATTTTGACGTTATATGTGCGTGAACTGGCAGGTGATATTCAAAATCTGGCCTTTGTTAGCGGCATGATTGCCTCCGTGCCGGGGGTTGCTGCGTTGATGAGCGCGCCACGATTAGGCAAACTGGGTGACAGAATTGGCCCTGAACGAATTTTGATTGCTATGCTGGCCCTGTCTGTGCTGATTCTTATCCCAATGGCATTTGTCCAAACGCCATTGCAGCTCGGTATTCTGCGCTTCTTATTGGGCGCTACAGACGGCGCGCTGTTACCTGCGGTACAAACATTATTGATTTATAATTGTACCAATCAAGTTGCCGGCAGAATTTTTAGCTATAACCAGTCGTTTCGTGATATCGGTAACGTCAGTGGCCCACTATTAGGGGCGGCAGTTTCCGCCAGTTATGGCTTTCGCGCCGTATTTTGTGTCACTGCGGTAGTTGTACTCTTTAATGCACTATACTCATATAGGTGCTTACAACGTCAGCCGTTAAAAGCACGCTGTGATGCTGAACAGCAATAGAAGAGCGCTATAAAAAGCGGCTAAGTCACTTATATCACCCCAAAATGCTGTTTAGCGCATTTTTCGCATCCTACGTTTATCCCCTAAGCTAATTGATTCATTTAAATTATATAAAAATAAATACAAAATACTGATATATATGATTAAAAATAATCAATGAACGCGCCAACACATGATCGTTTTTTATGCTCTAAAGATTGCCAGGTTGGAAATATAAAGCTAAAAACTGCGATGTATGTCGACTTTTCATCTTAAAATACGATATAACCCCGATAGAAACGAAAAAATGACGTTATTATTGCGTTAAATTGTACTGTGCCGAGTATTAAACCTGATATACCTAAAATAGTGGGCGCTACATATGTTGACTGACACCCGCGATTTAGCCGGATGAAGGCTGCAAATAGCACGATGACTTCAGCACTTTAGGCTTACCACAGTGCTGGGCAGAACCCACACTCGACGATGATTTATTCGCCTGAATTTATGGTGATTCTATGGGAAGACTTTATGCAAACCTCTGTTAACACCCAAGGCGGCCGCACATTCTTTGGCCATCCTTATCCGCTTAGCGGCCTGTTTCTTTCCGAAATGTGGGAACGCTTTTCGTTCTACGGTATCCGCCCACTATTGATTCTGTTTATGGCGGCAACGGTCTTTGACGGCGGTATGGGGCTGCCACGCGAGCAAGCCTCAGCTATCGTGGGTATCTTTGCCGGGAGTATGTATCTGGCCGCGTTACCCGGCGGCTGGTTGGCGGATAACTGGCTTGGGCAACAACGAGCGGTCTGGTACGGCTCCATCCTGATTGCATTAGGCCATTTGTCGATTGCGCTATCCGCTTTCTTCGGTAATGACCTGTTCTTTATCGGTTTGGTATTTATCGTGCTCGGAACAGGTCTGTTCAAGACTTGCATCTCGGTCATGGTCGGTACGCTGTATAAGCCAGGCGATGCCCGCCGCGACGGTGGGTTCTCACTGTTCTATATGGGTATCAATATGGGTTCGTTTATTGCGCCACTGCTTTCTGGTTGGTTGCTACGTTCTCATGGCTGGCACTGGGGCTTTGGTATCGGTGGGATTGGTATGTTGGTCGCACTGCTTATCTTCCGTGGTTTTGCCATTCCAGCCATGAAACGCTACGACGCAGAAGTCGGGCTGGATTCAAGCTGGAATAAACCGACCAATCAGCGTCAGGGGGTTGGCAAGTGGGTTGCCGCGTTGATGGTGCTGGTAGCCGGTGTGATTACACTGATATCACAAGGCGTTATCCCAATTAACCCCGTGCTGATTGCCAGTTTGTTGGTCTATCTTATCGCGGCATCGGTCACACTCTATTTTGTCTATCTGTTCGCTTTCGCCAAAATGAGCCGTAAAGATCGCGCCCGCTTGTTAGTGTGCTTTATCCTGCTGGTTTCTGCCGCGTTCTTCTGGTCAGCCTTTGAACAAAAACCAACCTCATTTAACCTGTTCGCTAACGACTATACCAACCGTATGTTTATGGGTTTTGAGATCCCAACCGTATGGTTCCAATCAATTAACGCCCTGTTTATCATCCTGTTGGCACCGGTATTTAGCTGGGCCTGGCCGGCATTGGCGAAGAAGAAAATTCAGCCGAGCAGCATCACTAAATTCGTGATTGGTATTTTATGTGCTGCGGCAGGTTTTGCCGTGATGATGTACGCTGCACAACATGTCCTCAGCAGCGGTGGTGCGGGTGTTTCCCCCTTGTGGCTGGTGATGAGTATCCTGTTATTAACGCTGGGGGAACTGTGCCTTAGCCCTATCGGACTGGCAACCATGACCTTACTGGCTCCAGAGAGGATGCGTGGTCAGGTGATGGGGCTGTGGTTCTGCGCCAGTTCGCTGGGTAATTTGGCGGCGGGCCTGATTGGGGGGCATGTTAAAGCCGATCAACTTGATATGCTGCCAACGCTGTTCGCCCGTTGCTCTATTGCGCTGGTGATTTGTGCTGCCATCCTTATCTTGCTAATCGTGCCAATTCGTCGCTTAATGCAAAATACGCAAGGCACACAAACCACGTCATAAGTCGTTGCTCTATATTTATCTGTTATAAAGCCCGCTCCTGCGGCGGGCTTTATAATATAAAAAATGGATGGCAATACATTTATAATCAATAAATTACAGAAAAATAGCGTTCAACTGGCGCACATCGCGACGACCCGAACAACGTATCTCCCCTTGGTTCAGCTATTTATTGGTCTGAATCTTATAAATCCCATGATCGTTGCTGCAATACCACACGATAACCATCTGCATCGTCAAAGGTTTTACCACTCACATCCCAATAGGGATTATACGAAGCCACTAACTCGAAACCTGCTACCCGCATTTTCTGGCATTGACTCGCCCAATGAGATTCATCAGGCAGATAAAATACCAATAAATTATCCAGTGTCGGTGCCCGCCCGACTTGGGTACCGCGATGGTGGGTAAACTCCAGATGATAAGCATGGTGTGGATGCCCAATAATGGCACCATCGAATCCCTGATGATCAACAAAGTTGCCTAACAGCGTAAATCCTAAGCCGTGGCAATACATATTGGTTATTAATGTAAGATTATCAGTGGGTCTCGCAACCCGCATCACCGAATGTTGTGGCGATACCGGCGTGATATCTGGCTCCGTAGACATAACAGTGGCTTCCTGAGCTTATTCATAAGGGCCGTGGCTGGCATCAATAGGCAGCATAAAGGTATCGACAATCATTGACAGAGGAACGTCAATTACGGTGATGTATTTCCATGCACCCTCGCGCATATCCCACTGAACGCCAGGATAATATTGATGTCCATGCCCCTGCCCTGGCACAGTGCGGCTGATAATGCTGCCACAACCT
The DNA here is from genome assembly GCF_000173735.1 of Yersinia aldovae ATCC 35236. Lineage (GTDB taxonomy): Bacteria > Pseudomonadota > Gammaproteobacteria > Enterobacterales > Enterobacteriaceae > Yersinia > Yersinia aldovae. Next base: position 130,960 of record NZ_ACCB01000005.1, on the reverse strand, counting down.
GACAACAGTATGATGCCCGCCGTCAACAGGATGATACGAGCCAGGATACCAAGGGGGATAGTCAATTTAAAAGTAAGGTTCACGCAATCAACTCTTATCGATCACAAACAGTCTAGGTTTATAAACAAAAAAACGGGCAATACACTATTGTATGCCCGTTTTTTACGCAGTATTACTGTTATTTTGCGCCAGGGAACGCCTTCATATTATGCGCCAATTGGCGGTAATATCCGTTCCAGACCCGATACTGCTCCGGCTGCTGCCAAACGTGTTGATGCAAGCGCGAGATCAACACCGGATCACTGAGAAGCGTTAGACGCTGCAATTTAGCCAGTTTTTCAGGCCCGGCGTCCAGAGCCTCAGCCACACGCTGTTCGCGAGCCTGTTCGATAATGGCACGGTTATGGTGACGGGCCGTTGCCATCGCGCTGACCAATGCATTATACGATGGATTCATCACCGCATGTAGGAAGCCATGACTCAGTGCTCGCTGATGGTTGAGCTGTAAATACTCTTCTGTGGCGAGTAATTCCCTTGGCGGATCATACTCTTCCGGAATCAGGAACAATTTAGCCCGTTTACTGGCCAACCCCAACGTGCGGCGGCTAGACAGAACTGACACCACCGGAGACAGGATAAGCGAGAAGACAATCGGTGATAACCACCACAGGAAGCGTAGATCCAGCCATGCGACCCCACCCGCCCACACCAGGCCGAGCAGCAGTTGCGGGCCGTGGCGTACCAACGCTTCACTCCACGGCGTTGCATCATCATCACGCTGTGGAGAATTCCACTGCACTGACCAACCGAGGAAAGCGCTGACCACAAATACTGTATGGAATAGCATCCGCACCGGTGCCAGCAACACTGAAAATAGCATTTCTGACAGCATAGACAGTAGCAATCGCAACGCCCCACCGTACTGTTTCGAACCTTTCGCCCAGATCAAAATGATACTGAGCAACTTAGGCAAGAACAGCAATACCAATGTGGTAGAGAACAGGCCAATCGCCAGCTCTGGCCGCCACTGTGGCCATACCGGGAACAGTTGTCGCGGTTGCAGGAAGTATTGCGGTTCCATCAGGGTATGAACCGCCTGTAATGCGGTACACAACACTAAAAACATAAACCACAACGGCGCCGACAAATAGGACATCACGCCAGTGAGGAACACCGCCCGATGAACTGGATGCATCCCTTTAACCAAAAACAGTCTGAAGTTCATCAGGTTGCCGTGACACCAGCGGCGATCGCGTTTTAACTCATCAAGTAAGTTAGGCGGCAACTCTTCATAGCTGCCCGGCAGATCATAAGCAATCCACACCCCCCAACCGGCACGGCGCATCAATGCCGCTTCAACAAAGTCATGCGACAAAATAGAACCGGCGAACGAACCTTCCCCCGGCAAAGGTGCCAGCGCGCAGTGCTCAATAAAGGGCTTCACGCGGATAATGGCGTTATGCCCCCAATAATGGGACTCACCCAATTGCCAATAATGCAAACCGGCGGTAAATAACGGGCCATAGACTCGGGTGGCAAACTGCTGAATGCGGGCATACAGGGTATCCATACCGGATGCTTTCGGTGCTGATTGGATTATCCCAGCATTCGGATTGGCCTCCATCAACCGCACCAAACCCGTCAGGCAGCCACCACTCATCACGCTGTCGGCATCCAGAATTACCATATAGCTGTACTGGCTGCCCCAACGACGGCAAAAATCATCGATATTGCCACTTTTGCGTTTAACCCGACGGCGGCGGCGGCGATAGAAGATACGACCATGACCATCAACATCACGGCACAGTTCCAGCCAGGCTTTCTGCTCTGCCACGCAGATATCAGGGTCATAGCTGTCGCTCAATACATAGATGTCAAAGTGCTCAAGCTGACCGGTTGCAGCGACGGATTCATAGGTTGCGCGCAGACCGGCGAAGACCCGCTCTACATCTTCATTGCAGATCGGCATAATCAGTGCCGTCCGATGAGCCGGATTGAGTACTTCGTCACCTTTAATGGTGGATGAAATGCTGTATTTATCTTTACCAATCAGTAATTGCAGGAACCCCATCAGCGCGGTCCAAAAACCGGCAGAAACCCAGCAAAACAGCACAGCAAACAGGATAAGGATGCCAGTTTGCAATAGATAAGGCAGCAGTTGTATTACCGATACCTGCCAGTTCTGCTGCCAAATCTCGAAAGGATCGATTAATGCCCAGCCCTGATAAGGCAGGATGGTTTTCATATAGCTGGTGGCAATTGTGGTTTGCAACACAATCAGTATCAGCAATATATAGCGGCGCAATGAACCCACGCTGCGCCACTTTTTCTCGGCCAGCGCCTGCTCATGAGTCTGCGCCCGTGAGACAGGATTGCGACCCAGCATTGAATCCCAAAAACGCCCCACCGGATTGGTGCGCCAGGGTTGCGGTGCCATACAGGTGCGTTTAATCGGTGGCGTAGCATGAATAACCGCGCGCCCTTCATCATCCTGCGTGAGCAATTTGCCGCCCGCCAGTGCATCCGGCCAGGCCGCTTGCACGCGAGCACTGACCGAAGACAGTGCGCTGTCTTTTTCAGTTGCCGTTGCCCCATCAGATACGCTTTGCGCCAATTGCTGATGCAAACGCGGCATGGCATCAGGTGTGCTATCGAGTAACACATCTTCAGGTAAGGCATCCTGTAACGCCCCTTGCTGCTGCACAGTCAGGGGCAAGTTCGCGATATAATCCAGAACAGGTGATTGAGTTGACTTATTCATTGGCAGGTAGCTGATAGCTCCAGGTTTCAGTCAGGGTTTTATCACCGTTAACCAGCGCAGCGCGCATCTCTATCGGTTTCTTCTCATCTTTGACTTTTAACCGCAGGGTTAATCGCCAGCCTTTGGTCACCGGATTGTAACGCACACTGTTTTCGATCAACTCACCGTTGCCGTCAATACTGACCTGTGAAGCCAATGATGCATTTTCATCAAGAGATTTCAGCACCGGCCCGACAAAATCAACCAGGAACGCGACACTGCCATCTGGCTGGCGAATCAGATTCGACTGTTTAACATCACCGGTTGAACGTAATGTCTGTTTAACGTAGGCCACATCCGCTGAATGTAATTTGTCCTCATCGCGAGTAAAATGCAGTCGGTAATTCAGATCGAGTGATTTTTTCGCATCAGGCAGTACATCCGGCGTCCAGAACGCCACGATATTATCGTTAGTTTCATCTGCGGTGGGGATCTCTACTAGCTCAACTTTGCCTTTCCCCCAATCACCGCGCGGTTCAACCCAAGCGCTTGGGCGCAGGTCATAGCGATCATCCAAATCCTCATATTGCGAGAACTCACGGCCCCGTTGCAGCAAACCAAAACCTTTCGGATTCTCTATGGTATAGGTGCTGACCGACAGGTGTTTTGGGTTATTCAGCGGTCGCCAGATCCACTCACCATTGCCAGCATGAATAGAAAGCCCATTGGAATCATGCAACGCCGGACGGTAGTTTAACACCTCAGATGGCTGGCTCGGGCCAAACAGGAACATACTGGTTAACGGCGCAATGCCCAGCTTCTCGACTTTGTCGCGCAGGAATACTTTGGCCTGCACATCAATTGTGGTATCACGCCCCGGATAGATAACGAACTTATAAGCGCCTGTGGCACGCGGGGAATCCAGCAATGCATAGATAACTAAATGTTTATCATTCGGTTTTGGCCGTTCAATCCAGAATTCACGAAAACGTGGGAACTCCTCGCCAGACGCCAAAGCAGTATCAATCGCCAACCCACGAGCAGAAAGGCCATAAACCTGGCCTTTACCAATCACGCGAAAATAGCTGGCACCGAGCATACTGACAATTTCGTCTTTTTTATCCGCTTTATTAATAGGGTAAAGCACTTTAAAACCAGCAAAACCCAAGTTTTTCACCGATTCCGCATCATGTTTAACCGAGCCAAAGTTGAAGTAGTCCGGGCTATAATTGATAGGCTTAACACTCGTGGCCGTGACTTCATTTATCTGCACCGGAGTGTCAAAGTACATGCCCTGATGATAAAACTCTAACTTGAATGGCGTATCCAGTTTAGTCCAATACGACTTGTCATGGTTAAACTGTATCTGTTGGTAATCGGCAAATTTCATATCGCGAAATTGCGAAGGAAGGTTACTTTTCGGTGCATCAAAGCCTTTACCCGCCAATGCCTGCGCTTGTTTAGCCACATCATCCAACGAGAAAGCCAGTGCCTGAGAAGTAAACAATGATAGCAAGAGAGTAACACCCAGCCACCTGACGCTGTTAGCGCGTGACCCTGTTGACATTCTATTAACGTTTGACAAAATATTAACTCGCACATCTCCCCCTATTCGGGTGCTTAAATCATAACAGCCAAATTACTGGTTAAAGCCGTGGCTAAGTCACAAGCCTAGCTTGCCCGGCTAAAATACGCTATGGAAACTTATTAACCCTTATAGTAAGGTTTCTCGCCGTCGTGATCCAATGAATAACGAATATCTTTAGCAAATAGCATTTACTATAAAAACAACTCCGTGGGTAGCACCGGGACATTATTCTAATAATGATAACAACTAGCGAATAAGTATGAAAAAAACACTAACCAACGCGAGTACTTTTTAGACGCCATCCGTGCCTATTTGATGTTGCTCGGCATTCCTTTTCATCTTTCTCTTATATACTCCAGCAATCATTGGGCGGTAAACAGTAACCACCCTTCGCAGATATTTACTGTAGTAAATGATTTCATTCATGCCTTTCGGATGCAGGTCTTTTTTGTTATTTCCGGTTATTTTTCGTTCATGCTTTACCAGCGCTATGAGTGCCACCGCTGGCTTCAAGTCCGTTTGGAACGTGTGGTTATTCCATTACTGACCGCGATTCCACTTATTACCTTGCCGCAGTTTTTTCTTCTCAAGAGTTACACTAACAAATTGCAGGATTGGAATTCATTTACAATTTATCAAAAAATAAACATTGCTATTTGGGAAGGCGTTTCACACTTATGGTTTCTGTTAACACTCGCGTTACTGACCATAGCCTGTTTTCATCTGTTTAAAAAAATAAAGAATAACCAACAGGTAATTCCAAGATTGGTAAAGGAAATGAATAATATAGGAAAAGTCTCACTGTTCTTATTTTTATTCGCGCTAGTTTATTCTGTTATTCGTCGAGTAATATATCTCCTTAACCCAGAAATACTCTTTAATAGTGTGTTCAATTTCTTTGTTATGGAAACGCTCTTTTATCTACCTTTCCTCCTACTTGGCGCTTATAGCTTTATCTATCCGCCGCTTAAGCAGGTATTTCTCACTTTTTCTCATGGTGCATTGCTGGCCTCGTTAGCCCTATTTTGTGCCTACTACGTTAACCAACATACTAATACTACCGATTTCTTTGTTTTTGAGTTGGACCTTATCATTAAGGCTATGATGGGCGTTACCATGACTAACGTGGTCTATTCTCTGGGGCACCGGCTGCTAAATTATCCCTCCCCGCGCATCACATACCTGGTCAATGCATCACTGTTTATCTATTTAGTACACCATCCGCTAACGTTGATCTATGGTGCATTTATTACGCCACAAATTAATAACAACGGCCTTGGTTTCCTGCTCGGGATGCTGTTTGTTTGCCTGCTATCGTTTCTACTGTACGAAATTCATCGCCGCATTCCGCTGTTAAAATTCTTGTTTTCAGGGAAGCCACAATAGTAAACAGCGCAACACAATTAAATACCAATCTAATAATATTATTGCAAATCAATGATAATCCCGGCGTACCGCTGGTGTGATAAAACGGCTACACTGTGAAACCATCATGTAGATGGCAGGATGGCTAATGCCTCACTGTGCACCCTACTTTCAGGGCAACTATCCTGTTGATTCATCATCAGGATTGGTTTCGCTTACAGTGATTACAAAGAGGAATTGTGATGAAAAAACAAGAAGCTACCGAGAAAACACCCACCACCGACACCGTTCAAAATACAGAGTTCCCTGCTCTGTTAGCCTTGGTAAGCCGCCTAAGCGGAGCACTGGACAGTGCCATCAGTGGCAAAGATCGTAGTGTGTTAGTGAATGAACTCACACAATTTTCCATCGAGAATCTATCTGAACCGGAAAAAACGCTAACCACCGAAGCCTTAAAAAGGATCTTGGCAACCCTTAAGCGCGATTAGCATCACTTGCCAACGCTCACCCTTGATTCCCCGGCGGGCAATTAAAGGTGAGCGACCTATCACCTATCCCGCGACGATCCGTACGATGTTTCCCAACGACAGTTAAATATACTGATTTAACACATTGAATTAGGTCATATATTCGCATCAGGCGCGCGAAATCCGTGTATAATAATTTAGCTACACAGCCAAAGTAATGTGAGTTTACAGGTAGGCAGCAAGCGAATGACGCTCAGTGACCGGTTTGAACAGCATTGATGCCAGCCCCAAAGTGAGCCTCACGGAGGCTTATTAATCCCAATTAACTTACTCTGGTAAGTATGCGTAGCTACCCCCCCTGCGGCTTCGAGTACGAAGGGGATTCCTTCGCCATCATTTATTGTCAGGAGATCGCCCGCCGTGGACGCCATCACTATTAATAGCCTCTTTTTGATCGGCGCGGTGCTGGTGGGAGCCAGTATTTTACTGAGTTCGCTTTCATCCCGGTTAGGAATTCCGATTCTGGTTATCTTTCTGGCCATAGGCATGTTGGCGGGTGGCGACGGGATCGGCGGAATTGCTTTTGATAACTACCCGGCGGCGTATCTGGTCAGTAATCTGGCGTTAGCCGTTATCCTGCTTGATGGCGGTATGCGCACCAGGGCTTCCTCCTTCCGTGTTGCCTTATGGCCTGCACTCTCTTTGGCCACCGTCGGCGTGGCGATTACCGCTGGTCTGACCGGCCTGGCTGCCGCGTGGTTATTCGATTTAGATATCATTCAGGGCTTGTTGATTGGTGCAATCATTGGTTCAACTGATGCAGCAGCCGTGTTCTCCTTATTAGGCGGCAAGGGACTTAACGAGCGGGTGAGTGCCACACTGGAGATAGAATCAGGCAGTAACGATCCAATGGCAGTCTTTTTGACCGTCACCCTGATTGCCATGATTTCAGCCGGGGAGAGCAGCCTGAGCTGGATGTTCCTGGTGCATCTTATACAGCAATTTGGCCTGGGGATTATCATCGGCCTGGCGGGTGGTGGTTTACTTATTCTATTAATCAATCGGATAGAACTGGCAAACGGCTTATATCCCTTGCTGGCCGTGAGTGGCGGGATTCTGGTTTTCTCACTGGCAACGGCCATGAACGGCAGTGGCATTCTGGCCGTTTATCTCTGCGGGCTGTTACTCGGTAACCGCCCTATCCGTAACCGATCCGGTATATTGCAGACTTTCGATGGGCTGGCATGGCTTAGTCAGATTGGTATGTTCTTGGTCTTGGGGTTATTGCTTAACCCAAGTGAGCTATTGCCGATCGCTATTCCAGCACTGATTCTCTCACTGTGGATGATTCTATTTGCCCGGCCACTGTCGGTATTTATCGGCTTACTGCCATTCCCAAGCTTCAACCTGCGTGAACGTATTTTTATCTCATGGGTTGGTTTACGTGGTGCGGTGCCGGTTATTCTGGCGGTATTCCCAATGATGGCCGGAATACCTAATTCACATCTATTCTTCAATGTCGCCTTTTTTGTCGTGTTGGTTTCACTGCTGTTGCAAGGCACCAGCCTGTCATTTGCCGCACGTAAAACAAAACTGGTGGTACCGCCAGCGTTGGCACCGGTTTCACGTATTGGTTTAGACATTGATATGAATAATCAATGGGAGCAATTTATTTACCAACTAAGCTGCGACAAATGGTGTATCGGTGCCGCTCTCCGTGATTTAAAAATGCCGGAAGGGACGCGCATTGCAGCGCTGTTCCGTGGTAAAGATTTACTGCATCCCACTGGCAGCACCCGCCTCAAAGAAGGCGATATCTTGTGTGTTATCGGCCAGGAACACGACCTGCCTGCATTGGGGAAACTGTTTAGTCAGTCGCCAAATATTCAGTTGGATGAACGCTTCTTTGGTGATTTCATTCTTGATGCTGATGCAAAACTTCAGGATATTTCACAGATTTATGGTCTTAATCTGGAAGCGGGCATCGATAAGCAACAAACGCTGGGTCAGTTTGTCCTATATCTGTTTGGCGGCGAACCGGTGATCGGTGACCAGATCGAATGGGATGGCCTGACCTGGACCATTGCCGAAATGGAGTCCGAAAGGGTCAGCCGGGTTGGGGTGAAAATTGTTACCGATAAAGCCTAACGTCACTGTGGTTATATTCAGCGGCGTTATCTCTACGCCTTATCCGGTTTAATTCGGTTAACCAACACGATCCCGATACAAACCAGTATCAGCGCAGCGGCATATTTCCATTCTAAAATGCTTTCATCCAGGAAAATAGCCGAAAGGATGGCACCGGAAACAGGAATTAAAAAGTTAAACGGTGCGACCATGCCCACGCGGTTATATTTAAGTAATACACTCCACAGAGCAAAAGCAACTGACGACAACAGCACCAGATAACCGAGTAATAGCAGTGCGCGCCAGCCAAACTCAGACAAGTTGCCACCAAATAGATACCCTCCGACAGTCAAAATAAAACCGCCAATGGCAAGCTGGTAACCTGTCATCACGGTGGTGTCCATCGTTTGTGAAATACGCTTACCATAAATACTGGCAGCCGATAAAATAAATGCTGCTAATACAACCGATCCCTCCCCTGGCAGCGAAAAAGTAAAATTCATCAGGCCGGAACTGAAATTCACTATCATGACGCCAGCAAAACCTAATATGCAACCAATCACTTTGTTTGATGTTAAACGGTCATTTTTATAAAGGTAATGAGCTAGCAGCACACTGAAAAATGTCCCGGTAGCATTCATGATCGAGCCTTTTACACCGGAGGTATAAGCAAGGCCAATATAGAAAAAGGCATATTGTAAGGTGGTTTGCGTCAGCCCCAGAATAGCTATCTGCTTAAACTGGCCCTTTCTTAGACGCCCGAGCGCCTTGCCACTAACAACTGCAAAAAGCAGCAACGCAATTCCAGCCAATAAAAAACGATAACCCGCAAACACAATTTTGCCAGGAATATCATCCGCTGCAATATTAAACAGCACATAACCCGTTTTTATGGCGGGATAGGCACTCCCCCATAGCAGACAACAGAATGCGGCTGCGAGGAAAACGAATTTTTTATGGGTAAAAAGCAGAGTACTACGGTCCACTCTGACATCCTTTTCAAACTAAAATGAAATGATGTTTCGTTATAACCATTTCTTGCTAAAAAGTCCTGCTGAATGTCACTTTTTATCTAAAAACTATCTTACTTTCCTACCGTACCGCACATATTGAACATATGAACAAAAAACATGCTCTGATATCTTCGGGTAAATTATCAGGCAACAATACTCCAATGCTGGCATACAAGGATAATTCATATCGTCATTTCAGCTCGTTCAATGTTTGCACTAACTGACTGAGATCGTGTACGATGCTGGTTTACTTAAATAACTTTGGTTTTCATTATGTTAAAACTATTTAACGTAAACTTTAATAATATGCCCGACAGAAAATTAGATGAGATCTTCACACTTAGAAAAATAACTTTTAAGGATCGACTTGATTGGAAAGTGACATGTATTGATGGCAGAGAAAGCGATCAATATGATGATGAGAATACAAATTATATATTGGGAACAATAGAGGATACTATTGTTTGCAGCGTTCGCTTTATTGAAATGAGATATCCAACCATGATCACCGGGCCTTTCGCCCCTTACTTTTCTGACCTTGATTTACCTGTAGAAGGATTTATCGAATCCAGCCGTTTCTTTGTTGAAAAAGCATTAGCAAGAGATATAGTAGGCAATAATAGTTCTCTTAGCACAATTCTGTTTTTAGCTATGGTGAACTATGCCAGAAGCCGTGGATACAAAGGAATATTGACTGTTGTCAGTAGAGGTATGTATATCTTACTGAAACGATCTGGCTGGAATATCACCGTACTAAACCAGGGCGAATCAGAAAAAAATGAAGTTATTTATCTATTAAATTTAGGCATTGATATCGATAGCCAACAGCAGTTAATAAATAAGATTCGCAGAGTGCATCACGTTGATCCTGAGCTACTTGAAACATGGCCTATCATCGTGCCTGATTTCATCAAGTAGGTTTGATAAGTTGTAACTCGATGCCAAGCCTTATCGCATGCTTGGCATTTAGAACACCCAACTTCCTGACCACATTACCAATATGGAATTTAACTGTACTTCTCTTTATTCCCAATATTATAGAAATCTCTGAGTAAGTTTTACCTACGCTGGCCCAGTATAAAATCTCATTTTCCCGAGGAGAAAATATCTCTCTCGCATTCTCTTTTTTATGCAACTCATTGTTTTCATTTCTTTTTTTATTTATACAAGCCTAACATTTTGTCATGTGTCAGGATGAGCAACATTTGTATTTTTTCTTTTATTAACTTCAATGCTTTCATCAAAATAAATACTGTCATCACTGCCATTGGAAATATTCAGTGTTGCCATATTATTATTGTTATCATGTAGAACAAACGTATAGCCATTAATAATATTGTACTCTCTGGCCAGATTGAACACGGCAGAGTCAGTTGACTTTCTGTCTATCACCGAGTTGTCATCCCATGCAAAGGGGGCGACTTTATCCTTTGCTGTCAGAATGACCGGATCAATAAGATGATAACTGTTCTTTTTGTATTTCTTTACCCAATCCAATGGATAATTTGAGATAATTGCTGGATGTAAAGGTGTTTTCTTATTTATCACCAAATAAGAATAACGAAGATCGCCGTAAGACTTTATTCTGCGTTGAATATAGTTATTTATGTCTTCATTAATGCTTTCATTATCAAAATAATCAATTATCATAACAAGCCAAATCTACTCTATACAGACACCCAACAGTACAATTTTATCGCGTTATTTTCAATAGAAATCAGCGTGAAAAATAGTCTACCCCTCGATCTGATATTCAGCGTTGATTTACAAATTAAAAATAAAAGCACCTAGACTAAAGTATAGCTCAACAAACTAGACCTAAGGCTAGCTATTATTATTACCCCATGTTTATTAAACTATTTTTGCTTTAGAAAATAAATATTGAATATAATAGAACTAATATCTTAGCTTACTATTGCTAAGAAAGTTAGTCTGAAAAGAATAAATCTTCGCCATCACCAGGGGACTTTTTAGTCCACAGTTAGTCGTTTTACCCCGCCATCTGGATGCCTTCACATTCAGATGGTCGTAACGTTCACTTCCCACAATTTTTCCTCACAGCCATTCATTCCAAACCCAACAAGTGCTAGCTCTCAGCTTCTTACACCCGATGCTAACTCGGCTCAAAATTCGCCTATCACGTAAAAAAATGATTCCTGCCCGTATAAACATTAAACTTATTAATGTATATTTGATAAACTTGACTTAAGTCATACTGCTTAACCAAATTTATCGTATGATAATTAAACGGTTATAATGTTTCCCTGGTGTTGGCCGAATTGGCATCCCTTACCAAATGAGATTGGTAAGGGTTTTTTTTGCCTGTGATTTACGATTTTCTGCCAATCTACAGCTCTGGCGCACCTGCATCACCCACGTCTGCTCACCCATACAGCACCAGCCGTACCAACAGCGAAAGTAACCCCCCCGCTCCCAATAAGATTCCGCAGGTCAGCAAGCGCCTCGCGAGCGCTACCCAAGGGCCGTTGTAGCGCGCGATACAGCGACCATTTCGCCCTTCAGGTAACGGCAAAACCAAGGTAAAGCAGAGGAGGATGGAAAATCAGTGTGAGAACCTGCAACATCAGATTCAAATCACTCCCTTGCGCCAAGACTGGAAATAATCGTACCAAGGGGGGAGAATAAATAGACTTATTATCAGCAACAACCACTCCCATCACACCGATTACGCACACAAAAAACGCGGTGGACGTGGCGACGAAAAAATATCAGCGACAACGTCGGGAGCCAATATAACAATGGCAAATACCGCCATTTAAATCATATTCAGTCGTAGCTCATACGACTCATAATGTAAAAAAGAGTAAACAGACATACATCACGGCCTGTTGCCTTTAGGCTAAGGGGCTTTAGTTATATCGGGCCATCGCTGTCATGGGCGAGTGACTCATGTTTTAAAGGAGCTTGTCGTGCAACAACAAATAAGCCAATGGTTGGCAACGTTGGGTCTTGAATTCAGCGATGTGGTGTCACTGATGCTGGTCATTGGTTTGATTCTATTGATATCTGTCGTTATTCACCTGGTGCTGCACCGAGTGGTGGTAACTCCCCTCCAGAATCGTGGCCAGCAATCACAACGCATTTGGCAGCAAGCCATCACCCAACATAAGCTATTTCAACGTGTGGCGCTGCTGCTGCAAGGGATAATCATCAACCTTCAAGCCGTGCTGTGGTTGCAAAACGGCAGCCAGACGCAGGCCGTTATCGCGACTGCGGCGCAAGTATGGATTATGGCCTTCGCGCTACTGGCACTGTTCTCATTACTTGATACGCTGCTGACGCTACTGCGCCAAAGCCCTATCACTCAGCAATTACCGTTACGCGGCATATTCCAGGGGCTGAAGTTAGTAGCCGCAATATTTGTCGGTATCATGATTGTTTCATTATTAATGGGGAGATCCCCGCTCTTGCTGCTCAGCGGCTTAGGGGCAATGACTGCGGTACTGATGTTGGTCTTTAAAGACCCTATTCTGGGGCTGGTCGCAGGGATTCAGCTTTCGGCTAACAATATGCTAAAAATCGGCGACTGGCTGGAGATGCCAAAATATGGTGCTGACGGCGCGGTAACCGATATTGGCCTGACGACAGTAAAAGTGCGAAATTGGGACAACACCATCACCACCATTCCAACTTATGCTCTGATTTCAGACTCTTTCAAAAACTGGCGCTCAATGTCTGAATCCGGCGGCCGGCGCATTAAACGCAGCATCAATATCGATATTACCAGCGTGCATTTCTTATCAGAACAAGAACAACAACGCCTGCACCGCAACCCGCTACTATCGCGTTACCTCAGCGCAAAAACTCAGGAACTAAAACACTATAATCAGCAGATTGACATTGACCTAAACTCGCCCCTCAATGGCCGCCGCCTGACCAATGTCGGCACCTTACGCGCCTATCTGGTCGCTTATTTGCAGGCTCATCCGGGGATTCATCAGAATATGACGCTAATGGTGCGCCAGTTGGCTCCAACACCAGAAGGCTTACCACTAGAAATTTATGTTTTCACTAATACCACTGCATGGCTGGAATATGAAAACATTCAGGCGGATATCTTTGACCATATTTTTGCAGTGACAAGCGAATTTGATCTGCGTATCCACCAGACACCCAGTGGCAATGATATGCGTAACATGCTTGTCAGAACTGAACCAGCCTGATGAAATCATTTCACGGTCAATAAAAGGCATGAGGAGCACGGCTCCTTCTCAGCGTTAATATTCGCGTCTGGCTTCAGTCGCGAATATACTCATGCTAGCCCCCATTACGTTCATCAGCTGTCAGTATTTTTTCTTTCATCACTAATTGATTTTATTTCTTTAGCAAGTGATATCGATAAAACTGTTCGAATTAGAACGATAGAACCTAAAATGATCAAGTCTTCATAGGTAGGCTCTATAATCGTTTTTAATATATCTGCCGGTATCAGAATCTCTAGCGACAATAAGATATAACCACCAAGCTCAACTCGGATATCTTGCAGTCGTGACTTTCTGGATGAAAACTCATTCTTAACAAATGAAAATATACATTTAACCACGCCGAATAATAAAACAAGGACACTAATAACATTCAGTGCAATAGCCGAGTAGGTAATAAAAATAGCAATGGTCATATTTATACATATCTTATGTTGAGTGTGATATATATATTATATCACAAATTTACTAACGTTAAAGGGGCCAGTCAGTGTTCGATTAAAGTGTGAGGTAATCTATACTTAAGAGCATCTACGATTTGACAAAGCCTACTTACCTCAGGCATAGACTTTTCGACCTATCTTGATAATCACGTTATTGCCTGAGCAGATTACATGTCACCATACCTCGGCTCATTACCATCAGTATCTCGTTAATTTACTTATGAAATACAACAGCAATACGCGTGGATAAAATAAAGTAAGATATCCATACTAACACCCCCATCATCACGGCATTTAAAGCACGTATATTATTACCATTTAGAGGAATATTAAATAATATGGTTGAAAGTATCATCATACTGGCTATGGCACAAAATTAACCGTGTAATAAGAAGTCATTACTTCTCCTGTAATTTAACGTCTCCTAAAAAATGCCAGCGCAGCAATGGAGACCACAACATAATATATCAAAGTTCACGTAATCAGCGTTACCCCGAAAGCAGGCAGGTATATCATATTATTATCAATCCGGCGGGTGACTATCTTTAATTCCTTACGTCCTCTACCTCAATAAATTGAATATTATAAACCAGAGAATAAAAGGTAAAACAGGCTGCTATGGAAACCCGTATTACTGCTATCTATTCCATATTCAGATAAATTATTGCCAACCGGTGGTGATGGCATTTGTTGTACCCACCTTGAACCAAGACAAAAGCATCTCGAGAAAAATACAAACAAAAAACCCCAGTCTTTTCATGAGACCAGGGTTTGATATGGCGGAGGAGGAGAGATTCGAACTCTCGAACGGTTTCCCGTCGACGGTTTTCAAGACCGTTGCCTTCAGCCACTCGGCCACCCCTCCGCAACGAGCCGAACTATAAACACAGCCTTGCCGCTTGTAAAGCATGTTTGCGTTTAATCGGCCAAAAAGCCACCATCTGATTATCGAGTGATGCATTTATCATCACTCCGATACACTCAAACTATAGGTTTTACCACGGGAATACAGACTTCTTTGGGGTAGAGGCAAATGTTTGCTAAATTAACCACCGTTTCATTGACTGAATCATTGAGGTTGTATGTTGGAGTTTGAAGGTCGGGCGATTGAGATCGACGCGCAAGGTTATTTAAAAAACAGTGCAGACTGGAGTGAAGCTCTGGTTCCGTTACTGGCAGAGCAAGAAGGCATCATTCTCACCGAACCACACTGGGAAGTGGTGCGTTTCGTGCGCGCATTTTATTTGGAATTCAATACCTCTCCTGCAATCAGGATGCTGGTAAAAGCCATGTCACAGAAATATGGCGAAGAAAAAGGTAATAGCCGCTATCTCTATCGTTTATTCCCACAAGGCCCGGCTAAGCAAGCGACTAAAATTGCAGGATTACCTAAACCGGTTAAATGTATCTAGCCCGTGACACGCTAAACCGGATTAATAGCGAATTTTGAATTTATCAAACTCAGTGGGCGGATAAGGCTCGGTCAACACGCGATCAACTCTTGCCCCCCGTGGCCCCCCTTGTTTAAACCACGCGATTAATTCATCAACCGCTTGCAGCTCACCACAAGCGACAACTTCTACACTGCCATCGTCACAATTTCTGGCATAGCCCGTAACGCCCAGTTCTTGAGCCTGCCGCTGAGTGTTATAACGAAATCCTACGCCTTGGACCACACCGTAAACATACGCACAAGTGCATACTTTTGGCATATTGAGACCTCAATCAACGTGATAATTTGCATTTTCCGGTACATACTCCGACAATACCGCTCTTTTTTACCTAGCTGGCAGCCACCTTATTATGACAGTACGCCTGATTCTTGCCAAAGGACGTGAAAAATCCTTACTTCGTCGCCATCCGTGGATTTTCTCTGGTGCAGTTGAACGTCTTGAAGGCGATGCACTTTCCGGTGAAACCATTGATATCCTTGATAGCCAAGGGAAATGGCTGGCTCGTGCCGCCTATTCGCCTGAATCACAAATTCAAGCGCGCGTCTGGACGTTCCAACAAGATGAAATGATTGATCGCGACTTTTTTATTCGCCGTCTACAACAGGCACAACGTTGGCGCGACTGGCTGGCAAAACGGGATGGTCTGAATGGCTATCGCCTGATCGCCGGTGAATCCGACAGCCTGCCAGGTATCACCATTGACCGCTTCCAGAACTTCCTGGTATTGCAGCTACTGTCTGCTGGCGCTGAGTATCAGCGAGAAACACTGGTCAGCGCGTTACAATATTGCTACCCAGAATGTTCGATTTACGATCGTTCAGATGTCTCTGTTCGCAAAAAAGAAGGCTTGCCGCTCACTCAAGGGACGGTTTGCGGTGAAATGCCGCCTGAGCTGCTACCTATCAGCGAAAATGGTATGCAAATACTGGTTGATATTCAGCAGGGTCATAAAACAGGCTTTTATTTAGACCAACGCGACAGCCGACTAGCCGCACGTAATTATGCTGAAGGCCGCCGCGTACTAAACTGCTTCTCTTATACCGGAGCCTTTGCCGTTGCCGCTCTGATGGGGAATTGTCAACAGGTTATCAGTGTTGACACATCACAATCCGCACTGGATATTGCGAAGAAAAACATTGAGTTAAATCAGTTAGACCTGAGTAAAGCGGAGTTTGTTCGTGATGATGTGTTCCAATTGCTGCGCAGCTACCGCGCACAAGGGGAAATGTTTGACATGATAATTATGGACCCGCCGAAATTTGTTGAGAACAAAAGCCAATTGGCCAGTGCCTGCCGTGGCTATAAAGATATCAACATGTTAGCTATTCAACTTCTGCGTCCGGGCGGTATTCTGCTCAGTTTCTCTTGTTCTGGTTTGATGCCAACAGATTTATTCCAGAAAATTTTAGCCGATGCCGCATTAGATGCAGGCCATGATATACAATTCATAGAACAGTTCCGTCAGGCAGCGGATCACCCCGTTATCGCGACATATCCAGAAGGATTGTATCTTAAAGGGTTTGCATGTCGGATAATGTGACTTGAAATGCCCTACTCTGCCCTCATATAGAAGTCAGAGTAATGTTCCTCGGGAGGTTATCATGATCGCTAGCAAATTTGGTATAGGGCAGCAGGTCCGACACCGCCTGCACGGTTATCTGGGTGTGGTGATTGATATCGATCCTGAATATTCTCTTGAGCCACCGGAGCCAGATGAAGTCGCGAATAACGAAACGCTGCGTTTATCACCTTGGTATCATGTGGTTATTGAGGATGATGAAGGGCAGCCGATACACACTTATCTGGCGGAAGCGCAGTTAACCTATGAAGATATAGATGCTCATCCGGAACAACCTTCATTAGACGAACTGGCAGCATCCATTCGCCATCAGTTGCAAGCGCCACGTTTGCGTAATTGAGCGTTGATATCCATACGTAATAACCCGGCTCTGAATCATAGCCGGGTTTTTTATCATCAGTATGATATGGGTTCGCGGGATATCACCCCTTTTCTAATCCCAAACGCGGTAGCTCAATCTTCGGACAACGATCCATCACCACTTTCAACCCCGCCTCTGCCGCTAGCGTTGCCGCCAACTCATTAATCACCCCAATTTGTAACCAGAGAACGTTAGCACCGATGGCAATCGCATCTTGCGCAACGCCATACGCTGCGTCTGCATTGCGAAATACATCAACCATATCGATCGGATGGGGAATATCGGTTAATTCAGCATAACCTTGCTGGCCCAGCAATGATTTTCCAGCTAATTTAGGGCTGACAGGAGTGACCTGATACCCCTGCTGGAGCAGGTAAGCCATCACACCGTAGCTCGGGCGCGATGGATTATCACTGGCCCCCACTAATGCAATGGTTTTTACTTGTTGGAGAATGTCAGCGATGTCTTTATCGTGCATTTTTGAGTTCCTCTGATGCGCTAAATGAAGAGTCCGACCTGTTTTTCGACGTCTCTACCAATCTGAGTCAATCGATAAAGTGTACATCATGTAAAATAATGAAGATAAATACTGCCTAATTGACTTGGTTTAATAGTTATAGACATTATTACTGTTAGATTACTTTTTTGTCTTTAAAATTCATCAGGTAAAGCTGATAGATTTAGACCTAACATTTCAAAATGTAAATAAATGTGGGCGAAAGTAAGTGCTTTGGCACATAATCTGCTGTGTCTGATATCGATTGTGAGTATCACCTTCAGGAGTAACGCATGAAATTTGGTCTGGTGGTTGCGGGGATTCTGGCCGTTTGCTGTAGTACTTCAGCCATAGCGACAACCTTGAAACTTGCGCCTGAAATTGACTTGTTAGTCGTCGATGGCAAAAACATGTCCGGTTCCCTATTAAAAGGTGCCGACAGTCTGGAGCTAAACAGTGGTCAACACCAGATTTTGTTCAAAGTTGCAAAACCACTGCCAACCGAACCGACAGTGCTTTATACCTCCCCGCCCTTAGTCGTGGTATTCAATACCCGCAATGTACGCTCCGTTGCCATAAAATTACCGGTTATTGATACCGAGCGAGAGGGGCATAAATTCTCAAAAAATCCGGTATATCAGCTTATTGGCGATAATGGCCGCGCACTTGCTGTACGTCATGATATTTTACAGCAGGAAGATCTTAACAAAGCCCCGACACTCGAAATGGCGATGGCAACCTATAACGTAGGGCAATACACTGCCTCAGTGCCTGCTTTTGCCACTATTCCACCGTCACCGGTGAGTGCTGTCCCTGGCACTACGATTGCCGTTGCGGGCACCAACACTTCACCAAAATCAATGACACTACAAGGTGAAAACATCGCAGAGCAGATGCTGCAATATTGGTTCCTGCAAGCCGATCCAGAAACACAGCAACGTTTCCTGCTGTGGACTAAAAAAAACCCATCACGTAATCAGGAACCGCAGCACACTCCATAAACCCTACGGTACAGGAGGTGACAAACCGTTGAACTATGATGTAGGTATCTTTCCTTATCATCAGGTTATGCAAACTCTCTCGCATTTTTTTGCGTTACCGCTATGCACAAAATCCGCATTTCAGTAATCTGTCCGCAGACCTTACGCGCTCACTGAAGGATATGTTGATGGAATTCACCACCCGCACTATTGCGGCACGCAAGCATATTGCCCTTGTTTCCCACGATCACTGCAAAAAATCACTCCTTGAATGGGTGATGGAAAATAAAGATCTATTATCACGGCATGAACTTTATGCCACCGGCACGACCGGCAATCTGGTACAAAAAGCGACGGGTATTGACGTACATTGTTTGCTCAGCGGCCCGATGGGAGGGGATCAAGAGGTGGGCGCACTGATATCCGAGAAAAAGATCGATATGCTGATTTTTTTTCTGGGATCCACTCAATGCAGTCCCGCATGACCCAGATGTTAAAGCCTTGCTGCGACTGGCAACGGTATGGAATATTCCGGTTGCCACCAACCGCTCTACCGCAGACTTCTTGATTGGCTCCGCCCTATTTAGCGGGGAAGTGACCATTGCTATTCCTGACTATGAGCGCTACTTGCAAGAGAGATTGAAATAGGCCACTTGCCGGTGGTCGCCACCACCGGTTTTATCATCAGAAACAACCCGTTAAGTGATTGCTGCTAGGGTTTACGCTGAACTGGAACGCCCAACTCACTGAGTTGCTCAACAAAACACGATGGCCGCCGGGTGTCTTGCAGTAACCACACCTGATGCCGAGCACGGGTAATGGCAACATAAAGTAAACGCCGCTCTTCGGCATCAGGGAAATCCTCTGGGGCAGGTAGCAGCACCTCCTCCAATACGGATTCGCGCGCTACAGCCGGGAATCCATCACTCCCTTCATGTAACCCGGCAATAATCACATAATCTGCCTGCTGCCCTTTACTGGCATGAATAGTCATAAAATCAATAGCTAATTTCGGCCAACGTGTCGCTGCTTTTTGCAGGATTTCTGGCCGTAAGTGATGATAACGCGCCAAAATCAGGATACGTTCGTCATCTTTAACAAAACCACTCAGCTTATCCAGCAACGCTTCAAGCTGTTCATGCGGCAAGACAACCACTGACTTTTTACTGCCTTTGCTCAGGCTGTTAAGCGGTTTTTTCAGTTGATAGGGGTTTTGCTGAATAAACCGGTTGGCAATATCACCAATTCTGTCATTAAAGCGATAAGTGGTATCTAAGGCACATTCGGCACTCTCACCAAAATTCTCACTAAAAGAGGTGGTTAGCGAAAGCTCTGCGCCGCTGAAACGGTAAATCGCTTGCCAATCATCGCCCACGACAAACAGGCTCGTTTGTTTGTTTTGCTTGCGCAATGCCGCAAGTAACATTGCGCGCTGTGGCGAGATATCCTGAAACTCATCCACTAAAATATGCTTCCACGGGCTGACAAAACGCCCTTTTTCCAACAGGTTAACCGCTTGATGTATCAGCCCGGAGAAATCAACCGCACCCTCTTCTTTAAGCGCGGCTTTCCATGCTTTTAATAGCGGTGCCATCAGCCGGATACGTTTCTGGAACAGGTCACGCACTTCATCATCAGCCTGTTCAATCATTTCTGCCTGGCTCCCCCCGTGCATCCGCATCAGCCCAAGCCAGCGCTCCAATCGCCCTGCCAATCTGGCCGCCAGGCGCTTATCCTGCCAGAAATTGCCCTCGTCTATCTCCCACTCCAACTCATCGGTGAGCCATTCACGCCAGCCCTTGGCTTGTGCTTTCTTCTCGCTACATTGCTGCTGCCAATGTGTAATCAGCAGCGACCTTCTGGCCTGACTATCAGACTCCAGTTTGCTTATCACCGGTGTTTTGCGGCTACCTTGCTGAATTATCTGCAATGCTAATGCATGGAAAGTTTTGGCTTGAATATCATCAACGGCCAAACGTTGCTTAATGCGGCTATTCATTTCATCCGCCGCCTGGCGGCCGAAGGCCAATAATAAGATTTGTTCAGGGAGAGCCTCATTACGGCGTAGCAACCAACCAGCTCGGGCCACTAGCACAGATGTCTTACCGCTCCCGGCACCTGCCAGCACCAATACCGAATCTTCACCGTTCACCACCGCCCGACGCTGCGATTCATTAAGTGGTGATGTTTCTACCTGCTGGAAGAAGTCCTGATACTCCACCAGCACACGATCAGCCCACAACTGATTACGCCGCTCAACGCTTCGGTTGCCTTGCTGCAACCAGCGCAAGCACTGTTCGTAATCCGCCCGACAAGATTCAAATTCCGTTAGCCGCTGCACCGGCAACGGTAATGCCCCGAACGCCTCTCGGATAGCCGCTTGCAATTGGCCCAGCTCACTGCGTTTAAACCATTTATCTTGTTGCTCAATCCGCTTAATTGATTCCACTTGTTTATGCAAAACTGCTGCACAAACCTGGCTCATCTCCTCACTCCATAGCTGCCAAATCCCCACCAAATGCTGATAGAAACGCAGAGTCTCCTGCCATTCAGTGCCATGCAAGCGCACGACCTGCTGCTCAGGCAGCTCAAACTCTAACTCGCCCCAGACGATACCGCGCTTACATTGAATATTGACCAGTTGGTTAAAGGGGATCAGATATTGATGTTTATCACCACAGACCTCGATCCCCGCATTGAGCAAGCGAACCCGGTTATAGGGGTGCTGAGCCAGATGTTTGCCAAAGGATGTCGCTTTAAGTTCCATATCTGCGTCATAACTCGTATTAAGTGAATTGAAATAACATAAGAGAGTGTAAATAAAATAATTGAGTTTAAACAACAGGTATCCGATAGTTGACCACGGAAACTAACCCACGTTATTCGTGTAAAATGGTTAACCTTGGTTATCACTCATCCGCACTGCGGTTTTTTTATTCAGCGAGGCAGATTAATCACTATGCGTACTGTACTGAATATTCTTAATTTTGTTTTAGGTGGTTTCTTCACAACACTGGGCTGGTTAGTCGCCACAGTGGTCAGCGTCATTCTGATTTTCACCTTACCATTAACCCGCTCTTGCTGGGAAATTACCAAACTGTCATTTCTCCCTTATGGTAATGAGGCGATCCATGTCAATGAATTATACCCCGAAAAAAGTAATGCTCTGCTGACAACCGGCGGCTCTTTGCTCAATATCGTCTGGTTTATTCTGTTTGGTTGGTGGCTGTGTTTATCTCATATCGCCACAGGGATTGTGCAATGTCTAACTATCATCGGAATTCCGGTTGGTATTGCCAATTTTAAAATCGCAGCCATCGCCTTATGGCCGGTGGGTCGCCGTGTTGTTTCTGTAGAAATGGCACAACAAGCGAGAATGGCTAACGCCAAACGCCAGTATCAGCAACGCTGAATTTTCAGTTTTAGAGGTTTTTGTGCTCACTTTCGTCACTGGTTTACGCCGTTATGTCTACAATAGCAGCCTGCTTTATCATGTCCGTATTTTTATTGCATTGGTGGGAGTAACGGCGGTTCCGTGGTGGATTGAACAACCAAAGCTGACGATCCCCTTAACGCTGGGGGTCGTCGCTGCGGCGCTGACTGATCTCGATGACCGGCTGGCTGGGCGGTTGCGTAACTTATTTATTACGTTAATTTGCTTTTTTATCGCTTCCGCGTCCATCGAGTTGTTATTTCCTTATCCGTGGTTTTTTGCTGTTGGCCTGACCTGCTCCACCTGCGTTTTCATTCTGCTGGGGGCATTGGGGCAACGCTATGCAACCATCGCTTTCGGTGCATTGCTCATCGCCATCTACACCATGTTGGGAACCTCAATGTACCACATCTGGTACCAACAACCGTTATTACTGATACTGGGCGCGGTCTGGTATAACGTGCTGACGCTGTGCGGACATCTTATTTTTCCTATCCGCCCGTTGCAGGATAATCTGGCGCGCTGTTATCAGCAGTTGGCGCATTATCTGGAAGCCAAAGCCAACCTATTCGACCCTGATATTGAATCGGGTGTCGATCAACCTCTGATTAATGTCGCAATGGCTAATAGCACCTTAGTGACGACATTAAACCAGGCCAAAGCGTCCCTTGTGACCCGGTTAAAAGGCGATCGCGGCCAACGCGAAACCCGGCGAACGCTGCACTACTATTTTGTCGCACAAGACATTCATGAACGAGCCAGTTCATCGCATGTGCAATATCAGGTGTTACGCGAGAAATTCCGCTACAGTGACGTGCTATTCCGCTTCCAGCGTTTATTGAGTATGCAGGCCAGAGCCTGTATGCAACTTTCGCAGTCAATCCTGATGCGGCAGAAATATCAGCATGACCCGCACTTCGAACGAGTATTTACATTCTTAGATGCGGCACTGGCAAGAACATTGGTGCAAAATGAAAATAGCCCGCAGGTCAAAGCACTCTCTCACTTACTAAAAAACTTACGTGCCATTGATGCCCAGCTAGCGGGGATCGAATCAGAGCAAGTATTGGCTAAGGGGCCACAACCCGAAAATCGCCTGTCCGATGACCACATCACCGGCTGGAGTGATATCAAGCTGCGCATCAGCCGCCATCTGACACCACAATCGGCTCTATTTCGTCATGCGGTACGGATGTCGGTAGTCCTGTGTGTAGGATATGCATTTATTCAATTTACCGGGATGCGGCATGGTTACTGGATTCTGCTAACCAGCCTTTTTGTCTGCCAACCGAACTATAACGCAACACGCCGCCGCCTTGCGCTGCGCATCATCGGCACCTTGGCAGGAATATTGGCTGGCCTGCCGATTCTTTATTTTGTCCCTTCGATTGAAGGACAATTACTCCTGATAGTCATTACCGGTGTTTTGTTCTTTGCTTTCCGCAATGTCCAGTATGCCCACGCCACCATGTTTATTACCCTGCTGGTCTTATTATGTTTTAACCTGCTGGGAGAAGGGTTTGAGGTCGCCGCACCACGCGTATTCGATACCTTATTGGGCTGTGCCATAGCCTGGGTCGCTGTCAGCTTTATTTGGCCGGATTGGAAGTTTCGCCAACTGCCGGCCGTGGTACATAAAACATTTAACGCCAACTGCCGTTATCTCGATGCCATCCTGGTGCAATACTATCAAGGCAAGGATAATAGCCTGCCCTATCGTATCGCACGCCGGGATGCACATAATTGCGATGCAGAGCTGGCTTCAGTTATTTCAAATATGTCAGCAGAACCCAAAAATGATAAAGAAACTCAGGAGGCGGCATTCCGCTTACTGTGTCTAAATCACACTATGTTGAGCTATATCTCTGCTCTGGGAGCTCATCGCGAAAAACTGACCAATTCCATCACACTAAATTTACTCAATGATGCCATTTGTTATGTCGAAGGAACTCTTGAACAACAGCAGCCTGACCGTGAAAATATGTCTCACGTATTATCACGCTTATCCACCCGGCTGCAGCAGTGCAATCCAGATCCGGAAAGCAAAGACCAACTGGTTTTACAACAAATAGGCTTATTGCTTGAACTATTACCGGAACTCAGCGAGTTGAATAAACAGATTAGTCAGGCAGACTAAATATTCTCTGTCCCGTTAGGATATTTCGTATTTTGAGTCTTTAGCTGGCCGAAAATGCTGTTCAAACCATTCGGTCAGCTCACTGCGAATCATTACCGGTAGTGCTGCGTAGTGGTAACCGCTAATCGCCCCAGCCAACGCTAATAAGACATTAATGCCAAGAGAATGCCTCAGCGCACGCAACTTCAGATAACAACGTTTAGCACCTTCAAGCCTTAATTCGGCCGCATTCTTAATCCCCACTTTCCACAGTAGTCGCTCAAGGCTGGCACTGAGGTTCGGTAAATCTTTCAACCGAACGACTGGGCCTTTCTTAATTAAAAGTTCAGCCTTGGCCCCTTGATAAGCCTGCCTGACAAAGCTGTTTAAAGTCAGCTCTTCACCCCACAATGCTGGATCAACCCAGTAGTAACGCAGCAGCACCGGCACCCCGCGTTTAGCATAGACAAAGTTAACCATCCCTTTGGCGCGAAACAGGCTTTCCACCTCATTATTAGCGCGTAAATACATTTCACCCTCAGAAATTACCGCAAACATAACGCCGTTAACCAACAGACCATAGCCGCCAAATTGTGAGCGTGCGGTTATCTGACCTAAAAAATCAAAACGAATCTTCGCCTGAGTGATCCTTTTTTCTGAATTATTCTTC
Source organism: Yersinia aldovae ATCC 35236 (assembly GCF_000173735.1). Classification (GTDB taxonomy): domain Bacteria; phylum Pseudomonadota; class Gammaproteobacteria; order Enterobacterales; family Enterobacteriaceae; genus Yersinia; species Yersinia aldovae. The sequence continues at coordinate 105,905 of NZ_ACCB01000005.1, read as the reverse complement.
ATGACTATTCCTTTAGTAAAAATCTGATCCAACATCCCTATCGACTAACCATAAGTGTAAGAGGAACAACTAATTAAAAAATACGCAATATAGAATTCTGAGCCAAACACAAAATGGATTTACACCTATTTTCATCACAATTATGCGAAGCGTCTTGTAAAAATTTAGTTGATCTTCACTTAAACAGTGACTACTGTATATACATACAGCACACCGCAAGCGAGGTTCACAATGCGTACTCAATCACTAAAACCTTATCATGCTAATCATCAGTCTCTTATTACCAGCCACTCACCGGAAAGAGTCGATGCACCGGCGGACAGCGGTCTTATCAGTGAACTTGTATACAGCGAGAACCAACCAGCGGTGGCCCAATTACTGCTTCCTTTACTGCAACAACTGGGTAAACAATCCCGCTGGCTTTTATGGCTGACGCCCCATAAGAAATTATGTCGTCGGTGGCTACAGCAATCAGGTTTGCCTATAAATAAAGTCGTACAGCTAAGCCAAATCAATCCATTGTCGACCGTTGAGGCGATGGAAAAAGCATTACTGACAGGAAATTATAGTGTGGTGTTAGGGTGGCTGCCTGAGCTATCAGAAGATGACCGCATTAGGTTACGTTTAGCTGCAAAATTAGGCAACGCTTACGGCTTTATTATGCATCCGTTAGATGACACAAAACTGCACCAAGGACAGTGCGCAACGTTAAAAATTCATTCTTCTTTGTATCATTAAGTAAATTTAGGATTTATCCCATGAAAAATTACAATATTTAGGGCTTAGTCCTGCTAAACCCCCATAAAGCGAGTCGGAATGCGGCTTCCGATGAAAAACAAGGTATAGAAAACCACCATTTTTACCGCTAAATCGTTAAACATTATGTATAATTCTGCTTTTTTTTTCAGGCGGTTTATCACATCACACTTGTAACTTTCGCGCCACGTTGTAGACTTTACATCGCCAAGGTTGCTCTAAAACGCCAAATTATACTGGCAGCGTGATTAACGGGAGCGTTAAAACCTTGACGAAGAATTTTAACCAAGGGCTTAGCTATTAAAAGCTCATTGCCTATTTGGATGATAACGAGGCGTAAAATGAAAAAGACAGCTATCGCATTAGCAGTGGCACTGGCAGGTTTCGCTACAGTAGCGCAAGCCGCACCGAAAGATAACACCTGGTACACCGGTGGTAAACTGGGTTGGTCCCAGTACCAAAATTCTGGTTCTATCATTAACAATGATGGCCCAACTCATAAAGACCAATTGGGTGCTGGTGCGTTCTTGGGTTACCAAGCAAACCAATATCTGGGCTTTGAGATGGGATACGACTGGCTTGGCCGTATGCCTTACAAAGGCGACACCAACAATGGCGCTTTCAAAGCTCAAGGCGTTCAACTGGCAGCTAAACTGAGCTACCCAGTTGCACAAGACTTGGACGTATACACTCGTCTGGGTGGTATGGTTTGGCGTGCTGATGCTGACGGTTCTATCGGTGGCGTACGTAATAGCAACCACGACACCGGTGTTTCTCCACTGGTAGCGTTGGGTGCTGAATACGCATGGACTAAAAACTGGGCAACCCGTATGGAATACCAGTGGATTAACAACATCGGTGACCGTGCTACCGTTGGTGCTCGTCCAGACAACGGTATGTTGAGTGTAGGTGTTTCTTACCGTTTCGGTCAGGAAGATGCAGTAGCACCAATTGCTCCAGCTCCAGCGCCAGCTCCAGTAGTTGACACTAAGCGTTTCACACTGAAATCTGACGTGTTGTTCGCTTTCAACAAGTCAAACCTGAAACCAGAAGGCCAGCAAGCTCTGGACCAACTGTACTCTCAGTTGAGCTCTATCGATCCTAAAGACGGTTCTGTAGTTGTTCTGGGCTTTGCTGACCGCATCGGTCAACCAGCACCTAACTTAGCTCTGTCTCAGCGTCGTGCTGACAGCGTGCGTGATTACCTGGTTTCTAAAGGTATCCCTGCTGACAAAATCACCGCTCGCGGTGAAGGCCAAGCAAACCCAGTTACTGGTAACACCTGTGACAACGTGAAACCACGTGCTGCTCTGATCGACTGCCTGGCACCAGATCGTCGCGTAGAGATCGAAGTTAAAGGCTACAAAGAAGTTGTAACTCAGCCACAGGCTTAAGTTTACTCCTTTCATAAAAAACCCCGCATTGCGGGGTTTTTTTTATCCTGCATTCCTGAACTAATTAAGGTGGTTGCAGGGTTCTTTTATCACACAAGGTTTGCTGGATTTATGCAGTTTGGGTAGCCCACACCGGCTAGCTTTTTTAACCAAGAATATCCTTCAAATCCTGCTTTAGCGATGACATCTGGCTGGCATACTTCTCTTTGCGTTCAGCATCTTCAATTAGCTGAACAACAGTATCTGATAACGTATTGCCACGGCGGCGGGCTAATGCAGCCAGACGCTGCCATACCAAAAATTCCAGATCGATGGACTTTTTACGGGTATGTTGATGTTCCGCATTAAAATGCCGCTTACGCCGGGCACGGATAGTCTGCTTCATCCGCGTGGCCAGATTGACATTCATATGTACATCAATCCACTCCAGCACCTTAACGGGTTCATTTTCCAGTTTAATCAGTTGCTCTACTGCATCTGTGGCTGCGCTATTTTCAATATGGCGGGTAATAGCCTCACCTTCTCGGTGCTTTTTTACCAAATATGCCCATTTCCAACCACTTTCCAGGTTTTCCAGTTGTTGATATTTCATCGCGAGCTCTTCAGTGACCGTGTAACTTAAGTCAAGCATAACAGCTTTACCCGAAATTCCCCCCTGCTAAAAGACCATGATTAGTTTATTTTTCGTACAGAATACTGTTGATATCTTACTCCTTACGCCCAACTGCCACTCTACGTATATGCAGCCTGCGTTATTCTTGTATAATCGCTCTTTCCCTTTTTGACGATTGCATCTATCACTTTGACCAATAACCGACTTGAATGGCAGTCCCTGCTGCCGAACACAACGCCTTATGAAGCGTTATTTGCTACTGCCTCCCAGTTGGAGCCTATCTCCTTTGCTGCAATTCAGCCCCGGTTAGAGAATGGCATGACACTGTTTTGTCATCCACAATCCAAACCGCGCTTTATGCTGATCAAAGCACAAGAAAGCACTGACTATCTGGCATTAATCGCACAAGCCGTTAAAGAGCTGCAACCAGAAGCCGCTGGCTTGTTTGGTGGCGACTATCAAGTGCAAGACCACCTTGTCACCTGGCAACCCGCACAACACGGTGACGAGCGCTTTGCTGCGCGTTCACGTTGCCTCTACCAAGAGTGGGTTGAACCGGAGCAACTGTTTGGTTGCATGAGATGGTATAAAGATCAAATAACACTGCAACCTGGCCTGGTTCATCAAGCTAATGGTGGCGTGTTGATCTTATCAATTCGCGCCTTACAGGCTCAGCCACTGATGTGGTTGCGTTTGAAACAAATGATCGTGCAACAGCGCTTTGACTGGTTACCCCCTGATGAAACCCGCCCATTGCCCGTTCATATTCCATCGATGCCACTAGACCTGCGTCTGATATTGGTGGGTGACCGTCTGGGACTGGGTGATTTCCATGACATGGAACCAGAGCTTGGCGAACTGGCCATATATGGTGAGTTTGAAGTTGAACTGCCTCTGGTTGATATTGATGGCATGACGCTATGGTGTAGCTACATCAACACCCTGCTACACCAAAAGCAGTTGCCTCCGCTATCCGCAGACGCATGGCCGGTTCTGTTACGTCAGGCGGTGCGCTACAGCGGCGATCAAGGTAGCCTGCCATTATGCCCACAGTGGTTGACTCATCAACTGGCAGAAGCCGCACTGTATGTCGAAGAAGATACCCTTACTGCAAATGCGTTGGAATCGGCACTAAACGCCCGTGATTGGCGACAAAGCTATCTTGCTGAACGAATGCAAGATGAGATTGAACTGGGGCAGATCCTGGTTGAAACCGAAGGGCAGGTTGTTGGGCAGATTAATGGCCTGTCCGTTCTGGAATACCCTGGCCACCCTCATGCTTTTGGTGAGCCTGCACGTATTAGCTGCGTGGTTCATCTGGGTGACGGTGAATTTGTTGACGTTGAGCGCAAAGCCGAACTGGGTGGCAATATTCATGCTAAAGGCATGATGATTATGCAGGCATTCTTGATTTCAGAATTAGAACTTGATCAACCACTGCCCTTCTCCGCTTCCATTGTTTTCGAGCAGTCCTATGGTGAAGTCGATGGCGATAGCGCATCATTGGCTGAACTTTGCGCATTGGTCAGTGCGCTTTCTCACCAACCCATCAACCAGCAAATTGCCGTGACGGGATCTGTCGACCAATTTGGCAATGTGCAGCCGATTGGCGGTGTGAATGAAAAGATTGAAGGTTTCTTCGAGGCTTGCCAACGCCGTGGATTAACCGGAAGCCAGGGGGTGATACTGCCTACCACGAATGTCCGCCATCTGTGTTTGAATCAGGCAGTGGTTGAGGCGGTACAACAGGGGCAATTCCATCTGTGGGCCGTTGATAGCGTGACTGAAGCGTTACCCTTACTAACCGGCATGGTGTACGCAGATGAGCAGCAACCGAGCTTATTGGGTATAATTCAGGAGCGTATCGCACAGATAAATCCGCAGGACAGACGCCGCTGGCCGTGGCCATTACGCTGGCTTAACTGGTTCAACCAGGGCTGATCGGACTTGCTCAGCGTACAGCTGTACGCTATTCTGCGCACTTCACTAAAATAAGGCTTACTGAGAACATGGTAGATAAACGCGAATCCTATACAAAAGAAGACCTTGAAGCATCTGGCCGTGGCGAATTATTTGGCGCTGGTGGGCCACCATTGCCAGCAGGCAATATGTTAATGATGGACCGTGTCATCAAAATGACGCAAGACGGTGGCAACTATGGCAAAGGTTATGTGGAAGCGGAACTGGATATTAATCCAGACCTATGGTTCTTCGGTTGCCACTTCATTGGTGACCCAGTAATGCCTGGCTGTCTGGGCCTTGATGCTATGTGGCAGTTGGTTGGTTTCTATCTTGGCTGGCTGGGTGGTGAAGGCAAAGGCCGCGCGCTCGGTGTTGGCGAAGTTAAATTTACCGGTCAAGTTCTTCCAGATGCCCAAAAAGTGACATACCGTATTCATTTTAAACGCGTTATTATGCGTAAATTGATCATGGGTGTGGCTGATGGTGAAGTCTTGGTCGACGGCAAAGTGATTTATACCGCCACCGACTTAAAAGTGGGCCTGTTTAAAGACACTGCGGCTTTCTAATATCTTACCTCTTGTTGGGGTACGTTTTATGGCCCCCAGCGTGATTATTCGAGTGCTTTGTGGTGCTTTTTTAAATAACAGTAACTGCAATATGCACCGTGCGGTAATTAAGGGATATGGATACAGTTTCCCCTTTCGGCTGTGGTATCAAGGCAGCCAACAGCGCTGCAGTGACAAGTACCAAGTACCAAGAGTAAAAATGAAAACCTCCGCAATATGCGCATAAAGCGGAGGTGATCCCTTAGTCTGACAGAGAGCCGCTTAAGCGGTCACAGCCCTGTCCTCCATGGCTTGTCGCCAACCTCCTAACCAATGTGATCTAGCGTCTAATGCTTGATAGGGACAAATTTCCCTTGAACGCCCTGAAATACCTGCTTGATATCCGCGTGACAACGCCCTTTCAAGGCGATCTCGTTTCTGTCTCTTCATGCCTCGTTTCCCTCATCTTTCGGTCTGGTGGAAAGAAAACAGTGACCACTTTATGCACAGTCACAGTTAAGTGATAGACCTTAAGAAACAGAAAAGCAATGCGCAAAATTCACGCCAATGTCACATTTGTGAGCTATGCCCGCAGAATTTGCTAAGTGATTGATTTGAGACAACCAGATGTAAGCCGCTGATATTAAATGAAAATCCTCGTTCACGGTGTTTTTTTATCACCATGAAAGAGGATTAGGAAGGAATACCGATACTGACAGGCCTCAACGACTCGCGCTCAATCGGTGAGGACAGCCCCTGATGGCGTGGGTCGAGCCATCAGGGGCAATAACCTCAAAGATTACTTAACGTTTTGTAGCTGGGCTGCAATCATTTTGGCTTCCTGTTGCCAGCCTTCTGCCAATGTGCGAATCAGCGCGTCATAGCCATCTTCACTTTGTTTAAGCTCAAGATCGAATGGCTGTTTAATCAGTTGCCCTTGATGTTTCAGTATCCAGACGCCACGAATAATCGCCCGCCCGTCATAGCGGCCGTGGAACCCGGTTATCGTGACATTCAGAACATCCTGATCGCTATCGAGTGGCTGTGAAGAGACCAACCAGCCCGGCAGCGCATCGCTCAGATTGGTCACTAATGTTTGCTGCAACTGTTGATCTAACGGGCTGGCCCAAAGGTTATTACTGGCAATCACATACTGCACATCATTAGTTTGATATACCACGCCAGCCGCCGCCAGATAGTCGGCTACGCTGACATGCTCTACCCACAGTTGCTTCGATGCCACACTGCTACTGGCAGTCGCGGGTGCGCTCAAGGCCGGTAGCTGATAGTACGTTTTGCTGACATCACTGCTGCAAGCACTGAGTAACAGCACTGCGATAACTGCCATCCATTTCATCATTTTTTGGCCTTCTTAGGCTGAGGGTCCTGACTTCCTGCCGCTTCAAATACCAGCGCGTTGCTCTTTTCATTTAACGTACGCAATACCGGTTGTAATTCACGCAACACCTGATCTAAGCGCTGCATATCACCCACCATTTTATTGTAAGCCGGTGAACCGGGTTGGAAACCTTTCATGCTGCGATTCAGCTCATTCAAGGTCTTTTGCAGGTCTTTTGGCATATCCTGCATCGCCGGGCTGGAAGTGATAGCGGTCAGCGCTTCCAGGGTTTTCTGCGTTTCGCGCATGGTTCTCTGGCTTTCAGCCAGCGTTTTGGTGACTTCAGTAACCATTGGGTCCAGCGGCAGATTATTAATTTTATCCAGCGTCTGCATCACTTTTTGCTGAATCTGTGCCAAACCACCGCTGGCGGTTGGCAACAATGGATAGCCCGCGACTTCCAGTGGCCCTTTCCACGGTTTTGCATCTGGGTAAAAATCCAGATCGACAAACAGTGCGCCGGTCAGTAGGTTACCTGATTTTAGTGATGCACGCAGACCACGCTCTTTGGCAGTTTTCAGCATTTGGGCGAAGTTGGCATCCGGCCCCAAATCATTCTGGAACCGACCCGGCTCAATACGAATAAGCACTGGGATACGGAAATCATTATCAACCCGCTGTTTCATGCCCTCAGCAAAGAATGGCACATCCGCTACAGTACCAACACGAATACCACGGAATTCGACTGGCGCACCCGATTGCAGGCCACGCACTGAATCAGAGAAGAACAGTAAGAAATCTTCATGTTCGGTATACAGTGAATTTTGGATGCTACTGCGGTTATCAAACAGTTTGAACTCGGCCTTAGGCTCGGTAATTTGCTTGCCGGGGTCCAAACCATCGGGAACATCAAAGCTGACGCCGCCACTGAATAAGGTCGCCAAAGATGCCATCTCCACACGCATCCCTTGTGAAGAGAGATCAACCGCCACACCACTGTCTTTCCAGAAGCGAACATTGGTAGTGACCAGGCTGTCATAAGGCGCGCCAATGAATAGCTGATAACGCATCATGCGTGATTTGGCATCAAACGTGCTGCTTTCCACCGAACCGACACGATAACCACGAAATAGCACCGGATCAGCGGCATTTAGCTGGCCGGCCTGATTGCTGTCGAGAATAATACGGATACCTTTAGCATCGGGAGATGCCAGTGGCGGTGAGTCCAGCAACTTAAATTCGCCTAATGTCTTTCCTTTACTGCCGGGTTGCAGTTCAATATAAGCACCCGATAGCAGTGTCCCAAGGCCTGATACACCTTCACGGCCAATCTGCGGCTTAACCACCCAGAACACGGTATCGCCGTGCAATAGTGTATTCATACCCGATTTTAGACGCGCCTGAATGATGACGTGATTGAGGTCTTTACTTAATGTGACCTGCTCAACCACACCGACATCCACACTGCGGCTCTTAATTTTGGTCTTACCTGCTTCAATACCTTCAGCGTTCAGTGTGGTTAAAACCACCTGTGGCCCCTGATGGCTGAAATGATAAAACAGTACCCACGCGCCAATCAGTGCAGTGACAATCGGGATAATCCACACTGGGGACCAACGTTTGATTTTTTCAATTTCCGCCACATTCTGGCTGGGATTATTGTCCGTCACCTTGCGGCTCCTTTTGGGTTGTTTCACTTAGTTGATCCCAGGTTAAACGGGGATCAAAGGTTAATGCGGCAAACATAGTCAGGATTACCACCATCGCAAACAACAGTGCACCAATCGCCGGATAGATACTCATCAATTGCCCGATACGGACTAATGACGAAAGCACTGCGATAACAAAGACATCGATCATTGACCAGCGGCCAACAAATTCCACCACTTCATAGATAAAATGCATACGTTCAGTATCGGTGTTGCCTTTGCCTTTGCCTTTGCCTTTGCCTTTGCCTTTGCCTTTGCCTTTGCCTTTGCCTTTGCCTTTGCCTTTGCCTTTGCCTTTGGCATCCCAACATAGCCAGCCGATCGCCAACATTTTTAACGAAGGTACCATGATACTGGCGATAAAAATCACCATTGCCACCGGATAGGAGCCTTCACTCCATAAGAAAATAACCCCAGCCATAATGGTTGAACCCATTTGGTTGCCCAAACTTTCGGTAATCATAATCGGCAACAGATTAGCCGGAATATAGAGCAGAATAGAGGTAATCAACAGCGCCATTGTCCACTGTATGCTATTGCGACGACGAACATAGCCTTGAGTATGGCAGCGCGGACACTCAAGCTGTGATTGCGGCAGAATGGCGGTACAACACGCACAGGAACGCAACCCTTGGCGCAAACCTGTGCGGCCAGCAATCAACGGCTGCATCAGCTTGGGTGCAGGGGCAATGTCCTGCCACATCCAATGGCGATCCACACATTGGAAAGCACGCACCTGCAACAAGCAGAAGATACAATAGGGAATAAAACTGCTGCCTATGCCGATTTCGCCATAGGCCATTAATTTGACAAAACTGACCAGCACACCGGCGAGGAAAATCTCAACCATGCACCAGGTTTTGAATTGAAATAGCACTTTCGCCATCATAGTTTTCAAGCGCAATGGCAGACGTACCCGCAGGCAGAGCAAAATAATCGCGATCATGCAAAATGCTGGAATCAACTGAACCAGCACCATAAACAGTGTCGCCATGCTGGCATAGTTATCTGCCAACATCACACGCGGTATTTGGATTAGCGTAATTTCGCTGGTGATCCCCGCCACACGCATGTTGACGAAGGGAAACATATTAGCCAGCACCAACATGAATAAGGCACTGAGTGCATAGCCCACAGGCCGTTTACGTGGTTCGTCCCACCGAGCAGTTAGTGTGGTTTTACAACGCGGACAGACCGCTTTAGTGCGATAAGGCAGGGAGGGTAAGACCACTGACATGTCACACTGCCGGCACAGGATGACGTTCCCTGATGGCCCTGAATGCTCGCCGTGTTCAGGCTCAATAACAGAATACAATATCTATGTCCTTACGGCTGGCCTGTATCCCCTTATCTTTCAAATTGCAAGAGTGTTGGCTACGCTCAATAACCCGAATCACTTACATCTGTAAGCGCATCGGGATGATGAGCCTCATCAGAGGCTCATCCTTCGGGCCAGCGCAAGCACTGTTCAAAATGGTTTACAACCCATTTATCTGTTACTTGCCACCTTCCTGCACATTGAAATCTATTGGGTATAGTTAAGTACCATATTGTAATGATACTAATATAACAATATGAATATTATCGTATAGCTCTTCATTTAACAGAACGGTGGAAATGCATTTTTAGCTGTTTTTCTGAGCTTCCAGCTCTTCCCAACGGCCAAATGCCACTTCTAATGCCTGTTCAGCATCCGCTAATGCTTTCAACACCTGTTGGGTCTCTTCATGCGGGCGGGAGAAGAAATCTGCGTGACCGACTTGTGCCTGTAACCCACTGATTTCATTTTCCAATTTTTCTAGCTGTTGTGGCAACTGATCCAACTCACGTTGTAAATTATAGCTCAACTTGCCAGTGCGTTTAGCCACCGGCATATTACTCTTAACCGGTGCTACCGCTTTGGTTTCTTCAACTTTCGCCGCAACCTGGCGGATAGGCTTTGCCTCAGCACGTTGCTGATGTGCGTCATAATAGCCGCCCACAAAGCTGTTAATCTGGCCATTCCCTTCAAAGATCCAGCATTCGGTCACTGAGTTATCAACGAATTGACGGTCATGGCTTACCAGCAGCACGGTACCCTGATAGCTGTCCACCATCTCTTCGAGCAACTCCAGCGTTTCTACATCCAGATCGTTGGTCGGTTCATCGAGGATCAACAAGTTGCTTGGCTTAAGGAACAGTTTGGCCAACAGCAAGCGGTTACGCTCACCACCAGACAACGCTTTCACCGGGGTCATCGCGCGTTTCGGGTGGAACAAGAAGTCTTGCAAATAACCCAATACGTGGCGTGAACGGCCATTGACCATCACTTCCTGCTTGCCTTCTGCCAGGTTATCCATAACGGTACGTTCTGGGTCTAATTCGGCACGATGTTGGTCGAAATAGGCCACTTCCAGCTTGGTACCGCAATGCACTTTACCGCTGTCCGCATTAAGCTGACCGAGCATCAATTTCAGCAAGGTGGTTTTACCGCAGCCGTTTGGCCCCACCAGCGCTATTTTGTCACCGCGCTGTACCTGAGCGGTGAAATCGTTTACCAGCACTTTGCCATCAATCTGATAGTTAACATTCTCCAGCTCAAAGACGATTTTGCCTGATCGCACCGTCTCTTCGACTTGCATCTTGGCCGTACCCATCACGTCGCGGCGCTCAGAACGCTCCATCCGCAATGCTTTCAAGGCACGAACACGGCCTTCGTTACGGGTACGTCGTGCTTTGATACCCTGACGTATCCACACTTCTTCTTGCGCCAGTTTGCGATCAAATTCAGCGTTTTGCAGCTCTTCGACCCGCAGCGCTTCTTCTTTGCTGGCAAGATACAGTTCGTAATTACCCGGCCATGATACCAATTTGCCACGATCCAGATCGACAATGCGCGTTGCCATTGCACGGATAAAGGAGCGGTCATGGGAGATAAACACAATGCTGCCCTGGAATTCTTTTAAGAAGCCCTCCAGCCAGTTGATGGTTTCAATGTCTAAATGGTTGGTCGGTTCATCCAGCAGCAATACTTTTGGTGAGCTAACCAGTGCGCGACCTAATGCCGCTTTACGCAACCAGCCGCCCGACAACGAAGAAAGCTCAGCATCCGCGCTCAGCCCCAACTGTTTCAGCACTTCCTGAATCCGGCTGTCTAATTGCCACAAACCTTGATGATCCAGGATCTCCTGCAATGCTGCCAGACGGTTGAGGTTCTTCTCGCTCGGGTCCAACTCAACCTGATGCAAGGTTGCGTGGTAGGCTTTCAGATGTTCGGCCTGTTCCTGTACCCCTTCGGCGACAAAATCAAATACTGTACCCGCCACATTGCGCGGTGGATCTTGTTGCAGACGCGCCACAATCAAATCCTGCTCATAAATGATGCGACCATCATCCAGCAGCACTTCTTTGCTCAGAATTTTCAGTAAGGTGGATTTGCCCGCGCCATTGCGCCCCACCAGACAAACGCGCTCGTTTGCCTCAATATGCAATTCAGTATTATCTAATAAAGGTGCATCGCTGAACGACAACCAGGCACCGGACATGCTAATTAACGACATAGTTTCTACTTTTCCTCGTGGCGGTGAGTCACCAGCCAGCAGTTGTGGATTTGACGATTACGGGCAAAGTCTTCTGATTGTGTCTGAGCTGTTATCTCTTGCGCTTCCAGCCCCAACGCCTTTATTCCGTCCAAATCCATCTGGAAACCGCGCTTATTGTTTGAGAACATGATTGTTCCCTTACGGCGCAGTAACCGTTTAAGTTCTTTCATCAGCACTAAATGATCGCGCTGAACATCAAAGGTGGTCTCCATGCGCTTGGAGTTAGAGAATGTCGGTGGATCAATGAAGATCACATCAAATTGCTCATCGGTATTACTGAGCCAGGAGAGGCAATCGGCTTGAATCAAGCGGTGCTGCTGGCCGGTTAAGCCATTCGCCCGCAAATTCTTCTCGGCCCACTCCAGATAGGTACGCGACATATCAACCGTCGTGGTACTGCGCGCGCCCCCCAGCCCCGCATGAACGCTTGCTGTACCGGTATAAGCGAACAAGTTAAGGAAGTCTTTACCCTGACTCATCTTGCCCAGCATCTGGCGGGCGATACGATGGTCAAGGAACAGACCGGTATCGAGATAATCGGTCAGGTTAACCCATAGCTTGGCGTTATATTCACTCACCAGCAGGAACTCGCCTTTCTGCGCCAGTTTCTCGTATTGATTCTTGCCCTTCTGGCGTTCGCGGGTTTTCAATACCAACTGATTGGACGGTAAATTCAACACCGCCAAGGTAGCATTAATCACATCAAACAAGCGCTGGCGTGCTTTTTGCGCATCGATCGTTTTAGGCGGCGCATATTCCTGCACCACCACTTTGCTGCCGTAACGATCGACAGCAACGTTATAATCGGGTAAATCAGCATCATACAAACGGTAGCATTCGATACCCTGTTGCTTGGCCCATTTATCCAGTTTTTTCACATTCTTGCGTAGACGGTTAGCGTAATCCTCCGCCACCTGAACACCCGCAGCGCCTTGTGGATTTGCCGCTAATTGGTAGTTTTTCTGCACACAGTCGAGTGGGCCATTTTTCGCTTTGAATTCACGATCAGCACGTAATTGCAGGCAGCTCAACAGTTCAGGAGAAGCACTGAACAGCGATAAACGCCAGCCGCCAAATGCAGACTTCATAATACGGCCCAACATATTATGTAATGCAATCAGTGCCGGTTCACTTTCCAACCGCTCACCGTAAGGCGGGTTACTGATAACCGTCCCCACCGGCCCTTCAGGTAATGGATTCACCAACTTGCTGACATCGTTCGCGTTAAAGGTAATCAGTTCTGATACCCCTGCGCGGCGGGCGTTGGCGCGCGCCATTTCAATCACTCGCCGGTCAATATCTGAACCGAAGAAGCGGGAGGTGGTTTCCTGCAAACCATTGCGGGCACGGACTTGCGCTTCGGTGGTCAGTTCACGCCATAGCGCTTCGTTAAAAGCGCTCCAGGCGGTAAAACCCCAATGCGACCGATGCAGACCCGGTGCGCGATCAGACGCTATCATGGCAGCTTCAATTAGCAAGGTACCCGAGCCACACATCGGATCGACCATCGGCGTGCCTGACTGCCAACCAGAACGCTGAATAATAGCGGCCGCCAGATTCTCTTTCAACGGGGCCTGACCGGTCAGGTCACGGTAACCGCGCTGATGCAAACCTTCACCGCTGAGATCCAGCGCGACACTGGCCATATCCCGTTGCAGGAACACATTCACCCGGATATCTGGTTGCTGCTTGGCAACTGTCGGGCGCTGATCGAGCTTACGGGTAAAGCTATCGACAATGGCATCTTTTACTTTCAATGCGCCGTACTGACTATTGCGGATCTCGTCATTTACGCCGCTAAAGTGTACGGCAAAGGTTTTATCCAAGCCAAAAATCGACGGCCAATCGATCGCCTGCACCCCAAGGTACAAGTCCAAATCACTGTAAACTTTAAATTCATTAAGCGGTAACAGGATGCGCGAAGCCAGGCGGCTCCACAGCAGGCTTTGGTACATGAGTCGATCGTCGCCCTGAAAATGTACCCCACCCTGTACTATTTTACAGTCGTGAGCGCCCAGCGCTTCAAGCTCGCTTTTTAACAGTTCTTCCAGTCCACGCGCCGTGCTGGCAAACAGAGAGTTCATATCGCACTATCACCAAAAAGAAATTTGTTGCGCATTATAGCTAATCCCAGCGGCTTGTCATAAAGTTGCTCCTTCTTATTTAATACTCGCACGGAGGCAATGGTGATTACTCTCTCCCGACTTTACGTTCATCCAGTGAAATCCATGCGCGGTTTGCAGCTTTCTCATGCTCAAGTCAGCAGCAGTGGGTTAGCCTTTGACCGCGTATTTATGATTACCGAACTGGATGGCACTTTTATTACTGCGCGGCAAAATCCCAAGATGGTGATGTTCACCCCAGCCTTGATGGCCGACGGTTTATATCTCACCGCCCCCGATGGCGAAAGTGCCAGTATCCGCTTTAATGATTTTTTAGCCAATGCAGAACCGACCGAAGTCTGGGGGAATCATTTTACCGCGCTCATTGCCCCCGCTGCTATTAACAACTGGCTCAGTGGCTATTTTCAGCGTGAAGTGCAATTGCGCTGGCTGGGGCCTGAATTAACCCGCCGGGTAAAACCCATGCCGGAAATTCCTCTGTCATTTGCGGATGGTTTCCCTTATCTGTTGATTAACGAAGCCTCATTTAAAGAATTGCAACAACGCTGCCCCGGCAGTATTAAACTGGAACAGTTTCGTCCTAATTTGGTGGTCACCGGTGCCAGTGCGTTTGCAGAAGATGGTTGGCAGGTTATCCGAGTGGGTGATATTACCTTTGATTTGGTCAAACCATGCAGCCGCTGTGTATTAACCACCGTCAGCGTTGAGCGTGGTCGCAAGCATCCAACCGGCGAACCTTTGCAAACGTTACAGACATTCCGAACTGCGGAAAACGGGGATATCGATTTTGGTCAAAATATGGTGGCCAGAAACAGCGGTATTATTCGAGTCGGTGATGAAGTAGAAATATTGTCAACTAAACCACCACGGCCATACAGTGCCGGTGTGGTCACTGAAACCCTCGTCGCGCCACAAGATCAATCCAAAACCGTATCTATTGAATATAATGGCATCCGCTTTAATGGCAATAATCAGCAGGTTTTGCTGGAACAATTGGAACAGCAAAATATTCGCATACCATATTCATGCCGCGCCGGGATATGTGGTAGTTGCAGAATTACATTGCTCAATGGTGAGGTGGCACCGTTAAAGAAAAATGCAGTTGGCGCTGATGGAACCATTCTTTGTTGTAGCTGTATTCCTAAAGGGGATATTACGCTCAGTGGTAAATGAACGAATAGATTGCCACCGATATATTACCCAATAGAGTTCAAGATACAGGAGGGTGGTAACTAAGAGAGATAAGTCGGTTGGGAATTGATATGAACGCGACTGTCAGCAGCCTCACAGACACGCTGTGGATGGCCGGGGAATGAGAGCAGCTAACACACCTTTAGTTTGAACGATGAGGGTATTATACCGCCCGGTCATAGGCCGGCGTGGTGTAAACTTCTTCGATAATATGCGGCAATAAACGGTCATTCATTATCTTTATCGCATCACCTAATACCATCTGACGCCCAGCTAATACCACTTGCGATTGTGCTAATAAACACAAACTTGCACAGTCACCTGACTCAACCACTAACAAACGCACATCTTCACCACTATCCAATACGTTTACTAACGCCAGTTCGCCATTTTTTGGCATCAGCGTTCTAGGCTGTTGTGCAAAATACCAACTTTTGGGCATCAAAGGTTTCAGAAAACGAAATGCAACCAGTGCATTTAATACTAATTCTGAACGCTGTTCATGGCTGAGCTTAATTTGGCGACATTGATCTTCAAAATCAAAATAAAGAGCAGCATCATCAACACAAAACGCAGATTCATCGAAAGCATCGGGTGTCAGCATTTTAGACGGGAAGCGCGAGCGAAATATCATACCATTAGCTAAATCCAGCATAAGCCGGTCATGATCGGTATCAAAATACCAACGCCATTTATCGTCTGGTTTAATTCGCATATGTTTTCCTTCTCGCCAAACTGCTAACATCATTGGCTCAATAACTGAGCTTTCCCCCCATCGAGTGGGATTAAATTCATATAAGGCTTTCGCTGTATATTTATTCTATCGGAGTAAAATATAGACGAGCCGGAGGAATAAATAAACCCCCCGGCAGGTAATGAGGATAAATAATTAGATATGAGTAACGATATTCTTAATCAAACCAGGCCCACGGAAGATAAATCCGGAATAAATCTGAATCAAGCTAGCACCCGCAACCATTTTTTCTCTGGCAGCAATAACAGAGTCAATTCCGCCGACACCGATAATAGGCAAACGCCCTTGTAGCTCTTGCGATAAACGACGAATAACTTCAGTGCTGCGTAATTGAACTGGGCGGCCACTTAAACCACCGGCTTGTTCACAGTAATTTAAACCCTGGATCAGAGAACGATCTAAAGTTGTATTTGTAGCAATAACACCGTCAATATTATGACGAACTAAACTATCAGCTATTTCGATCAATTCCTCTTCAGTAAGATCTGGCGCGATCTTTACCGCCACTGGAACATACTTATGGTGCCGTTGATGTAGTTCAGTTTGTTTATTTTTAATTGCGGCTAATAAATCATCCAATGCCTCACCGTACTGTAAAGAGCGTAATCCTGGTGTATTGGGTGAAGATATATTAATCGCGATATATCCGGCATAAGGATATATTTTATCCATACAAATCAAGTAATCGTCTTTGCCTTGTTCTACCGGTGTATCTTTATTCTTACCGATATTAATACCTAAAATACCGCCAAAATGGGATTTTTTGACATTTTCGATTAAGTTATCAACACCGTGATTATTGAACCCCATACGGTTGATCAAACCTTCTGCTTCAACGATCCTGAACAATCTCGGCTTATCATTTCCTGACTGAGGCCGCGGTGTCACGGTCCCCACTTCGATAAAACCAAATCCCATTGCCCCCAACGCATCAATACACTCGCCATCTTTATCCAGACCTGCAGCTAATCCCACTGGATTTTTAAATGACAACCCCATGCAATTAACCGTTTTAGTTGGCACAGACTGGCGAACCAAAAACTCAAGAGGAGTGCCGGTAACACGTTTTAACTGACGAAAAGTAAACTCATGGGCGCGTTCCGGATCAAGCTGAAATAGTGTTTTTTTGACGAGAGGATAGAACATGTGATCTCCTGACCGGCGTTCAAGTATGGATAGACGCGGGAATGGTAAATTCATCTATCAGGAAAGTAAACGATTGCTAAGTAAAGCCACGCAAAGAATCATCCAATTAACCATATTGATAACAAAGTGTTGATAAATTGCAGGCGAGAATAGATGAAAGTCATACAGAGGGCATCTCTGCCCTCTCAGTTGTGATGATAAGGTTAGCCGTCGACGCTATTGGCTGATTGCACCACTATGCTGCCAATGCTTTGGTTATCTTCTCGTACAAATCACCGGATAAGTTATCCAGCGTTTTCAATTGCTCAAGTGCGTTACGCATCAGCGCCTGACGTGCTTTATCATAGCGTTTTAAGCGGACTAACGGCTCAATCAACCGAGCCGCCACTTGCGGATTACGGGTATTTAGATCACTGAGAATTTCTACCAGGAATTGATAACCGCTGCCATCGCTGGCATGGAATGCCGCCGGATTACCGGATGCAAAACTGCCAATCAACGAACGGGTACGATTCGGGTTGCTCAGGCTGAACGCCGGGTGTTTTAGCAAAGCACGTACTTGTGTCAACACATCGGCCGCCGGGCTGGTTGCTTGCAGAGCAAACCATTTATCCATCACCAACCCATCATGGTTCCAGCGCACATCAAAGGCTACCAGTAACTCATCCCGACAAGGTAGCTGTGCGCCAACCGCGGCTGCCAATGCCGCCAACGAGTCCGTCATATTATCAGCCTGATGATATTGCGAGGAAACCAGTTTATTGGCAAACTCCTCATCGCCAAAAGCCAGATAATTCAAGCACGTATTACGTAATGCACGCTTGGCAATATCAGCATGTTCGATGCGGTAAACCGGTGTCATATTTGCAACATACACTGCTAATAGCTCGTCAGATAATTCATGCGCCAGGCAGCGAGTGATCGCTTCATGTACAGCGCTGATAGCTTGTGGATCAATAGTAGTAAACAACTCAGCTATTTCATTTTCAGACGGCAGAGTCAGGATTTGTGCTGCTAATGCTGGGTCAATGCTCTCATCGAGCAATATTGCGCGGAAAGCATCTGCCACATGGGCAGGTAGACTCAATGGCTGTTTCTGCTGATATTTAGCAACATTCAATTTGATGTAGATTGCCAGCAAGCTTTGCGCCGCATCCCAGCGAGAGAATTCATTGCGCGCATGTTGCATCAGGAACGTAAGTTGCTGATCACTGTAGCTATAATCCAGTTTTACCGGAGCGGAGAACTCACGCAATAAAGAAGGGATCGGTGTATGTTCAACATTATCGAAAGTAAACGTTTGTTCAGCTTCCGTGACATTCAATACATGATGAACCGGCAAGCCATTTTTTTGCAGCGGGATGACATTACCTTGGCTGTCATACAGTTCAATATCTAACGGAATGTGCAATGGCAGTTTTTCGGGCTGATCTGCTGTTGGCAACGTTTTCTGACTAACATGTAAATGATATTGCTGTTTCTCTGCATCATAATCATCACGCACGGTCAATATTGGTGTACCTGACTGGCTGTACCAACGGCGGAATAAAGAGAGATCGACGTTAGATGCATCTTCCATCGCCTGAACAAAATCATCGCAGGTGGCCGCACTGCCATCATGACGCTCAAAATAGAGCTGCATACCGGCCTGGAACTGCTGCTCACCTAATAAAGTATGCATCATGCGAATAACTTCTGACCCCTTCTCATACACCGTTAAGGTATAAAAGTTATTCATCTCGATGACTTTATCTGGGCGAATCGCGTGAGCCATCGGGCTGGCATCCTCTGCAAACTGTGCCGCACGCATCACCCGCACATTCTCAATTCGATTAACCGGACGTGAGCCTAAGTCAGAACTGAACTCTTGATCACGAAATACCGTCAGCCCCTCTTTAAGGCTAAGTTGGAACCAATCACGGCAGGTAACCCGGTTGCCGGTCCAGTTATGAAAATATTCATGACCAATAACGGCTTCGATATTCAGATAATCTTTATCGGTAGCCGTTTCTGCCTTGGCTAAAACATATTTTGAGTTGAAAACATTCAACCCTTTATTTTCCATCGCGCCCATATTGAAGAAATCAACCGCGACAATCATATAAATGTCGAGGTCATATTCCAGGTCAAAGCGGGTTTCATCCCATTTCATGGAATTTTTCAGCGAGGTCATTGCCCAATCGGCGCGATCAAGATTACCGCGGTCAACAAACAGTTCCAGCGCGACTTCACGCCCTGAGCGGGTAATGAATTTATCGCGCAAAACATCAAAATCGCCAGCAACCAAGGCAAACAGGTAACAAGGTTTCGGGAATGGATCTTCCCATTTCACCCAGTGCCGGCCATCGTCCAGTTCCCCCTGCCCGACACGGTTACCGTTGGAAAGCAGATAAGGATAGCGCGTCTTATTGGCAACGATACGAGTAGTAAAGCGAGCAAGCACGTCAGGACGATCTAGATAATAAGTAATGTGACGGAAACCTTCAGCTTCACACTGAGTACACAGTGCCTCACCTGACAGATATAGCCCTTCCAGCGCACTGTTGGTCGCAGGGTGAATGTCATTGACAATTGTCAGTGTGAAATTTGCCGGTAATTGTTCAATAACCAGCGCGTTGTCTTGTTGGTGATAATGTGGCCATGCCTGCCCATCAACGCTAACACTGATTAATGTCAGATCTTCACCATTAAGAACCAATGGTGTGACGTCCGTTGCCTGACGTTTTATTTTACTGACCGCCGTGACCGTCGTTTTTTGCGCATCCAGTGCGAAGTCCAGACTGATATCGGTAATGGTGTAATCCGGCGATTTATAATCGTGACGGTATTTGACTTGCGGCTGTTGTGTCATAAGAACCCTTTTGACGTCATCAGTGAATATGATTATCAGGTCTGTATTAATAGTCATTAAAGGCCGGTATTACGGCGACCAGAGCATTGCTGCAAACCTATTGGCCCCAGACTCAGATAGGTTTTCAATGTATCACAATTGTAAAAAAAACCCAGATGAGAACCGGTGCTAATACGGCAAATAAAGCATTGGCTACTTTTTTTTCGAGCCGCTTCGCACCTCGGTTGTTTTATTGCATTTCATCCAAGGGAGAAACCTTTGGTTGATGTATAAAGGAGACTAAATTCAGTAGATGCTCAACGCTGTTTGAAATATGAGCACGGCAGTTGCTGAGACCCTATCCAGAGAAATAACCCTATAATTACAATGCTATTTCTCCGTGATTATCCAAATAGCTAAAAAACTGACCTTAATTGGATTGATCGTTTAACAAAATACCTTTTTCACCACTAATGGCACGTTTAATCCTAGACCTGTGATTAGAGTTTATGGTGTGATGAGGCTTCAATAACAGGACAATACCGGTATACTTCCGCCACTTTAGATTATACCCAAAGTCCTTGGCGTTGCAGGTAGGCCGCCGTGAACCAATTTGAACCGCATTGATGTTGGCCCGCAGGTGAGCCTCAGAAGACTCACCCGTTCCGATGAGCCTATTCAAGTAAAGACAACAGGTAAGTGATTCGGGCAAGTGAATGCAGCTAACCCCTTGCGACTTCAAGTACAAAGAGTATATGCCGACTGTGAAAAGTGATCCTACGAGGATGCTGTATAGCGCCATGACCCAAAACGCCTCACCGATTTTGACTTCATTGCTAGATACCGATGCATATAAACTTCATATGCAACAAGCAGTGTTTCATCGTTATCGCCATATTACCGTTGCCGCTGAGTTCCGCTGCCGCGGTGATGAGCTATTGGGCAAGTATGCCGATGAAATCCGCCACCAGATAACATTGATGAGCCAATTGGCATTGACCGATGATGAGTTTCTTTACCTCTCAGGCTTACCGTTCTTCCAGCAAGACTATCTCAATTGGTTACGAGCCTTTCGTTTTAATCCCGAGCAAGTCACTGTATCTGATAATGGCGGTGAATTAGATATTCGTATTACTGGGCTATGGTGCGAAACAATCCTGTGGGAAGTGCCACTATTAGCGGTAATCAGTGAAATCGTCCATCGTCGCCGTTCTGCACATATCACTGCTGATCAGGCTGTTTCACAGCTGCGTAGCAAGCTTCAGCAATTTAAAGCGCTCAGTGCTGATATTGACATAACTCACTTCAAGTTAATGGATTTTGGTACGCGTCGTCGTTTCTCGCGCGAAATACAACATGCCATTGTCAGTCACTTAAAAGATGAATTTCCCTACCTGGTGGGCACCAGTAATTATGATTTAGCACGGAAATTGTCTTTAGATCCCGTGGGGACTCAAGCTCATGAATGGTTCCAGGCACACCAGCAAATTAGCCCAGTATTGGCCAACAGCCAACGAGTCGCCTTACAAGTCTGGTTAGATGAATATCCAAACCAACTTGGCGTCGCGTTGACGGACTGTATTACTATGGATGCATTCCTGCGCGATTTTGATAAAACATTCGCGGACCGCTATCAGGGATTACGCCATGACTCGGGTGATCCAGTTGAATGGGGTGAAAAGGCTATCGCCCATTATGAAAAACTGGGCATTGACCCAATGAGTAAGACATTAGTGTTCTCAGATAATCTGGATCTGGAAAAGGCGTTATCGCTCTATCGCCACTTCTATCAACGCATCAAGCTGGTATTTGGTATTGGTACACGCCTGACCTGTGATATCCCTGGGGTTAAGCCATTAAACATCGTCATCAAACTGGTTGAATGTAATGGTAAACCGGTAGCTAAACTGTCAGATAGCCCAGGTAAAACAATTTGTCATGATCCGGCTTTTGTTGATGAATTACGCGAAGCATTCGCTCTGCCGTTAGTTAAGAAAGCCAGCTAGCACGTTATTGCCGGGCGGCAGGTGCTTGCCCGGCCCCTCTCGAATTTGAACTTTTTTCCGCGCTTTACTCTTCTATATTCCACTATTCAATCATTTCTCTGTTTGTGTCGTATATTTTTATGGAAATGTTGCACTGAACCGGTGATTTCTACTTGTGTCCTGCACCGCCACAAGTAACATAGTAATATCCCCATTTTGTTGGGCTGTTAACTATTACTATTAAAGAGAGAAATCTATGAGCGTAGTGCCTGTAGTCGACGTACTGCAAGGCCGTGCTGCGGTTGACAGTGAAGTCACCGTGCGCGGTTGGGTGCGTACCCGGAGAGATTCTAAAGCGGGTATCTCCTTCGTTGCCGTTTATGACGGTTCCTGCTTTGACCCGTTACAGGCCGTCGTGAATAATAGTTTGCCGAATTATCAGGATGAAGTGCTGCACCTGACTACCGGCTGTTCCGTTGAAGTGACTGGCACCGTGGTTGCTTCACCGGGGGAAGGCCAGAGTTTTGAGATTCAGGCAACCGCCATCAAGGTTGTTGGCTGGGTTGATGATCCAGATACTTACCCGATGGCCGCGAAGCGCCACAGTATTGAGTATTTGCGCGAAGTTGCTCACTTGCGCCCGCGCACCAACCTGATTGGTGCCGTAGCCCGTGTGCGCCATACTCTGGCACAGGCCATTCACCGTTTCTTTGATGAGAATGGCTATTTCTGGGTTTCCACCCCGCTTATCACCGCTTCGGATACTGAAGGCGCGGGTGAAATGTTCCGTGTCTCAACATTGGATCTGGAAAACCTGCCGCGTACTGATACCGGTGCGGTCGATTTCAGTGAAGATTTCTTCGGTAAAGAAGCGTTCCTCACTGTGTCCGGCCAGTTGAATGGTGAAACCTACGCCAGTGCGTTATCTAAAGTTTACACTTTCGGCCCAACTTTTCGTGCCGAAAACTCCAATACCAGCCGTCATTTGGCAGAGTTCTGGATGGTAGAACCTGAAGTTGCGTTTGCTTCATTGGATGATGTTGCTGCCCTGGCTGAGAAAATGCTGAAATACGTTTTCCAGGCGGTATTGAACGAACGTGCTGATGACATGAAGTTCTTTGCTGAACGCGTCGATAAAGATGCCGTTGATCGTCTACAACGTTTTGTGACCTCTGACTTTGCGCAGGTTGATTACACTGACGCCATTGAGATCTTGCAGGCATCAGGCCAGAAATTTGAGAATGACGTTTCCTGGGGCATTGATTTGTCTTCTGAACATGAGCGTTATCTGGCTGAGAAACACTTCAAAGCGCCGGTAGTGGTTAAAAACTATCCAAAAGATATCAAAGCATTCTATATGCGCATGAATGAAGATGGCAAAACCGTTGCTGCAATGGATGTCTTGGCTCCAGGGATTGGCGAAATCATTGGTGGTTCACAACGTGAAGAACGTTTAGACGTATTGGATGCACGTCTGGCCGAAATGGGCCTCAATAAAGAAGATTATTGGTGGTATCGTGATCTGCGTCGTTACGGCACCGTGCCACATTCAGGTTTTGGCCTCGGATTTGAGCGTTTAATCTCCTATGTAACAGGGGTTCAAAACGTTCGCGATGTGATCCCATTCCCGCGTACACCGAGAAATGCCAGTTTCTAAGTTAGTCATTTAGATAAAAATTGTATATTTGTATAAATAAAAGCCAGCTAAGCTGGCTTTTGTCATTTTTTAAAGTTAGATCTGAGTCACAAAGTTCCGTAATATTTACACTTGGTAACACATAGTATCTCACTGAAACACATTCAGGTAATTGGTAGCATTTTCGGTGTGGATTATCAGGTCTGCGAATGGAACACTGCGTTCAGACACAGACGACACCAAACTCTCAACAATAGTTCCAAAAAAATTATTGGCGGCAGTGGCAGGTGTCCGAATAACACCAATGAGGGTAATAATAATGATGAAGCGCAATATTCTTGCAGTAGTAATCCCAGCATTGTTAGTTGCTGGCGCAGCTAATGCAGCAGAAATCTATAACAAAGACGGCAACAAACTTGACCTGTACGGTAAAGTTGACGCGCGTCACCAGTTCTCTGACAACGCGGGTCAAGACGGCGACGAAACTTATGTTCGTTTCGGCTTCAAAGGTGAAACCCAAATTACTAGCCAACTGACCGGTTACGGCCAGTGGGAATACAACGTTCAGGCTAACAACGCTGAATCTCAAGGCGACAAAGGCAACAAAACTCGTCTGGGCTTCGCGGGTCTGAAATTTGATCAGTTCGGTTCATTGGACTACGGCCGTAACTACGGCGTAATCTATGACGTTAACGCATGGACCGACATGCTGCCAGTGTTCGGTGGCGACTCTCTGTCTAACTCCGATAACTTCATGACTGGCCGTTCTACTGGCTTGGCTACTTATCGTAACACCAACTTCTTCGGTCTGGTTGATGGCCTGAACTTTGCCCTGCAATACCAAGGCAAAAACGACGATGGTCGTAATGGTGTTACCACTAATCCAACAACTGGTGTTGTAACTTCTTACAGCAACCTGAAAGAGCAGAATGGCGACGGTTTCGGTATCTCTTCTACTTATGATATCGGTTACGGCGTGAACTTCGGTGCTGGTTTCTCTTCTTCAAACCGTACTGACCAGCAAAAACGCTTCAGCTCCGCTTCTGGCGACAAAGCTCAGGCATGGAACGTTGGTGCTAAATACGACGCTAACAACGTATACCTGGCTGTAATGTATGCTGAAGCACTGAACACCACGCCATACGGCGACGCTTCTACTTCCATTGCTAACAAAACCCAAGATATTGAAATCACTGCGCAATACCAGTTCGATTTCGGTCTGCGTCCATCCCTGGGCTACGTCCAGTCTAAAGGTAAGGACCTGAACGGCACTGGTACTACTACCGCTAACGGCGAAGATCATGATCTGTTGAAATATGTGTCTGTAGGTTCTTACTACGCATTCAACAAAAACATGACCGCTTATGTTGATTACAAAATCAACTTGCTGGACGAAGATACCTTCACTCGTGCTAACAGTCTGAACACAGACGACGTTGTTGGCTTGGGCTTGGTATACCAGTTCTAAGTCAAACTTAATCAAGCGGTTTATCTGCTGACATAAGTTTAAAAAAGGCAGGGCTTCGGCACTGTCTTTTTGTTTTTATCCCTGGCTAAAAAGTGGATATTACCCTGCTTATTGGCCTATTTTGCCGATTTTTCACCCTGAATCTCCTCGCCTCACAACATTCATTTCTTTTTGTCGCAAACGGTTGGCAAAGACCGCAACTGGCGCTACCCTGATGGTTCTGTTTGCTTAACGCTAAGCCATGGAAGCCTCTGACATGTTTGAAAAAATCACTGCTGCACCTGCGGACCCTATTCTGGGCCTGACCGATATTTTCCGCGCGGATGACCGCCTTAATAAAATCAATCTGGGGATCGGTGTCTACAAAGACGAAACCGGTAAAACGCCAGTGCTGACCAGCGTGAAGAAAGCTGAACAGTATTTACTGGAAAATGAAGCCACCAAAAACTATCTGGGTATTGATGGCCTGCCGGATTTCGCCCGTTGTACACAAGATCTGTTGTTTGGTGCCAACAGCGCGATTATCGCCAATAAGCGTGCGCGTACCGCTCAAACACCGGGTGGCACAGGTGGATTACGTATCGCAGCTGACTTTATCGCTCATCAAACCAGCGCCAAACGTGTCTGGGTCAGTAACCCAAGTTGGCCAAACCATAAAAACATCTTCGCCGCTGCCGGTCTGGAAGTGGTCGAATATGATTATTATGATGCTACGAGCCATGCACTGGACTTCGATGGCCTACTCGATAGTCTGTCCGCGGCCCAACCCGGCGATGTAGTGCTGTTCCACGGCTGCTGCCACAACCCAACAGGTATCGACCCAACAAAAGCGCAGTGGAGCCAACTGGCTGAACTGTCAGTGGCTAAAGGTTGGTTGCCATTATTTGATTTTGCGTATCAGGGCTTTGCTAAAGGTCTGGAAGAAGATGCTCAGGGCTTGCGCATTTTCGCGGCCAAACATCAGGAGCTGATCGTTTGTAGCTCTTACTCGAAAAATTTTGGTCTATATAATGAGCGCGTTGGCGCTTGCACCATTGTTGCCGCGAACAGTGACGTTGCCGATATCGCCTTCAGTCAGGTAAAAGCCGTTATCCGTGCTAACTACTCCAACCCGCCGGCCCACGGTGCTTCAGTGGTGGCGACCATTTTGGGCGATACCACACTGCGCGCCATCTGGGAACAAGAACTGACCGATATGCGCCAGCGCATTCAACGTATGCGTCAACTGTTTGTTAATACATTGCAGGAAAAAGGCGCGAAACAAGATTTCAGCTTTATCATTAACCAGAATGGTATGTTCTCGTTCAGTGGCTTGACCAAAGAACAAGTGCTACGCCTGCGTAATGAGTTTGCGGTGTATGCGGTAAACTCTGGTCGGGTTAACGTTGCAGGTATGACACCAGATAACATGGCACCTTTGTGTGAAGCTATCGTTGCTGTACTTGGTGATTAAGTCGCCGTGAACCATTGTAAAAGGGTGCCTCATTGGAGCACCCTTTTATTTTAGTGGTGATTTGAAATGACGACTGAAACAGATTTAGTGAAACATATGTTTGGCAAATTCACTCATTGGCATAGGCCGCCCATACATATAACCTTGCAGATAGTCCACGTTATGGGCTTGCAAATAACGCATTTGGGTTTCGTTCTCAACGCCTTCGGCGATGGTTTGCAAACCTAATCGGGTTGCCAAATCAACCACATTTCCCACAATATGACTCGATAACGCGTCTGAACCAATCATTCCCACAAAACTCTGGTCAATCTTTATAAAATCAACCTTAAATTTCTGCAAATATGTCAGGCTTGAATGACCAGTACCAAAATCATCAATAGCAATAAAGACACCTAACGCCTGAAGCTCAGCAAATAATCGATCCGTAGTTTCATCGGCAACGATCAATTTCCGCTCGGTCAATTCCAATGTAATAGTAATCTTATTACCACCAAAAGCCTGGATGAAATCACGGCAATCATCCACCAGACTTAAATCACGGCAATGATTGGCACTGATATTAAAACCAAAGTGAAAGCCTTCGGGCAACTGATTAACGTAAGGTGCAAAAGTCGCGCTCACTTGCTGCATGATAGACTTGGTCATCGGTACAATGAGTTCACTATCCTCCGCCATCGGGATAAATTTATTCGGTTGAATTAAACCATGCCCAGGATGCTGCCAGCGCATTAGCACTTCACAACCAATCCAGCACTGTTCTTTACCTGTCACGATCGGTTGCATATAAGGAATGAATTCGTGGTTCTCTAGTGCCAGTTTTAATACCTGAGTGGGTGAAGCTGCGCGACCGACTAACCAAAATACCAATCCGGCTGAACCAATACTCATTAATATGAAGAAGATAAGGCTGCCGCGGGTGTATTGCCATGCGTAAGCCAGATATTGCTGATTAGAAAGTGCGGTGCTTAATGAATATGCAAACTTTCCTGATGTCAGTAATAAAGGTTCACTCCCTTTTGGCGGTTGACCATAGTGGACATCACCAGCCGCATCCATCCATTTATTACCTACTATCAAGCGTAACTGGATATCACCGCTTAACAGATTAAGGATACTACGCAGATAATAACCATCAACAGCCACCAGTACGCTATAGCCCCCACGCTGATGCCGATACACCATTAACGCGCGGTCCGGCGTGACGTCATTACCTGACATTAATGCTAGTTGCCCATCAACAAATGTATTTAGATTTAATGGTGTAGCGAGTGGCCCATAAATTGAAGAACAATAAATGATGGTATTCTTAGCTAAAGAGACAGACCGAACATCGGGAATGAGGACAACTTGATCGCGCAAATTCTGAACAACTTGTAAGCAGGGTTTTCCTAACCCCGTTTCAACCTGAATAGCCGCGTGCTGTAAGTTGTTAAATATCTGATCGAAGCGCTCCCGCCCCTGCAATAATTTGGCTTCAGCATCTTTGTGCATATTGGCTTTTGTTTGCGCATAAATAACAACCGCACCCAACAACAGAAATAATGATAATACCATGCAAGAAAAACCTAGCCGGGACAGGAAGTTATTAAGTCTGAAACGACGAAATGGCATAGTGGATTCCATTGAAAGGCGCTCGCGGTAAATCACGAACTCAAAACGGCAATGAACATATTATGCCGGGTAAATAAAAAGCGTTGCTATGTGTCAGGTCACGTCTTATATGTCTATTAGGTTTATCCCCGTTTAAATCTCATCCCTGATCAAATATAACGCAAAAAGGCACCTGTGGGTGCCTTTTTACTCTTGATATTATCGGGTTACCATTACCAAATAGCAGGCTCTTCTCGTATAAACGGATTGGTCTGACGTTCGTGGCCTATCGTAGACATCGGGCCATGACCAGGAATGAACGTCATATCATCGCCAAGCGGCAATAATTTAGTCCGAATGGAGGTAATCAGCTGTTGATGGTCGCCTCGCGGGAAATCACTGCGCCCGACCCCCCCATTAAAGATAACATCTCCAACCAGTGCCAAACGGCCTTTTTGGTCAATAAAAACAATGTGTCCAGGTGTATGTCCAGGGCAATGCAAAACAGATAATTCAATATCACCGACGATGATTTTATCACCCTCTTCCAGCCAACGCGTCGGGGTGAATGCATCACACTCAGTTAACCCAAACATTTGGCTTTGAGCCGGAAGTCCTTCTAACCAAAAAGTATCTTCTTTTTCAGGGCCATAAATGGGTATCTGAAAATGAGCCGCTAACTCAGCGGCAGCACCAACATGATCTAAATGGCCATGTGTCAGTAAAATCTGGTTAACGGTAACCCCCTGACGTGCAACTTCAGCGATGATCTTGGCAGCTTCACCACCGGGATCGACCAATGCTGCCTGCCCTGTTGCCTCACACCAGATCAGTGTGCAGTTCTGGCTGAAGGCCGTCACTGGAATAATTTGATATTTCATAAAGCTCCAACCCCAACGCAACTCATTCAAAGCATTGGCATAGAATATGCGAGCTACCAGGTGCGTGTTGGCCCGGTATCAATGTGTACAAAATTACTGCGAGGATAATACCCTACACCGCCTGCGCGCATTTTTAATGCCGCCTTGCGGATGTTACTCAATTGGATGCCTTCAATATGGAAATCCATCGCCCGCCCTTGGGTATGGAAACTGTGTTTGGCAACGCCGCGGCCACGTTCACGCAATTCATTATTGGTATCTAATGAACGGTAACCTGAAATAAGCTGCACCGGTTTAGTTGTTCCAAGAAGCCCTTGTAAACGGTATAACTGGTCAAACAGGCGGGGATCGATACTTTTTACTTTATTGGCCCGATAATCGCGGAAAAGGTGGTTTAAGCGGGAAAGCTCTTCTTTGTTATAGCCATGACCATCAAAAAACTCAGCTTTTATAGACTCACCTGTATTGAGGTTATTCAGGGTCAAGATACGTGGGCGAGGTGTTGAAAGGGTAGCGAAAGCTTGCCCTGGCAGCAGCGACATCCCCAGCGCCACCCCACCTAACGTTAGCCATTTACGGCGATAATTATCAATTTTATCCATGATCTCTGTTAATACCCGGCAAGTAATGTCAAAAATATGCACTCAACCCTTCTTACTTGAAGCCACAGTGGTGTTAGCCGTCTGACCCGAATCACTTAGCGTCGTGCGCTTATCGGGATTAATGCGCCTTGCGTCCGGCGGGCTAACATAAATGCGGTTCAAACTCGGCTCTGACCGATTTATCAACCGATTGTTGCCTGACTGCAACTCCAATGACTGGGGGTTTATATGTGCCGCCCCGAACCATAACCGCCTGCGGAAAATCAGTCAACCCGCATTCACCGTGAGTTTAGTTGAGGTTATGGCGCCCCCATAAATGAGCACGCTGAAGACAACCAGATACTGAGACCATTAGTTATTGAGTTTTACTGCATTTATTGCATTAAAAGCTCGGCCTGATGTGAGATTTGTGCACCCGATCTCACCGTCTTATCATAATTGTAAATATCTGTTCTAAACTGCGGTTTGCCGTCTTCAGCCACCCATGCGGTCAGGTAATACAATTGCACCGGAATACGCTGACGGATGTTAACGTAGGTGGTATCACCCTGTTTTAGCGTTGACGAAACCCGCGCATCATTCCAGCCAGCGTCCTGTAATAGCATATTGGCCAAATCTGACGCCTTGTTGACCCGCACACAGCCTGAACTGAGGGCGCGAATATCCTTCTGGAACAAGCCATGATTCGGCGTGTCATGCAAATAGATGGCATCAGAGCTTGGCATATTGAACTTGAACCGCCCTAATGAATTGCTGGAACCTGGTGCCTGACGCAGGCGATAAGGGAAGTTGTTCGGTGAAATCATGCTCCAGTCAATCATTGAAGGATCAACCACTTGGGCATCATTGCTCCAGCCGGATAACACAGTATAGCCATGTCGCTGAAAATAACCTGAGTCATAGCGTGCTTTCGGCACAATATCCTGACGCACCAGGGAGGTCGGCACGTTCCACGGCGGGTTAACCACCACATTATTCAACGCACTGCTCATCAGCGGTGTTTTGCGGCTTGGGCGGCCAACAATCACTCGAGATGAAAGCACCTGTGTGCCATTTTTATAATAATTGAGCGAATAGTTTGGAATATTAACCATAATGCCGTTATCAACATGCCCCGGCAGAATGCGCAACCGCTGAATATTCAGCGCTAATAATGTTGCCCGCGTTTGTGGCGAGACATTCAGCCACTCACGGGTGCGTACACCAATAACGCCATCATCGGTTAGCCCTTGCCATTGCTGGAAGCGTTTAACAGCCGCCACCAACTCTGGG
Organism: Yersinia aldovae ATCC 35236; assembly: GCF_000173735.1. Lineage (GTDB taxonomy): Bacteria > Pseudomonadota > Gammaproteobacteria > Enterobacterales > Enterobacteriaceae > Yersinia > Yersinia aldovae. Next base: position 75,072 of record NZ_ACCB01000005.1, on the reverse strand, counting down.
GTATAGACATTATCGGTAATAGGCGTGGTAGTGATCAGAGGCGCGGTGGACGGTGAGACAATACCTTTGGCCACAGGCACATCCGTAACCGGCGCCGCAGACGGGCTAACCACCAGGCTGTGTGCCTGAGCACGACTTTTTTCTTCATCAACCGACAAGTCATCGTTAACCGCAGCGACCGCAGGATTATCAACCGGGATAACCTCCGGCGCTTTTACCGGTGTTGCTACCACGGGTTGTAACATACCGTTTCGGGCCAGAATTTCACGCAGCGCGGGAATATCATCACTTAACTGGCCAGGACGTAGGCTTGGCCCATTAGACATCAGTGGCCACGGCCGACGATCGGCCAGTAGCGGTTTCAATGCCAGATGCATTTTTTCGTATTGCGGATGCTGAGGAGCCAACGACGCCAGATAAGCGGCAGTAGAACCTTCACGTACAGCTTGCTGCCAGCGATTTAAAATCGTCACTGGTGGCATGGCCATTTTGTAAGGCACATTACTGTATAACCAGATGCTGCCGTTGGCACCGACACCCGAGACAAACTGCAAATAACCCAGCATGGCATCAGATAAAATGATATCGCGTGCCATACCGGTGATTTCAGGGTCACTCAGCCATTTAACCCATTGCATAAATTGCGGTTGGATACCGGAAAGCGCAACTTCGGCTAACTGTTGCTGAAAACGCTGTACTGCCACATGATCTTGCCACATTGGTTGCATAGCGTTCGCGCCATACAGTAATGCCAGCTCAGAAGAGTAGAATGGCACGATATTTTTCGGCAAAACAGCCAGCAATTGTGAACGACTCTGCGCCACAGACAAAGTGGCCCCCTGCATTGGCAGCGCTGATGATGAATCTACAGGCATGACTGGCGCTGTCGCGGAGGCGGTAAATACCGGTATCATGCTACAAATTAATGTGCAGTACAGCGCTAGATTCGTTTTTCTGATCGACATGCTATGCCCCCGGTATGCTTATCTAAAAAATACGTCATAGTATGTCGTTATCCTTCTTCCATGAAGTTGCAGCGCTATTGGCTGCACCTAATTGATTGCCCAAATCACTGATCTATCCGAATCACTGATTTGAGCAACGCGGGCGATTCTCAATGATTTTATAATTATACGAATAGAAATGGCCTTTGATGATTAAACCTAAAAATTTAACCTTACGCGCTACGCTAACAGATTTCTGGTGGTTATAAAATATAACCCTCAGGGGTGACATAAATAAAAATGGCCGCGGGTAAGCGACCATTTAGTGGGATTAATTATTATTACGTTGTAGCTGGCTAATAATTAACCGCCGGGTTGTAACTCAGCAGGTATCGGTGGCAACGTCGGTATTTCATTTGCAAAGCCACGCAAGCCGACCACATGCACATGCTCATGATTTTGGAAGACTTTTCGCACCAGCTTATAGGTTGTTCCTTTTTCCGGGCTGATATTTTCTGGTGCGGCGATAATTAATTGCATTTCTAGCCGTTCACACAGTTCGAATAATGTCGCGATGGATTTCGCATCCAGCCGCGCTGCCTCATCAAGGAACAACAAACGGCACGGCGAAATATCTTTGCCACGCAAGCGCCGCGACTCTTCCTCCCAACTTTGTACCACCATGACCAGAATTGACATACCAGTACCAATGGCCTCACCGGTGGACAACGCCCCGCTCTCTGCCCGCAACCAACCGTCTGAACCGCGATAAACTTCCACTTCCAGTTCCAGATAGTTACGATAATCGAGCAATTCTTCACCGATAGTCTGCGGCAGGCGTTGCCCCATATCCATTTGTGGATTGAGGCGTTGGTACAGTTTTGCCAGTGCTTCAGAGAAGGTCAGGCGGTTGCTGTTGAACAAGTCCTGATGCTGCTCTTGCTGTTCAGATAGCACGTCAAGCAAGGTGGCATGAGCTTCGCGCACATTAACGTTCAATCGCACACTTTTCACCTGGCCGAATGATACCGCTTGTAAGCCCTGATTCAGCATTCGGATACGGTTCTGCTCACGCTGAATGGTTTTACGAATGATATTCGACACACTTTTAGAACTGATTGCCAGTTTCTGCTCACGAGCGGTTAATTCTTCGGTCAAACGGCCCAGTTCAATCTCCATCTGTTCAATGGCTTCAACCGGGTCATCCGTGCGGATAATATCTTGACGGATACGCTCACGCAGGTGCTGGTAAACCGCAATATAGAACTGAATCTTACGTTCAGGGCGCTTTGGATCTTCAGACAAACGCAATATATCGCGCAGATGCTCGTTATCAGCCACCGCCAAACGCAGTGCCCCCAGCGCCTTATCCGACATAGAGCGCAGTTCGTCGCCATCCATATAAGCCAGCTCACGGCGGTGTAAACGGCGCTCAACGCCATTGTCTTTCACCATGCGCATCACCGCGCACCAACCCGCTTTGGCATTGACTACTTGCTCGCGAATCTGGTGATAATCACGTTCCAGTTTGCGCAATTTCTTCTGAAGGTTGTCCATTTCCGCTTCACAGAACGTCAGCTGTTTTTCCAACTGATTGCGGCGAGAACGGTTAGTGCTCAATGCGGAATGCAGCTCATCACGTTTGGCTCTGGCACGGGCTTCTGCATCTGCATCGGCCTGAACACCGATATCCACCAACTCCTGACTCAGCTCTTTTAGCATGTCGCGCTTGGCGTCATAAGAGCTTTTCAGCGAAGCCAATACCTGACTGTACTGAGTAAACTGGGTTTGGTATTGGCGCAACTGTTCACGGGCGCGGGTACGTTCGGCTTCCGCCTGCTCCAGCCGCTGACGCAGTTTGTCGTTCAGATCTGCGTTTTCATTTAACATGCCAGCGGAATCGGTATAGCTGAAATGCGCGCGGCGCTGCACCACTTCTGTCAGTGCAAAGGCTTGCTGCTTGGCCTGACGCTGGCTGTTTTGTGCCTGTACATAATTTTCCTGCAACTGTTCGTGTTGTTGCGGGTCACTTTGCAAGACAGCCAACAAGGGTTCAAGTTTAGCCAGGGACGCACCGTGTTTCTGAATATGACGCGCGGCTTCTTGCGCTTCTGTCAGTTCTTCTGTGATCTCTTCAACACGATCGGTCAACGTATCGTCAAGTAACAATGAAATAAGTGGAATCAATCGGTTAAGAGCCGAAATACCCTCTTTGGCTTGTTCGAACTGCTGACGCTGCTGCTGGTTTTTTTCTTCATGCGTATTCAGGCCGCGCTCAATCTCACCACGGCGAGTATTCAGCAACCGAATCTCAGCTTCAGGGTCGGCGTCAAATGCCACCGCCAGATGAGAACCAATAAAGCGGCTGAATGCTTGATGTGTGCGCTGCGTTTTTTGCACATCAAATGATAAAGTCGCATAACGTTCAGCCAGACTATCGCGCTCTTGATACAACGACTCCAGCCGCTTGTCACGCGCGGCACGGCCAAACAGTGGCACTTCTGGATAGCGGGAATAGCGCCATTGACGATCGGCGATTTTTACCACAACCGCTTTTTCATGTTCTTCGACGGCAAACACGCTGTCATCAAATGACTGCGGATCCCCCTCGATGAGATAGAGGTCTTCCGGACAATCATCCAACCCTTGCAGTTGGTCACGCACCAATGATAAGTCCGGCACCACAATCCCGTGACGCGACGGGCCATACAGTGCGGAGAAGTAGGGCGCGTCGTCAATGGTAACATCGTCATAAATCTCGGAGAGCAGCACGCCACCAAAACGTTCGGCCAACGCAATCATGCGCGCATCTTCAGCACCGCTTGGCTGGCTCAACCGTTCTATTTGTGCATCAATGATACGCTTGGTTGCCGCCACTTCATCACGCTCGACCGTGGTTTCGCGCTCACGCTCCAGCAACTGCTGCATGTGCTCCGTCACCTGGCGGCTGTCTTCCAGCGCTTCACCGCTCTGCTCACTCAGTTGGCTCAGGGCATCTTGTGCCGCCAACCACACTGGGGCGCGGGCGGTTAGTTCCTGAATTTTGAGCTTAATTTGCTCCAGTTCCTGACGCATTTCCATGCGCCGCTCGCCGGCATCATTGACGCTGAGCGAGAGTTCTTCAACCGTTGATTCCAACTCACGCTGTAGCGCTTCTAACTCTTCAGGTTGATACGCTTGCCCCTGACGCTTGCAGAACTCCTGCAACAGACGTTCCGCGTCTTGTTGAGCACGCAAACGCTGTTCCAGCTCGGACAAACGCATACGTAAGGGTTGCACCCGCTCTGCCAGATGTTGCTGCGATGGCCAGTCACGCAATAGTTCACGCGCCGTTTGCCAAGCCTCACTGCGGCTAACCTGACCGGCAATATCCACCACCAGCTGATATGCTTGCTCAAATTGGCTGTGAGCGGCATCAGCAACACTCAACTTTTGCTCTAGCTGCAACAATGATTCCGTGGCTTCCTGCTCTTTGGCCTGGAAGGTTTCCAACCATTCATCCGCGTTATCTGCGGTTAACTCTGGCAGTTGGCACAAGGCGCGCGCACGTTCCAGCGCCTGTAACGCTTGTTGGTATTGAATTGCGCGGGTTTGCTGCACGTCAAGCGCTTGCTGGTAATCGGCTAACTGACTTTTTAGCTCATCCACTTCCAACTCAGCGGCTTCAGCACGGGCTTGGTTATCGGCCTGCTGATCACTTGCCTCTGCAACGACTTCGTTCTGCTCTTCCAACCGGTACGTCAGCTCTTCCAGATCACCCTGATAGCGCTCGATTTTTTCCTGCTGGCGCATCGCGGTTTGCACCAGATTCAGGTGGTCACTGGCCGCCTGGTAATCGGTTTCCAGATCCGATTCCGCACCACTTTGCTCTGCCAGTTCGCGGGACATTTCCACATGGCGGTATTGCTCGGTCACTAGCTGTTTACGGCTGGTCAGCAAGTCGCGGCGCAATACCAGCGCGCCATCAAGATGAATGCGCCGCTCATTGGCATGGCGCATATAGTCAGCAGCAACATAGGAAGTTGCCTCTGAGATCAAATGTTTAAACAAGTCACGGTCAGACTGCGTAACACGGATAGCCTCAAGCGTCATGCGGTTCTCGCGCAATGCCGCTTCCATATCCTGGAAGGCTTTACGTACACCACTGTTTTCTGGCAGAAGATAATCGCGCAGAGATCGGGTAATAGCGCTGGAAATACCGCCATACAGTGACGCTTCAATCAGGCGATAGAACTTACTGCGGTCAGCGGAAGAACGTAGGCGCTTTGGAATGACACCCAAGTCAAACATCAGGGAGTGGTAGTCGGTGATCGAGTTGAATTGCTTAAACTGCACCCCTTCCATCGCTTCTACGCGCTCTTTCAGCTCTTGTAAGGAGAGCACCCGCGCCTGACGCTCACCCACCACTTCGGTGAGGATCTGCGTCGGCTGGATAGCGGTTGGCAAGCCCTGAATGGTGAACGGCTTAATATCAACTTTGCGATCACGCCCTGCCACTTGTTGCAGACGCACACCCACCACTACCCGCTGGTGGCGGGAGTTGACCACATCGAGGGTGGAATAACACACTCCAGCGCGCAATTTACCGTGTAGCCCTTTATCGCGGGAACCACTGGTGGCCCCGGCTTCAGTGGTGTTACGAAAGTGCAGCAAGGTCAAATCAGGGATCAATGCTGTGACGAAAGCCGCCATGGTGGTGGATTTACCGGCACCGTTACCGCCAGATAAGGTGGTTACCAACTCATCAAGATCAAATGTGCGGGCAAAGAAACCATTCCAGTTAACCAAGGTCAGCGAGCGAAATTTACCGCGTTCAATCATTCCTGTTCATCCTCTGCACTGTCCGCTGCGTTCCCCATAGTGACATCGGTTTCATCACTTTCATCATGGAGTGACAGACTGTTTTCCACCGCCATAGCTTCGCCATCACGGATCATGCGTAATTGAGCTTCCCGTGGGTCGTCACCGCTGCGCACATCTGCACCAAAGCGGAATACCGCCTCGGTTATACGAAACTTGCTGCTGTCATTGCCCATAAAGTAAACCATGCCTAAACGACGCAGCCGGTTGAGTGACGTTCGCACTTTTTCCTGCAACTTCTGCTTATCCAGATCCGAACCGGTTGAGCGCTGGTTAACAAACTTCAGCAATTTGCTCTCATCGGCCAGACTCAGCAGCTCTTCATACAGTTCGTGCTGCGCAAAAATACCTTCGTGCGCCAGACGTTCCGGGCTGAGATAGAGATAACAAAGAATTTTGCCCACCATCATATCCAACTCAGATAACACTGAGCGCGGAATAAGCGTGGTAGAACGTGGACGCAGATAGAAGAACCCTTCCGGAGCACGGATCAACTCCACGTTATAGCGGGTATAGAACTCTTCCAACTGCTCCTGAAAATCCATCAAGAAGGCGTGATTATCCAGCTCATCAATGCCGATATGGCGACCGGCGCGCAGTTGGCTGTCCAGTGCCGGAAACAATGAGTTGGCCAATGCCTGAGCCAGTTTAACCGGCATTACTACTTCAATATTTGTTGATGACATGTGCCTGCACCTTGGCTCCGTAATCATTGATTGCGAGCCATTCGGCTGGCAACCCTGAGAAATCGGCTTCGGCCACACCAAGGCGAACTGCCTGGTCGACCAGGATACGAGCCACGTCAAAATGACGAGCACGCGGATATTGCGCGAGGTAATCGCGCATCACTTCCCCCAGATTAAGCGGCAGTTTTTGCTGTTGATATACCAACAATGCCTGTTCAATCATGGCGGCTAACTGCTCACGAATCTCGTTAAACTCTTCAAATTCAAGATCCGGTGGCAGTTCGCCCGTAACTTCCTCACTGCGCAGTGCCAACTCTTCATCGCGCATATCCAGCAAGCGATCCGCATTGGCGTGAGTGAGGGTCCACGGGTTATCAAAATAATTTTGCACCGATTGGCGCAAGCGTTGGGCGAAGACGCGGTTTTTATCCATATCAATTGCAGTACGGATAAATTTATGTACATGGCGGTCATAGCCAATCCACAGGTCAATCGCTTGCTGGCCCCAACTGATAATGCGGTCAAGTTTGCTTTGTAAATCAAACACCAGCTTATCCACCAGATCCAGCCCGGCATTACCGATGGTCGCTTCTTGAATTCGCAGTAAATTCGCCTGAAGTTTATCACCTGCGGCTTCCAGCGTATCTTGCAATTCGCGCAGTGTACCGGAGGTTTCTGACAGCAGCATTTCACAACTGGCAATAGCGGCACGCCAGTCCTGATTTAGCAATGCAGCGATATCTTCTTTGACACTGTGTTGCTGTTCATCCATCAGGCGCTGGGTCATATCGATGCTGTCGAATATTTCAGCAACTGAGTACTTTAGCGGGGCAAAGACATTGCGGTGCCAGTGGAACTCATCGCCGCCCTCTTCTGCCGCTTCTGCCGCGCGTTGCAACTCTTGTGCCACAATCGATAACTGCATGGATAGACGCAGGGTTGAGAATTCGCGCTGGCGGATATAGTAATCAGTGATACCAATCCCCAATGGGGTTAAACGGTAAATAGCATTACCATCGGCCATTTCACTGGTAAAGCGGTTCAGTAAACGCTGGCGCACCATATCATTGATGGCATTATTGGCACGCACGGCCACGGTTTCGTGGGTTTGCTCAAAACCTTTGCAGACGTGACGAAATGCATCAACCAACTCTCCTTCGCTCATTTCGCCGTCCAGCCGCTCACCGTTTAAAGTAGCAATGGCCAAAAGGAAGGCCAGACGATCCGTTGGCAGAGTAATCGAAAAATCATTCTTTCGCGCCCAGGCGACCAGTTCGGGTACTGTCTGGGAAAATTCACTCATAATGGGTCCTTCAGATTCGGCTTAAACGCCATCACATGCACGTAGCGCCCCAAGCTGATAAAGGGCTCCTGCCGGCAATAGCGCTGTTCCAACGCCAATAATTCAGCAAACTCATCAATTTGTTGCTGTTTATTTTTCATGTAATCGTGAAACACCCGTACTCCCGTCTTACCGCTAATGGATAAACCCATTTGCTCAAGCCAACCGTATACTGTCGGTGGGTCTAAAGGGTACTGCGGTGACAGTGAGCGTTGCCGACGCCTTTTCATGCCCGGAAGCGCTAACTGAAAATTACCTAACACTGCGTTGCGCATCACTAGCCCATTGGCATTGAAAAACATCAATGACAGCGCGCCACCAGGATTTAACGCATCAAAAAGTATTTGCAGAACCTGTTGAGGCTCTGCAATCCATTCTAAAACCGCATGGAACAATATCAGATCAACCGGCTGTTCTAAATGTTGAGTGATGTCTTGAGCCGCACTTTGTATAAATTGCATGTTGTGGCTCACACCTTTTTCCAACGCAGCGGCTTGGGCACGCTGGATCATCTCAGCCGACAGATCACATAATAGAACCTGATGGCCTAATGCCGCCAATTGACACGCCATATGCCCCTCGCCGCCACCGGCATCTAAAATGCGCAACGGACGCGGCGGCAACCGCGCTAATAACTCGGTGATATCTTGCCAAACGACCGCCTGACGAATCATCCCCTTGGTCGTACCGTAGATATTGCGGGAAAACTTCTCAGCAATGTCATCAAAATTGCGATCCTGCATGAACAACTGCTCCGCGATTGTATCTATAACTATGGATTTATCGGCCCTGATAGAAACTTGCAAATCAATAGTCACAGTAAAAAGAACCTCTACCAACCTGCTATTTTGGCACAGCCTGACTTAGAATAAATCTTCTTGACCGATAATCGTCGTTAAATGCCGTTTTTTCAGCCAAAAGGTACCTGTTTTTATGCTTTTTACCTTAAAAAGTTTGTTGGTGGTTTATTAATGCCGCTGCCTTTGCTGCTTATCATCATGGGGCTGGCACTCGTCTTATTGTGGTTTACCCGCTGGCAGAAGAGTGGCAAAACACTTTTTGCATTGAGTTGGCTGACATTATTGCTTATAAGCCTGCAACCTGTCGCTGATCGCTTACTATTGCCACTGGAAAAACACTATGCCACTTATCAGGGAAATGACCCGGTAGATTACATTGTTGTGCTTGGCGGCGGCTACACGTTTAATCCGAATTGGGCACCCAGTGCTAATTTATTCGCAAATAGCCTGCCCAGAGTCACCGAAGGCATCAGGTTATATCGCGCCCATCCCAATGCGAAAATGGTCTTTACGGGCAGTGCGGGGCCAAACAGCCAAAGTAGCGCGAAAACAGCCGCCCTGGTTGCAGAAAGTCTGGGAGTTCCGGCTGCGGATATTATTGCATTGGAACAACCTAAAGATACTGTGGAAGAAGCAGCGGCAGTGGCAACCTTGGTGGGTGATAAACCTTTTTTGCTGGTAACATCAGCCAGTCATCTGCATCGTGCAATAAAGTTTTTTACCGCCAAGGGGTTACATCCTATTCCCGCCCCAGCCAATCAGTTAGCTATTACCACCCCATTACATAACTGGGAGCGCACTATTCCGGCCGCAACCTGGTTAGTCCATACCGAGCGCGCCTGGTATGAGACATTGGGGCTACTGTGGCAAAAGTTAACTGGCAACAAAAATGATGAATAATTTTGTCATAACCCAATATCCAATAGATTTCGAGATGCAAGAAGGCGGCAAGGAATATCATCCCGATGAACTTACACTGGTAAGTGATTCGGGTGACAAATCTGTCAGGAACTGATTTGAACGCTGCTTGCAGTGGCCTCTAAGAGGTGAGGCCCAAGGATGGGCCGAGTAACGAGCGTAGCCAATACACCTGTAACTTGAAAGATGAAGGATATTAGTCTAACCAGGGGAGAAGCTGCCGCGCAGCATTATCGAATGAAGCGCGATCCAAACTACCGGTGTGAATAAAACGAGCGACCAGTTCCCACAAGCTATAGAGCCATCGACGAGCAACAAAGGATTCAGATACCGGCGCTTTATTGAGATAACGATAGAATAACTGGCTGGACATGCCCTCTTCGCTAAGGCGGAACAAATCATACTCCCGTGGTGCCCACAACATCGGGCCGGGATTCAGCATCGCCAATAATTGATCACTGCGGGCATCTTTTAACATGCTACGGAGTGTCAAATTACCATGAACCAGCACCGAACTGTCGTCAAAACCGGCGAAAAGTGGGCCTAATGCCGCCTTCGCACGATAAAGCACCGCACGGTCTTCCAGTGTCATGGCTGGCGAGTTCATATTTGACAAAGTGGCCCACAACACTTCAACCCGTTGCTGATACCAACTAAACCAATCATTCTCTTGTGTACTGTCAACATTACCGACACAACCATGACTATCAATGCGGTGCCATGCCAACACGCCTTCAACTATCTGATCCATCAATGCATCCCAGCGATCCCCCGTCCGAGTGGGTGCTTCCACCGAAACACCACGCAGGCGTTCCATTAGCAGAATTTCTTTATATGGTGCTTGATGTGTCATCACCAAACCATATACCGTCGGCAAGCGAATATCGCCCTCGCGCGCCAACATCGACAGCTTATACGCCTCTTGTTGCGCAATCCCCTGGCAGACATAACTTTTCGCCAACAACGGAATAGCCTGCCCCTGCGGGTTATACATCGCATACAGGTGGGCATAGGGTTGCTCGCTGATACGTTCGAGACGAGCCACCGATTCCCCTAACACGACACTTAACTCAGCTTTTAGCTGCTCCATAAGGCTCTGTCCCGTTGCTTAACAAAAGTGATTCATCATAATGGGATGGCAGGCTGGAGATTTCCACAATGTAGATCAAATAATATTCATAATAATAATCAAACAATCATCAATAACTGAATGATAAAGCCGATCACGAAAACAGGGGCTGGGCTGTAAAAATGACAACGCCAGATCCCGGCAGGATCTGGCGTATCACGCTTAGCCATCAGATGTTGCTACTTTTTGAGCATAATGGCCCGAACTCGGTCTAAATCTTCTTGAGTATCAACGCCAACTGCGGGTACGGCTTTCGCCACAGCAACGTGAATCTTTTCACCGTACCACAACACACGCAGTTGCTCTAACAGCTCGATTTGCTCAAGTTTACTTGGTGCCCAATTAACATAACGGCGAATAAACCCTGCACGGTAGGCATAAATACCAATATGTCGTAGGAAGCAATCGCCAATAACCTCTTTTGACTGAGCGAAGCGCTCTCTTTCCCACGGAATTGCCGCGCGAGAGAAATAGAGGGCAAAACCCTGCGCGTCAATCACCACCTTAACGGCATTAGGGTTAAACGCCTCTTCGCTGCTTGCAATCGGCACCGCCAACGTAGCCATACCGGCACTGACAGCGGCCAGATTATCAGCCACTTGGCGAATGATAACCGGTGGCACCAACGGCTCATCACCTTGCACATTGACAATAATGTCATCATCGGAAAAACCGTAGCGTTCGATGACTTCTGCCAACCGCTCAGTGCCGGACTGATGATCGGCGCGCGTCAGGCACACTTCACCACCAGCCTCTTCAACCGCTTTCACCACATCTGGATGGTCGGTTGCCACAATAACCCGAGAAGCGCCTGACTCCTGCGCTCGTTTCATCACATGCACTACCATCGGCTTACCGGCAATATCAGCCAGCGGTTTACCTGGCAGGCGGGTTGAAGCATAACGGGCGGGAATTATAGCAATGAAACTCATGCGTGCTTCTCATCAATTGACAGTGGGCGGGCTTCATTCTCCAACAATACCGGAATACCATCACGTACCGGGTAAGCCAGATTGTCAGCTTTACACACCAACTCAAGATTTTCTTTGTTGAAATACAATTTGCCGTTGCAGACCGGGCAGGCAACGATTTCGAGTAAACGGTGGTCCATACATCCTCCAGAATGGAGTTTAGCCAGCAGGAAAGTGGTCGAGGATACCATATCCGCTGATGCAGGTTAACTGTGGCGACATCGCCATTCATATCAACTACCAATAACAAACAGTAATGTTGATGGGCATCTATATAAGTAAATAAACTTATTTATTAGAAGTAAAATCGTCGGTTTTGTTATTGAAATGTTGAATAGCGAGGAGTAGAATTTTGTGACTGACATCACACTAATCAAACTATTGAGTAAAAATGAAAGTATTTCATAAAATTATTGCGCTGTTCGCTAACTTCAGCAACTAAGCCGCAAAAATACAAATAGCAGCACCTGCGCAATCGCCCGGCGGCAACGAATTTGTCGAACAGAGGCAAAAAACTAACGGCTACCCTTGGGTAGCCGTTAGTTTATAAGCGATTATCTTACCACTTACTTAAAAAGCGATCACATCTGCTGCTGACGGCCCATGAATGCTACGATATGTAGAAAATTCAACGTCCTGCCCTTCACTCAGTGATTTATTTTTGGTGTTAGCAATGGCTGTCTTGCTGACATACACATCCAAACTACCATCATGTGGCGAAATGAAACCGTAACCTTCTGACTGGTTGAACCATTTCACGCGACCCATTTTTAACGTCATAATAAATTTCCTTTTACTGGGCATCCTAACAACTCATTTTTATTTATTGTTTAGATGCAGTTGCCCATCCTAAAGTTTTCTGATTAAACCTCTATGAGCTTGATTGTATGAAAAAACCCGCATAAGTGCGGGCTTTATAATTTTTGATATCCGAATAGATGATTAACCCTAAGGCACCATTACTTTTCTGGATAATCTAAACATTATTTCTCTTAAATTACAGAGCAACAACGTTTGCGGCAGCCGGCCCGCGCGGGCTGTCCTGGATGGTGTATTCAACACGCTGGCCTTCAGCTAACGTTTTGAAACCATCGGTTGCGATTGCGGAGAAGTGAACAAACACATCTTTACCGCCATCAGCCTGCTCAATAAAACCAAAACCTTTGCTTTCGTTGAACCATTTAACTTGACCCATCTTCTTAGACATAAACTTTACCTACAACTTACAAATAATATTAAATCTGCCATAAGGCACTCAAGCTATTAGAAATAGCGGGGCTGCATCAGAACATTACTTATGGGAGTTACTATCGGAGATTCTAGGAGGTTCGTCTTTGAAGCGGCATCAAAAAGATAACGTCTTGGGAGGAACTGCTTTGCATTACTCTCGTACACTCTTACACATAAATAGGTCTGTATTACAGGCCGGCGGCTATTAACTCATAAAAAAACGCACCACGCAACTATTTTATTCGGCGGAATACCTCAATGTGCAGCATCAATGAGATGTCACGCATAAAAAACCAATATTCTCCACTGCTTACCTTCTTAATTGCCAATATCAATCTAGACTAAAAACTGAATAAGCATGAAGGAGCTATCCGATGATCACCCACCAACCATTTGTCCATCCTGATGAAATACGAACTCACTTCTCTAAAGCCATGTCGGATATGTATCGGGCCGAAGTCCCCCTCTATGGCACCTTGTTACAGTTGGTTGACGCTATAAACACGCAAGCGATACAACAATCACCGCAGCTCAATCATCATTTGCAGCAAACGGGGGAAATTGACCGCCTGAGCATGGAGCGACACGGGGCCATTCGGGTTGGAACTGCAGCGGAGCTTGCAACTCTGCGCCGTTTGTTTGCGGTGATGGGCATGTTTCCGGTTGGTTACTATGACCTGGCTCCCGCCGGAGTACCGGTTCATTCCACCGCATTCAGAGCAGTGCATGAAGCCTCACTTCAAACCAGCCCATTTAGAATTTTTACCTCTCTACTACGGCTGGAGCTGATTGAGCAATTGCAATTGCGCCAACTGGCCGCCGATATCTTGGCCAAAAGAACGATTTTCACCCCACGGGCCATTGAGTTAATTATGCAACATGAAACCGCAGGTGGTCTGACCCATCATGAAGCGGATGATTTCATCACCCAGTCACTGGAAACATTTCGTTGGCACAATCAGGCAACAGTCAGTGCATCGGTTTACCAACAGCTACACGACCAACACCGTTTAATTGCTGATGTAGTGGCTTTCAAAGGCCCCCACATCAATCACTTAACGCCAAGAACTTTAGATATTGATGCCGCGCAAGTAGCCATGCCGAAACATGACATTTCCCCTAAAGCAGTGATCGAAGGGCCACCACCACGCCACTGCCCGATATTATTACGGCAAACTAGTTTTAAGGCATTGGAAGAAAAAGTGGCATTTATTTCAGATCATGGGCAAATAATTCAGGGGCATCACACTGCACGTTTCGGCGAAATAGAGCAGCGGGGAGCGGCATTGACCGCGAAAGGTCGCGATTTGTATGACCGCTTGCTACAGGCATCTCAAGATCAATTGCAGGTTCCTGCGAATGAGAAAAATGCGGCGCACTATATGGAAATCCTCAGCCAGACGTTTAGCCAGTTCCCCGATGATTACTCTGTAATGCGTTCAGAGCAACTCGCCTTTTTCCGCTACTTTCCCACCAAGAAAGGTTTGAGCGCAGAGACTGAATTAATGCAAGAAATGACGTTAGACGAACTGATTTGTAGTGGATTTATCCAATTTGAACCGTTGGTTTATGAGGATTTCTTGCCGGTCAGTGCTGCCGGGATTTTTCAGTCAAATTTAGGCGATAAAGGACAGAGCCATTTTAGCGGGCAATCGAGTAAACAGGCGTTTCAACGGGATCTTGGTGTGATGGTCATTGATGAATTACAGCTTTATGCTGAAACGCAACAGCGCTCACTGATAACCACTGCCGCAGCCCTTAAGTTAGCGCCATTGAGTCTATAGAGCCGTGTTATCTGGCGGGTGTTGGAGCTAATGCTTTAATTTTTAATAACAATTGCTCAGCCTGATCGCACGGTAACTGCGCATCTACCGGCAAATACCACCAGTTAGGTTGAGCAAAAGTCCGACACTTAACAGCATCTTTTTCTGTCATCAACAAAACTTGCGCGTCGGATGCCAGCGGGCGGAGTTGCGCCAATGAGTAATCTTGATGATCCGCAAAAGTGTACTCACTTTCAGGTTCAATCCCCAACATATCCAGCGTGGCAAAAAAGCGCGGAGGATGACCGATTCCAGCCATTGCAACCACTTGTTGCAATTGTTGTACAGGCAATCGTTCACCACTTAGCAGATTCACTGCATCACGGGCCACCAATTGCATGGGGATTTCGCCTGTAGCCGCAATGCCACCATTGGTTATCACCGCATCGACTGAGCGCAATCGCCCCGCTCGTTCACGCATCGGCCCGGCAGGTAGCCACCAGCCATTGCCAAAACGCCGAACCCCATCGATGACGACCAACTCAAAATCGCGCGCTAATGCATAATGCTGTAAGCCGTCATCGGTGATGATGAAATCCACTTCATTAGATTTCAATAATGCCTTGATAGCGTCAGAACGTTTAGGTGATACCGCAACTGGGGCTTTAGTACGTTGAAAGATCAGAACGGGTTCGTCACCGGCCTGTGTTGTTGATGTCTCACAGGTAAGCAGCAATGGATAAGCATCCGACTTCCCGCCATAGCCGCGCGACACCACACCAACTCGATAGCCTCGCTGTTGCAGTTGCTCTACCAACCAAACCGCGACTGGCGTTTTGCCATTACCGCCAGCGGTAAGGTTGCCCACAACAATAACCGGGACGGGAGAACGCCATGTGGTACGTAGCCCCAAGCGATAACTGGCCCGGATAAACCAAGTAACTGCGCCGTACAGCCACGAAAAAGGTAGCAATAGCAAATACAGCCGCGATTGACCGGACCAAATACGCTCAATCATTGGCCAAACTGCATACGATTAAGTTGAGCATAAGCGCCATGCTGTGCCAGTAACTCAGCATGAACTCCTCGTTCTACGATACGCCCATCTTCAATAACTAAGATTTCATCTGCTTTTTCGATGGTCGATAAACGATGAGCAATAACCACGGATGTACGGTTCTTCTGCAACTCATCTAGTGCCGCCTGAATTGCCCGTTCAGATTCAGTATCCAGCGCTGAAGTGGCTTCATCCAGAATCAGGATTGGGCAATCTCGCAATAATGCGCGCGCGATGGCAATACGCTGACGTTGCCCACCGGATAGCATCACTCCGTTTTCACCGATAACCGTATCCAGACCATTCTCCATTTTATTGATAAAGTCCATGGCATACGCCATTCGTGCCGCTTCTTCAATTTCGGCACGGCTATACTGCTCATCACGAGCGTAAGCGATATTATTTGCAACTGTATCATTGAACAGATGAACATTTTGCGACACCAAGGCCACTTGATTACGCAGAGCGCCTAAGCGGTAATCACGCAGATCATGACCATCCATTAAGATACTGCCTTCACTGACATCATAAAAACGGGTCAGCAGATTAGCGATAGTCGATTTGCCTGAACCTGAGCGCCCCACTAAAGCCACAGTTTTACCCGCTTCTATATGCATATTGATGTCATTCAGCGCTGGGGTATCCTTGCCAGGATAATAGAAGGTGACATGGCGGAATTCTATTTCACCTTTAGCGCGCTCGACTTCCAATTTGCCCTCGTCTTTTTCCTGCTCCATATCCAGTATGGCAAACAGCGTTTGACAGGCGGCCATACCGCGCTGGAACTGCGCATTCACATTGGTTAAGGACTTCAACGGGCGCATTAATGCAATCATGGCTGAGAACACAACGGTGATTGTGCCAGCGGTCAGCGTTTCCATCACACTTGGAAAGCTTGCAGCATAAAGTACAAATGCCAGAGCAAAAGAGGCGATCAACTGGATGATGGGGTCTGAAATAGAAGAAGCAGAAACCAGCTTCATCCCCTGCTGACGCATACGATTACTTACGGTATCAAAGCGCTCGGTTTCAACTTTCTGGCCGCCGAAGATCAAGACTTCTTTATGGCCTTTCAGCATTTGCTCTGCACTGGTAGTAACTTCGCCCATAGTACTTTGCATATTTTTGCTGATATTGCGAAAACGTTTCGAAACCAAACGGATTGAAACAGAAACGATCGGCGCAATGACGATTAAAATCAGCGACAATTGCCAGCTGTAATAAAACATCATGATGAACAGGCCAATGATGGAGGCCCCTTCCCGCACTACGGTCACCAATGCGCTAGAAGATGATGCAGCTACCTGCTCAGAGTCATAGGTAATACGTGATAACAGAGTACCGGTCGATTGCTGATCAAAAAAGGATACGGGCATTCCCATCATATGGCTGAATAAGCGACGACGGATGTACATGACCACTTTGCCTGAGACCCATGAAATGCAGTAACTCGAGATAAACCCGGTTATTCCCCGAACTATCATCAACCCGATAACAGCCAGGGGCATCCATTTTAAAATTGAGCTATTAGCTTTACCAAAACCATCGTCTAACAAAGGCTTAAGTAACGACAGCATAAAGGTGTCACTGGCAGCATTAAGGATTAATGCTATCGCTGCAACAACAAGACCTGTCTTGTAAGGAGAGATCATTGGCCATAGGCGACGAAACGTCTGCCAAGTGGATAGATCTTTATCATTCATCATGCAAATACCAGCACCAGAAGAAATAGCGGCCCATTCTACTCATTATGGCCTCCAACGCCAAATTGCTGGTGGTACCAACGAGGCATTAATTGTTCTCTATACCCATTAACTTGCCAACTATCGTTGTAAAAATAAACAGTGAGTTGACCTGACACTGATGTATCACGCCAAATGATGCTATTTTTCTCATAACGTGCAATCACTTTTTTAGCCGGTAAATGCCATTGGTTATAGCGTGCAGCAGAAGATAGTGCCAATTCTGGCTTTACTCTGCGCAAAAAGAGTGGCGTTGAAGAGGTGTTACTGCCGTGATGGGGAACTTGCAAGACGGTAGAAGCTAGCTTTGCGCGCGAATATTTCACTAATTGTCGCTCCCCATGAGCCTCAAGATCACCAGTCAATAACAGACTGTACTTTCCATCATTGATACTAATGACACATGAGTCATCATTTTTAGCGTTAGCCACCTGATTTTTAGGCCATAGAACCTCGAAATTCAGACCTTGCCACTGCCACTCATCTCCTTTTTGACACGATAAGCCATTAACTTCTAATGCAAAAGGAGCTCGGACAGTTGCCCAAGGGAAAGCTAGCTGAAGATCTGTCAACCCCCCGGTGTGATCCCGATGGTCATGGCTGAGAATTATCTGCTCCACTGTAATACCACGCCAATGCAGATAAGGCAGGATAACACTGGCCGCCATACTGCCAGAGTCCCAGCTATTACCTGTATCATAGATAATCGCCTTCCCCCCGCGCTCAATCACCACTGCCAGGCCATGCCCGATATCGAGCATATCAACACGCCAATGATAATCATCACGCCGCTGACTCAATAGCACCATATTGATACAAAGCACCATTACACCAAGCGGATAATTGCGCCACCACTGAAAACGCCAAATCAGTATTGCCAGCCAGCCACTATAGCTGAGAGCAACTGATGCCGCCCCTGTTGGCACCCAGCCGATGTTAAAATAATTGAGCGGAAATAGTGTGGCGGTTAATGATAAATCTGCCATATGCCAGAATATGCCAGCAACAGCAGGCAGCAAGGTAAAGGCCAGAGCCAATAATACACAAGGCACAGTAAGCAGTGAGACGATTGGCACCGCCCACAGATTGGCCGGAATAGACAATAGACTGACACCATGAAACAAACCTATCTGGAGTGGCAGCAACAGTAACATCATGCCTGATTGCAAATGAAACCAACGCACAACAACACCATTCCAGCCCTGCGTAAAGCGTGGTGCAACCGGTACCCAATGAAACCAGCATATCAGGCTAAATACCGCCAGACTGGAGAGCCAAAAACTGTCTGAGAGCACGGCCAGAGGATCGCTAATTAAAATTAACGCCAAGGCCCATAACCACACTTGCCTGGCGCTACACGAAATCCCAAACAGACGCAGCAGCAACCACAGAGTTAAAACAATAGCAGCCCTGATTGCAGGTGGGTTGGCCCCTGCCAGCCAGACATAGGTCATGGCAAGCAGCCATCCGACTAAGATTGGAAACCGTGGCCCGATCAAGCTGACTGGCAAGAATAGTTGAATGAACCGAGCCAACATTCCACCAAATAAGGCGGCCAGTGCTATATGTAACCCTGATATCGCCATTAAATGGGCAGTGCCGGTATAACGTAAGTTTTCCCAGACAGGCTTGGGCAGTTGCCTTCTTTCGCCAAACGCCAGAGCTAACATAATGTTCCGTTGAGCGTATCCTTGTAGTTGCTGTTCGACAATGCTAATCACACGTTGCCGGGCATTACAATTTGCATCCAGTAATTCTCCCTTAATGATTCGCCCTTGCAGCGGATTGTGATTTGCAATCGCCCAGCGTTGACTGTCAAAACCCCCTTCATTCAGTAAACTGTGAACCGCACGCATTTTCACGCTAATAGCCCATTGTTGCCCGGCGCACCCCTCGTCAAGAAACGGGGGCCGCCCAACGGTAACCGTTAGCGGAGGGAACACTCTCTTACCATTGGCATACTGAATATCTAGCAGCACTTTAGGACTCTTATTCCACGCCAGAGATGCGTTTTTTATTGTCGCGACTATCTGCTGTTCTCCTTGAGTTAATACCTCTACATGCGTCAGTACGCGATGACCATGCCAGCAGCCCCAGAGAAAGCTAATGATGACGAGTGTTAACCATTGGCAGTACATATTTCCGCTTAGCCATAAAAAAGCCCCTATCAGCAGCAGAGAACCAATAATGGCTATCCCTGGTAGTCGGTGGAGAAAAATTAGCGGTAATAGACCTATGACAATAGCCGAAGCGACACGATCAATTGATAAAGCGATAGGCATCCATCCATTTCATTGCGACCAGATTGCGTCATTGCTATCCGTTTACCTCATCGGAATGAACTGATTTTCGATAATAATGGCGTAGGTTGCCAGAGTGATAAGCCAGAGTTCAGAGAGGGATCGATAACTGTTTGAGGTTATTGCAGCGACAACAGCATAAGTGCGAGATGTATCGAAGATAGGAAATAGCTTATTAATGAGAAAAGATATAGGAAGAAAAGATAAGCAATGAATAACTAAGGAAATATGGTAAAGACTGAGCGCATTCGCTGTAGGGTTTTGGTCTGTAGGTAACTCATTTCACCGTGTGGTTTTATACAAAATAAAAACGGTGCCATGAAAGGCACCGTTTCGTATCAGCGTTTATACTCTTGATGTTCAACACTACCGCAGTATTAACTACAGCACTAATGACATTAGGTATAAGTAATAACGCGGTAAGTTGTGAACAACTTAACCGTAGATATTAGCGCGGTCACGCAATTCTTTACCTGGCTTAAAGTGTGGAACGTACTTACCTTCCAACTCAACTTTATCGCCAGTTTTTGGATTACGGCCAACACGCGGAGCACGGTAGTGAAGAGAAAAACTGCCAAATCCGCGGATCTCAATGCGCTCACCTTCAGCCAGTGTTCCAGCCATATGTTCAAGCATTTCTTTCACTGCATCCTCAACGACCTTCGCCGGTACGTGAGATTGCTGGCCAGCAAGTCTTTCAATAAGTTCAGACTTGGTCATATTACCTCCAAGCTTTGCAGCTAAACTACCGTATAGGGGCGGAAAAACCGCCCCCCGTTATTACTCGCCTTTTGCAGCTTTGAACGCTTCTGCCATTGCGCTAGAGAAGTTGCCTTCTTCTGGCTTGGTGTTAACTGTAGCAATAGCATCTTTCTCATCAGCTTCGTCTTTAGCACGAACAGACAGGCTGATTACGCGGTTTTTGCGGTCAACGCCAGTATATTTGGCTTCAACTTCATCACCGACGTTCAGAACCAGCGTCGCATCTTCAACGCGGTCGCGAGTTGCTTCGGAAGCACGCAGATAACCTTCTACGCCGCCTGCCAATTCAACTGTAGCACCTTTAGCGTCAACTGCAGTTACTTTACCAGTAACAATAGCACCTTTCTTGTTAACAGACAGGTAGTTATTGAACGGGTCTTCTGCTAATTGTTTCACGCCTAAGGAGATGCGCTCACGTTCTGCGTCAACTTGCAGGACCACAGCTGCGATTTCGTCGCCTTTCTTGTAATCACGAACTGCTTCTTCGCCTGCAACGTTCCAGGAGATGTCAGACAGGTGAACCAGGCCGTCGATACCGCCGTCCAGGCCGATGAAGATACCGAAGTCAGTGATAGACTTGATTTTACCTTCAACGCGGTCGTTTTTGTTGTGGGTTTCTGCAAACAGCTGCCAAGGGTTAGACTTACACTGTTTCAGGCCCAGAGAAATACGACGACGTTCTTCATCGATGTCCAGAACCATAACTTCCACTACGTCGCCAACGTTAACAACTTTAGACGGGTGAATGTTTTTGTTGGTCCAATCCATTTCTGAAACGTGTACCAAACCTTCAACGCCTTCTTCGATTTCTACGAAGCAGCCGTAATCAGTCAGGTTAGTTACACGACCAGTCAGCCTGGTGCTTTCTGGGTAACGTTTAGCGATAGCAACCCATGGATCTTCGCCCAGCTGTTTCAAGCCAAGGGATACACGAGTACGTTCGCGGTCGAATTTCAGCACTTTAACAGTGATTTCGTCGCCCACATTGACGATTTCGCTTGGGTGTTTAACACGTTTCCAAGCCATGTCAGTAATGTGCAGCAAGCCATCAACGCCACCCAGATCAACGAATGCACCGTAGTCAGTCAGGTTCTTAACGATACCCTTAACTTCCATGCCTTCTTGCAGGTTTTCCAGCAATTGATCACGTTCTGCGCTGTTCTCGGATTCGATAACTGCACGACGAGAAACAACCACGTTGTTGCGTTTCTGATCCAGCTTGATGACTTTGAACTCAAGCTCTTTGCCTTCCAGATGCAGAGTATCGCGAACTGGACGCACATCAACCAGTGAACCAGGCAGGAACGCACGGATGCCGTTCAGTTCGACTGTAAAGCCGCCCTTCACTTTGCCGTTGATCACACCAGTAACGGTTGCAGCTTCTTCGTAAGCCTTTTCCAGCATCAGCCATGCTTCGTGACGCTTCGCTTTCTCACGGGACAGCAGAGTTTCACCGAAGCCGTCTTCAACAGCGTCCAGTGCAACGTCAACTTCGTCGCCGACTTGAATTTCCAGTTCACCTTGCGCGTTCTTGAACTGTTCTGCTGGAATTGCTGACTCAGATTTCAGACCGGCGTCAACCAGTACGATATCTTTATCGATAGAAACAACAACACCACGGACGATAGAGCCCGGACGTGTTTCAATTGTTTTCAGGGATTCTTCAAAGAGTTGAGCAAAAGATTCTGTCATGTTTATAATCTTCAGGATTCTTAAGTTTAACGTCCATCTAGCATCCCGCCGGATGGGGTTGTTTCACATGCCTCGCCACACATCCTTGCAGCAAGGTTAAAGTGCTCATCAAAAATAATTTTATTTAAAAAATAAATCGTTGAGAGCTCAGAACTGACCGCATTGTCGTTATTTTTTCAACGGCAACGCTAAAATTCGTTGGGCATAAGCCAGCGCCTGTTCGATCACCTGCTCGATGGACATACTGGTTGAATCCAGTACCAACGCATCCGCCGCAGGGACTAAAGGTGCAATAGACCGATTACGATCGCGTGAGTCACGCTCCTGTATCTCGGCCAAAAGACGTTCAAAGTTAACATTAAACCCCTTTTCCTGCAACTGTAGCATACGTCGATGTGCGCGTTCTTGCGAACTTGCATCAAGAAATATTTTTACCGGCGCATCAGGAAAGACCACCGTGCCCATATCCCGGCCGTCGGCAATCAGGCCCGGCGCTTCACGAAACGCGCGCTGACGGCGTAGTAATGCTTCACGAACCCGCGGAAAGGCCGCCGCCTGAGACGCCGTATTTCCGACAGTTTCGGTGCGGATCTCATTACTGACGTCCTCACCTTCCAAAATCACTTTTAACTGCCCATTCTGTGAAACAAAACGAACATCGAGATGTGCGGCAAGTGGAGCCAATGCCTCTTCGGAGCTGATATCAACCTGATGATGCAGTGCCGCCAGAGCCAAAACCCGGTAAATCGCACCCGAATCCAGCAAGCGCCAGTCCAGCGATTCAGCCAGTGCTTTGCAAAGCGTCCCTTTACCTGCACCACTTGGTCCATCAACGGTTATCACCGGGGCTATCGCCGTCATTTCTCTCTCCTTTCGGTAGGCAAAACCTCTTGTCTACCCAGCAGGGCAAACACAGGTGCAGTATTATACGCTGCATCGATACGAACTGTTACCCTGCGCTGGTTCAGTTGCTGAAAATAAAACCATAAGCCGTGGCTGGAGTGTAGAAGAGATGGGAAAGATAGACAGGAAATATATTTATTCTGTATAAATTCGTGAAAGGCGATAATTAAAACTGTCGCTAAAAGTATAAGCCGGGTACCTACTGGCACCCGGTTGAAGCCGATATCAGGCGTTGTGACTCAAGCGCGCCAACTGTTCGAAATAATCAGGAAAAGTCTTAGCCGTACATTTAGGGTCAAGAATCGTCACCGGGGTATCTGAAAGTGCCACCAGCGAGAAGCACATCGCCATCCGGTGGTCATTATAAGTACCAATTTCGGCGGCAATTAATTGAGCAGGCGGCACCACGCGGATGTAATCATTACCTTCTTCCACTTCCGCACCGACTTTTCTTAGCTCCGTTGCCATCGCGGATAAACGGTCGGTTTCCTTCACTCGCCAGTTATAGATATTACGAATAACAGTCGGGCCATTGGCAAACAGTGCGGTGGTGGCAATGGTCATCGCGGCATCAGGGATGTGGTTCATATCCATATCGATACCCTGTAATTCACCACGGCTGCACTCGATATAATCATCACCCCAACTGATTTTAGCGCCCATTTTCTCCAGCACATCAGCAAATTTGGTATCGCCCTGCACGCTTTTTTTACCGATACCGGTCACGCGCACGGTGCCACCTTTGATAGCAGCGGCGGCGAGGAAATAAGAGGCAGAAGAGGCATCACCTTCAACCAGATAGGTGCCCGGTGAGCGATAAATCTGCCCGCCTTTAATATGGAAAACCTGATAGTTTTCATGTACAACATCCACGCCGAAAGCTTTCATCAGATGCAACGTAATGTCGATATAAGGCTTAGACACCAACTCCCCTTGGATCTGAATTTCAGTATCTTGTTCAGCTAAGGGAGCGGTCATCAATAATGCCGTGAGGAATTGACTGGACACACTGCCGTCTACGGTGAGTTTACCGCCACGGAAACCACCCCGTAAGCGTAGCGGCGGGTAGTTCTCTTGCTCCAGATAATCAATCTGTGCTCCGCCCTGGCGCAATGCATCAACCAAATGACCAATTGGCCGCTCTTTCATGCGTGGCTCGCCGGTTAACACAATGTCATTGTTTCCCAGACACAGCGCCGCAGCCAACGGGCGCATGGCCGTTCCCGCATTACCCAAGAACAGCTCTAATGGCTGCTCTGCAATCAACTTGCCGCCTAACCCATCGACGTCACAGCGGGTACGATCAGCAGACAGGCGATATTTCACCCCCAATGCCTGTAGAGCATTGAGCATATGGCGGATGTCATCACTGTCTAACAAGTTATTCAGCTGGGTCGTCCCTTCAGCCAGTGCTGCCAGAAGAAGTGCACGGTTAGAAACACTTTTAGAGCCGGGTAAATTAACGGTGCCATTAATCAGTGCGATGGGGTGTAAAGTCAGGGATTCCAGCATGGGAAAAGTACTCTCCAGTCTTTTATGAGCAACAGCCCCGCACAGGACGGGGCTGTTGTTATACCCGTCATACTTCAAGTTGCATGTGTGTTGGCTGTCTTCGTTCACCCCAGTCACTTACTTGTGTAAGCTCCTGAGGACTCGCTCAGTTGCCGCCTTCCTGCAACTCGAATTATTTACGGTATATGACAAATAAATATATTTTAAATAAGGGTGATAACTCAGTCTGAGTAGGCAAACATCCGCCCAGAGCAATCAACCATGTCGGCGTTCGAAGTCAGCCATAAATTCGGTTAATGCTCTTACACCTTCAATTGGCATGGCGTTATAGATAGAGGCACGCATACCCCCGGCAACACGGTGGCCTTTTAAGGCTTGTAGCCCCTGGGCTTCGGCTTCACTCAAGAACAGTTTATCCAATGAAGGATCACGCATTTGGAACGGCACATTCATCCAAGAGCGGTTAGCGCCAGCCACCTGATTGCGATAGAAACCGGTCTTGTCGATAGCGCCATACAGTAATTCAGCTTTCGCCTGATTACGCTTCTCCATTTCGCCTAAACCACCCTGTTCTTTCAGCCACTTAAATACCAAACCGGACAGATACCAGGCGAAAGTCGGCGGCGTGTTGAACATCGAGTCGTTTTCTGCCAGAACCTTATAATCAAGGATGGATGGCAGCTCAGTGCGCGCTTTACCCAGCAAATCTTCGCGCACGATAACCACTGTCAGACCGGCCGGGCCGATATTCTTCTGGGCACCTGCATAAATGACACCATAGCGGTTAACATTAATCGGGCGAGAGAGAATAGATGAGGAGTAGTCAGCCACCACAATTTTGTCACCCAAGCTCGGCTCTTCGTTGATAGCCAGCCCGTCAATGGTTTCATTTGGGCAGTAATGCACATAAGCGGCATTATCACTCAGTTTCCATTGCTTCATCGGCGCAATGCCTTTGAGACCGTTATCATTGGTCGTCACATCAATCACATGCGGCGTGCAGTATTTCTGAGCTTCTTTGACCGCACTGTGCGCCCAATAGCCGCCATCAATATAATCCGCACAGTTGCGGTCACCGAGTAGATTCAGTGGCACTGCGGCAAACTGCGCGCGCGCGCCACCGTGGCAAAATAACACTTTATAATTGGCTGGGATCTTCATTAGTTCGCGTAGATCTTTTTCAGCTTCTTCAGCAACCTGCATAAACTCTTTACTGCGATGGCTGATTTCCATCACCGATGTACCCAGACCACGCCAGTTACGTAATTCCTGTTCCGCACGACGTAATACTTCAACCGGTAACATTGCCGGACCTGCGCTAAAATTATAAACCTGTGTCATTTCCCCTCACCACGCTCAACTGAGATTGCCATCGTTATCCTTACTCGGTTTTATCATTCGAACCCGCCTGCTGCAATGGTTATTCGCCCATAACGGGGAAACTCGCCACCAGCGCGGTAGCAGCCTGTGCGTCATCCTGGCATTAATTTGAAATTAATCACTAAAAGTATCGAAATCATCACCCTGCGACACGATAGATAACTCATTTTATCCGTTAGGGTTGCAATGCCTCAACCCCGTGGTGGTGACCACCGCGCGGGCAGGTTTTCGTGGCACAGCAGTCTAACTGCCACAATCAGGTTACACTGGCAATCCGAGTTTAACTTGTTATTTACCAAAGAAAAATACACTGTTATAGCCCCGTTTACTTCCCGATAAGACGGGTTTATTTCAGATTACCGGTAATAACTAGATACGGAGACCGAAGCCTCCGTCAAAGATTGGCTCTATCAATACGCGTGGAACAATTTTTGAATTTCTTGTGGTTTTTGCGTTTGGGTTAATGCCAATTGCAGCAGTACCCGGGCTTTTTGTGGATTCAGTGAGCCTGACGCAACAAAGCCATATTTGGTATCATCAACTTCAGCATCTTCGGTGGTAGAACCGGTCGGTACGCGGGATGAACGCACGACTGCAACGCCATTGTGTGCCGCCGTTGCCAGTGTATCGAATACTGTTTTATACAGGTTACCGTTACCCACGCCAGCGCTGACAATCCCTTTATAGCCATCCTCAATCAATGCCTTAGCCGGTAAGTCAGAGGCGTTGGCATAGTTATAAATGATACCGACTTTGGGTAACTCATTCAGCTTGCTGATATCAAAGGCGGGCTGTCTTGGTGCCGGTTGGTGTAAATAATTCACTTTGCCATCATAGATATAACCCAGCGGCCCAGTGTTAGGTGACTGGAATGTTTGCACTGAGGTGGTGTTAGTCTTCATCACGTCACGGCCGGTTAACACAGTGTCATTCATCGCCACCAGTACACCACGTTTGGCAGAATCAGCGTCACTGGCAACCACCACTGCATTATAGAGATTCAGCGGACCATCGGCACCTAACGCCGTTGCCGGGCGCATCGCCCCAACTATTACTACAGGTTTATCGCAGTTAACAGTTAAATCGAGGAAATAAGCGGTTTCTTCCAACGTATCAGTCCCATGCGTGATCACGAATCCGTCTGTTTTGGCACAATCAGCATTAATTTTTTTCGCTAATTTCAGCCAGACCTCATCATTCATATCCTGAGAACCAATGTTTACTACTTGTTCGCCCCGAATGTTGGCGATACTTTTCATTTCTGGTACCGCATTTACCAAGGCTTCCACTCCCAGCTTACCCGCCGTGTAATTGGACTTGGTAGCTGAATCGCCGCCACCCGCAATCGTTCCCCCGGTCGCCAATAAAGTGATATTGGGTAACGCAAAGGCCGAACCGCTGATCCCTGCTAAGATTCCGGCTAAAACAGTTAGCTTTATAGATTTCATATTATTACTCCATTATTTATAAGCTAGTGAATTATCCGGAATATCCATACTAAAACTGTGACATTTGCTATGCTTTCGGAATACATGGAGCTATTAACCAAAACCCCGTATGATTGCGCGTTTTTAGTACCGCCAAAAAGTGAAGAAAATGACGCAAACCTTTATTCCCGGCAAAGACGCCGCGCTGGAAGATTCCATCTCCCGCTTTCAGCAAAAACTGAGTGACCTCGGTTTTAATATTGAAGAAGCCTCCTGGCTGAACCCGGTTCCTCACGTTTGGTCGGTACATATCCGCGATCGTGATTGCCCGCTGTGCTTTACCAACGGTAAAGGTGCCAGTAGGAAAGCGGCACTGGCCTCAGCACTGGGTGAATATTTCGAGCGCTTATCAACTAACTATTTCTTTGCGGATTTCTACTTGGGCAAAGCGATTGCCGAGGGCGATTTCGTACACTATCCGAACGAGAAATGGTTCCCGCTTCCAGAAGATAATCTGCTACCGGAAGGCATTCTGGATGAGCGTTTGCTGGCATTTTACGATCCGGAGAACGAGCTGGTTGCCAGTGATCTGGTGGATTTACAATCAGGGAATGCTGAGCGCGGTATTTGCTCGCTGCCATTCACCCGACAGTCAGATTTAGAAACCGTCTATATTCCAATGAATATTATCGGCAATCTGTATGTTTCAAACGGCATGTCTGCGGGGAATACCGCCAATGAAGCCCGCGTGCAAGCGTTGTCTGAAGTGTTTGAACGTAATGTAAAAAACCGCATTATCGCGGAATCTATCAGCTTGCCGGAGATCCCGTCCGCGGTGTTAAACCGCTATCCGGGTGTGGTCGAAGCCATTGCCAAACTGGAAGAGGAAGGTTTCCCGATCCTCTCTTACGATGCCTCTTTAGGTGGCCAATATCCGGTGATTTGTGTGGTGCTGTTTAACCCGTCAAATGGAACGTGTTTCGCTTCATTCGGTGCGCACCCTGACTTCGGTGTTGCCCTTGAGCGTACCGTGACTGAGCTACTGCAAGGGCGCAGCCTCAAAGATTTGGATGTGTTTACCGCACCGACCTTTGATGACGAAGAAGTGGCAGAACACACCAATCTGGAAACTCACTTTATCGATTCAAGCGGCCTGATCAGTTGGGATATGTTTAAAGATGATGCCGACTATCCCTTCGTGGATTGGAGCTTTAAAGGCACCACGGAAGAAGAGTTCGCCACCTTAATGGCTATCTTCACGCAAGAAGATGCCGAAGTGTATATCGCCGATTATGAGCATTTAAGTGTCTATGCCTGCCGAATTCTGGTGCCGGGGATGTCAGATATCTACCCTGCCGAAGACTTATTAATGGCAAACAACACCATGGGCGCGCATCTGCGTGATACCTTGCTGGCCCTGCCAGACAGTGGCTTTAAACCAGAGCACTATCTGGAACTCATTCAGACCTTGGATGATGAAGGGTTAGATGATTTCGCGCGTGTTCGTGAGCTGCTGGGAATTGCTTCCGGTAAAGATAATGGCTGGTACACATTGCGGGTTGGCGAGCTGAAATCGATGCTGGCACTGGCGGGCGGCGATCTCGAGCAAGCCTTGATTTGGGTTGAATGGACGCAAGATTTCAACTCATCGGTCTTCACTGCAAAACAGGCGAACTACTACCGTTGCCTGCAAACCTTGTTGCTATTGACGCAAGAGCCAGATCGTGACCCGACGCAATATTACACAGCCTTTGTGAAGATGTATGGTCAGGAGGCAGTAGATACTGCATCGGCAGCCATTGCTGGCGAAGCGCGCTTCAATGGCCTGTTCAGTGTGGATGAAGATCTCAAAGCCCTGCCAGCACACCAAGCGCTGCTGGGTGCTTACGCTAAATTGCAGGCGGCGAAACGCCGTTATTGGGCAAAAAGCGAGTAACTCCTCGGCCCTATAGATTTCAGTTAATTATCTGTCGGAGCTGACAAAGTCAATTGAAGGGGAATCGTGCCGTTGGGGTCGTAGCGACGTAAGTCGCCGGAGCGCCCCTAGGTGCGGTAAACCCTTCACTCACTGGACTATCAGCACTTTGTCATTAACCTCAAGCGGCATTTAGCCGCTTTTTTATCGCAATATTTTTCGTCTATTAATTTTTGCAGTTATTCCTGATAAAAATAAATACCATCGACTCAAGCCAACCATTGTTTTTATCATAAAAAAACGTTATTTCCTGACGCCGCTTGAGGCAAAAAACAGCACCTTTAAACAAACATTATTTGCCCCGCAGATTAAACAGACATAGAGGTAAATAAATAGTTAATTTTTAATGACGGCCGCAAATAAAAATAGCTACAAATGCTGCTTTTAATTAACGTACTCAACGGCTTTCGAACAGACCAATCAAAAAAATTTGTAAATCTTAAAATATTTTTTCATGATGAAAATCAAAAAGATAACCTTATTAAGCACACATTCTGTAGTGTTTTAACTCGAACTAAACTCTCGCAATATGATCCACATCAATTTTCACGCTATACTGCTTTGCTAGTATCTCGCTGTGCTTTATTAACCCTTAAGAGAGAGTTAGTGTGAAAGCTGACAACCCCTTCGATGCATTATTACCTGCGGCAATGGCTAAAGTAGCCGAAGATGCCGGTGTCTATAAAGCCACCAAGCATCCGCTAAAAACCTTTTATTTAGCGATTACTGCTGGTGTGTTTATTTCAATTGCGTTTGTTTTTTATATTACAGCGACTACCGGTACTGCTGGCGTACCTTTCGGTTTTGCCAAGTTGGTCGGTGGTATTTGTTTCTCCCTGGGGCTAATGTTAGTGGTGGTATGTGGTGGTGACTTGTTCACTTCAACGGTGCTCACT
This sequence comes from Yersinia aldovae ATCC 35236, assembly GCF_000173735.1. GTDB lineage: Bacteria > Pseudomonadota > Gammaproteobacteria > Enterobacterales > Enterobacteriaceae > Yersinia > Yersinia aldovae. Next base: position 44,783 of record NZ_ACCB01000005.1, on the reverse strand, counting down.
ACTGTCGCGAAAGCCAGTGGCCGTATTACCTGGCGTCAACTGGGATGCAACTGGGCTAATGTCTATATTGGCAACTTGTGTGGAGCGCTGTTCTTCGTCGCACTTATCTGGTTTGCCGGCCAATATACGGTCGCAAATGGTCAATGGGGTTTGAATGTTCTGCAAACCGCAGACCATAAATTGCACCATACTTTTGTTGAAGCGGTCTGTTTAGGTATTTTGGCGAACCTGATGGTCTGCCTGGCGGTATGGATGAGTTACTCCGGCCGTACCATAATGGACAAAATGTTCGCGATGATTTTACCGGTAGGGATGTTTGTCGCCAGCGGCTTTGAACACAGCATTGCAAATATGTTTATGATTCCGATGGGTATTGTTATTAAAAACTTCGCGACACCCGAGTTTTGGCAATCCATAGGAGCAGCACCTGAGCAGTTTGCTCACTTAACCGTAAGTAACTTTATTATTGATAATCTGATCCCGGTCACTATCGGCAACATCATCGGTGGTGGGTTATTGGTAGGGTTGACTTATTGGGTAATTTATCTGCGCGGTGACCAGCAACATTAATACGTGGCCGCTACGTCTGGTTTTCGAAGATATTCACATTAAAAGGTAGATGCATTATGACCGAACTTAATGAAAAATTGGCTACAGCATGGGAAGGCTTTACCAAAGGTGACTGGCAGAACGAAGTCAATGTTCGTGACTTTATTCAGAAAAACTACACCCCTTATGAAGGCGATGAGTCCTTCCTTGCCGGCCCTACCGAAGCGACCAACAAGCTGTGGGCAAAGGTTATGGAAGGCATCAAACTGGAAAACCGCACCCATGCGCCAGTTGATTTCGATACCGACGTAGTAGCAACTATCACCTCTCATGATGCTGGCTATATTAATCAATCTCTGGAAACCATCGTCGGTTTGCAGACTGAAGCCCCATTGAAACGTGCGCTGATCCCCTTCGGCGGCATCAAAATGGTAGAAGGTTCTTGCAAAGTTTACGGTCGTGAACTTGACCCGCAACTGAAAAAAGTCTTCACCGATTACCGTAAAACACATAACCAAGGTGTGTTTGACGTCTATACCAAAGACATCCTGAACTGCCGTAAATCTGGTGTACTGACCGGTTTGCCAGATGCCTATGGCCGTGGCCGTATCATCGGTGACTATCGTCGTGTAGCCGTTTACGGTATCGACTACCTGATGAAAGATAAATTGGCTCAGTTCAACTCTTTGCAAAATGATCTGGAAAACGGTAAAGACCTGGAAATGACTATCCAGTTGCGCGAAGAAATTGCTGAACAGCATCGTGCTCTGGGTCAGATTAAAGAAATGGCCGCTAAATACGGTTGCGATATCTCAGGCCCGGCAACTAACGCACAAGAAGCAGTACAGTGGACTTACTTCGGCTACCTGGCTGCGGTGAAATCCCAAAACGGTGCAGCAATGTCCTTTGGTCGTGTTTCTAGCTTCCTTGACGTGTACATCGAACGCGACATGAAAGCCGGTAAACTGACAGAAGAACAGGCGCAAGAGTTGATCGACCATTTAGTCATGAAACTGCGTATGGTTCGCTTCCTGCGTACCCCTGAGTATGATGAGTTGTTCTCTGGCGACCCAATCTGGGCGACTGAGTCACTGGCCGGTATGGGCGTTGATGGCCGTACTCTGGTGACCAAAACCAGCTTCCGCTTCCTGAACACCCTGTACACTATGGGGCCGTCTCCAGAGCCGAACATGACCATCCTGTGGTCTGAAAAGCTGCCACTGAACTTTAAAAAATATGCCGCTAAAGTCTCTATCGATACTTCATCTGTACAGTATGAAAATGATGACCTGATGCGTCCTGACTTCAACAACGATGACTACGCCATCGCATGTTGTGTTAGCCCGATGATTGTCGGTAAACAAATGCAGTTCTTCGGTGCCCGTGCCAACCTGGCAAAAACCATGTTGTATGCAATCAACGGCGGCGTTGACGAAAAAATGAAGATCCAGGTTGGCCCGAAAGAAGCGCCAATGATGGATGACGTGCTGGACTATGACAAAGTCATGGAACGCATGGATCACTTTATGGATTGGCTGGCTAAACAATACGTTACAGCACTGAACATCATCCACTACATGCACGACAAATACAGCTATGAAGCTGCACTGATGGCCCTGCATGACCGTGATGTTTACCGGACTATGGCGTGTGGTATTGCAGGTCTGTCTGTTGCTGCTGACTCCCTGTCTGCTATCAAATATGCCAAAGTGAGCACTATTCGCGACGAAGATGGCCTGGCGGTTGACTTCAATATCGAAGGTGAATATCCGCAATTTGGTAACAACGATTCACGCGTTGATGACATCGCCTGTGACCTGGTTGAGCGCTTTATGAAGAAAATTCAGAAGCTGCGTACTTACCGTGGTGCGGTTGCAACTCAATCCGTACTGACCATCACCTCTAACGTGGTTTATGGTAAGAAAACCGGTAACACCCCAGATGGTCGCCGTGCTGGTGCGCCATTCGGTCCAGGTGCTAACCCAATGCACGGTCGTGACCAGAAAGGTGCGGTTGCCTCTCTGACGTCTGTTGCTAAACTGCCGTTTGCTTATGCGAAAGATGGTATCTCTTACACCTTCTCTATCGTGCCAAACGCACTGGGTAAAGATGACGAAGTGCGTAAAGCTAACCTGGCAGGTCTGATGGATGGTTACTTCCATCACGAGGCGTCCATCGAAGGTGGTCAACATCTGAACGTGAACGTAATGAACCGCGAAATGCTGTTAGATGCGATGGAAAATCCGGAAAAATATCCGCAATTGACTATTCGTGTCTCTGGTTATGCCGTGCGTTTCAACGCGCTGACCAAAGAACAGCAGCAGGATGTCATTACTCGCACATTCACTCAGTCAATATAAGTTCTATGCCTTACAGGTATAACTAAAATAGATTAAACTAAAAGGCCTCACCTTCGTGGGGCCTTTATTTATCCAGTATTGGAGTAACCTGCAATGTCCGTACTTGGCCGCATTCACTCATTCGAATCCTGTGGCACCGTTGACGGCCCTGGTATTCGGTTTATCGTATTCTTCCAGGGGTGCTTAATGCGCTGCCTGTATTGCCACAACCGTGATACTTGGGACACCCACGGCGGTAAGGAAGTTACCGTTGAAGAATTGGTCAAAGAAGCCGTCACTTATCGCCATTTTATGAATGCTTCTGGTGGCGGTGTTACTGCCTCCGGTGGCGAAGCCATCTTACAGGCTGAGTTTGTCCGTGATTGGTTCCGCGCCTGCCACGAAGAAGGCATCCACACTTGCCTCGATACCAATGGTTTTGTGCGCCGTTATGATCCGGTCATTGATGAATTACTGGATGCCACCGATTTAGTGATGCTGGATTTAAAACAGATGGATGACAGCGTGCATCAGAATCTGGTGGGCGTCTCCAACCATCGTACTTTGGAGTTTGCCCGCTATCTGGCAAAACGCAACCAGAAAACCTGGATCCGTTATGTGGTGGTGCCAGGCTGGTCAGATGATAATAAATCCGCCCATATGCTGGGGGAATTTACTCAGAACATGACCAATATCGAGAAAATCGAATTGTTGCCTTACCATGAGTTGGGTAAGCACAAATGGGTAGCGATGGGTGAAGAATACAAACTGGATGGCGTTAAGCCACCCACTGCGGAAATTATGGACCGAGTGAAAGGTATTCTTGAAAGTTATGGTCACAAAGTCATGTATTGATAATCGTCAGTGAATCCGATAAATACCGCCATACTGGGTTACCCACTGGCGGTATTTTTTTGGCTCTTATACCGCCGCAAAGGGCGTTTGCTGTTTGTCGCCTTTGCGCAACAGCATCATCAAATAGACTAACGCCACACCCGCTATCATGATAAACAAAAGATTATCAGAATAACGCTGCATCAGCAGCGATGTCATGGTCGGGCCAGTCAAGCTGCCGATGGTATAACTCATCAACAAAGCCTGATTCATTGCCACCAGCTCATCGGCACTGGCTTTTTCACATGCCCATGCCATCGCGACCGGATAAAGAGTAAAACCGGCGCACCCCAAAATAAATAATGCCGGTGCCAACGCATAGTTACCCAGAATGGCGATACTACCGAGAATTACCACGAACACCTGAATCCGCAACACCAACAAACGACCATAGCGATCAGCCATTTTGCCGATCGGCCATTGACCAATAATCCCTGAACTGACCAGTAACGCCATCCACCACCCGACACTGGCATCACTCATTCCTTGATGGGATAAATACAACGGCAGCAGACCATAGAGCGAACCTAATAATACACCGGAGATAATACAGCCATTAACACCCAAACGCGCACTACGGCGCTTGAGCATCGACCAAACGGCAATATGGGGTACGTCACTGCTCCCTTCATGGGAGAAATGCGCAAACAACAGTGGCAGCATGGCAGTAATCACCAACATGCTAACCCACGGGATAACATTCAGCAGTTGCGTTGATACCATGCCTAATAGCAACTGCCCGGTGACAGTGCCCAAATAGTAAACCATCATATAAGCTGCCAAAAGTTGACCACGATTAGTTACCGTGCCACTGCGCAGTAGCGCGCTTTCGACAATCACCCAAATTAACGCGCAAGCCACACCGGCAAAAAAGCGCCAGCCCAACCAGCTCCAGAAATCAACCGACAGCATCAACCCGCACGTCGCCAACGCGAATAAAATACAGGAATAATGATAACTGCGATTAAAACCAAGCTGCTGGATAAATCGCCCGGCAATCAGCGTCCCGGCCAGATTCCCGCTAAAATACGATGAACTCACCATCCCCACTTGCCAGGTCGGCAATTGTTGATGAGATAACCATAAGGGAACTAAGGTATTTAAAACCGCGATAGAAATCGTAAACAGCAAAAGCCCACAGAGCAAAAGCAGCACCGGGCGAGAATATGCGGACATAATAAGATTGAAGCCGTCGGGACAAGAAAAGTGAGCGCATCATGCCACTGGTGATAAAAAAGTCAATTACATCACGAGAGTCGATAGCACAATATGTTGTTTGGTAAATCTCTGCGCGCTAAATTTTGTGTTTTCGCGGTAAACCAAAAAAGAAAAAGCGCCCGTAGGCGCTTCAGACTGCTGACAAAACCCAACGACTCGATCTTGCAAGGTGAGGACAGGTAGAGGAGTAAAGCGTCCGCGCCAGGGATGGCGCGGTTCGAGCCTACAAGGATGTATTTACGGCGTCTTTACGATCTGCCTGTTTTCATCGCCACGGGCACTTTGTCATTAACCTCAAACGCCCGTAGGCACTTTATAACCACTTGATAATCAAGCGAGACATATTGACTCGCTGTAACTAACCAATAAATTCCAAACCACCCATATAAGGGCGCAAAACTTCTGGTACCTGGATACGGCCATCAGCCTGCTGGTAGTTTTCCAGCACGGCTACCAAAGTACGCCCAACAGCCAGACCAGAACCATTCAGGGTATGAACCAAACGGGTTTTCTGTCCGTTTTGTTGCGGCAGCGAGCTTGCATACGACGCGCCTGGAAATCCCACATGTTGGAACACGAAGAGATTTCACGGTAAGTATTCTGCGCTGGCAGCCACACTTCCAAGTCGTAAGTTTTGCTGGAACCAAAGCCCATATCACCAGTACACAACAGCATTTTACGGTATGGCAAATCCAGCAGTTGCAGCACTTTCTCTGCATGACCAGTTAACTCTTCCAGTGCCGCCATCGAATCTTCAGGGCGGGTTATCTGCACCATCTCAACTTTGTCGAATTGATGCATACGGATCAAGCCACGGGTATCACGGCCATAGGAACCCGCTTCAGAACGAAAGCATGGGGTATGGGCCGTCATTTTCAATGGCAGGGAATCTTCTTCCAGGATCTCGTCGCGCACCAGATTGGTCACCGGCACTTCTGCCGTTGGTATCAACGCATAGTTGCTGCTGTCAGATTCTTCTTCTAGTGGTTTGGTATGGAAAAGATCGTCACCAAACTTAGGTAATTGACCTGTACCATAAAGGGTTGCATGGTTAACTAAATAAGGAACATAGGTTTCCAGATAACCGTGTTTTTCAGTGTGTAGGTCCAGCATGAACTGGGCCAAGGCGCGGTGCATACGCGCAATTTGCCCTTTCATCACCACAAAACGCGCGCCAGTGAGTTTTACTCCGGCTGCAAAATCAAGCCCTCCGGCCATTTCACCCAAGGAGACGTGATCTCTCACCTCAAAGTCATACTTACGCGGCTCACCCCAGCGACTAACTTCAAGATTATCGTTTTCATCTCTACCCACGGGAACAGAATCATCTGGCAAGTTAGGGATCGACAATGCCAGATCGCGGATTTCGTTTTGTAACTTGTCCAGCTCGGCCTTGGCTGCATCCAGCTTTTCACCCAACACGTTCACTTCCAGGCGTAATGGTTCGATATCTTCGCCACGCGCCTTGGCCGCACCAATCATTTTCGATCGGGCGTTACGTTCTGCTTGCAGACTTTCTGTTTCAACCTGTAAAACTTTGCGGCGCTCTTCTTGTTGGCGCAACATCTCAACATCAAGTTTAAAACCTCTGCGAGCCAGTCTTTCGGCGACTGCGTCTAGCTCATTGCGCAGCATATTGGGATCGAGCATGCTAGTCCTGTGCTTGTAGTTATGGTCATACCCTGTTATTTGAAATTGCAGCGTTGCTGGCAGCTCCAATGACTTGGGGTATAAAGGGTTATTAAAAAGAATTCAGCGATGCAAGCGGTATAATCAGCCACTTAGCAATCAGTATATAGCGCTAACCTTACCGCAACAGCAAGACTAGCGGTAGCGTTTTATCGGGCTATTTTGATCCTGCTCAGCCAACCATGCCAGCTTTTCACCAATTTTACCTTCCAGACCTCTGGGCGACGGTAAATAGTAGCGGGTTGAGGCCATTTCAGGCGGGAAGTAATTCTCACCAGCGGCATAGGCATGTTGTTCATCATGGGCATAGCGGTACTCAGCTCCCAGCCCCATCTCTTTCATCAACTTGGTTGGCGCATTGCGCAGATGTTCGGGGACATCAAAGTCTGGTTTATCACGCGCATCTTGCATTGCTGCTTTAAACGCCGAGTAAACCGCATTACTTTTCGGCGCACAAGCCAGATAAACAATCGCCTGAGCAATCGCTCGTTCACCTTCTGCCGGGCCAACACGGGTAAAACAGTCCCACGCTGATATCGCCACTTGCATCGCACGAGGATCGGCATTACCAACGTCCTCCGACGCAATGGCTAATAAACGCCGGGCAACATAGAGTGGATCACCGCCTGCGGTGATAATGCGCGCGTACCAATACAGAGCGGCATCGGGTGCCGAGCCACGAATTGATTTATGCACCGCCGAGATGAGGTCGTAGTAGCGATCACCTTTATTATCAAAGCGCGCGCTACGCTCACCTGACACTTCTTTTAGCAAGTCAGGGGTTAAAATACGCACCCCTTTGGCATCTATTTCTGCCATATCAGCCATCATCTCAAGGCTATTCAATGCCCTGCGCGCATCGCCCCCCACCAGCTCTGACATCATGCGGCGGGTTTCATCAGGCAATTTAATATTCTGACCGCCATACCCACGGCTGCTATCAGACATTGCCTGATCAATCACCTTCTCAATATCTTCAGCCGTTAGCGCTTTGAGCAAATAGACGCGGGCTCGGGAGAGCAGAGCTGAGTTCAATTCGAAAGAGGGGTTCTCGGTAGTAGCACCAATAAAGGTTATCGTACCATCCTCAATATGCGGTAAGAATGCATCTTGCTGACTCTTATTGAAGCGATGGACTTCGTCAACAAACAAAATAGTGCGCCGACCGGCATCGCGATTTTGCCGTGCGCGCTCAATAGCCTCGCGAATTTCTTTAATACCGGAGGTCACCGCAGAAATACGCTCAACATCAGCTTGACCATAACGACCAATAATTTCTGCCAACGTAGTTTTGCCAGTTCCCGGAGGCCCCCAGAGGATCATGGAGTGTAATTGCCCGGCGATGATTGCCCGCGGTAGCGGTTTACCCGGTGCCAACAAGTGCTGCTGGCCAATGTATTGATCCAACGTCAAAGGCCGCATACGCGCGGCCAGAGGCTGAAACTCATTTTGGGAAAAGTCGAGGGACATATTACTCACGCAAACCTCACTGCCGCTGGTCGTCCAGCGTCACGCCTTTTGGTGGGGTAAATTTAAACTTGCTGGCATCTGCTGAACTATTCTGCTGCCCCTTCAGGGTGTAAGCACTGCGCTGACCATCTTGTTCAACCGCAGTGAAGCTTTTGATAGTGCCACTTGGCGTCACAGTGATCGCGAATTGTTTCAGATTACCGGTAGCAGTTTTAGGTGTCAGCTCAAAGTCATCGCCTTTCTGCTTAACATTATACTGTTTCCAGTCATCTGGATTATTACGGGTGATAAGCATAAAAGGCGTATTACCGGTGGCATTTTTCAACCAGGTAGCCGTTGCCTGTTCCACAAACGGGTTATAGAACCACAAGGTTTCGCCATCAGAAATTAACACACTCTCATCCGGTGAAGTCATGTGCCAGTTAAACAAGTTTGGCCGTTTCACCCAAAGTTCACCCTCGCCTTCCTGCACTGCTGCACCGTCAGCACTGGTAACATTTTGTGAGAAGCTGGCATGGAAGCTATTCACTTTGCTCAGACGACTTTGCAGGTCTTTACTGGCATCAGCCAGTGCTGATGCAGAAATCAAGCCGGATAACAGACAGCAAGCAACAAGCAGTTTTTTCATTATTCTAAATACCTTTTAAGTTTCTGCATAAGGGCCGCAAAGCGGCCCTGTTTATGTTAAGAACTTCAGAGCAAAGTTTTACTCATGAGGCGGTGGTGCTAAAACTTCACGGTTACCATTATGGCCCGGCGTACTGACAATCTGCTGGGCTTCCATCTGCTCAATGATGCGTGCAGCACGGTTATAACCGATACGGAACTGGCGCTGAACACCAGAGATAGACGCACGGCGCTTCTCAAGGACAAAACTTACTGCCTGATCAAATAGCGGGTCCAGTTCTTCATCGCTATCAAGCCCCAAACTGCCACCTTCACCCTCTTCGTTACCACTGAGGATACTCTCGATATATTGTGGACGGCCACGGGCTTTCCAGTCATTGACCACGGCGTGAACTTCCTGATCGCGGACAAAGGCACCGTGGACGCGCACCGGTATTGAGGAGTTAGGTGCCATATACAGCATATCCCCCATACCCAGCAACGACTCTGCACCGCCCTGATCAAGGATGGTGCGTGAATCAATCTTGCTAGATACCGTAAAAGCGATACGGGTTGGAATGTTAGCTTTAATCAAGCCGGTAATCACATCCACCGACGGTCGCTGTGTTGCCAATACCAGATGAATACCCGCAGCACGAGCCTTCTGCGCCAAACGAGCAATCAGTTCCTCAACTTTTTTGCCCACTGTCATCATCAGATCAGCAAACTCATCCACCATCACTACGATGTATGGCAATTTCACCAACATTGGTGGAGATATATCCATGCTATCAGAGGGCTTCCAGAACGGATCTGGAATTGGCCGCCCCATCGCTTCAGCTTGTGCCACTCGCTCGTTGTAACCGGCAAGATTGCGCACACCTAATGCCGACATCAGTTTATAGCGGCGCTCCATCTCACCGACACACCAGCGCAATGCATTCGCGGCATCCTTCATATCAGTAACCACACCGGTTAACAGGTGAGGAATGCCGTCATACACAGACAGCTCCAGCATTTTCGGGTCAATCATGATAAAGCGTACATCTTCCGGGGTGGCTTTATACAAGATACTCAGGATCATCGCATTGACCCCAACCGACTTACCTGAACCCGTAGTACCCGCCACCAGCAAGTGAGGCATTTTGGCTAAATCTGCCACCACTGGCTGCCCGGAAATATCTTTACCCAGTACGATAGCTAATGGTGATGGATTATCACGGAATTTTGCGCAATCAAGTACTTCGCGCAGATAAACTGTCTGGCGATGTTTGTTTGGTAATTCAAGGCCGACATAAGGTTTGCCCGGAATCACTTCCACCACACGAACAGCAATAGCTGACAGCGAGCGCGCCAAATCACGGGAAAGATTAGAAATACGTGAAGCTTTAACACCAGGAGCCAGATCCAATTCAAAACGAGTAATGACCGGCCCCGGAGAAATGCCAACAACTTCCGCTTTTACCCGATAATCACCTAACCGCGCTTCAACCAGACGCGCAGTTTGCTCCAAAGCAAACATATCTACCGGCTCTTCTTCCACTGGCGGAGAAGAAAGCAGATCAAGCGTTGGCAATGGTGTTGTCGGTTTGACTAGCGGTTGATCATTACGCATCAAGAATGGATGAATCAAACTGTCCATTGCTGGCGTAGGCTGCTGTTGCGCCACCTGATTAGAAGCTGTTGTCGGCGTTACTGGCAGTTGTACAGGTGTAGCCTGAACGGGCAAAGATTGCCCAGTGTGCGCTTGATACGGTGAAGGGTGATGGGTTGGACTCGGCTCAACATAACCCGACCTAAATTCTTCGTCTTCGGCCGCTGAAGGCGTAGTTTCTTCCGGATGCGGTGACAACGTAAACAGCGGCTCACGCGCAGGCTCATCCACAAGGTCGGCAACCGGTGAAAAAGTGAATGCATTGCCGGTATCAACTGAACGCCTTTCACTCGCTACATTTTGATTATCCACAGTACCATAGCGATGTTGCTGCTGTGCAGCAAAGGCTTGCCTCAACGCAGCTTCTTCCAAAGCCTGCTCATCTTCAGCATCGGGAATGCTCGTCGAAGAGAATGTTGTTTCAGCATTAGATTGCTGGTCATAACGTTCTGATTGCTGATCAGCAAAAGCCTGACGCAAAATAGCCTGCTGCAATGCATCATCATCTTCAGATGTAACCCCTACATCCAGCTCAGATGCCTGGTATTGAGGCTGAACATCCTCCTCACCACGTTCGCGCTGTTCCTGTTCAGCCATACGCTGAGAGGGCAATTTGATACCGTAAGAGGCTAACTCGCGCCGCGTTGGAATACGCACAGGATTAGGGCGAGGTAACTCAGGGCCAATCCCCTGCTTAATCTGAGAACTGTTATCACTGGTCGCGGTAAAGGCTGGCATAAAGGTTGCAGCTACGGTGGTTGCGGCTGCAATACCAGCCCCCGACGACAGGGCGTTGTCAGGAATGGTTAATGGGTTACTTATAGAGCCAGATGCTGCCAAACCATCAAGGTTGCGGCCAAAACCTGGGGCACTATACGAGGTATTATCAACCTGATCACTATGGCGCTGTGCGGCAGAAAAATCGAACGGTGAATGGTTGGCTGTGGATGGTGGTGTATCCCAACTCCCCATTTGCGGTTCAGGCCGTTCCAGTGTAGCGGCACGCGTCTGACCTGGTGACGGCGTATCTTGCGGAATTTCAAACGAATATAACGGTGGCGTTACCGATGTGTTAGCCGTCATCGGTGCTGCGCTGTGACTGATTACCGGTGGTGCTGGCATAGCCGCAGATGCAGAAGATAACGCGGCCTGATTATCATCATCTGTAGCACGCAAACTGCTCAATAATGGGTCGTAATTATCTTCTGTGTCAGCAGTCAATGATGGACTCTGTTCAATACCATCGGTAGCCATTTCTGTTGCCGATGGCGCTGAGAACAACACGTCGTCATCGGCATGAGCCGTTGATGCAGCAAGTGTGACCGCAGCGACAGCTTTATTTGCAGTGATACCCAGCGCTGACTCTTCACTCTCAATTTCACCGACACGATAGTCATCATCCTCATCGTCATAACGTTCTTTACGACGTGAGCGATTAGTCATAAATGTCACGGAGCCGAGAACCACGCCTCCTATCTTCTCCGCAATGACCAACCATGACCAACCGGTAAATAGCGTCAGACCAACCGCCCAGATACAGAGCAAAGTCAGGGTTGCTCCCACACCATTAAACCACGGCAACATGGCGTTGCTGAACAAGCTGCCAATCACGCCACCAGAGGCGAAATAATAGAGATCGTCGAGGTTGAGCGCGGCAAGACCACATGAGGTCAAAATCAGGGCTAATGTGCCAATTAGACGCAATGAAAGCGCAAAATAGTCCACATGTTCATTGGCGTCACGCTGACGGAATGCAGCCCAGCACAATATCACCATAATAGGAGGGATCGCGTATGCAAAGACGCCAAAGGTGAAAAACAGCGTATCGGCCATCCACGCCCCAATACCCCCACCAAGATTATGGATAGGTTCGTGCCATGCAGTCTGAGACCAGCTTGGGTCTGACGGATTAAAACTGAGCAGCGCAGCCATAAGGTATGCTGCCAAAATCGTCACCACAATCAAAACGGCTTCAAGCAAACGTCGCCCGCTGCTAAGTTTTTTCAGGGTAACTTCTTTATCTTCTGTATATTCCTGGCTCAAGAAAGGCTCTCCAGGTTCCTGTTGACTAGTATGAGCGACAACGCCGAGAACCCTCCCGGCGTTGAAACTGTATGAATAAACAGGAGTGTAACCAAATTACTCAGGTTTTGCACCTGCCTGTTTACCGCGTTTTAATTACCAAGCGGTTACTCTGCTTCACTTCTTCCATGACTACATAGGTACGGGTATCGTTGACACCCGGCAGGCGAAGCAAGGTTTCACCGAGTAAAGTACGGTACGCAGACATATCCGGTACACGGGTTTTCAACAAGTAGTCGAAATCGCCAGAAACCAGGTGACACTCTTGAATTTCCTCAAGATTTTTAACAGCGGCATTAAATTGCTCAAACACGTCCGGAGCGCCACGATTCAGAGTAATCTCAACAATAACCAGCAGTGACGCATCCAAATATTGTGGATTTAGCAACGCGGTATAGCCATGAATGAAGCCCTGTCGCTCTAAACGGCGCACACGTTCCAGGCATGGTGTTGGTGACAACCCGACTCGTTTTGAAAGCTCAACGTTAGAGATGCGCCCATCCTTTTGTAATTCATTCAGGATGTTACGATCTATACGGTCAAGCTCTTTCCCCGGGCGTTTTTTATTATCTATCATCTTATTAGTCTCTCTTATTTTCCTTAAGTCCGCGACATGCTCTTAGTGATAAATACTTTCAGAACCTGTTGCAGACAACGACCCGCAGCCTTTTTATGCAAATATATCAACACGTTGTTATCTCACACCTTGTCTGTCCAACTGTATGCGAGGCACTCGAAGATTATTAGCGTTAGAAGAAGAGACAAACATCACAACAAACAACCACAGATACATCCCCCCTGTGGTTATTCGAGCATTTACTCCACATGCCATCCAGCATTAAGCGAAAACATTCCAGGGTTTTCGTTTGGTATCATTGATACCAAATCTGAAATTATGGCGCGCAGATAATTTCTTCTTCCATAGATGTTTTCGCAAATGCACAGCCGATTGTCAAAGTAAAAGAAGTTAAATCAGTAGAACGTGCCAGAATTAAAATCCCCAGGGTCATTCCTGACCTATTTTATCCCCCCTAAATTGCCATAAAATGGCGCAAAAAGGCTTACGGATAATCAGGCTATATTTTCAGCTATCGGCTCACAAGCCACATACTTTATGGGGTTTAAGTCAATTCGGACAATTTTAGCCATTACTTTAAGATATAATTCCAATAAATTTATTAATTGTTTTAATCCCTTGATTCGCTAACCGCCGATTCTTAATACATTTTGTCTATTAAATAGGCTTCACCTATCAAACTAATCGCTAACAACATTTTTGCCTGCTTTTTTTAATGCCATATTTTCCCTACAATCGTTAACATTGTCCGCCATTGTGGGAAAGAGGTATTCATGAGTACGGCTAAACATAACAAATTAATTATTCTGGGTTCTGGTCCTGCGGGTTATACCGCAGCGGTTTATGCTGCCCGCGCCAATCTAAAACCTGTATTGATTACCGGGATGGAACAAGGCGGTCAGTTGACCACCACAACCGATGTTGAGAACTGGCCTGGTGACGCTGAAGGCTTGACCGGCCCTGCACTGATGGAACGGATGCGTGAACATGCAGAGAAATTCCAAACAGAGATTGTGTTCGACCATATTAACAGCGTCGACTTACAAAACCGTCCGTTCCGTCTGTTTGGTGACAGCCATGAGTACACCTGTGATGCCTTGATCATCGCAACTGGCGCATCGGCACGCTATCTGGGGATGGATTCAGAAGAAGCCTTTAAAGGGAAAGGGGTTTCAGCCTGTGCAACCTGTGATGGTTTCTTCTATCGCAATCAAAAAGTCGCGGTGGTCGGTGGCGGAAATACCGCAGTTGAAGAAGCATTGTATCTGGCCAATATCGCCGCTGAAGTTCATTTGATTCACCGCCGTGATAGCTTCCGCTCAGAAAAAATCTTGATCGACCGCCTGATGGAAAAAGTGAAAAACGGCAATATCGTATTGCACACTGACCGCACGCTGGGCGAAGTTTTGGGTGATAACATGGGTGTCACCGGTGTGCGCCTGAAATCCACCAAAAACAGTGAAACAGAAGAAATTGCTGTTGCGGGTGTTTTCATTGCGATTGGTCATAGCCCAAATACCGCCATCTTTGGTGACCAACTGGCGCTGGAAAACGGCTACATCAAAGTTCAGTCTGGTCTGCAAGGTAATGCCACACAGACCTCAATTCCGGGCGTGTTTGCTGCGGGCGATGTCATGGACCATATTTATCGTCAGGCAATCACTTCTGCCGGTACCGGTTGCATGGCTGCCCTTGATGCAGAACGTTATCTGGACGGGTTAGTGAACGATAAATAACATTTCGGCATACTGATTCAAATTTAATATAGCGGGTGGTTTGCGATAAGTGAGCTGCCCGTTTTCATTTCTGTTTTGTGCTTAATTTCGTGCAGTGGCATGTCAATGAAAAACAGCAAATTATAGATCTCTGGTAATGCGGCGGCTATCACAAGCATTATGGTTTCACCTCATGGCATGACGAGGTAATATTGCCCCTCGCTGGTTTACCATCATCAATGATGGCAAACATTCATAGATTTCATACCAAATAGTAAGCAGACAAATTGCCTGATGAATAAAACAAGACAGTATGAGTTGATTCGTTGGCTGAAAAAACAGAGCGCCCCCGCGCAACGTTGGCTCCGCCTGTCCATGTTACTTGGCTTGCTCAGCGGGTTGTTGATTATCGCTCAAGCGTGGTTGTTGGCAACCTTGCTGCAAGCCCTGATTATTGACAAGCTCCCCCGCACAGCTCTGACTGCTGATTTCTGGCTGCTGGCCGGAACCTTTGCCGCGCGAGCCGTGGTCAGTTGGCTACGTGAACGGGTAGGCTTCATTTGCGGTATGCGCGTACGTCAACAAATCCGCAAAGTAGTATTAGACCGCTTAGAGCAACTGGGGCCATCGTGGGTGAAGGGCAAACCTGCCGGGAGTTGGGCAACCATCATTCTCGAACAAATTGAAGATATGCAGGACTACTACTCCCGCTATCTGCCACAAATGTATCTGGCGGTCTTTATTCCCATCCTGATTCTGATAGCCATCTTCCCTATCAACTGGGCGGCAGGCTTGATCTTGTTTGTGACTGCACCACTGATACCGGTGTTTATGGCACTGGTCGGTATGGGCGCTGCCGATGCCAATCGCCGTAATTTTGTGGCACTGGCACGCTTAAGCGGTAATTTTCTTGATCGCTTGCGCGGGCTAGACACGCTAAGGTTATTTAATCGCGCCAAAGCTGAAACCGACCAAATTCGCGACTCTTCAGAAGATTTTCGCCGTCGCACTATGGAAGTACTGCGTATGGCGTTTCTCTCTTCGGCAGTATTAGAATTTTTCGCTGCCATATCCATTGCTATCGTTGCGGTCTATTTTGGTTTCTCTTATCTGGGTGAGCTTAATTTTGGCAGCTATGGTTTCGGCGTAACCCTATTTGCTGGCTTTTTGGTGCTGATTCTCGCTCCTGAGTTCTTCCAACCGTTACGTGATTTAGGTACGTTCTATCACGCAAAAGCCCAAGCAGTCGGCGCAGCAGAGTCATTAGTCACATTTTTGAGTAGTGAAAGCGAGTCTATCGGCCTGGGTGAAAAAGTGCTGGATGGTCAAGAGGCGGTGGCCCTTGAAGCTCACGAATTAGAAATTCTGGCACCGAGTGGTATTTGTCTCGCCGGGCCACTGACATTTTCACTACTCGCAGGCAAACGCGTAGCGGTGGTTGGGTTGAGTGGCGCGGGCAAGAGTTCGTTACTCAATTTGCTACTGGGCTTTTTACCTTATCGTGGCTCGCTAAAAGTTAACGGTGTCGAACTACGTGAGTTGGAGCCGCAACGCTGGCGCAGCCAATTAAGCTGGGTGGGCCAAAATCCACATTTGCCAGAACAAACACTGACCACCAATATTTTACTGGGGCAGCCTGATGCCTCTGAAAGTCAATTACAGCAAGCGGTGGAACGTGCTTATATCAATGAATTCCTCGCTGACTTGCCACAAGGGTTAAATACAGAGGTTGGTGATCATTCAGCGCGCCTATCTGTTGGCCAGGCGCAGCGCGTTGCTGTCGCCAGAGCGCTATTAAACCCATGTCGCTTATTGCTACTGGATGAACCAACCGCAAGCCTTGATGCCCATAGCGAGCAGTTGGTGATGAACGCGTTGGGGGACGCTTCACGTAGGCAGACGACGCTGCTGGTTACACATCAGTTAGAAGATACGCTGGGTTACGATCAAATCTGGGTTATGGATAAAGGTCTTCTAATTCAGCAAGGCGATTACTCCACCCTCAGCAAGTCTGACGGTTCATTTGCCAATCTGCTGTCCCACCGCAGTGAGGAGCTTTAATCATGCGCGTCCTACTTCCCTTCCTGGCATTGTATCGCCGCCATTGGTTCCTGATTTGTCTGGGTATTGTGCTGGCAATTATCACCTTGCTTTCCAGCATCGGATTGCTGACATTATCCGGGTGGTTTCTTGCAGGAACTGCCATCGTCGGCCCAGCAGGGCTATACACGTTTAATTATCTACTACCGGCCGCTGGCGTTAGAGGCGCGGCGATAACTCGTACTGCGGGGCGCTATGCCGAGCGAGTTGTCAGTCACGATGCAACGTTCCGCGTACTGGCTCATCTGCGGGTATTTGCTTTTCAAAAAATCCTGCCGCTTTCACCTGCCGGTATTGCCCGATTTCGCCAAAGTGAATTGCTGAACCGTTTGGTTGCTGACGTCGATACCCTTGACCATCTCTATCTGCGAGTGATATCGCCGTTAGTGGCAGCTATTGTGATTATTGCTGCTGTGACTTTTGGGCTGAGCTATCTGGATGTCAACCTGGCGCTGACGCTGGGCACTATCCTACTTAGTCTCCTGTTATTGATACCACTGATTTTCTACCGCGCCGGTAAGCCCATCGGCAGTGACCTTACTGACTTACGTGGCCGTTACCGCTCGCAACTGACCTCTTGGCTACAGGGGCAGGCCGAATTATTGGTCTTCGGTGCCCTACAGCGTTTTCGTCATTCGTTGGAAGAAATTGAATCACGTTGGATGAGCCGTCAGAAGCAGCAAGCATCGCTAGCTGGGTTAGCACAGGCGCTGATGATTCTAGCGTCCGGTCTGACCGTCACCCTCATTTTGTGGTTAGCAGCTCAAGGTGTCGGCGGTAATAGCCAGCCAGGTGCATTGCTGGCACTGTTTGTCTTCACTTCGTTGGCGGCATTTGAAGCGCTGCTCCCCGTAGCCGGTGCCTTTCAGCATTTGGGGCAGGTTATCGCCTCGGCGACACGAGTCAGGCAATTGATGGATCAAAGACCTGAAGTGACATTCCCAGTCAGTGGCCCGGCAGTGGCCTCGCAGGTGGCGCTGGAAGTGACAGGGTTGAGTTTTACTTACCCACAGCAACCCTTACCTGTTTTGCAAAACATATCGCTCTCACTGGCAGCAGGAGAGCATATTGCGCTACTGGGCCGCACTGGCTGCGGCAAGTCTACTTTCCTGCAATTATTAACCCGTGCCTGGGATGCGACTGAAGGCACTATCACGCTGAATGGGCAACCCGTAGCCAATTATGATGAAACAGCGTTACGCCAGATGATGACCGTGGTCAGCCAGCGGGTGCATATATTCAGCAGTACCTTGCGTGAAAATCTATTGCTCGCCTGCCCTACCGCCTCAGATGCGCAACTGAAAGCTGTTTTGGAACAAGTAGGATTAGCTAATTTGCTCGATAACAGTGAGGGTCTGAATGCCTGGATGGGGGATGGTGGCCGCCCACTATCCGGTGGAGAACAGCGTCGGATAGGGATTGCACGCGCCTTACTGCATTCTGCACCGTTACTGCTACTTGATGAACCTACAGAAGGGCTGGACGCCGAAACTGAACAACAGATTCTGGCACTACTGCGACAGCATTGTCAGCACAAGAGCGTGATCATTGTCACTCACCGCTTGTACGGACTGGAATATATGGACCGAATCTGCGTGATGGATGGTGGAAAGATTGTCGAACAAGGCTCTCACCAAAGCTTATTGCTGAGCAAAGGGCGCTATTATCAATTCCATCAGCGGCATTGATGCAGTGATTATATGTGAGCAAAGTAACTGAACACGGGCTGATAATCAGTAGATTTATAGCTAATGTTAAGTAAACCTGCTGAAAATAAAGCAGTCTTATTTGTTATTGATGATACCCAGAATAATTAGAGTTGCAGCTGGGCAAAATAAACGATCGATCGTTCCTGTATCGACTTGAACACAGATATAGCCACCCATAGGGTAAACCTAATGGATGAGGGCCATTAATCCCCAGCCGCTTACATCAGTAGGTGGATGGGGTGACTGAAGCCAGTCAACGCACATGCAACTTTAAGTATGACCAATATATGGGCCTGTAAGCATCACCAAGGGGATTTATGCGCATCACACCACTCTCTTCTCAATCATTTGCGTTCCCCTCCCCTGAACTGGCCCTGCGCGAACCTAATGGTTTGCTGGCACTGGGGGGGGATTTATCGGTTCCACGTCTGCTAGCGGCTTACCAACGGGGGATATTCCCTTGGTTTAGCCCCGGAGAGATGATTCTATGGTGGTCACCGAACCCGCGTGCCGTGTTATTTCCTGAAGATTTGCACATCAGCCGTAGTATGCGACGTTTTCTGCGGCGCTGCCCTTACCGTTTCACCCTCAATCATGCGTTTGCTGATGTGGTCAATGCTTGCGCTTCACTACGTGATGAAGGAACCTGGATTGGCGATGATGTACAGCAAGCTTATTGCCAGTTACATGCGTTGGGCCACGCCCACTCCGTGGAAGTTTGGTTGGAAAATGAGCTAGTTGGTGGTTTGTATGGTATCACCGTCGGTAAGTTGTTTTGCGGAGAATCGATGTTTAGCCGTGCGGACAATGCCTCAAAAAGTGCATTAATGGTTTTTTGTCATCATTTTACCCGTCAGGGTGGAGAACTGATTGACTGTCAGGTCCTCAACGCTCACACTGCGTCGCTGGGTGCGATTGAGATCCCACGCGATTTTTTTATGCAGCAGTTGAGTCAACTCCAGTTTAGTCCACTACCGGCTGAATGCTGGTTACCGCAATCGTTGAATTTTTCATCCGCGATGCAGTAAAGATCAACCGTTGAGAATGTACCCCACATTAGGCTTTATCCCCTCTTACCGGCAGACTCTTTTTGCTGAAATGGTGTGATGACCGCCAACACTTCTTTACATAATGTGGGTTTTTCGGCATTATCTTGCCGGTTAAAAACTAAGGTAGTTACACCTAGAGGATTCGATGGCCAGAGAAGACGATATTGAAATGCAGGGCACCGTTCTTGATACGCTGCCGAACACCATGTTCCGTGTTGAATTGGAAAACGGGCACGTGGTAACCGCTCATATCTCAGGTAAAATGCGTAAAAACTATATCCGCATCCTGACGGGTGACAAAGTCACTGTAGCGCTGACCCCGTATGACCTGAGCAAAGGCCGCATTATCTTCCGTGCCCGTTAATAGGCTAATCTGTCGCCAGTCCATGACTTGCGAACGTTGAGGATATAGCCCCCTCCGACGCCCTTCCAACTTATGGCAAGGGTGTTTTGCGTTTTCTTTTGTTTACCGATTTAGCGCTACTTACTAAGTGTAAAAAACAAAAGTGACATGCAAAAATCATAATTGTGGGAAATAAAAAGGGCGGTAAGCTTATTAATATTAGCTTACCGCCCTTTACTTTAATTATTATCTAATTAATAACACACTAACTTAATGCACTGCGCCTTCAGTTTTGCGTTTTTGCGCACTCTGAAACTCATAAGCCAGTTGTTGTTTCTCTTTATCAAGCCCAACAGTCACTGAACCACCGTCGACCAGCGAACCGAACAACAGCTCGTTTGCTAGCGGTTTTTTCAGATTTTCCTGGATAACACGAACCATTGGTCGTGCTCCCATCGCTTTGTCATAGCCTTTTTCAGATAACCAATCGCGTGCCTCGTCGCTGACTTCCAGTGACACACCTTTGGCATCCAACTGTGCTTGCAACTCAACAATAAACTTATCGACGACCTGCTGGATAACCGCAGGAGATAAGTGGTTGAACCAAATAATGTTATCCAACCGGTTACGGAATTCCGGTGTGAATATTTTTTTGATCTCCTCCAGCGCATCGGTACTGTTGTCTTGCTGTTTGAAACCAATCGACGTCCGTTGTGTTTCTCGTACACCGGCATTGGTGGTCATGACCAAAATGACATTGCGGAAATCCGCTTTACGGCCATTGTTATCGGTCAGAGTACCATTATCCATCACTTGCAATAACAGGTTGAATACATCCGGATGGGCTTTCTCAATTTCATCCAGCAGCAGTACGGCATGAGGATGTTTGATAACCGCATCCGTCAACAACCCCCCCTGATCGTAACCAACATAGCCCGGAGGCGCACCAATCAAGCGGCTGACTGTGTGACGTTCCATATATTCAGACATATCAAAGCGCAGTAGCTCTATATCCAGAGCCTTGGCCAATTGCACTGTAACTTCGGTTTTCCCGACACCGGTAGGCCCGGCAAACAGGAATGAACCAACAGGTTTATGGTCATGCCCTAACCCTGCACGACTCATTTTGATTGCCTCTGATAGAGCATCGATAGCTTTATCTTGACCAAATACCAACATATTCAGGCGGCTACTTAAGTTTCTCAACACATCACGGTCGCTGGCAGAAACTGTTTTTTCCGGAATACGAGCGATACGAGCAACCACCGACTCAATATCAGACACATTAACGGTTTTCTTGCGTTTGTTGATTGGCATAAGACGGCTACGCGCACCGGCTTCATCAATCACATCAATGGCTTTATCCGGTAAATGGCGGTCATTAATGTATTTGACCGATAACTCCACTGCTGCACGGATCGCTTTCGCGGTGTAACGCACGTCATGATGCGCTTCATATTTTGGTTTTAGGCCATTAATAATCTGAACCGTTTCTTCCGGCGTCGGTTCAGTGATATCTATCTTCTGGAAGCGACGTGCCAGGGCGCGATCTTTTTCAAAGATATTGCTGAACTCCTGATACGTGGTTGAACCAATGACTCGAATTTTACCACTGGAAAGTAGCGGCTTAATCAAGTTAGCGGCATCGACTTGCCCACCAGAGGCAGCTCCGGCACCGATAATGGTATGAATTTCATCGATAAACAGAATGCTATCTTTGTCGTTTTCTAACTGTTTCAGCAACGCCTTGAAGCGTTTTTCAAAGTCACCACGGTATTTGGTGCCAGCCAACAGCGAGCCGATATCCAGTGAATATAATGTGCATTCGGACATCACTTCCGGAACGTCACCCTGCACGATACGCCAGGCCAACCCTTCGGCAATAGCTGTTTTACCGACACCGGATTCCCCGACCAACAGTGGGTTATTTTTACGCCGGCGGCACAGAACCTGAATAGCACGTTCCAGCTCTTTATCGCGGCCAATGAGAGGGTCAATGCCACCCACGCGGGCCAGTTGGTTCAGGTTGGTGGTGAAGTTCTCCATACGGTCTTCCCCTCCAGCCTGCTCTTCATTCACTGGGTTTTCTGCATTCGGAGCCTGGCCCGGTTCGTCCTTACGAGCACCGTGGGAAATAAAGTTCACCACATCCAAACGGCTGACATCATGCTTACGCAACAGGTAGGCCGCCTGAGACTCTTGTTCACTGAAAATGGCGACCAATACGTTTGCACCCGAGACTTCGTTGCGCCCCGAGGATTGAACGTGGAATACCGCACGTTGCAACACGCGTTGGAAACTGAGCGTAGGCTGGGTGTCACGCTCTTCTTCACTGACAGGTAATGTCGGTGTGGTTTGTTCGATAAAAGCTTCCAATTCCTGGCGTAGGGCTACCAGGTCAACTGTACATGCCTCCAGCGCTTCCCGCGCGGCTGGATTGCTCAGCAATGCCAGCAACAGGTGCTCCACTGTCATAAACTCGTGTCTGTGCTCACGCGCTCTGGCGAAAGCCATGTTGAGACTGAGTTCAAGTTCTTGATTGAGCATAGGCACCTCCCAATAATTGCCTTAATCAGGCTTTTTCCAGCGTACAAAGCAACGGATGCTCGTTCTCCCTGGCGTATTGATTTACATGTGCGACTTTTGTCTCTGCCACTTCGGCAGTAAAGACACCACAAATCGCCTTTCCTTGATAATGCACATTGAGCATCAATTGTGTTGCACGTTCAATATCATAAGAAAAGAACTTTTGCAGAACGTCAATCACAAATTCCATCGGTGTGTAATCGTCGTTGTTTAATATAACTTTATACATAGATGGCGGTTTTAGCGCCTCTTTATACTTATCTTTGACTAAATGTTCAAAATTCAGCCAATCATTATTGTTACCCATTGCTTGCCCATCGCTATACTGAACCACACAAGAGCAATACCTCACTCCGGTTATAAGACCATTTGATGCAGATATCTATTATTATTTTAACATCACTCATGCCATAACGCCGCCAGAGAAAAAGTAGGGGTAATAATCTCAATAACGGCGAAATTGTATTCAAGTAAACGTAATAGCGTTAGCTGCATCAAACTTTGAAGAACTCGCTCTACCAGATAAAAGCTGCCCCTTGACGTTAAGGCCATTTCCACTAGAGTGTACTTTCGTGAGCTGTTGGAGTTTTAACCAAGTTCCGCTCACTTTAACCAGTAATTACCTCATCTCAAACTAGAATAGCCTTGCGAGGGACGTAGAAGTATGGAGACGGGTACTGTTAAATGGTTCAATAATGCTAAAGGCTTTGGCTTTATTTGCCCTGAGGGCGGCGGCGAAGATATCTTCGCTCACTATTCAACTATCCAGATGGATGGATACCGAACATTAAAAGCCGGTCAGATGGTTAATTTTGATGTTCATCAGGGGCCAAAAGGAAACCACGCCAGCCTGATTGTTCCACTTGTATTGGATGTAATATCACCTGAAGCCGCGCTACAGGAACTCTCTGCTTTAGCCTGACGCCGTGCGTTGTTCCGCCCAGTCATTACTGGCAGGCCACTATCGCAGATATTCTGACGTCAAAGCATTTTCCAGGCAGCTAATTACGATGCAACATCAATTATGTTTCAAAATGCCAGCCATCATTAATGGGCTGGCATTTTTATTTTTCATACCTCTAATATGCGGCCATATAATTCAGGATCAACCTTCTGGCACCTGCCCCCCTTTTATTCACGAGCCAAGGCATCAATAGGGTTAAGCCGCGCTGCGCTGCGAGCGGGTAGGTAGCCAAACACCACACCAATCACAGTTGAACACAAGAACGCACTGAATAAGGCCAGCGGTGGGAAAGCGATCTGCCAGTTAGGTAAGAACATTTCCACAATCAAGCCGATGGCGAAAGATAAACTAATACCAAGCGCCCCGCCCACCAGACAGACCAGAATCGCCTCGATTAAAAACTGCTGCATAACATCACTGGAACGCGCACCAACGGCCATGCGTATCCCTATTTCGCGGGTCCGTTCGGTCACCGATACCAACATGATATTCATAACACCAATCCCCCCCACCACCAGCGAGATAACCGCCACCAAAGTGAGAAACAATTGCATGGTACGAGTGGTCTTTTCGGCGGTTTGCAGCAAACTATCCATATTGTATGTGAATATATCTTTCTTGCCGTGGCGCATGGTTAATAACCGGATCAACTGCTGTTCAGCCTCTTTACTGCTATAACCTTCTTTGATCCGAACAGTGATCGAATCAAAATAAGAGCGCCCCATTAGACGGCTGGCCATTGTGCTATAAGGCACCCATACCCGCAGCGCTTTACTACTACCAAACATAGATTGTTTCTCTTCCACCACCCCTACCACGGTGGCGGGCATATTACCAATCAATATCACCTGCCCGACCACATCTTGCATGTTAGGGAATAGACGACGCTGGGTATTACGGTCAACCACTACCGTCTGCGACTGCCGTTCTACTTGCTCGCGGGTAATGGCGGTTCCTTGTTCAAGCTTCATCCCGTAGACTTTAAAATACTGTTCACTAACACCTGATACACTGCCGGCCACGTCAATATTGCCGCGACGCAGCCGTATAGTACTGGTAATCGAGGGGGAGACGGCGCTAACGTAAGGCTGAGCCTGCAAAGCCGCCATATCGTCATAGACCAGAGCCTGGCGGGTGCTGGGATCGTCGTCGCCAAAATCCTTACCCGGATAAATATCGATAGTATTAGTACCAATCGCACGGATATCCGCCAGAACAAGCTGTTTGGCCGCATCCCCCACCACCAGGATGGAAACCACCGAGGCGATACCAATAATGATCCCCAGCATGGTCAGAGCGGTACGCATTTTGTTAGCTGACATAGCGCGCCAGGCCATTAACAGCGCCTCACGAAAACGGCCAACCAACTGCTGCCATGACGGGGCTGGTGGTGTCAGACTCATCGGTTCAGATATCACGATATTTGGCACTGTTTTCGAACCGGAATCCGCCATAATACGGCCATCTTTTATTTCGATGATCCGTTCAGCCTGCGCCGCAACGTTAGGGTCATGGGTAACAATAATTACCGTATGTCCCTGCTGCTGAAGTTGTTTGAGGATAGCCATAACCTCAACGCTGGAGTGACTATCTAATGCGCCTGTCGGCTCATCAGCAAGAATCACCTGGCCGCCATTCATCAAGGCTCTGGCGATACTGACTCGTTGCTGCTGACCACCGGATAACTGATTGGGCTGATAACTCACCCGCTCACCCAGCCCCAAGCGGGTTAACAGCATGTTTGCCCGCTCCCGGCGCTCATTTTTGCCTAAACCGGCGTAAACCGCAGGCACTTCCACATTGTGAGCCGCACTGAGATGCGGCAGCAGATGATAGCGCTGGAAAATAAAAACCAAAATGCTCACGACGCAGGGCGGCCAGTGCATCGCTGTCCAGCTCTGCGACATCTTGCCCTGCGACACGGTAGACACCCGCACTGGGTTTATCCAGACACCCCAAAATGTTCATCAGCGTCGATTTACCCGAGCCGGAGGCTCCGATAATCGCGACCAACTCACCGGCGTTAATTGTCAGCGAGACGTCCTGCAACACATCAACGGTTTCTTCGCCGGACTGATAGCTACGACGAATGCCTTTTAACTCAAGCAATACCGTCATTATGCGTCCTCCGTGCCACCGCGACTAACGATGATGTCCTCACCGACATTGAGACCGGAAATCACCTGTGCATCAACATTATTACGGATACCAATAGTGACCTCACGTTTCTCTTCTTTTCCGTCCTTCAAAACAGTTACCTGATAGCGATTGGTATCGAGCGCCTCACCTAATGCAGACAATGGGATCACTATCGCCTGCTGAACATTAGCCAATTGAATTGATACTTGCGCAGTCATTTGCAGGCGCAATAACCTGTCAGGATTTGGCACTTCAAAACGGGCCGAGTAGAAAATAGCATCGTTCACTTTTTCTGGTGTCGGCTGAATATCTTTCAACACGCCATCAAAGCGTTTACCGGGGTCACCCAATACCGTGAATGACGCTTTCATCCCCGGTTTCAGGTGGATAACATCCGCTTCCGATACTTTTGCATTCACCAGCATGGTGCTCATATCAGCCAATGTCAGAATATTCGGAGCCTGTTGTGCGGCAATCACCGTCTGGCCTTGCAAAGTGGTAATTTGCACCACATCGCCATCCATCGGCGCAGAAATTTGGGTGTAATCCAGATTGATTTTGGCCGTATCCAGACTGGCTTTGGTCTTGTTGATTTGCGCTTTGATCGTCTCAACCTGCGCATTTTTTACCGCCAGTGTGGTACTGGCCTGGTCCAAGTCCTGACGTGACACCGCCTGCAATTTCGCCAGTTCCTGCTGGCGACGCAGCGTGACAGCAGCCAGTTGCGCTTCGGCTTTTGCCTGCGCTAACTGGGCGTTCAAATCCTGCAATGTCGCCTCCACTTCTTTGATCTGGTTTTGTGCTGCTTGCGGATCGATCATCGCCAGCAATTGCCCCTGTTTAACCTGATCACCGATTTCTACATACAGTTTTTCCAGTTGG
The DNA here is from genome assembly GCF_000173735.1 of Yersinia aldovae ATCC 35236. Taxonomy (GTDB): domain Bacteria; phylum Pseudomonadota; class Gammaproteobacteria; order Enterobacterales; family Enterobacteriaceae; genus Yersinia; species Yersinia aldovae. The sequence continues at coordinate 18,218 of NZ_ACCB01000005.1, read as the reverse complement.
CCGCTTACCTGCGCTCCGACATCCACTTTTCGTACCGCATCCAGTTTACCGGTTGCCAGTACATTTTGTTGCAGGTCACGGTTGGCAACTTTAACCGTTTGGTATTGCACCGGTTCGGGTGCCATCAAGTGCCTGATAATGAAAAAACCGCTAATAATCAATACGGCAATTGCACTAAACCATCGGCGTTGGCTTCTACTGAACTGCATCAACTAAGTTACCTTCCTTATTATTTACAAACTTATTAAACAACTAAAAATAGCAGTGACGGCCACTACCAGAAAACATATCAGCTAAAAATAGCATCAGAAACTCTCATTTAATTAAACCAACTATCAATATTCGCCGTACCACTGCAGGGATCTAAGATGCATTTACGTACCGTTTAGTTCCCGTTTGGTTCAATAGCGTTGTAAATAAATAGAACGATGAAAACGGACTTAATCATGCATAACATCGATAACACCGCGCCAGTCCCTGATAATATTAATCGTTGGGGTTAATAACCTTATTATTCCAAGGTCATCAAGCTTTGGGTGGCTCATGGCAAGAATTACGGTTTCGACTTAAATTTCTGCTCAGAACGCTCATCAGCCCCCAACTGACACTTGACTTTCTTGGCACTTTAGCTCAACAGCCCTTTATAAACAGCATGTTACAAGCGCAACCCGACCTGCCTTGTAAATTGCATCGCCCCTATCTGGCAAATACTTTCAATAACCGACAAAAGCTAGGTGTATTGCAGGATCATTTTGAGCTAATAAATCAATGTATCCCGGAGTCATTACGTCAGGGTTACATGCACCGGTCACCTTATAAACTGACTGAACTTATCGGCAAGAATGGCGAAAAATATTCGCTTTATTTGGGCGTTATTCCAAAACTCAATAAAGAAGGCGAAATTACGCTGATGCTGACTAATGAGCAACAACAAGATCTGGCACTGCTCACTTTCAGTCTATTTTATTACCAGCAACAAAAAACGTTATTTATTGGTGGGTTACAAGGTGCGGACACTGACACTCCCCATAGCGAGATTCATCTCAGCACCAAAGCTTGTCACGGCTTGTTCCCAAAACGCCTGGTATTGGAGGCAGCCTGCAATCTGGCTGAGTTGATGGGAATTACTCAAATTATTGCCGTAGGGAATGCCACGCACATTTATCAGAACTGGCGCTACCGGGCTAAAAAGAAAGATAAATTACATGCCGATTACGATAGCTTCTGGCTTTCACTTGGCGCAAAACAGTGTGCTGAGGGTCATTTCAACTTGCCGTGCCGGATTGCACGTAAACCTATCGAAGATATTGCGAGTAAAAAACGGGCCGAATATCGTCGCCGCTATCAGCTACTTGAGCAGTTAGACTGTGGGCTAGCCGCGCATTTCCACACGGCTGGAGTCAATCAAGTACACTAATCCGCTCGCCCTCTTGCCAGCCAGACAACACGAGAGAACATTTTTTTCAGCAATGGAGGGATTGACTCCGTTCCCCAGTCTCTGGCCTGATTGGTCACTTCAATGGCTAAATCTGGTTTGGAGGTGCGGTGTATGGCTTTTTCAATCACCCTACGAGGCTGCATTTTGGCATTCGGTGGGATCATTGAAATACGGTGATAGACCTTATCAAAACCCGCGCGGTACAAAAAGTGCTCCATATCCGGCGCGGGTAAGATAGTGAGGCGGTTCCGCTCGTAGTCGCGCTCGCTCTCCGCCATATTGCGCACTGTGGCGGCGTATTTTTTACCCGCATCATCACCGTCAGTCAGGACATGCCACTGTATCCCCATCCGGTTGGCAAATTTCAATAACGGGCGTAAACCACTTTGTGCAAACTCAATGACCTTTACCCCTTCGGCCTCAAAATGATAACCACACTGGCGCGCTAATTCATTCAGCAGCCATATTTCTGTCTCACCTTCAACCAGCAGCCAACAGCGGGCAAAGAAGGCGGAGGGGCGGTTGAGGCGGATATGGAAAGCGATTCGACGGCTGTCTTCAGAACTCATGCCGCGCGGGCCAATACGGTAGGTGGCGACTTTGGCCGATTCACGCACCAGCCGGCAAATGCTTTCAATCGGAACTAACGACACTAGTTCGCCAGAATTAGTGGTGGTGATGCGCTGAAGTGGCAACTGACTGAGTAGCCCCCAAGCGACAGACAACATGATTGGGTGTAGGCGGGTTTCCGGGTCTTCTACCAACAACAGCGGGCGGGCGTGAGGATCAAGGCTTAATGACCCTTTTGCTTGCAGCAACGTAGAAAACATCCCAAGTAGAATCAAACGCATACTCCGACTATTAGGCTCAGCCACCATGCGGTTGATGTTATCTAAAGCCTGCCAGGCTTCACGATCGGGTTGCTGCCGGTAACGGTGGTTATGCAGACCCGGTGATTGCGTTCCAAGCTCGGCAAAGTAGTGCTCCAGCAGTTGGCGCATCGCCTCCAGCCCTTGGCGCAACTCGGTGTTGGTCAGTTTTTGCGGGTTACGAACCAACTGGCGGCTGAGCTGATCTAACTGCTGGTTCAAGGCGGCTTTATCTGGTTTCTGGCTATTTTCAGCGGTCGAACTGCGTAGGCGACGCATGAAACGGGCATCTCGCAAGCGTAGAACCGGGTGGATGCGGATAACTGCACGCGCCAATTTTTCGATATCATGCAATGCCAGCGGTAGCCCTGCTATATCAAGGAAGGTTCGCCAGGTACACACGGTATCATCATCTGCCAATTCACCTTCAACACGATAATAAATACGATGCAGGCCATCATCACTTTGGCTCCATAACGGGGCCAACTGCCGATAACGCGGAGCACGCCAATGACCGATATCTTTCTCGCAAAAAGTAAAAAATAACCTGTAGATGACGCTCCTTAGCACGCTCATCCCCTGCCGGATAATAAAAATCCTGTGCCGTAAAATGATAAAGCTGAGGTTCGGGGGACAAAAGCAGAGTGAGGGCATCTAATAAACTGGATTTACCCCAAGCGTTCTCACCGATTAATACGGTATTGTCGTCAAGGCTCAATGAAATACGATTAATACCGCGAAAACCGACAATATCTACGCGTTCAAGATACATGTTATGCCTCCAATGCTATACCCAAAGTCATTGACGTTGCAGGTAGGCTGCCAGCAATGGGTTTAGTGATTCGGTAAGTGCGCGCAGCCAGCAACCCTACAGCTTCAAGGACGAAGGGTATAATTCATTCATACTGCTACTACAGATAACACTGTTGAGTCAGCAATCATAGTCGATTGTCTTGAAGACAAAGGGAAAAAACCTTATGGCTCAAGTAGCGTGACACCCGCGAGCTACTTTACTCTTACCTTGATTTTAGATAGCTTATTGCGCCACAACCCATTATTCATCTGCTTATGATCCCCAACGTTATTGACGTTACAGCAAGGCAACAAACGTATGACAAATTGGTTATAAACCATTTTTGAATGTTGTTTGCACCGAGTAACAAGTGCCGCTAACACAGCAGCCACGTCAATGACGAAGGGTATAGGACGGTACAACTCGTGTATTCAGGATTGCTGATCATTCTTTTGCCGTTAATTATTGGTTACCTAATTCCACTTAGCCGCAAATCACTCATTCAATTGATCAATCGCTTACTTAGCTGGATGGTCTACGTTATTTTATTTTTTATGGGCATCAGCCTGGCATTTCTGGAAAACCTCAGCGCTAACCTGCTACTTATTTTTCAGTATACCGGCGTCTTTTTTCTGTGTATTTTTTGCGCCAATTTGTTGGCCTTATTTTTACTCGAACGCAAAATCCCGTGGAAGAACACCCATCGTCAGGAAGCATTGCCGTCTCGGGTGCATATGGCGCTGGAATCACTGAAACTGTGCGGCGTAGTCATTGTGGGCTTTCTGTTGGGCTTAACCCAGTGGGAGTGGTTACAATTTGCGGCGAAAGGCAGTGAAATGGCACTGATTTTCCTGCTGTTTTTAGTCGGCATTCAATTACGTAACAGCGGCATGACACTGCGCCAGATAGTATTAAATCGCCGTGGCACCATCGTGGCCTTTGTGGTAGCACTCAGTGCGCTGGCTGGCGGTGTGCTCGCCGCTATATTGATCGGGTTACCGGTTAAAACCGGGCTGGCGATGGCTTCAGGCTTTGGCTGGTATTCGCTGTCAGGTATTTTATTAACCGATGCATTCGGGCCAATTATTGGTAGCGCGGCATTCTTCAATGATTTAGCCCGTGAATTAGTCGCAATCATGCTCATTCCCACACTGGTTCGCAGCAGCCGCTCAACCGCACTGGGCTTATGTGGCGCGACCTCAATGGACTTCACCCTGCCGGTATTGCAACGCAGTGGTGGGTTAGAGATGGTTCCTGCGGCTATTGTGCATGGCTTCTTATTGAGTTTGTTGGCTCCGGTATTGATCGCATTCTTCTCCTAAATATCTCATATCGCAGTGAGCTGACCGGCTCACTGCCCTCCCCTTTGCCAAAACTGAATAAATTCTCATTCGCAGCGAAACTTGCGCCAAATCAAAACAAGTTAAAATTGCATTAGAAAAGCCTTTTTAAACCCATCACGCGCCTCTATGCTCTTAAACAAGCATTATAAATGCAACTTTAAAAAGGAAATAATTATGTTCTGTGTGCAATGTGAACAAACCATCCGAACGCCTGCTGGCAACGGCTGCTCTTATGCGCAGGGAATGTGCGGAAAAACCGCCGAAACCTCCGATTTGCAAGACTTACTGGTCGCCGTGTTACAGGGCCTTTCGGCCTGGGCATTGACCGCCCGCGAGTTGGGTATTGTCGATCACCAAATTGATAGCTTTGCACCCAGAGCTTTTTTCTCGACGCTGACCAATGTGAACTTCGATTCTGATCGTATCGTCGGTTATGCCAAAGAAGCCATTTTGCTGCGTCAGTCGCTGGCTATTCGCTGTCGCTTGCTCGATAGCACCATCACGGTCGCTCACCCGTTGGCTGAACTGCAATTGCAGTCCGATGACATCTCTATCCTGCAACAACAGTCACAGCAGTTTGCACTCAATAGCGATAAAGCTGACGTTGGCGATGATATTCATGGCCTGCGCATGTTGTGTTTGTATGGCCTGAAAGGGGCTGCGGCCTATATGGAACATGCCCATGTGCTGGGCCAGTTTGATGAGCAGATTTATGCCGATTATCACGCATATATGGCCTGGCTGGGTACGCAACCGCGTGACGTTGATACGTTGCTCAACAACGCGATGGGTATCGGCAAAATGAACTTCAATGTGATGGCCATTCTGGACCACGGCGAAACCCAAGCCTATGGTGACCCACAACCGACAGCGGTTAATGTGCGCCCGGTCGCAGGTAAAGCCATTCTGATTTCCGGCCATGACCTGAAAGATTTACACATGCTGCTGGAGCAGACTCAGGACAGTGGCATCAATATTTATACTCACGGCGAAATGTTACCTGCTCACGGCTATCCTGAATTGAAGCGCTACCCGCATCTGGTGGGTAACTATGGCAGTGGCTGGCAAAACCAGCAAACTGAATTCGCCAAATTCCCCGGCCCGATCCTGATGACCTCTAACTGCATTATTGATCCCAACGTAGGCAATTACGGCGACCGCATCTGGACTCGCAGTATTGTTGGCTGGCCGGGCGTTGATCACTTGGACGGTGAAGATTTCGCGCCCGTGATTGAGCAAGCATTGGGGATGGCGGGCTTCCCGTACAACGAACTGGAACATCTGATTACCGTCGGTTTTGGGCGTCAGACGCTGCTGAATGCGGCAGACACGGTGATTGATTTGGTCGCCAGCAAAAAACTGCGCCATGTCTTTCTGGTGGGGGGTTGTGATGGCAGCCGCACAGAACGTAGCTATTTCACCGATTTTGCCCGCAGTGTGCCGCAAGATTGCATCATCATGACACTGGCTTGTGGCAAATACCGCTTCAATAAACTGGATTTCGGTACTTTGGAAGGTTTGCCACGGCTGCTGGATGTCGGCCAATGTAATGATGCCTACGCGGCCATTATGCTGGCGGTAAAATTATCTGAGAAACTGGGTTGTACCGTTAATGACTTGCCGCTGAGCTTGGTGTTGTCGTGGTTTGAGCAAAAAGCCATCGTCATTCTGCTCACACTGCTGTCATTAGGGGTGAAAAATATTTATACCGGCCCGACAGCGCCGGGCTTCCTGACCGACAACCTGATGAACATTCTGTATGAGAAATTTGGGATGCGGCCAATCACCACGGTAGAGCAGGATATCAACGCAATTTTGGGTAATTAATTCATCTGATACTGCTATTTTTCACTTATTGCCGCCCGGCGAAAACGGCGTTTTGCTGCCAGCCGGGCTTTTATCGCGATGTTTATTACCCATTACAAATTCAGAGAATGACCTGATTCATTGTGAGGCTTTGATGACTGATTTTATCCCAACCGACTGCCCTACCGCGCTGTGCCCTAACCGAATGCAAGTTCACTCCATTGTGCAAGAAACGCCGGATGTCTGGAGTCTGCGGCTGATTAATCATGATTTTTACCCTTATCTGCCAGGGCAATACGCGCTGGTTAGTATTCATAACAGTGATGAAACACTGCGAGCTTATACGCTTTCCTCCACTCCGGGCTTAAGCCCTTTTATCCAACTGACGGTACGCTGTTTAGCCGATGGCGAAGGATCACGCTGGCTCACTCAGCAAGTCAAGGTGGGCGACTATCTGTGGCTTTCTGCGGCTCAAGGCGAGTTTACCTGCGCGACTGCCGATGACGACCGCTACCTGATGCTGGCCGCCGGTTGTGGTGTAACGCCAATCATGTCGATGTGCCGCGCCTTATTAGCACAGCGCCCACAGGCTGATATTCGGGTGATATTTAATGTGCGCACGCCCTCGGATGTGATTTTTGCAGCGGTTTGGCAAAACTTGTTGCAGCGCTATCCACAACAATTGCAGCTCACATTGATGGCAGAATCAGAGGCAACCGACGGATTTACCGCAGGTAGAATTAATGACCAGATAATGCAGCACGTCGCACCAGACATTGCCCAGCGCCGGGTGATGACCTGTGGCCCGGCCCCTTATATGAATTGGGTGGAGGAATATTGCCGTGAGCAATCCGTTCCAGCAACTCATTTCCAAAAAGAACAGTTCCGCACCGCAGATGAAGGCATTGATACCAGTAATGAATTAACAATGACCATCAGTCGCCCGTTGCGCAGCGTCAAAGTCCCGGTGGGTACGTCACTGCTATTTGCCTTAGAACAACACAAAGTGCCTGTGATGGCCGCCTGCCGCGCAGGGGTTTGCGGTTCTTGTAAAACCCGTATTCTGCATGGCAAATATACCACCACCAGCACCATGACGCTGACAGCAGAAGAGATTGCTCAAGGTTATGTGTTAGCTTGTAGCTGCCAGTTACAAGGTGATGTCCAACTGGCCTGAATGCCGATTAGCCCCCATTAATGGCGCAATTATTGCCAAACCCGCCATACTTTGACCTCATAGAATAATGACTCGCCATTAATCCTTGAGGGAACAATCATGAAGCAAACTGTGGCAACATTGGTCGCAAAAACGTTGGAGCAAGCAGGTGTTAAGCGAATATGGGGTGTAACCGGCGACTCACTCAACGGCCTGAGTGATAGCTTGCATCGAATGGCTACCATCGCATGGATGGGTACCCGCCATGAAGAAGTTGCGGCGTTTGCCGCAGGTGCTGAAGCACAGCTCACCGGGCAGTTGGCGGTATGCGCCGGTTCTTGCGGCCCCGGTAACCTGCATTTAATCAACGGGTTATTTGATTGCCACCGTAACCATGTTCCGGTGCTGGCCATTGCCGCACATATTCCCTCCAGTGAGATTGGCAGTGGTTATTTTCAGGAAACCCATCCGCAGGAGCTATTTCGCGAATGTAGCCACTATTGCGAGTTAGTCTCCAATCCTGAACAGTTACCGCGCGTGCTGGAAATCGCCATGCGCAAAGCGATTCTTAACCGTGGCGTTTCGGTGATAGTCCTGCCGGGTGATGTGGCGTTACAAGCCGCGCCTGAAGATGCCGGTATCCTGTGGCAGACGCCGAAATTGCCGTTAGTTCAGCCCATAATGAGTGAGCTGAATGTATTAGCTGAAACGCTGAATAAAGCCAAAAACATCACGCTGATGTGTGGTAGCGGCTGTGCTAATGCCCATGATGAAGTGGTGAAACTGGCAGAAATCCTGCAAGCCCCAGTGGTACATGCCCTGCGCGGCAAAGAACATATTGAGTGGGATAATCCTTACAGCGTTGGCATGACCGGGCTGATTGGTTTTGCCTCCGGTTATCATGCGATGATGAATGCCGACACGCTGATTCTGTTAGGAACCCAATTCCCTTACCGTGCCTTTTATCCGACTCACGCCAATATCATTCAAATTGATATCAATCCCGGCAGTCTCGGTGCTCACTGCGCAGTGAATATGGCACTGGTAGGCGATATCAAAACCACCCTCAGCGCATTACTGCCGCAACTGGCGGCCAAAACTGACAATACCTTTTTGCAAAAAGCGCTCGATCATTATCGAATGACGCGCAAAGATCTGGATGGATTAGCCACGGCAAATGATAACCAGCCCATCCATCCACAATATCTGGCACAACAAATCAGCCGCCACGCCACAGATGATGCCATTTTCACCTGCGATGTCGGTACGCCAACGGTGTGGGCCGCCCGCTATCTGGAAATGAACGGCAAGCGCCGTCTATTGGGATCGTTCAATCATGGTTCGATGGCTAATGCCATGCCACAAGCCATTGGTGCGCAGGCAACCGCACCGGAGCGGCAAGTTGTCGCCTTATGTGGTGATGGCGGTTTCACCATGCTGATGGGGGATTTTCTCACCCTGGCGCAGCTAAAATTGCCGGTGAAAATTGTGGTGTTTAATAACAGCGTGCTGGGATTTGTCGCGATGGAAATGAAAGCAGGCGGTTATCTGACTGATGGCACTGATTTACATAATCCGGATTTTGCCGCTATCGCCAATGCCGCGGGTATCAAAGGGATTCGGGTAGAAAAAGCCTCTGAGTTGGACGCGGCACTGGAAAGCGCATTTGCTCATCCAGGGCCGGTATTGGTGGATGTGATCACCGCCAAACAAGAGCTGTCAATGCCGCCACAAATTAAGTTTGAACAAGCTAAAGGATTCAGCCTGTATATGCTCCGAGCTATTATCAATGGCCGAGGTGATGAAGTAGTTGAACTGGCAAAAACTAACTGGTTGCGCTGATAGCAAATAACTATCAATGGCCAGATATGAGTAATGAAAGTGGTGAGTTGGCCATTTTCATTATTTCTTCCCCTACGCGGCTTGAAATGCAATTAACCACACTAATTATGTGGTATAGGCGGCATTTTATACTGACCAGGCAGCCAAATATAAAATAGGCGCGTAGAGTTATTATTGACTGATTATCATCATCGTGGTGCCTCCATGACAAAACAAGCCAAACCAGGGTTTTCATCAGCCGCAGAATTAACCTGTTTACTCAGAGCAAAATCCTATGGTGAAAAAAGGCCATTATTTAAAACTGACGACTATGTGGCCGTGATTCTGAGTCAGTCGTTCCACTCCGCTTTCTCCCTGCAGCAAAAAGCCTTTCTGCTGGGCGACGAGAGTGCTAATTTCGCCACGGCACCCGGTATTTATGAATATATCGTGGCCCGAACCCGGTTTATTGATGATATTGTCAAGAAGACCGCTGGGCGCTTTAGCAAAATATTTATTCTGGGTGCGGGATATGACTCGCGGGCTATTCGTTTTTACCCTGCTCTGCAACACAGCCTGATTTATGAAATTGACCGGCCCCTGATGCAGCAGCATAAAATAAAAAAAACTTGCCGAATGCGATATCACCCCACCCAGCAATTTACGATTTTTACCCATTGACTTTAACCAGCAAAACCTGTCGGATGCACTCGCGCAGATCCCGTTGCAAACTGGTGATAAATGCCTGTTTTTACTGGAAGGGTTGCTGATGTATCTGGAACCAGCACACGTTAAAAACCTGTTTAACGCGATAAGCGACTATAGCAGTGACGGCAGCCAAATTATCTTTGATTTTGTTAATCAGCATGCGCTCACTGAAGAGATACTATTTGGCGGCGATGAAGCTGGCTATGGCGTAAAAGAGAGTGTTGATTGCGTGCGCAGGATTGGTGAAAAATGGACTTTCGGTATCGCCGCCGCAGAGGTGGAAAAAGTCTTACAACAATATGGCTTCGCCTTACTGGATTACGCCGATGCCAGCAAATTGGCAGCACGCTTCTTTGCTGATGAGCGAGGAAGATGTCAGGTGAAAATTAACGCGGCTCCTGCTTTAGTTTATGCCAGTCGAGAAAAGTCCTAATAAATCAGTCAATAATCGTACTCTTTATTTATTATCGATTAACAAGATAGATATTATTCGCCATATACATAAATAATATCTCTCACGCCTTTCTTGTTTTACCAATCTGGTTATGATGAATAATCTCTTCTTATTCTGATCATGAGAAAACTATGCTGATTGACTTACGCAGTGACACAGTAACCCAACCCTGCGCTGCAATGCGCAACGCTATGGCCAATGCCGATGTCGGCGACGATGTGTACGGTGATGATCCTACGGTTAACCAACTGGAAGCTGAAGCTGCAAGGCTATCAGGGAAAGCGGCGGCATTGTTCCTGCCAAGCGGTACCCAGGCCAATCTGGTGGCACTGTTGACCCACTGCCAACGTGGTGAAGAATATATTGTCGGCCAGAAAGCGCATAATTATCTGTATGAAGCCGGCGGTGCCGCTGTACTTGGTAGCATCCAACCACAACCTATTGATGCCAATGATGATGGCACCCTGCCACTGGATAAAGTGCTGGCCGCCATCAAACCCGATGATATTCATTTCGCACAAACACGCTTGTTAAGCCTGGAAAATACCCACAGTGGCAAAGTGTTACCACTGAGTTATTTACAGCAGGCGTGGGATTTGACCCGCGAGAAGAAACTGGCGCTACATATTGATGGCGCACGTATTTTCAATGCGGCGGTAGCGCTGAATGTCCCGTTGAGAGAGATAAGCCAATATTGCGACACCCTGACAATTTGCCTCTCTAAGGGGTTAGGCGCGCCGGTAGGCTCCCTGTTGTGTGGCAGCGCTGAATACATCCAACGCGCCCGTCGCTGGCGCAAAATGACCGGTGGCGGTATGCGTCAGGCCGGTATTCTGGCGGCAGCCGGGCTATATGCGTTGCAAAACAATGTCGCGCGGCTGAAAGACGATCACGACAACGCCTTATGGCTGGAGGCGCAATTACGCGCACTGGATATCGAGATAGTGGCTCCGGGGGCGCAAACTAACGTATTGTATATTAAGCAATCGGCTGAAAATGCAGCCAAACTTGGCCCGTGGATGCAACAACACGGGATACTTATCAGCGCCGGCCCGATCACCCGCATATTGACTCACATGAATATCAGCCGCCAGAGTCTGGAAAAGGTGGTGGCGCTATGGCGTGAGTTTTTGATAGAGCAACGCTCATGACACCGCAACGGATACTGGTATTAGGTGCCAGTGGTTATATCGGCCAACACCTGGTCCCGCTGTTAAGTCAGCAAGGCCATCATGTCACTGCCGCCGCACGCCGTATCGAGTGGCTGCAAGAACAGCAGTGGCCAGATGTCACCTGCCGCTTTGTCGATCTTTATCAGCCCGCGACCCTCAGTGCCGCTTTGCAGGATATTGATGTCGTTTATTATCTGGTGCACGGCATGGGGGAAGGCCAAGATTTGATTGAGCAGGAGCGCATTGCTGCCAACAATATGAAAGCCGCGCTGGCACAAATTGCCGCCACCCAGCCGTCATCACTAAAGCAGATTATTTATCTTGGCGCATTACAGCCAACCGATAGCAGTTCATCGCATCTGATTGCGCGCAAGCTAACGGGTGAACTGCTGCGTCAAAGCGGTATTCCGGTAACGGAACTGCGCGCCAGTATCATCGTCGGCCCCGGTTCTGCCGCGTTTGAAGTGATGCGTGACATGGTTTATAACCTGCCAATCCTGACACCGCCCCGCTGGGTTCGCTCTAAATCCTCACCGGTGGCACTGGAAAATCTGCTGGTTTATCTGACTGAAATACTCAACCATCCAGCGCCAGAGCATCGGGTTTTTGATGTCGCTGGGCCAGAGTATATTAGCTATCAAACGATGTTTGAACGCTTTATCGCGATCAGTGGCAAGCGGCGCTGGTTGATCCCCATCCCACTGCCAACGCGCTTCATCTCGGTCTATTTCATCAATATGGTCACCTCGGTACCCACGCCGATTGCCAGCGCACTGATTGAAGGTCTAAATCACGATTTGCCTGCCGATGGCCAACCACTACAAGCGCTTATTCCACAAACGCTGATCAGTTTTGACGATGCCGTTAAAGAGACGCTGCGCCGTGAAGATGAAGTGGTGGACTCCGCTGACTGGGGTTATGACCCTGAGGCACGCGCGCGCTGGCGGCCCGGTTACGGCTTCTATCCGAAACAGGCCGGTTGCCAGCTCTCAACTGCGGCCTCCAGCGAAGCGTTGTGGCATGTGGTGCAGCAAATAGGCGGTAAAGAAGGTTACTTCTACGGTAATGCGCTGTGGAAAACCCGCGCTTGGATGGATGATATCGCCGGTGGTGGCGTGGTATATGGCCGTCCAGAGCGCGAAAACCTTGAGTTGGGTGACCTGATTGATGGCTGGAAAGTGATTACCATCAAACCGTTACGCCAACTGGCAATGATGTTTGGCATGAAAGCACCTGGCTTGGGCCGCTTAACCTTTACCATCACCGAGTTGGGCGGCTGTCGCCGCTTAGACGTGCGAGCCTGGTGGCATCCTGCTGGTTTCAGCGGGTTACTATATTGGTTTGTGATGATGCCAGCACATCTGTTTATTTTCCGGGGTATGGCGAAACGCATCGCCACACTGGCGGTACAATATGACCGTGAACGCGCTCATAAGCATGATGAATAACGCGGCAAATTCACGTAAGCAGGGGATTCTGATTGCATAGCGAATCATTTCACGGAAGAATGGCATATTATTTGCTGAGCGAATGATTACAGGCGCTAGCATTCTGATTTTTGGTGGGAACCGAATTCGCTATGAAGGTATTGGTCACCGGCGCAACCAGTGGATTAGGCCGTAATGCCGTTGAATATCTCCGTCGTCGGGAGATCAAAGTGATCGCCGCAGGTCGCAATCAGGCGATGGGCGCATTATTGACGAAAATAGGCGCTGAATTTGTTCATGCGGATCTGACGAATCTGGTTTCCTCACAAGCAAAAGCCATGTTGATGGATGTCGATACCTTATGGCATTGCTCCAGTTTCACCTCACCGTGGGGGACCGAACTGGCGTTTGATCAGGCAAACGTGCGTGCTACCCGCCGCCTGGGAGAATGGGCGGCGGCCTATGGCGTGGAGAATTTCATTCATATCTCCTCACCGGCTATTTATTTTGATTATCACCACCATCGTAATATTCAGGAAGATTTCCGGCCGGCACGATTTGCCAATGAATTTGCCCGCAGCAAAGCGGCGGGTGAAGAAGTCATTCATCAACTGGCATTATCAAACCCACAAACACATTTCACTATTCTGCGCCCGCAGGGCCTGTTCGGTCCCCATGACAAAGTGATGCTACCGCGTCTGCTCCAGATGATTAAATATTATGGCACCCTGCTGCTGCCGCGCGGCGGTAATGCACTGGTGGATATGACTTATCTGGAAAATGCGGTACATGCCATGTGGCTGGCAACGCAGAGCCAGAATACACCATCGGGCCGCGCTTATAACATTACCAACCAGCAGCCCCGCCCGTTACGCACTATCGTGCAGCATCTGCTCGACGAACTGGATATGCCTTGTCGTATTCGCTCAGTCCCTTATCCGATGATGGATATTATGGCCCGCGCGATGGAAAAGCTGAGCAATAAAGCGGAAAAAGAGCCGGTACTGACGCATTATGGCGTGGCTAAACTCAATTTTGATCTGACACTGGATACCCGCCGCGCCGAGCAAGAATTAGGTTATCGCCCAATAGTTTCATTAGATGAAGGTATTATCCGCACCGCGCGTTGGCTGAAAGAGCACGGTAAGCTTTGTGCGAAGTAAAACAGAATTATAAGTAAGAATAGAAGTACCAAGTATAATTGGCAGAAATGGTTTATTTACTGACCGACTGCAACTCTGATGACTTCGGGTATATACTGAAATAACTTTCATGGCAGATTCCTTTAAGGTCATCATATGAAGAAGAAAAATATTGCCTTGGCACTTCCTCTCGTATTTCTTCTTAGCGCCTGTACCAGCACTGTCGATCCCGCTTTTAAGGATATCGGGACACGTAGTGGTCCCTGTATTGAAGGTGGCCCGGATACTGTCGCGCAAAAATTCTATGACTTACGGATTCAACAGATTGGCGGTTTGAATGGCTTGCCCGATGATAATCTGTCAGCCCAATTTCGCCCTTATCTGAGTCAGGCACTGTATCAAGATATTCAGGCGGCCAGAAAACAGGCCAGCGCACCTAATCAGGTGAATAAAACTAAAATGATCAACGGTGATATCTTCACCAGCCTGCGTGAAGGCAGTACCAGTGCCGATGTTGCCAGCGCTTCAACCATTCCTAATACCGATGCGCGCAATATTCCACTACGCGTCAATCTGACTCATCAGAGCGCTGGCGGTCAGGCGGTGATGTGGCAGGATGAAGTGGTCATGGTGCGTGAAGGCACCTGCTGGGTGGTGGATGACATCCGCTTTATGGGGGTTTCCGCCCCGGCTAGCAGCCTGCGCCAGCTATTGGGTGCTCACTAATGCACACCTGCGACTTGAGAGATGACGGGGATAAAAGTGTACCGGTTTCGTTCCAGTAAACCGGTACTCATTGATTTACAAACTCATTCTTATTTTGATTGTTTTTCAGCCAGTGGCTGAGGATACTCTGTCAGACTTATTCAGTACACGACAAATTCCCTCGGATAGCATTCATACCCAGATGTTATGCTGATTTTGTGTCCGAAATCTGGTTATTAATAAATTTTAACGCACAAAGATTGCATAAGTATGCCGTGGAAGTTACCATTCTCCGCATCATTGGCTATTCAGATTTGGCGCATGAGTATTCAACTTAACGGAATTAACTGTTACTACGGCGTACATCAGGCGCTGTTCGACATTACATTAGACTGTCCGGCTGGCGAAACCTTAGTATTATTAGGGCCAAGCGGCGCGGGTAAAAGCTCATTGCTACGCGTGCTTAACCTCCTGGAAATGCCCCGTTCAGGGACATTGCAGATAGCGGGTAATCACTTTGATTTTACTCAAGCTCCGGGCGCAAAGGCGATTCGTGAATTGCGCCAAAACGTGGGGATGGTCTTCCAGCAATATAATCTTTGGCCGCATCTGTCGGTGGTGCAAAATCTGATTGAAGCCCCTTGCCGCGTGCTGGGTCTGTCAAAAGATGAAGCGATGGCGCGTGCGCAGAAACTGCTAACGCGTCTGCGTTTAACTGATTTTGCGGATCGTTTTCCTCTACATCTTTCCGGGGGCCAACAACAACGCGTGGCGATTGCCAGAGCATTGATGATGGAGCCTCAGGTTCTATTATTTGATGAACCGACCGCGGCACTTGATCCGGAAATTACCGCACAAATCGTCAGTATTATCCGCGAGTTGGCCGGTACTGGTATCACGCAGGTCATTGTTACTCATGAGGTTGAAGTCGCCCGTAAGACGGCCAGCCGTGTGGTTTACATGGAAAACGGTCATGTGGTGGAACAAGGCGACGCGAGTCACTTTACCCAACCCACAACCGAGGCTTTTGCCAGCTATCTGTCACATTGATATCTATTTTGGGAATTCGCGATGAAAAAATTAATAATTGCTGCACTCCTCGCTACGGTTAGTTTGTCCACATCTGCCGCTGAAACACTTCGTTTCGCCGCCGAAGCCACTTATCCACCATTTGAATTTATCGATGCCAATAATAAAATGCAGGGCTTTGATATCGATCTGGCCAATGCGTTATGTAAAGAGATGCAAGCGGAATGT
Source organism: Yersinia aldovae ATCC 35236 (assembly GCF_000173735.1). Lineage (GTDB taxonomy): Bacteria > Pseudomonadota > Gammaproteobacteria > Enterobacterales > Enterobacteriaceae > Yersinia > Yersinia aldovae. Next base: position 2,127 of record NZ_ACCB01000005.1, on the reverse strand, counting down.
ACCTTTACCAATCAGGCTTTTGACAGCCTGATCCCAAGCCTGAAATTCAAGCGTTTTGATGCCGTTATCTCCGGAATGGACATCACCCCGGAGCGCTTAAAACAAGTGGCTTTCACCCAGCCTTACTATGAAAACTCCGCACTGTTTGTTGCTGAAAAGGGCAAAGTGGCTGATTTGGCTGCGCTGAAAGGCAAACGTGTCGGGATGCAAAATGGTTCTACCCATCAAAAATATCTGATGGAGCAACACCCTGAAATTACCGCAGTGCCTTATGACAGTTACCAGAATGCCATTCTTGATCTGAAAAATGGCCGTCTGGACGCGGTATTTGGTGATACCGCGGTGGTTAATGAATGGTTGAAGCAAAATGACCAATTGGTGGCTGTTGGCGACAAAGTGACTGACGCTAACTACTTCGGTACCGGTTTAGGTATTGCGGTACGCCAGAACAACACCGAGTTACAGGGTAAGTTAGATGCTGCGCTGACGAAAATTAAGGCAGATGGCACCTATCAGACAATTTATAAAAAATGGTTCCAGCAGTAATCTAAGCACCCATGAATGAATTTCAACCTTTAGCAAGCGCCGCCGGTATGACCGTCGGCCTTGCCGTTTGTGCATTGGCCCTCGGTTTGGTTCTGGCGATGCTATTTGCCGTCGGCGAATCATCACGCTGGAAAGTGGTCAGTTATCTGACTACCGGCTGGGTCACTATCTTGCGCGGGCTACCCGAAATACTGGTGGTCCTGTTTATCTATTTTGGCTCCTCCGAATTGTTCATGAGACTGTCGGACGGCTTCACGTTGAATCTCTATCTGTTTGAGCTACCGATTAAGCTCAATATTGATAATTTCGAGGTTAGCCCGTTCCTGTGCGGTGTTATCGCCCTCGCCCTGCTCTATTCCGCTTATGCGTCACAAACCTTGCGTGGTGCATTGAAAGCAGTACCTGTCGGGCAGTGGGAATCGGGTCAGGCATTGGGTTTGAGTACCACGGCGATTTTCTTGCGTTTGATCATGCCGCAGATGTGGCGTCATGCCTTGCCGGGCCTGGGTAACCAATGGTTAGTCTTGCTGAAAGATACCGCGCTGGTGTCACTGATCAGTGTTAACGATTTAATGCTGCAAACCAAAAGTATTGCAACGCGCACGCAAGAACCCTTCACTTGGTATGTGATTGCCGCAGCAATCTATCTGGTGGTAACCCTGTTGAGCCAGTATGTGCTCAAATGGATTGAACTCCGTACCACCCGCTTTGAACGGAACCCATCCTGATGCTGGAATACTTACCCGAAATCCTGAAAGGGTTGCATACCAGCCTGACGCTGACTGTCGCGTCTTTACTGGTCGCTTTGGTGTTGTCACTGCTGTTTACCATCGTGCTGACGCTGAAAACACCCGTTATCACCCCGCTGGTCAAAATTTACATCACACTGTTTACCGGCACGCCGCTTCTGGTGCAGATCTTTTTGATCTACTACGGGCCGGGGCAGTTTCCGTCAATCCGTGAGTATCCGTGGTTGTGGAGCTTACTGTCACAACCTTGGTTGTGCGCTATGATTGCGCTGGCATTAAACAGCGCGGCTTATACCACTCAGTTGTTTTACGGGGCGGTTAGAGCCATTCCATCAGGTCAGTGGCAATCTTGTGAAGCGCTGGGGATGTCAAAAGCCCAGTCGTTACGCATCCTGCTGCCATTCGCCTTTAAACGCGCATTGTCATCTTATTCCAACGAAGTGGTGCTGGTGTTCAAAAGTACCTCACTGGCTTACACCATCACATTGATGGAGGTTATGGGTTACACCCAACTGATGTATGGCCGTACCTATGACGTCATGGTATTTGGTGCTGCGGGTATTGTTTACTTGGGTGTAAATGGTTTGCTGACACTGTTTATGCGGGTAGTGGAGCGCAGAGCATTGGCGTTTGAGCGGCGGAATTAAAATGAGTTTTATCACTTGCGATTTAGTTAACAGGATTTAGTTAACAGAATTTAGTGATCCGGTTCGGTTGTTAGGGCTTCACAGCTCACCTGACCTCCGATGAACCAATCGGCAAAGGGGCCATAAGCGTGGCCCCTTATGCAATCCCGCGCTTGCGCGAAATATTACTGCTATTCGCAGTCTCC
>NZ_ACCB01000006.1 GCF_000173735.1 Yersinia aldovae ATCC 35236 | reverse complement strand
ATTTTTAGAAAAATAAATTCTTATATCAAATTTTTCGTGCTGACTAAAATAGCCATTATTTTGTATTTTCTGATTGAGCTTATCGTAATTTTTATACATAAGTTCAGCCGTTTCGAAATAATGAATCTGGAGTGTTAGTACACGGTCGTGATTGCGACTTGGGAGCATATCCTCAGGATTTCGGCTATCTGTGTCTATAGAGTAGGTATATCAGATTCAATCCATTCATTGCGACTTGATGGCATTTGAATACCAGATCGATGCATAAGCCTTAAAGCAACTTGGACATTATCTTGAAAGTCAATAATCAAACGATAAAGATTTTCATTCATACCACAAGCTCACTTCATATTATTGAGGAAGGGATACAATACATCCCAAGGAGCCGAGGTAGTCAAGGCTGCACGAGAGGCCGCCGAGTTCTCAGTAAGGTCCAAGAAAATATCACAATGTAGGTGTAAAAGAGGTGCTCTTTTCTGCGGCAGCAGCACCAACAGATATCATGAGTGGTAATGCTCCGTTATTTAAGGCGGGCAATCAGCCTTTGGATGATAAAATATCAGAGTACTGACGTGGTGAAAAGAAACCGCAGATTGATATTCCTGTTAGTTCTTAAATGTTGAAAGTGATGCGGGATTGTGGCGGTAATTCGTTGTTACGCGTGGGAATCGGATATTAACCTTTGAGCAAGGCAATGTTGTCATGGTCATAAGTCGCAGAAATGATAATAAATATGCTGATTTTGTTGTTTATAAGGCTTCACAAGATATTTAAGATCGACTAATGTTGCAGATCACATAACTCATATCCGTTAGTTTCTTGTATCAACCAAAATGGCAATATGTGTCGGGCTGAATAACCAGCATACTTGATGAGAAACAATAAGATGACATTATATTACGTGAATACTAATAAGCAAAACAACGGTGATAACGAAGTTCATTCGAGTACTTGTGGCTGTATGCCCATAGAAAAAAATCGGAAGCTTTTAGGCGATTACGATTCTTGCCAGGAAGCCGTCAAAGTGGCAATTAATATGGGGTATAACGCCAATGGTTGTTACTACTGCTCCAAGCTCTGTCATACATCGTAAGGAAATAATGGGTTAATCTTAAGGTCATTTCGGTGGCCTTTTTGATCTCCAGAGCTGAAGTAGTATCTGATGGTTATTTTCTGACATTTTCGATTTTCAAAAAATGGACGACTGCTTGTCGTTGCCACTAGCGTAGATAGCGCCACTTCAGGGTAATCGACTGCGTGGTTGAGTGTGCTGATTGAATTACGGGGTTCCAAACCAGGTAGCAGATTTTGGCTATAGCATTCAAAGAATGGGCTGCAAATTTATTGAAAAAATCGGTATTACCCATCACTAATATTTTGATACGGAAAGAGTATGTATAGTGGATGACATAATCTTATGCTGTTATGACAATGTTTAAACTGTGGAGCGTAATGTCATTGATTGGATATACTTGAGAATTAATTACGTTGGAGGTTGTATGTATAAGTCCCTTTTATTGCCGTTAGCATTCGCTTTTTTATGTGTGCTTTCTTTACCTGCCTGTGCTGTACAGGAAAAGGTTAACTCTACTCATTGCGCCGTACTTGACGGGAAGTTAGGTGAAAATGGTCACGATGGGGTACCTGATACGAACTGTAAAAATGGGGGTAATGGCGGACAGGGCAGTCCAAATATTAATAATGGCGCAGGCGGTAATGGGGGGGATGGTGCTACCGGTAGTAATGGTAGTAATGGTAGTAATGGTAGTAATGGTAGTAATGGTAGTAATGGTAGTAATGGTGGTAATGGTGGTAATGGTGGTAATGGTGGTAATGGATGAGCGCTGTATCTTCAAAAAGATAAATGAATTAACAGTGCGGAGGCTGAAAAACGCCGGATAACAGTGAAGCCAAGGTGCTGTCTTTAGACGATGAAGCCGCTCTTGTAGCTTTAGCTTTAGATTTAGGGTAGTAAGGCAGTGGTGACACTGTTAAAGGATACGTATAAGTTTACGAAACAATTCGGGCAGTATGACCAGAAATGAAAACAGCCCGATGGTTCGAGCTATTAGGTAAATATCACTTTCAAGCAACCGGGGGCCTGGGTTACAACGAAGAAAAGTGAAGCACTGCAATGGTATTAATGAGGTAACAAAGTGCCTATCGGGAGTCGGACGATTCAGTTAACAGCAATATCAAGGCAGCGGAGATGTACGCCACATAACCACTGATGCGGAGTCAATCAGTGGTGTTTTTCATCTTCAGGGTATCGGTAAACTTCTCCGCAAAGTAATATCACATCAGGTCTTCTTTGATGTATACGGGCAGCAACATCCATGCATTCATGACGCGTCGGATAAATGTCTTCTGATACAGGCAGGGCCTCACAAGCATCCATACCGCAAGCGCTAACCAGTAAAACAAATCCTATGAGCATATATTCTCCTTATTTATAGGATTTATATGAGTATAGCGTGTTTCCAGGGTGGGCTGCCGCCTTGTCTTAGAAAGAAACACATATATTGGCTCTCTTTGATGAATTAGCCAAATTTAGTCACTACCACGCCAATCATTATAATGGCACTGGCGATAAGGCGGATCATTGATGGTTTTTCTTTGAGCATCCATATAGAAATCACCATTGCAAAGAAGAGCACACTGGTTTCACACAAAGCGGCTACCAGTGCGATAGGGGTACTTTTCATTGCCCAAATTATGATGCCATAGGCGAGTAATTGCATTGCCCCGCCGATGATGCCGTGACGCCAATGCTGGCAGATCTCGTGAAATATCACCTTTCGATGCATTAGTCAGAGTAATCCAAACATTGCTATACCATTGAGCATGAACAGCCAGAGAATATAACAAATAGGTTCTATGCTGGCCCGACTATACGCCCCATCAGGCATAGCAGGCAGTAAAGGTCGCCGTAATTAAAGCATAGATAATCGCGCGACGGTAAAGCCTGCTCATAGGCTTTACTTAGAAACCGGCAATAGCCGGTATGAAAAAATACCGACAGCAACAGCCAGGGTAATGCGGCAAGAGAGGGTAGACCAGTAAAGATGACACCGGTTAGCGAAATTGCATCAGAAAAAATAGCCATAAGTGCGATGGTGACAAAACGATCATTACCAATTTTAACAAGAGCATTCCAACAAGCATGTAATAGTGCCATCCCCAGTACCGTAATAAATATTTCGGTACTCATTTCGTCTCTTTATTGTTAGGCGGTATAGTTTACCTTAACTGGATTTATTTTCATCTTGATAGCCTGTCGTATAACTCATGGATTAAGTCGATCTAACACATCGATACTTCATTAAGTAGAGATGATATTATTCTAGAGTTATATATTTATATAATATAGATTATCATGATGATATTTATCAGGATATTGACTTTAATATGATGTGGGATAAGTTATTTTGGGGGGTAGACGTTTATTTATTACCCACGGGCTAGTGTTTTGGCTTATATAAAGATACTTGCTGGGTTCATTTTGATATTAGATGCAATATTAGTTTAATTCATGATTAGTTAGCTTATTAATTAAGGCGCATTAAAAATATTTCTGAATATTAAGATGGTCTTTCTTCTTCGGTATCAACTTTTTTGCTAAACATGGACTAAATAGTGAGTAATCTCACGGTTACGATTTTATAAAAAAATGCTAAATTAGTACCATTGATGTAACGCATTTGGTTTTAGGATAAGTGATGAAACAGTTTCCATTTGATAAACGTTATGAAGTTGAAGATGCCAGTGGGTCCATTGAATACTATATCGACGGCGATGAGTATATCCGCAGTCAGGACGGCGAACCAGGCTATCGTATTAAAGGTTATGAAGTGTATGAGTGTGGTGTTGCAGACAAATTAGCAGGATTTCTTGAAGGAAAACATATAACTACACCGGATGCTGATATTCTGTTAACGATTCTGGATGAGGACTCTACGGCAGGTTATTAACGGCTATTCAATTCTTTGATATCGTCTTTTGAAGGCTGTGCTGTATTACTTGAGGTTAAGAACGGATGAGCAAGGGACTTTTCAGTTAGTGTTAAACTGATTAACGTAAAACCTGAGTGATAATTGACTGGAGCCGCAATGTGCGATCATGCCATTACATTGTATACAGATGCGAATTTTTTTAGTCCTTATGTGATGTCTGTTTTTGTGTCATTGACGGAAAAAGCTCTCCCATTTTCATTAAAACCCATTGATCTCTCTTCCGGTGAAAATAGACAGCCAGCTTATGTTCGGTTGTCAGCAACTCGTCGTGTGCCAACGCTGGTCATTGACGACTTTCAGTTGTCAGAGTCTTCCGCGATCAGTGAATATTTGGAAGAGCGGTTTGCTTTCCCTGAGTATTCACGAATTTATCCGCAGGATAGACAAGAGCGTGCCAGAGCGCGTGAAATCCAGGCTTGGTTACGTAGTGACTTAGTCCCTATTCGCAGTGAGCGCCCAACTGAAGTTGTCTTTGCCGGTGAGCTGTTACCACCGTTATCAGATGCGGGTCAACAGGCCGCTGATAAGCTTATTTCCGGGGCTGCACGTTTACTGTCGGATGGTAGAAAGTATCTGTTTAGCGAATGGTGCATTGCAGATACCGATTTAGCGTTGATGCTTCACCGGTTAGTTTCGAATGGTGACGCGTTACCAGAGTATCTTAGCAAGTACGCAAGCTATCAATGGCAGCGGCCTTCTGTGCAGCAATGGTGTGCACTATCGCAAAGGTGAAACAACGGAAGGGCTTGGTATCCCTCGATTAGACAGTGAATAGTTTGCTGACGTTATAAATATGAAGGTTATTGGAGGTATCCGATACGGTAGATGATCTATAGAGGCAATAGCGTGAGTGAAGTGATTGAGTTTGAAACCAAGCGGTTACGCCTGCGGCAGTGGCTGCCTTCAGATAAAGCACCGTTTGCGGAGTTGAATGCAGATAAGCGTGTTATGGCATTTTTTCCAGCGCCGTTAAGTCGTGAAGACAGCGATACGATGGCTGACCGCTGTCAGACTTTGATTACCCAGCGCGGTTGGGGGTTGTGGGCTGTTGAAGTTAAAGCCAGCGGACAATTTGCTGGTGCGTTGGGGTTACATATCCCCACTGTGAATTTACCTTTTTCACCTTGTATCGAAATAGGCTGGCGCTTTGCTTACCCATTTTGGGCGCAGGGCTTGGCGACGGAGGCTGCACTGGGGGCATTACAGGTAGGTTTTGAACGATTAAAACTGGCTGAAATCGTCTCATTTACCGCATTAATTAATCAGCGCTCACAGGCGTTGATGGCGCGTATTGGTATGACGCGCGCGTCGGATACTTTCCTTCATCCTGCTGTTAGCTCCGATAGCCCGTTAAGTCAGCACTGTTGGTACCATATTTCGCAACAGCAGTGGCATAACAGAGCATCGTGCTTGTAGGCAAATCGCATAAATTAGGTTATTTTTAGTCGGTTATATTCGGTGATTCCTGTTAGGAAACATAATGATAACGAGTTGGAAATTAATACATTCCACGGTATTGCTGATTGGATTTCTCTTATTGGTCGGGTGCAGTCAGTTACCCAGGAATCCCGTGCCGATAGCGCTAATGCCTGTTGCCGAGATCCCCGGGATGCCTAATATTCGGGCGGGCGCGGGGCATGTTAGCCCAATATTTGAAACTGATTTACTTAAATCCTATCAAGATGAATCCAAAGAGATGTTCCGAGTCTCTGATGGGGTATGGGTTTACCCGCATTTGGCCTTATCTGGTGGCGGCCCCAATGGTGCTTTTGGTGCTGGTTTTTTGAATGGTTGGACTAAAACAGGCAAACGGCCGATTTTCAAAGTGGTGAGTGGTGTATCTACTGGCGCGCTAATTGCCCCCTTTGCTTTTCTTGGCGCTGATTATGACCAGGCGCTGCACGACTTTTATACCACAACGACAACCCGTGATATTTTTCACTTAGATAATCTGTTGTTCCGTCTATTTTTTCGCGAGTCATTGGCTGATACCAGTCCACTTTCTCAGTTGATCGATAGCCATATTACCCCACAATTGATGAATCAAATTGCGAAAGCGCATCAGAACGGGCGGCGTCTCTATATAGGCACGGTTGACCTTGATTCGCAGCGGTTCATCGTGTGGAATATGGGGCTTATCGCCATCAAAGGAACACCTGAGGCATTGACGTTATTCCGTCAGGTTATGCTGGCTTCTTCCTCCGTGCCAGTCGCTTTCTCTCCGGTATTTTTTGATGTAGTAGCGAATGGCAAACATTATGATGAAATGCATGTTGATGGCGGTGTTGCCGCGCGGGTGTTCTACAATGGCGGTGTGTACAGTTCGAAAGTGGTGCGTGCGAGGGCCGGGCTGACAAACAGCAAAGAAGATATTTATATCATCCACAATGGGCAGCTTGGCCCACAGCCAGAGCCGACACCTCGTTTAGTCCGCAATATTGCTTTACGGACTCTGGATTCAACGAGTAAAGCTGCACTGGTAGGGGATTTGTATCGTATTTATGCATTTTCTTTAGCGGAGCAAACTGGCTTTCATTGGATAACCATACCGGCAGATGTCGATATTAACGGCGCTGAAATTTTTGATCCGGTCAAAATGGAGCGGTTGTATCAGGCAGGTTACACCCTGGCTTTGCAGGGACCTAAATGGTCATTAAGGCCGCCGGGAGCCATTGAGCTAAGGGAGTTATTGCTGGAGGCGGAAACCCTACACAGCCATTGAGGTTATCAGCATTGCAGAGATTATTGTTACTGTAGCGAGCGGGTATTGGCTGCTTACATAAGCTCAAGTAAGGGCAGTGAGCCATCGACTAAAGCGGCAGTAATATAAATAATAAACAGCGAATATAGGAACACATTGCTGATCATCTGACACCTCGGTTGCCTACATGGGTAAAACTTTCGTCATGACAGAGCAATTACACTATAGCATGTAGTTTGCATAAGAAACGTACAGTTTGTGAATAACTAATGAATGTTTTGTGGCAGATTGGCGAAGGTTCGTGCTTTTTATTGTGGAATAACGTGGAGGATTCTAATTAATTATGTTTTTTATCAGAGCGTTAGCTTGCATAGAAAACAATTTAACCAGCATGTGATCAGAGGGACTGTAATTGTGCTACACTATGCGACCGATAATCAAGGATAAAACATGAAAAAAGTCTCAATCATTGCTCAGTGCCTTATAAACGCTAAGAGTTTCAGTGAGATGTCCGAAGCTGAATCCTCGATAAAAAAAGTTTTCAACGATAGCTACGCAGAACATTCTTTTGACGAATGGAATACCGATGTTTCTACATTGAGTGCGAACCGTATTATCAGCCTGGTTGCAGGTGCTTCCAAGGTTCGGGTCAGAGGGTTGATCCAAGAATTATGGAATCATTGATCCCAGCTAAACGGTTACTTATAGTCTGCCTACCACTTCACTACGTCAAGCATGCCAGCCATGCTGCGTGGTGAATGTGACTCCTCGTACCTTTCCTTTTTCTGCTTGTTTCTTTCCGTTCTCTGACGCAACCGGCGTTCGCCGGTAATAGAAATCTGGCCTGGCACAGATAATCTGAGTAAACGCTGACCATCCCACGGTTTATTACCGCCGGTTAACGTAATCTAAGCAAGTTGTGCAACTGAGAGGCAAGTATATGTCATTTCTTGATAGCTTTAGGAAATTGGTCAGCAGTGCCAGAGTGAAAATTAAGTGCCCAGATTGTGGTGCGTCCTCTGAGCAGAGTGCGGAGAAAGTGCATAAAAATACGGCGTTGGTTTGCCCTAAGTGTGGTTGCCTTTTTTACCAAAAGATAAACGCTAACGGTGGTCATTTCAGCCAAAAATCATTGATGCCCAACGTAACAGCATCAATGCACCGCAGATGCAAAGTAACACCACGAACATTTTCCAATGTTTTGTATGTAAGCGCTTGTTCACCATAAGGTCCTTATTACGATCTTCATATTGCAGCCTTTATAGCATTCTTGGCTTTGATATTATTGCCCGATTGGTTTTAATGCCAATGCCTCTGGATAGAGTAGCGGAAATTTATTCAGATGCGAGCGTTAGTCAGTTCGTGTCGGTTAAGATAAAGTGTAGTATGCGCTGCATCAATAATATTACGAATAGGAATAACGAACTTATGGCAATAATCCCACAAAAATATGAAAACGCCGAGCGTTGGGCATTTGGTGATACTGAACGGGTTGCTGATGATTTACTGGCACGGGTATTGGATGGCACGAAAACGGCGACCTGTGCCGCGCTGGATGAAGATGGTGTGCCGCAAGTGGGTGATGTTTTTGTCGTGGTCAATGGTCGCAATGAACCCGCCTGCGCAGTGGAACTTACTGAGGTAGAGCTAAAGACCTTTGATCAGGTCGATGAAGCTCATGCTTTGGCCGAAGGTGAGGGCGATCTAACCTTGACTTATTGGCGTAAAACACATCAGTGTTTTTTTGAGGAGTACGAGTTGTTTTCCCCTGATATGATGCTGATTTGTATGCAGTTCAAAGTATTAGAAACGTTCTGACTGTTGGGCGAATATCGAGAGTTATTACCCGTTTCCCCGCATTGCATTATCAAATTCTAATAGAAGAAACCGTCACTCATAATTTGTAACTATGGGTTGACGGATCTTCTTGTTGCTGCAATCAGGTAACCCTCATTACCCAGGCATCCTTGTGTTGATCATAATGCTTTTTATACAATAGCTTGTCCTGACCATCTAAGATGGCTGGAATACTGATATGTTCATCCCATCCGTCCAACTGCATACACAAGTCAGGATCTGATTTGCAGGGAATACTGAGGGTATTCTCGCCTTTAGCGGGTACAGAAGATAATTCCGCATCATCAACTTCGAAACTTCTGATTTTTACTACTGTTTTTCCCATAAAGACTCCTTACTGACAAAAGTGGTAGGAGGTATGACCAGAAAGGTCGCCTTATTGAGAATAGCTGAGCTAAAAAAAAGTGCCAGAGGATGGCGTTAAAAAGCGTGTGGTGATACGTTGTTGTAGCACTTATTAACAGGGCAGTTCTACCACATTAAATTGATTCCGCCCGTTCTTTTTGGAGTAATAAAGTGCCTGATCGGCTGCCTGCACCAAATCAGCCTGATCAGTAACAGTGCAATGACTGCGGGATTGGTAGACCGTCACGCCGAGGCTGATGGTCACTTTGCGGAATTTACTGTCGCCGTGCTTGATACCCATTGCGCGGATAGATTGCAAAATGTGCTCCGCGACCAGGTTGGCACCGTTCTGGTCTGTATCTGGCAAGATAGCAGCAAACTCTTCACCACCATAACGGGCTACAATGTCAGTACTCCGTTTTAATGATTTACGTAATGCTCGTGCGACCAATCTTAAACAAGCGTCGCCAGAGATATGTCCATAGCAATCATTGAAGTTCTTAAAATAGTCAATATCAATCATTAAAATGGCCAAGGGTGAGTTTGAACGTTTTGCGCGCATAAACTCGTGGGCCAGTACCTTTTTGAACTCGCGGCGGTTAGGTAATTTGGTGAGTGAGTCGGTTCTGGCCTGAATTTCCAGACGCCGATTGGCTTTAACCAGTTTAAGCTCAAGTAATTTTCGCTCGTGTATATCCTCAGCAGTGCCATACCAACACAAGACATTGCCGTCTTCATCTACACTGGGAACCGCACGAATGCGCATCCAGTTCCAGCCTTTTTCCACATGACAAAAGCGAATTTCAACATCCAAAGGGTGGTGTGTTTGCAGTGAATGCTCCCAACTGACCAGCGTCGGGTGGCGGTCATCCATATGGATTGTTCTAAGCCATTTATCTGCCAGTGCTTCTTCGCGCGTCAGACCGGTGATTTTTTCAAAACGCGAACTGACATCGGTAATCATGCCGTCGGGGGAGGCGGTCCAGGGGATCTGTGGGTTCAGTTCGACCATATTGCGGTAATGTTGTTTGCTGCTGCGCAGTTTTGCTTCCAGCTCTTTTAACGGGGAGATATCAATCATGGCGACGGACAGCCCACTGACCTGGCCGTTGGGATATCGGGCCGCATTGATCCGCATGAAAAATACCCGTTTCTTATCCGGTATCTGAAACTCAGCATCCGCAATGGTGTCATTGCAGTAGGCTTTTAACAGGGCACTTTGCAAGATAGGCACAATACTGGGTAAAAAGTCAGCCACTTTTCGGCCATTGACCGCTAGCGTATTTTTCCCTAATAATTCAGCAAGATAATCGTTAACAGTAACATAGCGCAGGCTGATATCGATAAAGCACAGACCCGCAGGGGCGTTAGAGTAAATCGATTCCAGTTCAAACAGACGTTTGCCTGCGTTATAGGGCAAATTACTTAGGTTGCGGTCAATCCCTCGATAACCTTTGAAAGTACCGCTTTCATCAAACAAGGGGATGCCGCTGGTTTCGACCAGCACTTCACTGCCATCGGCCCGAATATTGCGGTTTTGTAGACCAGCGAAAGGGATGCGTGCTGTGGTAATATCGGCGAAGATTTGCTTTAACCGCTTTGCTTCATCGTCTGGCATGAAATCAAACGGGGTTTTGCCGACCACTTCATGAGGATGGCGACCAAGCAGCTCAATAGATCTTGCGGATGAGAATGTGTAGCGACCCGCAGCATTGACTTCCCAGATCCAGTCTGAGTTGTTTTCGATGATATCCCGCAAGCTATTCATCTCATCTAATAAACTAATATCAGATGAGCTTTCTCGATTATCGCAATCAGTCATGATGTCCACTCCTGTTTAATCACGGCTTTCCTTAGGTAGAAATATGTCGGCTATTATTTAAGCCCGCAGATTGTATAACAGGGATAGATTTAGTACAGCTCAATCGGATTTTTCTTATCTATAAGTTATTTTTTAATGTTACAAGATCAATGTAATGATAAAAACAAACAGTGAAACCAGCCGCTAACTTATTGATAAATTGATATGTGGTAACGGTAATTCACTAACTTTAACCTCAAAACTAATATTCTAGCTCTACACGGACATTGTCTTTTCCCGTTGTAACTGATTAGGGTTAACAATGGCATGATATGGCACAAACTGCTGACTCCCTGTTCCCAAATTTGTCACTTAAGTGAAAAGGTTATCGTGTCTAAATTAGTCAGCCCGGCTGGGGTGGAGCTGTCATTGATATAGCACCCGGTAATAATAGTTAATGCTAAATCTAACGTTCCCGTCATCGGGCTGGCACTTTCTGCCGGAAGCACTGTCTGTAGTACGACTATCGCACCTAAAATAAGGCAGGGTTTCTTCATTGTCGCATCCTTAGTTATATAATTTATTGCTTTGACAGCGCGAGGTTATCTGACCGGTGCGGTGAGTTAAGTGAAATTAATATCCATGATGTGGGTTTATTGATGTAAAGCTGTCTGTCTGAGAAATATAATGAATGTGTGGCTAAATAATAGAGTGGTAAGCATTTAGATAATTGGTGGGGAAGGATCTATCAACCTATCAGGAGGGCAGCCAGCGGCTACCCTCCAATATTGATTTAAGCGAGTATGATTTAAAAACGAGGAATAGCCGTACCCCAGTTGCGCCAATCCTTAGGTTCTTCCGGATTGAGCAGGAAGTGTTGATTGACACTGGCTTTCGGCGCTAATGGTGTGGTTGGTGGGGTGGCAAAAGCAATTCCGCCACGGATAAATTGCTGGAAGGTGCCACTTTTCACCACACCGCCAGTCAGACCAAACTCCAGGTTATAGCCCGATGCCAGCCAGAAGACGCTATTTTGCCGCACCAATTGCTGAAACTTCTGGCTGATACGGATTGATACCTGCACGCGATCAGACATGGCACCCAGGTTAAATCCGGTCACTGTCCCCACTTCTAGCCCACGGAACAACACTGGCGTACCGACCTGTAACGATCCTGCTTCTGCGGTATCCAGAATGATGTTGAGGCCATCGAGATAGCGGGAGTCAGTAATGGTGGCGGTTTGTAGCTCAAATGAGCGCACTGTGTCACCTTTACCCGGTTCAACATTGATATAGGGTTGGAACAGCGTATCCAGATTATTGACTCCGGCTGCGGAAATTTCAGGTGACACGATGGAGAAGCGAGTCCCTGCCCGTGCAAAGCTCTGCACATACTCAGGGTACAGCACCGCTTTGGCCAATACCTCATTGCGCTCTGGTGCCAGTTTCAATGATTCAACCTGACCGATATTGATACCCAGATAGCGAATTGGCATTCCTGCGGCCAATTTGCTGGCATCGAAGGTGCGTAATATTATCAGGCTGCCGACAGCGCGGGCGGCCGTTTCATTACTATAAAGAGTGCGTTTGGCACCTTTATCTAATGTAACGCCTTCCAGATTGTCGAAACTGATGGCACCTTTTAACGCACGGTTCAGCGGCGCGGCCTGAACCGTTAACCCACTGCCGTTCAGTTGCACTTTCGCCCCACCTTCTGCCCAGAAGATACTTTTATCTGTCAGTAGCTTACGGTATTCAGGCTGAATATACACATGCACCTCAAACTCATTGGCTTTTGGCTGAATATGGGTAATTTCACCGACCTGAAACTTGCGGTATAACACCACTGAACCGGCCTGTACATCAGGCAAGTTGGTGGCCGTCAAGGTGAGGGTAGTCGCGGGCGCACTGCCTAAAATACCTTCAGTCGCTTTGTCCACGTTACTGTAAAGCGGATACTTATCCAGTGCCTCCCCTTTACTGCCCGGGAGGATCAAAATACCGCCGTCAATCCACTCCTGAGCACTGGCCCCTTGCACGTTAATACCGTCAATACCGAGTTTCACATCCAGGCGGCTGTTGACGACAAACTTACTGTCTTTATGCACCAGATCACGATAATTCGCCTCAATTGCCACGCTAAAATTGACACCAGTTGCTGTCAGCTCACGGGTTAATACCTGACCGATTTTAACCCCATGCAGTGAGATTGGCTGGCCGACATCAATGCCATAACTTTGTGGTGCGGTTAGTTGCAACGTTAGCACATTAGGCTGCTGCAACAGGCTTTTACTGCTGGGCAGTATGGTGAAGTGCTGCTGTGGCTCGCCTTCACCTGGAATCAGTTCCAGAGTATTGCCTGTCAATAACTCACTCAGTTTGGCATCATTAAGGCTGATACGTGGGCTGTTCATCTCAATGCGGGTGCCTGTGCGCATAAGATCAACCACTGAGGGATCGAGGGTCAGCTCACCGGTTACTTTGCTGTCGGGTTGCAGTGTCATTTTGGTCAGGGTGCCAACTTGCAAACCTTGATAAATCAATGGTGTTCGCCCTGCGTTCAGACTATTGCCGCTGGGTAAATCCAGCGTGATGGCGACACCGCGCTGGCTGTGTGCCAAATCAGGGTAGAGCTGGAACGGATGGTCTGGTTTTGCATTCTGGCTGCCTGGCGGCGAATCAAAGGCAATCGCGCCATTAACCAACGCCGCCAGGCTCTCCATCTGCACTGTCGCGCCGTTCAGACTAAAATCGCCTTTAAAGCCAGACACATTCCAAAAGCGAGTGTCATTTTTGACTAATTTGGCAAAGCGACGGTCAATCAGCACATCAATAACTACGCCATTATTATCTGGGGCAATGTTGTAATCATAAACTTTGCCCACTGGGATTTTGCGGTAGTAAACCAGTGAGCCGTTATTGAGTGACCCCAGATCCGGGGCATGTAAATGAACCATTAGCTCGCCGGTATTAAGGCGAAATTTGGGTTGGGTATCTAATGCGGTAAAATGGCTCTGCGATTTGCCTTCTCCTGGCATCATGCCGATATAGTTACCGCCTACCAGCGCATCTAACCCCGAAACCCCAGCCAGCGACGCTTTGGGGGTTACCAGCCAGAATTGAGTACCCTCGCGCAGCGAATCTTCCATATCATTCTTGATACTGGCGGTCACTTTAATATTGCGCAGGTCATCATCCAGATTGATGGATTGCACTATACCGACTTCCACCCCTTGATAGCGAACCGGAGTCCGGCCAGCGACAATGCCGGCAGCAGATTGGAAGTCAATGGTGACTTCTGTCCCACGCTCTTGCCAGTTGTTATAAATTAACCAACCGGCAATCAGCAGGGCAATAAAAGGCAGCAACCAGAAAGGTGAAATCCGGCGTTTGTGTTTAACCTGTGCCTCAGTCGGCGTACTCGGCGTTTCCTGTTGCATGTGCATCCCAAATCAATCGGCTATCCAGCCATTCAACAGCAAGGATAGTCAAAATGACCGCAGACCCAAAATAGAAGGCTGCCGGCCCCATAGTAAAGGAAAGGAGCTGATCGCGATTAATCAGCGACATCATGAGCGCAATCACGAACAGATCCAACATTGACCAGCGGCCAATCCAGGTAATCAGTCGTAGCAAGCGCATACGGGTTTTCAAGCTGTGCTGTGTCTTTAAATGAATACTCAACAGTAATGTTATTAAGACAATGATTTTGGTAAAGGGTACCAGTACACTGGCAATAAATACCACTGCGGCAATCGGCAGGTTGCCCGAGGTCGCCAGCGAAACCACACCGGAAAAATAGTGTCTTCCATGCGTGTGCCGTTAGCATAAACGATGGATATTGGCAGTAGATTCGCGGGCAGTAATAACACGATAGAGGCAATCAATGCCGCCCAGGTTTTTTGGATGCTGCGGCGGCGACGGTGGCGCAAGGGGGTATGGCAGCGTGGGCAGCGCCCGCGTCCATCGGCGTGGCCGGTATAGTGGCATGACAGACAAACTCGCAATGTCTCCCGTGGGCCGGGGAGCTGTTCCTGCGGATAAAAACGCGCCCATAGCTGCTCGAGGTTAAGGTGAACTAAGGTCAGGATACTGAGCAATGTCAGTGCCAGATACGCAATCAAGCCGCCACCGGGCATAATGTCGGCGTAGTCCTTAACCTTGATACAGGCCACCGCCATACCAATTAAGTAGATATCCAGCATGACCCATTCTTTCAGCCGTTCCAGCATCAGTAGAATCGGGCGCAGGTTCATCCCAATCCGGCTGCCAATCCGCAAATAGAGAATAGAAACCGTCAGCGTGATGGGCGCGCCGAGCACACAGAAAGCCACTATGCTGGCGGTAATGGGGCCACCCTGACGGCTCATTTGCCAAATGCCTTCCAGCAGGCTGGCATCAATGCGCGTACCCAGCAGACGAATAGTGATCAGGGGTTCGGTAAATGCAAATGGCATCAGCAGCAGCATAGCGACAGCCATTGCGGTCAGGCGGGTGAGTGACCAGTCGCGGCCACTGGTGATTTTCGCACTGCATCGCGGGCAATGCGCCGTTTGCCTGCTATTGAGCGCCGGTAATGTAAACAGCGCGTCGCATTCACAGCATCGCTGAACTCTGGCGGTGGAGAGTGGGCGTTGGATGGCATGTATCTTCATAATTATTTATATCCTGACACCGACGCCGTTTCATTAATAATAACGCGGATGGTAGCAGAGCAATCGGTCAAAACAAGGGGCAAAACGGGCCAAACAGCCAATGTCGATAACTCTTTTGTTCCTTTATAGCTGAATAACCTTGTGGCAAAGGGGTTTTAATGATTACTTTATATGAGCTAAGTTATTCATTGGCTCTGGTTATTCTTGGGTTTCTAACGGTCATTACATGATAAAAGCAGAATTCTACGCGGAATTAAAACGTGATTTGAGTGCCCTGATTACAGGTGAGACTAATTTTATTGCCACATTGGCCAATGCCAGCGCCTTATTGTTTGAGCGCCTCGAGGGGCTGAACTGGGCAGGTTTCTATTTGATGGATGGACATCAATTAGTATTGGGGCCTTTTCAGGGGAAAATCGCCTGCGTGCGTATTCCCATCGGGAAAGGGGTGTGTGGGTCGGCGGCGGCAGAAAATCGCGTCAAGCGAGTGGGTGATGTACATGCATTCCCCGGTCATATCGCATGTGACGCAGCCAGTAATGCTGAAATTGTGCTGCCAATCGTGGTAAAGGGTGAAATTATCGGCGTTTTGGATATCGACAGCATTGTTTATGATCGCTTTGATGAAGACGACGAATTGGGCTTAACCTCAGTCGTGGCGGGGCTTTGCGAGCATCTTGAGCATTGTGACAGTACAAAATATGTCACACAGACTGCAAGTTGATAGACAGATAACGTGGCAATTGCTGATAGCGTCATTATAATGACGCCTGTTCATGCCTGCGCTGGTTGGCAAACCCGTTGTAATCAGGAAATTTCATGGAAAATCAACCTAAGTTGAACAGTAGTAAAGAAGTCATAGCCTTTTTGGCCGAGCGGTTTCCGCTTTGTTTCACCGCCGAAGGCGAAGCACGTCCACTTAAGATCGGTATTTTTCAAGATCTGGTCGAGCGTGTTCAGGGGGAAGAGAATTTAAGCAAAACGCAATTGCGTTCTGCGCTGCGTCTCTACACCTCTAGCTGGCGTTATTTATATGGGGTCAAAGTCGGTGCTGAACGTGTTGATTTGGATGGCAACCCTTGTGGTGTGCTGGAAGAGCAACATGTAGAACATGCCCGCAAACAGCTAGAAGAGGCGAAAGCCCGTGTTCAGGCACAACGTGCTGAACAACAAGCTAAAAAACGCGAAGCTGCCATTGCTGCGGGTGAAACCCCAGAGCCACGTCGTCCACGTCCGGCAGGTAAAAAACCTGCGCCGCGTCGTGAAGCGGATGCTTCTGTGGAAAACCGTAAGCCTCGTCAGTCACCTCGCCCGCAACAGGCTCGGCCACCTCGCCCACAGGCCGAGGAAAACCAGCTACGCCCTGTGCCGGTCACAGATATCTCTAAACTGCAAATTGGTCAAGAAATCAAAGTCAGAGCAGGTAAGAGCGCAATGAACGCAACCGTATTAGAAATCGCTAAAGATGGCGTACGGGTGCAGCTATCTTCCGGTCTGGCGATGATTGTGCGCGCAGAACACTTGCAGTTCTGATACGGAGGCCAACCTAGGCATGAACAAATTTGTCAGACTAACAGCAATCGCAGGCTTGTTACTGGCGGGGGCGAGTTACGCAGCCGATACGACATACCGTATTGATCAACTTCCTCAACTGCGTCAGGAACCTGAGCATGCAACCGTGAGTGAGCGCGTAACATCGCGCTTCACTCGCTCTCACTATCGTCAATTTGCATTAGACGATCAGTTTTCAGCCAAAATATTTGATCGCTATCTCAACATGCTGGATTACAGCCATAACGTGTTGTTGGCATCAGATGTGGCACAGTTCGCGGATAAA
Source organism: Yersinia aldovae ATCC 35236 (assembly GCF_000173735.1). Lineage (GTDB taxonomy): Bacteria > Pseudomonadota > Gammaproteobacteria > Enterobacterales > Enterobacteriaceae > Yersinia > Yersinia aldovae. The sequence goes on along the minus strand of NZ_ACCB01000006.1, from coordinate 127,376 downwards.
AAACATTCGCTGGACGATGAATTAAAATCCGGCCAATTAGATACGCCGTATGCGTTATTCAATTTGGCGCAGAAACGCCGTTTTGAGCGCTACCAGTATGCTTTATCGGTATTAGACCGGCCAATGGTCTTTAGCGGTAATGACACCATTGATATCGATCGCGGTAAGGCACCGTGGCCAACCAGCCAAGCCGAGTTGAACCAGCTTTGGGACGCAAAAGTCAAATACGATCAGCTCAATTTGAAACTGACCGGTAAAACGGACAAAGAGATCAAAGAGACGCTGACGAAACGCTATCAGGCCGCCATCAAGCGTTTAACGCAAAGTAACAGTGAAGATGTTTTCCAACTGTTCATGAATGCGTTCGCCCATGAAATAGATCCGCATACCAATTACTTGTCACCGCGAAATACTGAACAGTTTAATACCGAAATGAGCTTGTCTCTGGAAGGTATTGGTGCGGTTCTGCAAATGGATGATGATTACACATTAATCAACTCTATGGTTCCTGGTGGGCCAGCGGCGAAAAGCAAGACTATCGCGGTCGGTGATCGGGTGATTGGTGTTGGGCAGACCGGCAAACCGATGGTAGATGTCATTGGTTGGCGTCTGGATGATGTTGTGGCACTGATTAAAGGGCCGAAGGGCAGTAAAGTGCGATTGGAAATCTTGCCAGCGGGCAAAGGAACCAAACCTCGCACGGTCACTTTGACCCGAGAACGCATCCGTCTGGAAGACCGCGCGGTAAAAATGTCGGTGAAAACCATCGGTAAAGAACGTGTTGGTGTGCTGGATATACCGGGTTTCTATGTTGGCCTGACCGAAGATGTTAAGGCGCAACTGCAAAAACTGGAAAAGCAGAATGTCAGCAGCATTATCATTGACCTGCGCAGTAATGGCGGCGGAGCATTGACTGAAGCGGTTTCACTTTCCGGCTTATTTATTCCCAGTGGCCCGGTGGTTCAGGTGCGGGATAACAATGGCAAAGTGCGCGAAGACAGCGATACTGACGGCGTGGTGTATTACAAAGGCCCGCTGGTGGTGTTGGTTGACCGCTACAGTGCCTCTGCTTCTGAGATTTTTGCTGCGGCAATGCAAGATTATGGTCGTGCATTGATTGTTGGTGAGCCAACCTTCGGTAAAGGTACGGTGCAACAGTATCGTTCACTCAACCGTATTTACGATCAAATGCTGCGCCCTGAATGGCCAGCGCTGGGATCACTGCAATACACTATCCAGAAATTCTATCGGGTAGATGGTGGCAGTACCCAACGTAAAGGTGTGGTGCCAGATATTGTGATGCCAACCGGCGTCGATCCGGCTGAAACCGGTGAAAGTTTTGAAGATAATGCCCTGCCTTGGGACAGCATCAATGCGGCCAGCTATACCAAGTCTGGCTCACTGAAACCGTTTGAACCGGCATTGCTAAAAGCACATGCCGCGCGCATTGCGGCTAATGCTGAGTTCCAGCATATTCAGCAAGACATTGAACGTTATAAGGCAATGAAAGATAAGAAAAACATCGTCTCTCTCAACTACGCACAGCGTGAGAAAGAGAATCATGATGATGATGCCACGCGGCTAAATCGCTTAAATGAGCGCTTTAAACGTGAAGGTAAAAAGCCACTGAAGTCATTGGACGATTTGCCAAAAGACTATCAGGAGCCAGACCCTTATCTGGATGAAACAGTGCATATTGCACTGGATTTAGCGAATCAGGAAAAGGCGCAGCCACAGGTTGAACCGCAAGCGGTAAGCCCGGCTGCGACGGCAACCACCGCCAAGTAATTCTGCCAATGATATGAAGAGTCCGGGCTATAAATAGCTCGGATTTTTTTTTGCCCGCTTTTCATCGCCGAATTTATCGATTGGTGAAAAAATAGCAATATATGTAATGGAAAGTATCCAAATTTGTAAAGTTATGTTGATTTACCCGCTTAGCACTTAACAAGCCTTGAAAATTTATCAGATGCCCATACGATCAGCGTATCTCAGCAGTAATTTAGCGAAGTCATGATGTCGATTTAGTGTCATTTTGACTCACTGCAAATTTGACTTAACACAAATTTGATTTAACAAAATAAGGAAATAAATTTTTATGATGCGTATCGCTCTGTTCCTTGTCACCAACCTGGCGGTTATGTTGGTGTTCGGGTTGGTACTAAGCCTGACAGGTATTCAGTCCAGTAGTGTGCAGGGGCTGATGATTATGGCGGGTCTGTTTGGTTTCGGCGGCGCATTTGTTTCGTTGCTGATGTCCAAATGGATGGCTCTGCGTTCGGTTGGCGGTGAAGTGATTGAACAGCCACGCAATGAAACCGAACGCTGGTTACTGGAAACGGTACGCCGCCAGTCTCAGCAGGCGGGTATTGCCATGCCGCAGGTAGCGGTTTATCAAGCGCCGGATATCAATGCTTTCGCAACCGGTGCTCGCCGTGATGCCTCATTGGTGGCGGTCAGTACCGGTTTATTGCAAAATATGAGCCGTGATGAGGCTGAAGCCGTTATCGCCCATGAAATTAGCCATATAGCGAATGGTGATATGGTGACCATGACGTTGATTCAGGGCGTTGTGAATACCTTTGTGATCTTCATTTCACGCTTGATTGCACAAGTGGCCGCAGGCTTCTTGTCCGGTGATCGTGACGGTGAAGAGAGCAGTTCTGGTAACCCAATGGTCTATTTCGCAGTTTCTATGGTGTTGGAATTGGTGTTTGGTATTCTGGCCAGCATTATTACCATGTGGTTCTCACGTCACCGTGAATTCCATGCCGATGCCGGTTCTGCAAGGTTGGTGGGGCGCGAGAAGATGATAGCCGCGCTGCAACGGCTGAAAACCAGCTATGAGCCACAGGAAGCAGGCAGCATGATGGCTTTCTGTATTAATGGTAAATCCAAGACATTCAGCGAGCTGTTTATGTCACATCCGCCATTGGATAAACGTATCGAAGCGCTGCGTTCGGGTGAGTATCTGAAATAACGGCAGTGACGGTACGAAACAAAACCCCCGCTACGGCGGGGTTTTGCGTTTTAACTGCGTTTTTGTGTCACGCGCTGCACGCTGACCAATGCGGCGATACTGGCAAAGCAGCCAGCCAGCACCAGAGAAGCATGAGTGCCACTGGTTGAGAATAGATTAAACATCAATGCCACCAATGCGGCACCCGAGGTTTGCCCCAATAAACGGGCGGTACCCAACATGCCACTGGCACCACCACTGCGGTGTTGGGGGGCTGCGGAGATAATGGTGTGGTTATTGGGCGCCTGAAATAACCCAAAGCCTGCGCCACACAGGATCATTCGCCAGATAATATCCGCATCACTTGGGTTGGCAGGCAAAAGCGCGAGCAGGAACAACCCGCTGGCAAAGACCGCCAAACCAATTCCTCCCAATAATCCTGCATGATAGCGTTCGACTAATCGCCCGGCTATCGGTGCGACGACCATGGTTGCCAGTGGCCACGGCGTCAATAGCAAGCCGGTTGCCACCTCATCACGGCCTAACACGGTTTGTAAGAAGAAGGGCAGTGACACCATCGCCAGCATTTGTGCGGCGAAAGAGCAAATTGAGGTGCCAATCGACAGCGCAAAAATGGGGATTCGCAGCAAATCAACCGGCAGCAGTGGGAAGGGTTGGCTGAGTTGACGGCGTACAAAGAAGAAACCGATCAGTAGCAACGCGACAATTTCAGCGGCAATCAGCGTCGGGCTTTGCCCCTGAGCAAAACCACTAATCGCGGTGATCAGCAGGCCAAAGGTCAGGGCATTCATAATACAACTGGTAAAATCGAAGTGATTACCGTTGCTTTTGCTACTGTTGGCGGGCAAGTATTTCATGCCAAGCCCCCATGCCAGTAGCCCAATCGGTACGTTAATGGCAAACAGCCACTGCCAGGAGGCAACCGCTAATACGGCGGAGGCGATAGTCGGGCCAGCCGCCGCAGAGACGGCAACAATCACCGAGTTGATAGCGATGCCGCGGCCCAGTTGTGCGCGGGGATAAATAATACGAATCAGCGCAGTATTCACGCTCATCAATGCAGCGGCACCAAACCCTTGTAGCACACGGGCGAATGTCAGTGTCCATAATGAATCCGATAGCGCGCAAAACAGCGACGTGATACTGAATACCAGCAAGCCGGCCTGATATACCCGCCGGTAGCCAATAATGTCGCCCAAAGAGGCCATCGACAGCAATGAGATAGTAATGGCTAACTGATAGGCATTGACCACCCAGATAGATGTCGCCGGGCTGGCATTGAGGTCACGGGCTATGGTTGGCAGTGCCACGTTGGCAATTGTGCCGTCCAATACCGCAATGGTAATCCCCAGAGCGATAACCAGTATTGCGGCATAACGTTGAGGAACGGGTAAGCCATCGGGTACAGGGGAGGTCATAGGCATTTACCTATAAAATAGTCATGTAGGAAAGTATTTATATGCTAACGAGTATTGTGGGTGATTGCATCATTTGTTGGTCATACTCGCGCTAAACCGCAAGCTAACGTTAAGTGCGAAAGCAGATTAACAGCCTGATAACGACAGTAATTTAAGATAATCAGTAAAAGTAGAACCATGATCACGGAAAAATAAAACGCGGTTTCTATAATGTGAGATGGTATTAGCCAAACAGGTTAGCCTACGGGCAAATTTTAATTTTCTGACGATTTAAGGACTTTCCGGATGGCCAAAGGTAAACAAATCCCCCTGACATTTCACACCTACCAGGATGCCTCTACCGGTGTACAGGTTACACGACTAACCCCTCCTGAGGTGACATGCCACCGTAATTATTTCTATCAAAAGTGTTTCACCCGCGACGGCAGCAAGTTGCTGTTTGGTGGCGCTTTTGATGGCCCGTGGAACTATTACTTGCTGGATCTTACCACCCAGGTTGCCACTCAACTGACCGAAGGGCATGGTGACAATACCTTTGGTGGTTTTTTGTCACCGCAAGATGATGCATTGTTTTATGTCAAAGATGGCCGAAACCTGATGCGTGTTGACCTTGCCACATTGGAAGAGAGTGTGGTGTATCAGGTGCCGGATGCGTGGGTCGGTTACGGGACTTGGGTGGCTAATTCCGATTGCACCAAATTGGTCGGTATTGAAATTAAACGAGAAGATTGGGAGCCGTTGACCGACTGGAAGAAATTCCACGCGTTTTATTTCACAAACCCCTGCTGCCGCTTGATGCGTGTTGATTTGAAAACCGGCGAGTCAGCGGTCATTCTGCAAGAGAATCAATGGCTCGGTCATCCTATTTATCGCCCATATGATGACAGCACCGTGGCATTTTGCCATGAAGGGCCACACGATCTGGTCGATGCACGTATGTGGTTGATCAATGAAGATGGCAGCAACATGCGTAAAGTGAAGACTCATGCGGAAGGTGAAAGTTGTACCCATGAATTCTGGGTGCCAGATGGCTCCGCGCTGGTCTATGTCTCCTATCTGAAAGGCAGCCCAGAGCGTTTTATCTACAGCGCTGATCCGGTGACGCTGGAAAACCGTCAGTTAACCTCAATGCCCGCCTGTTCTCATCTGATGAGTAACTATGACGGTTCACTGATGGTAGGCGACGGCTCTGATGCGCCGGTCGATGTACAAGACGATAGCGGTTATAAGATCGAAAATGATCCTTTCCTGTATGTGTTTAATATGAAGAATGGCACTCAGCACCGCGTTGCCCGTCATGACACCTCATGGCAAGTATTTGAAGGTGATCGGCAGGTCACCCATCCACATCCTTCCTTTACACCTGATGATAAACAAGTTCTCTTTACGTCAGATGTTCACGGCAAACCGGCACTCTATTTGGCCACATTGCCTGAATCTGTCTGGCAATAGCTGAATCTTGCATTAGCCTCGCGCTTGGAGAGAGGCTAATTTGCCGTCTGAAACGCTTTTAGCCAATTATTTACATTGTTTATTGCGCAGTATTGCAACTTCCATTTACAATGAAACCACTGTTCTATTTTTTTTAAAACATACTGTTTTATGAAATACAGAAAACTGAGTAGGGTAAGCAAAAATGGCGATTGCAGATAAAGATAAAGATAAAGATAAACAGCCCGATGCGGTTTCATCGGTTCTAAAGATTTTTGGCATTTTACAAGCATTGGGCGAAGAACGGGACATCGGTATTACCGAGCTTTCTCACCGTGTAATGATGGCTAAAAGTACCGTTTACCGCTTTCTCCAAACGATGAAAACCCTGGGCTATGTGGCACAGGACCCCCAATCAGAGAAGTATTCACTCACGTTGAAATTGTTTGAATTGGGTGCTAAGTCTTTACAAAATGTAGACTTGATTCGCAGTGCTGATATTCAAATGCGAGAGCTATCGAATGAAACCCGTGAAACTATTCACTTGGGCGCATTAGATGAAGATAGCATCGTTTATATCCATAAAATTGATTCTATGTATAACCTACGGATGCATTCACGTATTGGTCGCCGTAACCCGCTGCACAGCACCGCTATCGGTAAAGTGTTATTGGCATGGCATGACCGGGCTGAAGTTGAAGCGATTTTGTCACATATTGAATTTACCAATAGCACGCCGCATACGCTGAGAAGTGCCGCCGACCTGTTGCCGGTGTTAGATCAGGTTCGTGAGCAAGGTTTCGGCGAAGATATCGAAGAACAGGAAGAAGGCTTGCGTTGTATTGCCGTGCCTGTTTTCGACCGTTTCGGGGTGGTCATTGCAGGATTAAGTATTTCATACCCAACGTTGCGCTTTTCTGAAGACAACAAGAGCGATGTGGTGAAATCGTTGCATCGCGCCGCTCGTCGTATCTCAGAACAAATGGGTTATCGCGATTATCCCTTCTGATAAATGATTTATGAGATAGGGCCAATAATATATCGTTATTGGACATTGTCATTAACGGCTCCTCATCAGGAGCCGTTTCTTATTAGAGATTATTTAAACGTATCGTTGATAGTTCATTTAGTTCAGGTGAGTCACTATAACTGTGCTTAACCATATAGGGAGAAAGATGATGCGGACGCTATTAAGCATAAAAACGTTATTAGGCTCAGGGCTATTACTGCTGTTGGCTGGCTGTAGCAGTTCAAACAACAATGGCTCGAATAAATTGATTGATCGTGGCGAGTATAAGATTGATACCCACTATCCTTCCGTTGCCAAAAACGAGCGGGTGCGCTTTCTAGTTCTTCATTACACAGCAACCGATGACGCAGAATCGCTAAGATTACTGACGCAGGGCGATGTTAGTGCGCATTATCTGGTAACAACACATCCTGCCAACGTGGGGGGAAGCCCGTTGTATTGCAATTGGTTCCTGAAGAACAGCGTGCCTGGCATGCAGGGGTGAGTAACTGGCAAGGGCGGAGTAGCCTCAATGATACCTCGATAGGCATTGAAATCGTCAATAAGGGCTTCACTGAGGGGATGTTGAGGCGAGAGTGGTATCCTTACAACGAATCTCAGATTGAATTGATTGAGCGGCTCAGCAAAGACATTATACAGCGTTATAATATTGAGCCGACTGCTGTGGTTGCCCACAGTGATATTGCGCCAATGAGAAAATCAGACCCAGGCCCACTATTTCCCTGGAAACGCTTGGCTGAACAAGGTGTGGGTGCCTGGCCAGATGACGCCACTGTAGCTCAGTATATTGGTGGACGGAACAAGCAGGATATGGCTTCTGTTGAGGTTATTCAGCAAGCACTTGCCCGCTATGGCTACCAAATTCCACAAAGTGGCGAATTAGACGATGAAACCCGTCAGGTTATCAAAGCATTCCAAATGCACTTCAGGGCAGCCGATTTCAGTGGTGTGCCGGATGTGGAAACAGAAGCTATTGCCTTGGCATTGGTTGAAAAGTACCGTCCCCTTAATCCGTGAAGACGCGGTATGTTAGCTGTATTTCGATTTCGGTGACCATTCTTTAAAAACAAAAAGCCCGTCACAAATGACGGGCTTTTTTACATTATCACGCTAACGAGTGGTAATTACTGATGGACTAAATCGCCATCATCATCGCTGTTAAGAATATCTTTATCTGTTTGCTTCATTAATTGGCTGGTAATAGTACCGGCGGTCATTGAACCGCTGACATTCAATGCGGTACGGCCCATATCAATCAGTGGTTCAACCGAGATAAGCAAGGCAACCAGAGTGACCGGTAAGCCCAACGCGGGCAATACAATCAATGCTGCGAAGGTCGCGCCACCGCCAACACCTGCAACACCAGCCGAACTAACGGTAACAATACCGACCAGCGTGGCAATCCAGACTGGGTCAAGTGGGTTGATACCCACCGTTGGGGCAACCATAACGGCTAACATTGCCGGATACAAGCCAGCACAACCATTCTGGCCGATGGTGGCACCAAAGGAGGCGGAGAAGCTGGCGATTGACTCAGGCACCCCTAATCGGCGGGTTTGCGCTTCTACGTTCAATGGGATACTGGCAGCACTGGAGCGGCTGGTAAATGCGAACGTCAATACGGGCCACACCTTGCGGAAAAATTTCAGTGGGTTGATACCAGTGAAAGAGAGCAGTACGGCATGAACGACAAACATAATCGCCAGACCGAGGTATGACGCTACGACAAAACTGCCCAGTTTAATGATGTCCTGAATGTTAGAACCTGCAACCACTTTGGTCATCAATGCCAATACGCCATACGGGGTCAGTTTCATCACCAGACGTACCAACTTCATCACCCAAGCTTGTAGTGTGTCAATGGCGACTAGCACGCGCTGACCTTTCTCCACGTCATCTTTCAGTAATTGCAATGATGCAATACCGAGGAAGGTAGCAAAAATCACCACGCTGATGATTGACGTAGGGCTGGCACCGGTCAGATCGGCAAATGGGTTTTTGGGAATAAAGGATAAAATTAGCTGTGGAACTGTCAGGTCAGTTACTTTAGCCAGATAATTGCTCTCAATCGCACTCAACCGTGCTGTCTCTTGTGTGCCTTGTACTAAGCCGTCAGCCGTCAGGCCAAACAGATTTGTGACTAGCACACCGACTAATGCCGCAATCATGGTGGTGAAGAGCAAAGTACCGATGCTTAATAGGCTGATTTTTCCCAAAGAAGAGGCGTTATGCAGTTTAGCAACCGCACTCAAAATGGAGGCGAAGACCAGTGGCATCACAATCATTTGCAACAGTTGCACATAACCGTTACCCACAATATTAAACCAGGTGATGGATTCTTTTAGCACTGGATTGTCAGCACCGTAGATTCCTTGCAGCGCCAAACCAAACAGCACACCTAATACCAAACCAGCTAATACCTTTTTGGCTAAACTCCATTGCTTATGACGAGTTTGTGCCAATAGCAGTAGCAGTGCCACAAATACCAGCACGTTAATGACAAGCGGTAGGTTCATCCCCAAATCTCCAAATTAATATGTCGAGTACCGGCTGCGTATTCTATTTCTATTATATGTACAGGCAGCCAGATACGGTGGTGCATTTAAGCTGCGTATGGTAGCAGTTCATTAGCAGGCTCTCTTATATCCAAAAAGAATTCTATATAATTATTTTCAATTATTTGTATGAAATACACTCAGGCTGATGTTTATTTGCTCGTTAAAATGTGATCAAAATCTAAAATTTTTCAATTGTTCCACATAAGAGAGGAGCGGGATGGTGGTATCGGTCTGCCAGTAGACGGAAAAACAAACTAATAAAACACATAATACGCGTTCTAATTGATTGCCTTTTTGTGGACGTAATAGCGGAATACAGAAACGCCAGCGACATGGCCACAGTAGAGGGACGCCAGCCGGGGTGATCATATCAGCCAGAAGATGACTGAAATATCCAATAATCATGGCATGGAATACATCTGCGGGAATAATCCAGTCGCGTGAAATATCCATGTGAAAAAGCGCAATTCCGCCGATCACCGCCAATAGGCTATGGGTAAACCCGCGATGTCCAAATGCGCGGGCAATCGGCGTTGAAATCCACTTTAGCCGCTGACCAAGGATTGACTTTGGGTGGTCAATATCTGGCAGCAGGGAGGTCAACAGGGCGCCTGGGATAATGTGCCACCAATCGCCATGTGCCAATTCCGGTGTTAGCCCGACTTTTTTGGCAAAAATAACGCAGGCGACAGAAAAAATAAGGTGTCCTTCCCCTGTCATACTTATATTCCGAATTTGTAGCTGTTGATTTATCCAGTATATGAGATTTCTCTTGGTATGAATAGCCGTTACGCTGTAACTAAATGTCTCATTTTTCTCTGCTTGAGAGTGATGAGATTAAGATAACTATTTAGTATGAAAATATACGGGGTTATACCAAGCGTGCTGCACGGATAAGTGTAAGGTAAGTTAAGTGAATCGGTGTTGGTGGGGGTTGTTAGACTATCCAAAAAAGGGGGAAGAGTGACTGAGCGTCAGCGCTTCCCCAAAATAGATTATAGGCATAACTTAACAAATAATGATGAGGGTACTTTTACTATTAACTGCATTATTGAATTAACGACATAACTGCTGTGTTGGTGATTACCAGCTATACTGCATACCGACACGGTAACGAGTTTGGCGTTCGTCCGTGGTCTTGCTGCCCGCGACGTTGCCGATAGCGACATAAGGTTTCCAGTTTTTATCCCATTTGTAGGCAATCTTCAGATCATGAGTCCATTCGTCTTTTTCATTATTTGACAGAATTTCGTCTTCAGATTTCTTGTAGTTCAATTCATATTCCGCGGAATAGTTTTTCAAGAAGCTGTAGGCGAAGAGCATCGTGAATTCATGGCCTTTCTCTGTATTCTTAGTCTGAGCGGGTTGGTTGCGTTTGTAATATGGGCGGTAACGCAGTGATGTTGAGAAATCATCAGTGAAGGCGACTTTGCCCCGCAGATAGGGACGGTAGTTGTTAGTGTCAGAAGAAGACTCTAATGAGAAGCCCGGTTCAATTTGGAATGTTTTATTAAATGGGTAGACGTAGCTGGCAACCACTTCGGTACCATTACTGACTTGTTCATTGAAAGGTTTATTCGGCGTGGTATCCGAGCTGTGTTGGCCCCATTTCCCTTCCAGAGATAAACCAAAACCATTAGCAAAGCGGTTAGAAAACAGTAAACGATCTTTATGATCCGATTTACTGGTGTCTTTCATTTCATGTCGATAGTCAATAGTTGTTGCAACAGAGCTAAAACTAATAACAGAGGCCATTGCCAGAGTAAGTAATTTAAATTTCATTCTTTATACAATCCCAGGGTTATGTTTATTTATACCCGTAATACTTCAAGCTGCATGTGTGTTGGCTACGCTCAATTGTTTTCTCGCTTGCCATCTTCCTGAAAATCGAATTATTTAGGGTATATACAATTATTTTTAACAAGTTTATAAAAAATCAACATACGCATTAGAAGCAATCACCCACATAAAAGAAACAGCGTTTCATTTAATGTGGCTTTATATTCTATTTATATAAATAATTATTTTTGTGATCCATGTCTTTGTTGGTGATATATTTTATAAGCTAGTGGTTATTTGTGATGCTGATCAATTGATTGTTTTAAATGGCTTTTTTTTAAACGGAATAACCCCGCAAAATTAATGGCAGGGTTTAATTATTACTTAAGTTAAATTAACTAACTTATTATCTCATGGCGCGTTTCAGAATTCGGTCACCTTGCTTATTAAAGTATTCCGCAGATTCTTCAACCGTTTTCTGTCCGTAATCGATATATTGAATGGCATCACGGAACAGTGAAACAATTTGCGGATCATCAAAATAGGGTGAGGTTTTCATTTCATGTGGCAATTCCAGCGCCATATTTAAACCGGCAACGGATGGATCTTCATCCTTAATCACACCGCTGGCACGCAGTTGGGTCACCGCACTCTTACTCAGTGGGACACCACGCTCTAAGCCCATAGCATCAATACCTTCTTTGCTATTGAGCAGGAAGTTAATCAGGATGGCACTTTCTTTAGGGTGTTGAGTCGATTTACCGATCGACAACATTTGTGCAGGTTTAAAGAACAGACCGGCATCTTTCGCATCCGGTAACATCGGATAAGGGCCAAGTATCAATTTAGCGGGTTTAGTCAGGTTATCAGAATATTTAGTTATGGTGGAGTTCCACATATAAGTTCCCCCCCATTCACCATTAATCCACGGCTTCATTTCATACATATTGCTTTTGCCAAATGAGGCATAGTATTTAGTTGATGGCATGACATGGTTATCAACCATTTTCTTATACATTGTGAAAAATTCAACCCACTGTTCTGGCGTGTAAGCAAATTTCTTGTTGGCTTCATCGACAGTCGGAAGATTGTATTTTTGAGTCATATAAGAACGAATCAATGCCAACGTATCTTGATGCTCTAATACCACGGGATAATATTGCTCACCCAGTTTTTCTTTAAATACCTGGCCGGCGTTAAGTAATTCATCCCATGTTTTTGGATAGGATAAACCAGATTTGGCCCAGGTTGCATCATTGTAATAGAAAATACGGGCAGTGACTGAAATGGGAATACCATTTAATTTGCCATTAACGGTAGTTTGTTGCAGTTCTTTCGGATCGAACTGCGTCAAATCCAACTGCTCAGACACTTTATTTAAATCAAAGAAGCCAGTACCGTCTTTAGAAAAAATGGGTAGCCAGTTCCAGTTGGTTTGCATTACGTCAGGTTCGGTTCCACCGGCAATTTGTGTCGTCAGGCGCGAAAGGTGCCCATCCCAACCGGTGTATTCAGCTTTAACATTAATATTCGGGTGCTGTTTGTGGAATTCTTCTAGTGCTTTAAGGGTCATTTGATGACGACTATTGCCCCCCCACCATGACATGCGGAGGTTAACGTCATCTTGTGCAAAAGCCTGATGTGATAATAAAGCCAGAGTCGATGCTATCAGCGTGTGTAGGATCGCTTTTTTCATTTGGATACTGCTCCTGTTAAAGAGAGATATTTTTTTCTTGTTTTTGCATCAAAGATATGGCATTTATCCATATCAAACTGGAAGTACACGGTGCGATGCAGGCCATTTTCAATAATGGGTCTTGCTTCGTCAGACGGTAAGCGGCAAGTCAATTCAAAGTCGTTAACTTTGATGTACATAAAGAACTCATGCCCCATGTTTTCCACGCGAACCAATTCACCTTGCGAATGGTTATTGGCAAAGGGCTGTTGTGACATACGAATAAATTCTGGGCGAACACCAAAGAACACTTTCTCTCCGGCATGGGCAGCCACTTTAGTTTGCTGTTTTTCACTCAAAACCAGGGTGTACTGGCCAACGGTCAGGCCAATTTGCCCCTCTTTTTCTACCAGCGTGCTCGGTTTGATATTCATTTCCGGCGCGCCGATAAAACCGGCAACAAACATATTGGTAGGGTAGTGGTAGAGATTATCCGGCGTATCAACTTGCATGATATGGCCCAGTTTCATTACACAGATACGGTCACCCATCGTCATCGCTTCTGTTTGGTCATGGGTAACATATACAGTGGTTGCCGCTTTGCCGCTTTTTTTCAATTGCTTATGCAAATCTGAAATACGAATACGCATTGAAGCACGCAACTTGGCATCCAGATTTGATAACGGTTCATCGAACAGGAATACATCCGGTTTTTTCACAATCGCCCGGCCCACAGCCACCCGTTGAGCCTGGCCACCCGAGAGCTGGCGCGGTAATCGATCCAGTAAGTCTTCCAATTCCAGAATCTTAGCCGCTTCAGCAACTTGCGATTCAATTTGGCCCTTTGGTAGCTTGCTCAGTTTCAGGCCAAAAGCCAGATTCTCTTTTACTGTCATATGCGGATATAACGCATAGTTCTGGAACACCATTGCAATACCGCGTGATTTCGGTGCCAGATTATTGACCACCCGATCACCAATGCGTACTTCACCATCACTGATGGTTTCCAATCCTGCCAACATGCGCAGGGTGGTGGATTTAGCACAGCCGGATGGGCCAACAATCACCATAAATTCGCCATCATGAATTTTCAGATCAATGCCATGCACCGCGCGGAAACCGTTGGAGTAAACTTTGCCCAATTTATTGAAAATGACTTCAGCCATGATAGATCCTCTATTAACCTTTAATTCCGCTGCTGGTTACGCCTTGCACGAAGTAGCGTTGAGCCAGGAAGAAAACAATGATGGACGGCAGAATGGAGATGCTCGCCATTGCCAGAATTTCGTTCCACGGTGCGCCTTCGGTGACGTCAATTGACATCTTCAGCGCCAGCGCTATCGGGTATTTGTCTACGCTGTAGACATAAATCAGTGGGCCGATAAAGTCGTTCATTGACCACATAAACTGGAACAGTGCGACCGAGATAATGGCCGGTTTCAGGATTGGCACCACCACATACCACAGCACTTGTAGCGAGTTACAGCCGTCAATTTGCGCCGCTTCTTCCATATCACGCGGTACACCACGTAGGAACTGAATCAGCATGAAGACGAAGAACCCTTGTGTGGCGAAGGCGGTTGGTAGATAAAGTGGCAAGTAACTATTCAGCATCCCCATTTCACGGAACATGATGTATTGCGGAATCAATAACACAGTGCTTGGCAGCAACATGGTGGTTATCAAAGTAGCAAACCAGAATTTCTTCCACGGGATCTCAAAGCGCGCAAAACCATATGCCACGATAGTGGAAGAGATAATGGTTAGAATCACTTTCGGAATTACAAACTTAAGGGTATTTAGCATGTAATGACCGAAGTTATATTCAGTACCGGTTTTCCAGCCATTAACAAAACCATCGCGTGTCGGGTGCTCTGGCCATAATCCTAATGTGGTGAATATTTCATTATTAGGTTTAAAGGCCGCAGAGAACATCCACAGCAATGGATAAAGCATCATCAGGCCAACAATAATTAAAATGATATAGCGAAAAGCTGCACTGACTTTTGCTTTACGTTCGGTGCGGCTAATTTCCGCATTAGCAATTTCCTGCGCCAGATCTAATTTATTCTGGTGGGGATTTTCGCTTTTTAACGAATCTTGTCGTACGTCAGTCATTTTTTCCTCCTTTATCGGCGGAGTAGAAGACCCAATATTTAGATGATTTAAATGCAATTGAGGCGAACAGAGCGACTACCAGGAATAATATCCAGGCCAACGCAGCACCGTATCCCATATCAAAGTATTTAAACGCCGTATCATAGATATAGAGCGAGAATAAATAGGTGTAATGGGTTGGCCCACCATCGGTAATAACATAGGGTGCGGTAAATTCTTGGAATGCCTGTGTGGTTTGCATAATAAAGTTAAAGAAAATAACCGGAGTGATCAGTGGAACGGTCACTTTGGTGAACATTTGCCATTTAGAGGCTCCATCAATCATGGCGGCTTCATATTGGGACTGTGGTACGTTTTGTAATGCAGCAAGGAAAATAACCATCGCAGAACCGAACTGCCAAACACGCAGTAATGTCACGGATGTCAGCGCCAGTGCTGGCTCTCCCAACCAGTTGATCGCGTCAAAGCCGAACACACCAATAAAACTGTTCAGTAGGCCGTCAATGGCAAATAGCGCGCGCCATAACACGGCGATGGCAACACTACTGCCGAGAATAGAGGGAATATAGAACGCCGTACGGACCAGGCCAATACCGCGTAATTTAAAGTTCAGTACAAAAGCGATCCCCAGAGCAAATGCCAGTTTCAATGGAATAGTTAGAAAAACATAAGCGAACGTAACGCCCATAGATTTCCAGAATAAATCATCTTCAATCAGCATATGACGATAATTCTCTATCCCGTTAAATACAGGCGGGTTCATTAAGTCATATTCAGTAAAACTGAGGAAGAAAGATGATACAAAGGGGAAAGCCGTAAATATTATCAGCCCTATAATATAAGGTGATAAATAGGCTAACCCCAGCATTCTGTTTTCATTCATAATGCTTACCTATTTTTAATAACATGAAAGATAAATAAAGCTACTGACTCAACAGTGTTTGGTAAATAAAATCGATGTCATACACTATTTGGCTCTTCCCATTAACTTGATAATCCCCGTGGATGTAACCGCCGTGGGTCATAAAGGCCGGTATTTCACCTAACTTGTTTTGTTTGGCGGCAATTAACGTTAATAATGCTAATGCAATGGGGTTGTCGATGCGGAAATAGCGGTGCTGAGCCGATTCAACAAACAAGCCGCGATGATAATGTTGTTTAAAGAGGTTGTTGCCTGTCTGCCATGCTAATTCGAATAATTTTGCGCACTGGCAATGTTCAGCCATTTCAATCAATGCCAGTAACAAATATGGCGATGCTTTAGGTTTTTCTGCAACCACCAATGTGGCGCTACGTTTGGTTTTATCCAGCTCCGCCAACTGCCAGCGATGCAGTAATACTCCAATGAGATCCAGCAGTTCTGCGTCTTCGCTCAATCGCCAGGCGCGTACCAGTGGCAATAGATAATCCACGTCTAAAGGGAACGGTGAGATAACGCTGTCTTTTGCACCATAATAACCATCACGTTGCAGAACGTAACCGCTCATATCCTGACCGTCGTTCCATAACGGGCGCAAGGTATTACTCTCTACGTCATAGGCGAAACGATAGTAATTTTTCAAACCATCGATAACCCATTGCAGGACTTCAGCGTCCGGTCGTTGGCGCAAGATATCCAACATTGCCAGTGGGTTATCGATCAGTAATGGGCGCATGTCACGGAACAGCACATTGGCTTCGCGGGCAATCTCACCAAATTCAGGGCCAAATTGACGCTTAGCCCGATCGCCATACCAGGATTGGGTTTGGTTATCATCTGCCGGAATAGGGCGGCGCTGTTGTGGCGAACTGAACTGATAAACAGGTAAGCCTGTTTCAGGATTGCGCGCTAACACATATTGGCGATAGAGGTGCTTACCCCAGGCGGCGGCTGCAATATCACCGGTGTATTCAGCGTATTTATACGCCGCGTATATCAAGTCAGTACCTGCATTGACAAAGGTCAGACCTTTGGTTTCAGGCAATTTTGGCAAATTAGCGGGATTCACCACATCATGGCGCGGATGGGTAAAAACGTGTGGATCGCGTTGTTTGTCATAACTACCATGACGGCCCAAATCCAGCGATGACCAATCTTCAACGTGGGCGTGCCAGAATCCCTGTAAGAAATTCAGTGTTTTCTCGCGGTCAACCTTCGCCAGCAGGTTGTAATAAGGTAGATGGTGTTTTAATTCATGTACCTGTGCTTTAGATTCCGGGCCTTCAGTCTTTAGCGTGTCCAGATTTAAGAAACGATGCCCGCCCCAATAAAACAGCCCACTTTTGTTATGCACGCCATGCTGCATAAAGTAGTGGGTTTGTACCCGAGCTTGTTGCTGATATTGCGGCTCTTGCGTCACCAGACTCAGGGCGTCTAAGGTACGTAACCAGTTTTGTTGACTGGCAAAGTTAGATATTGGCGCAAGCTGGCCATTGGCAAATGCCCAGGCCACCGGTTGCTGGGTGAGCACATCAAAACCGTCTGCCATCAGTGGGGTTGGGTTACGTTTGCTATGGCCAACTGACTGGACGAGATCAACA
Source organism: Yersinia aldovae ATCC 35236 (assembly GCF_000173735.1). Classification (GTDB taxonomy): domain Bacteria; phylum Pseudomonadota; class Gammaproteobacteria; order Enterobacterales; family Enterobacteriaceae; genus Yersinia; species Yersinia aldovae. The sequence goes on along the minus strand of NZ_ACCB01000006.1, from coordinate 109,867 downwards.
TAGCGACAAATAGCACTCAGCCAGTTAATCATCATTGCGTCGCTGCCTTTAATGTTGCCTGCCAAATTCATTACCATAACCCCATCTTTGTTACATTCTGAAGAACCGGCTTAATGTTCCTTATAAATAGAAACATCGTTTCAATTCATTATATTTGTATTTACAGGCGAGTCATTGAGCGAATGACAAAAGTGTGATCGAAGTCGGAACGTTGTTTTGATTTTTTATTTGATGGGTTATTGTGGCAGTTACAGGCGTGATTTATTTGTTAACTATTTAATAATAAAGCAATAAAAAAGGCACAACTCAAGTTGCACCTTTTGCGTGTTTGACGCGGATATGCTGCCTAAAAGCAGATTATTCTGTTTTAACTAAAATTATCACTAGAAACATATTTAGCGCGCTAACCATCCGCCATCGACAGCGATGGTGTAACCGCTGATATAGTCAGATGCCTTCGAGGCGAGGAACACCACCGGGCCTTTCAGGTCATCAGGCAACCCCCAACGGCCCGCTGGGATGCGGTCGAGGATCTCTTTGCTGCGCTCTTCATCTTTACGCAGTTGCTGAGTATTGTTGGTTGCCATGTAACCAGGTGCGACCGCGTTCACGTTGATACCGTGTTTAGCCCATTCGTTTGCCAACAGACGGGTAACGCCCATGACTGCGCTTTTCGATGCGGTGTAAGAAGGCACGCGGATACCGCCCTGATAAGAGAGCATTGACGCCACGTTAATGATTTTTCCGCCGTGGCCTTGCTTGATAAATTGTTTGGCAACCGCCTGCGACATAAAGAACACGGTTTTGATGTTAACGTTCATCACATCATCCCAGTCCTTTTCACTGAAGTTAATCGCATCTTCACGGCGAATGATGCCAGCGTTATTCACCAAAATGTCAATTTTACCAAATTCAGCCACGGCTTTTTCTAACAGGGCCGGGATAGCGTCGATTTTACTCAGATCTGCGGTGAGGCTTAAGAAACGGCGGCCCAGCGCAGTGACTTTCTCGATGGTTTCGGCGGGTTCAACAATGTTTATACCGACGATATCACAACCGGCTTCAGCTAAACCAAGCGCCATGCCTTGGCCCAAACCTGTGTCACAGCCGGTAACCAGAGCAACTTTACCCTTCAATTCAAAGGAATCTAAAATCATAGCTTACATCTCTCTCAACGCGGTTAACGATGGCCGCGATTTCGTTATGGGTGGAGGAAGCCGCCCAGTGAACGGCTTTAGCGGGTGATGCTTAACGTAATTTGCTTACCGTGATGTGGCCAACCGCGCCCAGATGACGGGGTAGCGTGCGGTGCTCACACCAATGATGGTTTGACCCGTTTGGCAGCCACGGCTTGCTCGTTGTGGGCTTACGACCGAGCGTTTCATGTGTTACAGGGATAATAGTGTTTTCGGTGAGTTAATTCAATAAAAATGAAATGGCGTTTTATTTATTTTTTTGAGTGATGTCATGGTTTTCGGATTAATTAGGGTTGATCTGCGGGCTTTGCCCGTAGAATGAGTCGGATTGATCGTAAAATGGTGAAAGCGCTATACCGGCAACGTATTCTGATAACGAGGTAATACAATGAAGATGTTCTTTATTAATGATGAAACGCCGTGGGAAGAGTTAGGCAAGGGGATTAAACGCAAAGTCATGACCTGGAGTGATGAATTGATGATGGTCTGTGTCCACTTCGATAAGGGGGCTATCGGTGTTGCACATAAACACGATATCCATGACCAGATTGCCTATGTTGCTGCGGGCAGTTTTGAAGTGGAAATTGAAGGGCAAAAACGTATTTTGAAAGCTGGGGACGCTTATCGGGCGGTTAAACATGAGATGCACGGTGCGGTGTCTCTCGAAGATAACAGTATCTTGATCGACACCTTTACACCGAAACGGGATGATTTTCTGTAAAGCGCTTTTGGGCGGTTGAGGCATCAATACCAGCCGCCCTCGACGGCCAATAAAGCATTCAGCCTCGATTACGAAATATCTTCCTGGCGCAATTGTTCTAACGATGCCAGTTGAATATCGGACAAAACCCAGCGGGGATCGGTGCGGTATTCCGGTGCCGGAATCACGATCGAACGCATACGGGCAGCTTTAGTGGCAATCATGCCGTTGACGGAATCCTCCAGCGTAACGCAGTGCAGTGGGTCAATACCCAAATCGGCGGCAGCATTCAGATAGACTTCCGGATGGGGCTTGCTGTGGGGCAAGTATTCAGCAGAGACCAGGCAGTCGAAGTATTTCTCAACCCCAATCATTTTCAGCACACTCTTTTGCATAATCAGGGGTGAGGCCGATGCCAGCCCGATTTTCAGCCCCTGTTTGCGGCACAGTTCTAGCGCGTACTCAACGCCTGGCAATATAGGGCGCTCTTCTTCTACCAACTCCATTGCGCGTTTGATAATCCGCTTGGATACCTCAGCCTGGCTCGTCCCTTGCCACGGCATGGCTTGATACCAAAGTTTCACCACTAAATCGATACGTAAGCCAAGGGTATCGGGCAACGTGTCACGCGAGGTCGTATCCAGCCCCAGTGAGGTGAAAATCTCCAGTTCAGCCTTAGTCCATAAAGGCTCTGAATCAATTAGCAAGCCGTCCATATCGAAAATTGCGGCCTTAATCGGGTGAAGGGTCGCCATTTATCACTCTCCTGTTGGTTTTTAGCTACGATTTTAACACTCTATATCAACACCAATTTAAATCATTAAATTAATGATATTACGCTGTATGAGCTAGGCTTGAATTTGAATTCACTGCTAGCATGGCGATAAAATTCTGCGCAACAACCTGATGTCGCAGGTAAACTAAGGCCACATAAGTTGTGGTATTTACAAGGAGAAGTCATGACCTATCAACAGGCTGGGCGCGTCGCTGTTATCAAAAGGATTGCAGGGTGGCTCGTTTTTATTCCAGCACTGCTGTCAACATTGATTTCAATTATCAATTTTGCCTACCAATATAGCCAGAAAAGTACTGGGGTTAATGCCGTTATATTGGATTTTGTCCATGTGATGGCCGATATGATCCGCTTTAATACCGCTTTTTTGGATATCTTTTGGTTTAACTCGCCGGTGCCTGAGCCAGAACAGGGGTTAAGTGCCGCGAACATCATGTTCTTCATTATTTATATGTTGATTTTCGTCGGTTTGTCGTTGCAGGCATCCGGCGCGCGTATGGCCCGGCAAGTGCGGCATATCCGTGAAGGCATTGAAGATCAGATGATTTTAGAGCAAGCAAAAGGCAGTGAAGGGCGCAGCCGCGAGCAATTGGAAGAAAAGATTGTCTTGCCGCATCACACCATCTTTTTGCAGTTTTTTACCTTATATATCCTGCCATTGGTGATAGGTATCGTGGCCTATTTTGTCATTAAGTTACTGGGATTGATGGCTCAGGGATAATAAGTTTCATTGACACTATCCAGCAGGCCAGAGTCAGGAGAGTGTCTGGGTTCTGGCCGCTGGCTGTCGCTCTTCAACTGGGTATGGGATGCGAGTGCATAATATTTTGATATGTAAATAAATTAACATATTGAAATTATTTATTAATGAAATCTCATCCTACCGCTCTCTGACTCACACTATTTATCGTGTGATCGCTTTATGCTGTCACTCTCTTCCCTCTGCCATATTTATTGAGCAATGAACGTTTTTATTTCTAAAAAAATGCGTAATTTTATTGTATTAGCACAAACAAATAGCATGGCGAAAGCCGCTGAGAAATTACACATGACGGCGTCACCTTTTGGCAAAAGTATCGCGGCGTTAGAAGATTTAGTGGGTTATTCATTATTTACCCGCAATGAAAAAAACCTCAGCCTTAACAAGGCAGGGCAAGAGTTATATCAAGAGTTATTCCCTATTTATCAACGGCTTTCGGCTATTGATAATGGTATTCTGGCGTTGTCTCACCGGCAAAAAAATAGTGTGATTGGTATTGATAATACCTATCCAACCATCGTTTTCGATCAGTTATTTAGCCTCAGTGATAAATACAATGGGATAACAGCTCAACCTTTTGAGTTCAGTGAAAACAGCGTGATTGATGATTTGCTCGATAGGCGCGTGGACTTTATTATCTCCCCACAGCAGGCATCGCAGCGGGTGACTCAGACTCAAAGTTTGCAAGCGACAGAACTGCCCTCACTGCGCTTAGGGTTTCTGGTTTCGCGTCGTTTTGAAAATACTCAACCGCTCGAACTTTTAAATACCTTGCCGTGGTTGCAGATGCGTTTCCAAAACCGCGCCAATTTTGAATCTATACTGGATGCCCATTTCCGCGCTATCGGTATTAACCCGACTATCATTTATCGCCCTTATAGTTTTATGGCAAAAATCAGTGCGGTTGAGCAGGGGCAATTTCTGACCGTGGTTCCTCAGTTTGCCTATCGGTTGGTCAACCCGGCGAAACTAAAATACTTTGATGCGCCGAATCAGCCCATGTTTATGCGAGAGTATCTTTATTCGCTAAAAAATAATCAGCATATAGAGAAAGTCATGGGCTATATTCACGCCGATCGTGAAGGGGATTAAGGTGCGAGCATGGAACCAAACTGGTGCAGATTTTGGTGTAATTGAAATGCTTGCGCCAGATTGTGATGCAAATGCCCGCCTTTGGCTTGCGCCAGATATCGATGCAAATAGTCGCGATACAGCGGGTGCGCGCAGTGATTAATAATGGCAACGGCGCGTTGCATCGGTGATAGCCCGCGTAAATCGGCCACACCTTGTTCTGTCACGATGACCTTCACACTGTGCTCGCTGTGGTCAACATGGGTACACATTGGCACAATCGTAGAGACGTTGCCGCCTTTCACGATGGAGGGAGCCATAAAGATAGATAAATATGCATTGCGCTCAAAATCCGCGCTGCCACCGATACCGTTAACCAGCTCGGTGCCGCAAACATGTGTGGAGTTGGCATGGCCATAAATATCAAATTCCAGCCCCACATTGAGGGCAATAACCCCCAGGCGGCGGATGATTTCAGGGTGGTTTGAAATCTCTTGAGGTCGCAATACGATACGGCTGGAAAAGAAATCCATATTGTCATAGATTTTTTGCAGTGATGCGGGTGAAACGGTCAGGCTGGATGCACTGACACCAAGGATTTTTCCTTCTTCTAATAACGGCACCACAGATTCTTGTAGTACCTCCGAATACATCATAAATGGCGGGATGTGAGGGTTGCTGCCAAGGCGTTTCATTACTGCGTTATTGATATTTCCCACGCCACTTTGCAGCGGGAGAAACTCCGACGGAATACGGCCTAATTTAAGTTCATTCAACAGAAAATTCACCACGTTATCGGCGATCTGTTCACATAATGGGTTTTCACGTTCCAGGCTGTTTGTGGCATCCGGTAGCTCAGTTTCTACCACGGCGACAATCTTGGCAGGATCGACCTGTACATAGGGTTGGCCCACTTTATCCAATGTATGAAATATGGGCAGAGTGTTGCGCCGTGGAGGTGCGCCTAGCATGATGATATCGGCCAGTTCTGCCACGCGTGGGTGGTGATAATGATTCAGCTCAATAATGATTTTCTTAGCTTTATGCAGAAAAATAGGTGAGTTACCAATACCGCTGGTCAGGTAAACTTTACCGTCGGCGGTAATAGCAGAGGCTTCAATCACGGCGACATCAATGTCACCAAAGAAGCCATAGTTGACCATCTGCGCCACTTCACTTAAGTGCAGATCGACAAAACTTACCGCGCCCTGATTGATTTTTTCCCGCAGCAGCGATGCGGTCTGGTAAGGAGCACGCCAAGAGAGGGCATCCGCTTTCGCCAGCTCATCATCGGCTTGCGCGCTGATTGACGCGCCGGTCAGTAAACGAATCTGAAACGCTTGTTGCTGCTGGTGGTGCGCCAGTGCCCGTTTTGCAATGGCGGCAGGCAGCACTTTAGGCGCGCCCGCGGGGTAAAACCGCTAAATGCCACCATATGATCATGTTCAATACATTCGGCAGCTTCATCGGCGCTCATTATGCGATATGACTGTTTCATAAAGAAATCCTCCGGCTGAGAAAACTCAACGACCGACAAAGTTAGGTTTACGTTTTTCCATAAATGCGCTCATGCCCTCCAGATAGTCCTCACTGTCGTAGACGGCACGGCGTAAGCCTTGAATGCGTTCAAACTCATCTGAATTCATGGTGTGGGCTTCACCTAATACGCGCAGTTCTTCTTTAATAACGGCAATGGCCAGCGGCGCTTTTTCAGCAATGACATGTGCCAGTTTTAGTGTGAAATCTTCCAATTCACTGGGTTCGACCACATGATTAAGGATGCCGACTGACAGTGCGCGCTGTGCGGTAATGGGGGCGGCGGTGAATATCATCTCTTTCACAATGTGAAAACCGGCATCGCGGATCAGGTTATGTATTCCGACTAAGTTATAGGGAACACCCAAATTCACTGGTGTCATTGAAAAAGTGGAAGTATTACAAGCAACAATGATATCGGAACTCATAATCATCTCGAATGCGCCACCCCAGACGCTGCCTTCTACCATTGAAATGATCGGTTTAGGGTACTTTTGGATGGTGCGAGTAATTTGACGTAACGGGTCGTCATATGACAGCGGATCACGCCGGCCTGTGGGCAGTTCATGGATATCATGACCGGCGGAAAACACTTTTGCACCTTCTGGCGCGCGCATAATAATGCAGCGGATATCGGTGTGATTGAGGTCATGTAGTGCTTGCAACAGGTCATCAATAAACACCTTACTTAAGGCATTGAGTTTGCGTGTGTGATTAAACTCAATAATGCCAACCCGATTGGCAATCAACACTTTGACATACTGATAAGACATAATCGTGATTCCTTTACTGGATAATTTCGTGCGAAATAAAATCGGTGACACAATTCACGCCAGCGCGTGGCGAGATGTGGTTTTGGCGGAGCTGTTGTTCGATTTGCTGCATGTGCTGGCGCAGGTCAGGGCGGGAGAACAGTAGTGTCAGTGCATTCTTCTCAATCTGTTGGCGCACCCAGCTCAGAGATTGCTGCTGGCGTAAGGTGGTCAGTTGCCCGTGTTGGTTCATCACGGAGTAAAAGCGTTGCACGGCTTGCCAGATGTCACTAATGCCACGTTTTTCAAGGGCGCTACAACTGAGAACACAAGGTTGCCAGGCCGGATACTTGCGGCGCATGATGTGCAGGGCGCTGTGGTACATATGGCGGGCAATTTCGACGTGGGGATGATTCTCGCCATCGTCTTTATTAATAACGATAAGATCCGCCATTTCCATAATGCCTTTCTTAATACCTTGCAAGTCATCGCCCGCACCGGCGATTTGCAATGAGATAAAGCAATCCACCATGTCGGCGACTTCCGTCTCCGATTGCCCGACACCGACGGTTTCAACGATAACAATGTCGTAACCCGCCGCTTCACACAGTAAAATCAGTTCGCGCGTGCTGGCGCTTATGCCACCAAGGTGGCAGCCGGAAGGGACTGGGCGAACAAAGGCGTGTTCGGCACGAGACAAATTCAACATGCGAGTTTTGTCGCCCAAGATACTGCCGCCATTGATCGGGCTGCTAGGATCGACGGCGATGACCGCCACCTTATGCCCCTGCGACAGCAGTTGTGTGCCGAACACCTCCAGAAAGGTACTTTTCCCCGCCCCCGGCGTGCCAGTTATCCCGAGTCGCCTGGCTTGCCCGGTGTAGGGCAAGATGCTGTCGAGTAGCTGGGCAGTTAGCACTTGATGCTGAGGCAGTGTGCTTTCCGCCAGTGTCATGGCTTGCGCTAATGCCGAGCGTTCTCCCTGACGCAGACGCTGAATGTAATCATTCAAATTGCGGGCATTAATCATGGCGACTGATCAGTTGCAGCACATCACGCACACTGACTAACATCGGGGTTCCGGGGCCATAAATGGCGGCCACACCGCGTTGGCGTAAAAAGGCATAATCCTGCGGTGGAATAACGCCACCGGCCACCACGCAGATATCCTGCCGCCCGTATTGGCGCAGGGCCTCAACCAATTCAGGAATTAATGTTTTGTGGCCTGCCGCCAATGAGGACGCGCCTATTACATGAACATCGTTCTCCACCGCCAGACGAGCGATTTCTTCCGGTGTTGAAAACATCGGGCTGAGGTCTACGTCGAACCCAAGGTCGGAGTAGGCACTGGCAATCACTTTCGCGCCACGGTCGTGGCCATCCTGACCCATTTTAGCGATCAGAATCCTTGGCCTGCGCCCGTTTTCTTCAAGGAAATTGTGGGTTTGGGCCAGAATTTGATCAAACTCTTGTGCGTTCTCTTGCGTCTGGTGGTAGCTACGGGCTATCACGCCGGTGACACATTCGCTTGGAACTAAATAGCGGTCAAATACCGCTTCCATCGCGTCTGAAATCTCCCCGAGCGTTGCCCGTAATCGAGCCGCTGTGATAGCCGCTTCCAGTAGGTTACCGTGGTGCTCTGCGGCATGGCGCAGGTTTGCCAACGCGCATTGCACGGCCTCGTTATCTCTTTTGGCTCGAATGCTTTTTAATTGGGCGATTTGCTCATTGCGCACTTTAACGTTGTCAATTTCGAGTACCTGAGTTTCCGCTTCTTGCGCTAACTTATATTTATTCACACCAACAATAACGCGTTTCCCCTGATCGATAAGGGATTGCTCACCGGCTGATGCTTCTTCAATCATGCGTTTAGGCAGCCCGACCTCAATGGCTTTTGCCATGCCGCCCACGTCATCAATTTGTTTGATAATCGCTCTGGCTTGTTTGACCACCTGATCGGTTAACGACTCAACAAAATAGGAACCCGCCAGAGGATCAACGGTGCGACAAATGGCCGACTCTTCCTGAATGATTATCTGGGTGTTACGCGCAATGCGGGCCGAGAACTCGGTGGGTAAACCGAGAGCTTCATCAAAGGCATTAGTATGCAGCGACTGAGTGCCGCCGAGCGTTGCGCCCAGAGCCTCGATGGTGGTGCGAATAACATTGTTGTAGGGGTCTTGCTCCGTCAGGCTCCAGCCCGAGGTTTGACAATGGGTACGCAGTGCCAGTGACTTGGGATTCGTGGCACCAAACTGACTTACAGCCTCACTCCACAGGTAGCGCGCAGCGCGCAGCATGGCGATATTCATAAACAAGTCCATGCCAATACCAAAGAAGAATGAGAGGCGAGGGGCGAAGTCATCAATATTTAAACCGGCGCTCAGTGCCGCTTTGATGTACTCAATACCATCGGCGATAGTAAAGGCCACTTGCTGCACGCAGTTGGCACCCGCTTCACCCATGTGGTAACCGCTTATGCTGATGGTATTAAAGCGCGGCATATTCTGAGAACTCCATGCGATGATGTCTGCAATGATGCGCATAGAGGGTTTAGGCGGATAAATATAGGTGTTGCGGCACAGATACTCTTTCAGAATGTCGTTCTGAATGGTGCCCGTCAGTAACGCTGGAGCAACACCTTGCTCTTCTGCGGCCACAACGTAGAACGCCATGATGGGGAGTACGGCACCGTTCATGGTCATCGACACTGACATTTTATCCAGCGGGATTTGATCGAACAGGACTTTCATATCCTCGACGCTATCAATGGCGACGCCAGCTTTACCCACGTCACCCGATACGCGGGGATTATCTGAGTCATAACCGCGATGGGTGGCGAGATCAAATGCGACAGAAAGACCTTTTTGCCCGGCAGCTAAGTTCCTGCGATAAAAGGCATTTGATTCCTTGGCGGTTGAGAATCCGGCATATTGGCGCACCGTCCAGGGTTGCGCGGCATACATGGTGGCGCGTGGCCCTCTGACATAGGGTGCGATACCTGGAAGTGACCCCGTCACTTCTAGCCCATCAAGATCGCGCGCGGTATAAAGCGGTTTTATCGCAATACCTTCAGGTGTTTTGCTGACGATGTCGTCTACGGTTTTACCTTGCCGGCTAAGTTCTTTATTAGCGAGTTTTTCCCACTCACAAATATCCACCATTTGTCTTACTCCCAATAACTGACAACAGAATCCCATTGAGGAGAGTGAACTGTTCCTCAATTAAGGCTTTTATTTCAGTTAAGTAAGCGCTTTTGGGCTGCGGTTGTCGCCTGCAAAAAACAACAGGGTATCGTGTCATTATTAGTTGGCTGAAACGTTTCAAAAGTGTGCTCTGTTTCATGTTTTTTTAGAAAAGAGCGAATAGTTTGGCGAGGGGGCTTTAGGCGTTGGCGATAATAATAAAAAAGCACCCTGACGGGGTGGATACCGCCTTTAGGGTGCTGCTGTTCAGGTTTTTTTTCGCGCAGAGACGGTGTATTCAGTAACTAAAACCGTTCGGGATGTAGCAACTGATCGACCGCTTTCAGTGCGTTAATCCAATGTTGACCACCGAACAAGTTACTGCGGTTTAATAAGTAATAGAGCTGATAGACAGGTTGACGCTCGATAAAACTGGCAGGCAATGGCCAAACGCTTTGATAACCATCATAAATCTGTGCTGGCAAGGCAGGGTAGAGGGGTAACATCGCAAGGTCACATTCACGGTCTCCCCAATAGCAGGCGGGATCGAAGATAACCGGCCCTTCGGCGCAGGTGGCGCAGTTAGCGGGCCATAAATCGCCATGCAGCAAGGAGGGCTGTGGTTGATGATGCTGTAACCGTTCCTGAACCAGGGCCGTTATCTGTTCGATATCACCGAATGACATGCCTTTTTCTGCGGCGAGCTGCAATTGCCATCCGATGCGCTGCTGCGCAAAAAACTGCCCCCAGCGCCGTTGCCAACTGTTGGGTTGGGGAGTGGTTGCCAGATCATTATCAAAATCCAGCCCAAACTGAAGCTGTTCGCTCCACTGGTGCAAATGGGCTAATTGTTGGCCAAGACAGTAGGCGTTATGGGCATCCAGCGGTTTTAGTGGGATATATTCCAGCAGCAGAAAGCTATAATCACGATCGCTGCCGACACCGTAGACTTGTGGAACGTGCACTGTTTTGCTGCGCGCTAATAAGGCGAGTTGATCCGCTTCAGCGGTAAATATGGGGAGCATCTCACGGGCATCGCATTTCACGAAGACCTCGGTTTCGCCGTAGCTAAGACGCCAGGCTTCATGAATATCGCCACCTGGTAGTTCGGTTCTTTCGCGTATCTCGGCGGGGCCGAGGTATTCACCTAACAGACGATTCACTGCTTGCCACATGATTCACCCCCTATCAGCTGCCAGTCATACCCTTTGTCATTAAAATTACAGGATTGTTAGCTATGTTCGCTTGCTGCCTGGTTGTAACTTCAATTACTTCGGGTACAGATCATTAGGTTAGCGTCTTTATTGTGCAAAAAATAGGAGCTGAAGCACAAGGTCCGTAATAAATATGCCGTGAGCGGTTATTATCTTCCGGCATATTTATTGAGGCTTAATTAATTATAGCAGGTTACCTTTAGCCGCGTTTTTGCTGTCATCGGCATGAGCCGGTGCCGAAATTAGGCTGCCTTTTACCGGTTTAAAGTGGCTGTAAATGAGTGCGACTACAAAGAACAAAGCCTGAATAATCACAATACAGGGACCGGTAGCACCATCGATATGGAAGCTTATCAAAGTACCCAAGACACAGGCGACGACGGAAACCAGTGTGGCAACCACTAACATTTGGTCAAAACTGCGGCAGAGCATAAAGGCGATGATACCGGGTGCTATTAGCATCGCGATGACCAAAATTACCCCGACGGCCTGTAATGAGGCCACAATTGTTAAGGCTAACAGGCAGAGTAGGCCATAATGCAAGAGTTTGACCGGCAATCCGATAACGCGCGCATGGTTCGGATCAAAACAATAGAGCATGAAATCCTTACGTTTTAGCAGTACGACCAGCAGGGTAAATCCGGCAATCCATAATGTTTGTTTCAGTTCTGCCAGCGAGATACCCAGCATATTACCGAATAAAATGTGGCTGAGATGTTGGTCGGTATCCATGCGAGAAAACAGCACCAGGCCAAAAGCAAACATGCCGGAGAACACGATCCCCATCACCGTATCTTCTTTGACCCGGCTGTTTTCTTTTAAATAACCGGTAGCGACGGCGCAGAATATCCCCGAGACAAAGGCACCAATAGCCAAAGGAATGCCGAGCCAGAAGGCCAAAACGATGCCGGGCAGTACGGCGTGAGAGATAGCATCCCCCATCAGTGACCAGCCTTTCAATACCAGGTAGCAGGACAAAACGGCACACACCACACCGGTAATGATCGCCGCAACAATCGCCCGTTGCATAAAAGGATAGGCAAAAGGTTCACTCACCAGACTCAATAAGGTATTCATAGGCTATCCTCCGGAACGGGAACCGGTGGATGACGGCGCTTCTGGCGGCTGCGATAACGGTTTGCCAGCAGCCCATGTTTTGGTGCGAAAACAAAGGCTAACAGGAACACCACGGTCTGCAAGGTCACAATCACACCCCCGGTTGCCCCATCCAGATAGAAGCTGAGGTAAGCGCCAAAGGCGCTGGTAAACGCGCCGATTGCGATAGCAATAACTAGCAAGCGGCTGAAACGGTCGGTGAGCAGATAGGCCGTTGCCCCCGGCGTCACCACCATCGCAATCACCAGAATCGCGCCGACGGTTTGCAATGCCGCCACGGTACAGGCGCTGAGTAGGGTAAAGAACAAAATTTTGAGGCGTAGTGGTGATAAGCCAATTGACATGGCGTGACTTTCATCAAAAAACACCGCCAGCAGGTCTTTCCAAATAAGACAAAGGATCACGAAAGAAACCAGAATAATAATTTCTACTTGCAACACATCTTCATCGGCGATGCCCAGAATATTACCGAAAATAATCGACTGCACATTTACCGATGTCGGATTAAGCGAAACGATTAATAGCCCTACGGCAAAGAAGGTAGAGAAGATAAAACCGATGATGGCATCTTCACGCAGGCGTGTCACATGACGCACTAATGTCATTGCCAGTGCGGCAAGCATCCCGGTGAAGAATGCTCCGGCCGCATAGGGCAAGCCAAGAGCATAAGCCCCGGCCACTCCAGGCACGACTGAATGCGATAACGCATCCCCCATCAGTGACCAGCCTTTTAGCATCAGATAGGCGGATAAAAATGCGCACACGGCACCGACGATGGCACTGACCCAAATCGCCTTGACCATGTAATTGTAATTAAATGGCTGCAATAAAAGTTCCAGCATTAGGGATTGTTCTCCTTTGACTGGCTTTGCGCTGGCGGATCATTCTTGGTGTGGCCATAGAAGACGGCAGGGCGTTCATCATCAGTGATAACCGTTACTGTGCGTGGGTCATTATCGTCATGCAGTGTGTTGCCCGACAGATTGATATGACGCAATACACCGCCAAAGGTCATTTCCAGATTCTTTTGTGTAAAGGTAGTTTCGGTCGGGCCAGCCGCCAGTACGGTCTGATTAATCAGGATAACGTGATCGCAAAACTCTGGCACACTGCCCAGGTTATGCGTTGAAACCAGAATCAAGTGACCTTCGTCGCGCAGCGCACGGAGCAGGTCAATAATGGCATTTTCCGTTTTGACATCAACGCCGGTGAATGGCTCGTCCAGCAGCAGCACCGTGCCTTGTTGCGCCAGTGCACGGGCCAGAAACACCCGTTTTTTCTGCCCACCGGAAAGCTCCCCAATTTGGCGAGCGCGCAATGCACTTAAACCCACTCTTTCAATCGCTTTATCGACAATCGCCTTGTCGTCACGGCTGGGTATACGCAGAAAATTCATCTTCCCGTAGCGGCCCATCATCACCACATCTTCGACTAACACCGGGAAGTTCCAGTCCACATCTTCGGTCTGCGGGACATAAGCGATGGTATTTTGTTTCAACGCGTGGCTGACTGACTTATTGCTCAGTTCGACTTTCCCTACGCTGGGTTTTACCTGGCCCATGATGCTTTTAAACAGGGTTGATTTGCCACTGCCATTAACGCCAACCAAAGCGCAGATGGTGCCTCCGGTTAGCGAAAAACTGGCATCATGAATAGCGGTATGCCCATTGTTATAGGTGACAGTGACGTTATCCACTATCAGTTCCGGGCGAATAAAAGCAGTTTGACTCATTGACCAAATCCTTTCGCGATAGTTTGTACCGTCATATTTATCAGGTCGATATACGTGGGGACTGGCCCCTTTTCATTCGACAGAGAATCAACATATAGCACGCCACCGTATTGTGCGCCGGTTTCTTTACTCACTTGTTTAGCGGGTTTATCTGAAATGGTACTTTCGCTGAATATTACCGGGATTTTATTGGCACGCATCGTATCGATTACACGACGAACCTGCTGCGGTGAACCTTGCTCTTCCGCATTTATTGGCCATAAATAGACCTCTTTAAAACCATAATCTTTCGCCAGATAGCTGAATGCGCCTTCACTGGTTACCAACCAGCGCTGTTGTGCAGGGATACGGGATAACCGCTCACGCAGTGGGGCATCCAGCGCAGCAATTTTTGCAGCATAGGCTTTGGCGTTGCGATTATAGGTTTCAGCATGGGCCGGATCGTGTTCTACCAATGCTTTACGGATATTTTCAATATAAATCAGGGCATTTGACGGAGACATCCACGCGTGTGGATTAGGGATACCTTTATAAGGCCCCTCACGAATAGGCAGTGGTGTTATGCCGTCTGTTACTACTGCGGAAGGTACATCTTTAATATTTTCAAAGAAACGCTCGAACCAGCGCTCTAAATTCATACCATTCCATAATATCAGGTCGGCGGATTGTGCCTTCACGATATCCCGTGGAGTGGGTTGATAGTCGTGAATTTCTGCGCCGGGCTTGGTTATTGATTCCACCACAGCAGCATCACCGGCGATATTTTGTGCAATATCCTGAATAATTGTGAAGGTTGTCACAATTTTGAATTTTTTATCAAGCACCTTGTCGCTACTTTCTGCCAGTGCAGAGGTGCTGATCAGTGAGGAAAACGCCACAAGTGTAAACAGGGCGATAACCCGCGAAAAGTATGACGTAAAAGACTGTAGAGTGTGCAGGTAGGGTATTTTTTGCTTAGTAAACATGGCGATGTTCCCTTTCTTTAAATGAAAATGATTATCAATATCATTAGCGATGAAGTCAAGCCTCGCCATACAATAAACTAAAATTTACCGAGAGTTACCGAATATAGCCTGATCATTATACTGTTCATGGTCAAACCAGGCTAAAAAATCTATTTGGACGGGGCGACAACTTGTATATGCTACAAAACGGCTTATTAGCACGGGGAATACTGTGAATCCAAAAGTCGGTTGCCTTATGGCAGTTTTATTGCTGGTGGGGTGTGCTAAACAAACACCGCCACCACAAGCGAACAATGGGTGGCTCAAAAAAGTGCCACCGGGTGGTTTTATTAATGCACCGAAAAGCAGCGCTGGTTCAAGTACCGTTGCCTACAGCGACGTAATTAAACAAGCCGCCAGCCATTATGGTGTTGATGAAACCTTGATTAAAGCCATTATCCAGGTGGAGTCCGGTTACAATCCTGATGTGGTAAGTACCTCCAATGCTATCGGTTTGATGCAAATTAAAGCCTCAACCGCCGGGCGTGATGCGTATCGGATGAAAGGGCGCAATGGTCAGCCTAGCTCTGGTGAGTTAAAAGATCCGGTGAAGAATATTGATATCGGTGCTGCCTATCTCAATATTTTGCAAAACCAACAGTTAGCGGGGATAAATGATCCGCAAACATTGCGTTATGCCACAATTGTTTCTTATGCCAATGGCGCAGGTGCGATGCTGCGAACGTTCTCATCAGATAAACGGTTGGCAGTGAATAAGATTAACAGTCTTAGTCCTAACGAGTTTTATCAGCATATACAAAAGAAGCATCCGGCAGCGCAGGCCCCACGTTATTTGTGGAAAGTTGATACTGCTTACCGGGCGATGTCAGAATAATATTAAAACGCTAACCGATGTAGCCCTATGGGCGCTGTAATTTTTATCATGATAAGCAAGGTATCATTATAAACATCGGCTAGCGTTTCCCTCCTTCGTTTTGGTTGTTTTTATGAGAGGGTGGTGGGGTAGTTTGCGATAATATCCAGCACACCATTAATAATGAATTGTACCCCCATACAGACCAGCAAGAACCCCATCAGACGTGAAATCGCTTCAATTCCGCTTTTACCCACCCAACGCATAATGGCACCTGAGCTGAGTAACGACCCCCATAAAATCAATGAGACAGAAAGAAAAATCAGTACCGGCGCCACGGTGACAACCCAAGGGCTAAATAGGGTATGGCCTTTCATTGAGGCGGCGGAGCTGATGATCATGGCGATGGTACCCGGCCCTGCGGTGCTCGGCATTGCCAATGGAACAAAGGCGATATTAATGGATTTACGCTGCTTTAAATCCTGAGATTTGGCTTCTAATTGTGTATCTTCCGCCGATTGGTGTGGAAAAAGCATACGAAAACCAATAAATGCCACAATCAGCCCACCGGCAATTCGCAAACCAGGAATTGATATACCGAAGGTATTCATCACGACCTGACCAGCATAATAGGCAATCGTCATAATAAAGAAGACATATATTGATGCCATCTTCGACTGCTGATTGCGCTCTTCGCTGGTCATATTGCCGGACAACCCGAGTAAGAGCGCCACCGTTGTTAAGGGGTTTGCCAGAGGCAATAGCAACACCAAGCCTAAACCAATGGCTTGAAACAATTCGAAAATACTTTCCATCGACACAACTCCACATAGTGCTAATTGCACCCGATAAAATCAATCATATCAGGTAATTATATGTATACTGACCCAACACCACAGTGCAGAGAGAGTATGACTAAGCCGCCACTCTACGCGATAGCTCAGGTAAAAGGCTATTGCTACCTTATTTAAGGGTATTTCAACGCAAAAATTAGCCCGAATCTGTGATTCGGCTGAGCCAGAATTGCTGCCGCCGGTAGTGGCCTTAAAGATAACGGGCATATGTGATACAGATCAAATGTTTGCCGTACGATAGTTGGTTCAATTGCTCAAATCCAGAATAATCACGTTAGTATCAATTTTTGCAAGGAATACGGCATTGTGTATTTGTGATATCAGCGTTGAAGATGAATATATTCGCCAGCCATTATCCACCTCGGCAGCATGGGTGTTGGATACACAGGCAGCACGTACTCGTGGGCGTTTACGGTTTTTAAAACCCAAGCGTGAAGCCCGTCCGCGTTGGCGTTTAGCGCCCCTCAAAGATACTTATGAGATCCGGTTTTATCCTAACCGTTTGCCAGAGCTATGGTTTTTCAGTGCGGAAAATGCAGCCAGGAAGCGCTTATAACCATCAGCTAGTTGTATTGATTCAATCGTAATCCGAGGCTCAAATGGCATTTAATAATAATGAACGTAATGCTTTACTGGCGGTGAAAGGTATCGGGCCGACGGTGATTGCCCGCCTGGAACAGCTCGGCTTTACCTCACTGACTCAACTCAGTCAGGCGGATATGAGTGAGATTGTGAGCAATGCCGCAGCGATGGTGGGGGCAAGTTGCTGGAAAAACAGCCCTCAAGCTCGTTCGGCAATTCAGGCTGCTATCGACTTAGCTAAAAGGTATTCATCTAAATGAATGCCATTGTGACATCTGCCATACAACTACTCGCCCGAGGGCCGGTGCCTTGCTTGTTAGTGGTTATCACCTACAGCTAAGGTTTCTCTGGTGGCTTGGTTTGATACGGCGTCAGTAAATCATTCAGAATTTGCATCCTTTCTTCCACCGAAATATAGAGCCAGCGCTTGAACCAGGGCGTGTTGGCTGTGCATTGCTGATGTGTTTGGCGAAAATAAAGTTCGAGGACTGACAAATCTGCTTTAATCTTTTGCATCATATTGCTCCCTCCGATGACCAGTGAACAAATCATAGGCAATTAAATACGGAAGAAAAACGGATGTAATGGATTATTTAGTTCAGTATTTATGAATCAATACGATTTGATGCGACCAGAGGCGTTGGGGGCGGTATCAGGTGGGATAGCGGGAAAATAAAACGCCCCGATTGCGTTAACAATCGGGGCGGCGTTCCAGTAACCATTGCTACACGGAAACGGAAAGTGATTATGGGCACATCCTGCAGAAATAGCAATACACCCAGTGCTACTCAAAAGCAATAGGTGATAATGTAAATCATTGTTGGTTAAAAAAACATCTTTTCACCACGAAGAAGTGTGCCCAACCACGAATAACTTGCAGCGTAAAGACTAATTATCGCTGATGTCTATTTGGGCCGCGTGGGGAACCGAATAAGTTAGCACTTTGGGTTTATACTTCACACCGATGGCGACTTTGCAGTACCCTTTCAAGGTAAATAATAAAGATATCTTGGCGGCAAGAGTCATCCTCATTTTCAGTTGTTTGTCTTTAGTTATTATCGAAACCGCCTAATTCTAAAACAGACACATTTTATTCAGAACATCGCGTTTTAGCGATGAGGAGCGAGGTATGCTTGGCCCGTTTATTAATAGCGCAGGGATTATTCTTGGCGGCGTCGCTGGAGTATTACTTGCCCGCCATGTCCCTAAACGCCTACAAGAAGGGTTACCCGCGACCTTTGCTTTAGCGTCTATTTCCATTGGTATTGTCATGGTAGTAAAAGTCCATTTTATGCCGGCTGTTATACTGGCGTTGATTATCGGTACGGCAGTGGGTGAATTACTCTCACTAGAGCAAGGCGTTAAGTGGGGTGCGAATAAAACCCGCATATTACTAGAGCGCGTTATTCCCTCGCGAAGTACATTGCCACCACAAGAGTTTGCGCAAAGTTTTACCGCCATGATTGTGTTGTTCTGTGCCAGTGGATTAGGTGTTGTTGGTTCATTGACCGAGGGGATGACTGGTGATTTTCAGCTATTGTTTGTCAAAGCATTAATGGATTTTTTCACTGCACTGATATTTTCAATTTCATTAGGTATTGCGCTGGTGGCGATTGCTATTCCGCAATTACTGATCCAAATTACGTTGGTTTTATTGGCAACACTCATCATGCCTTATATGGATGATATCGCTTTCGCCGACTTTTCTGCCTGTGGTGGGATTATTATGATTGCGGTAGGGTTACGTATCGCACAAATAAAAATATTTGCAGTGGTGAATTTTCTGCCCGCCTTATTGTTTGTTGTCCCTATCTCCTATTTATGGCGTTATTTTATGGCGTGATATCTCAGGGAAGGGCGTTTCTGAAACGGTAGGCTTCGCAGCATAAATTTATCATTGAAGCGACCGTTTCAGTTCTGCATTATTTATTCTTGCGGATTACCCAATTTTCCGGCACAAGAACTTACCTTTTATGACGCCATCAAAAAAGCGCCCTTTCGAAACCGCAGACATAAAATTTTGATGGATACGTTCAGGAACGCCAAGGTACTGATAAGTCCCTTGTTCACGAAATTGTATCTCCAGCATACGATTTTCAGGATCATAACCAATCGACAGAATTCTGGAGGATGTAACAGGTTGTCGCTGCAATAGCAGATCCTCATTTGGACGGCGTTGAGTATTAGGGTGATCGTAGAGCAGATTTAGCATGATAACTTTGTCGGGGATCATTATCACTGTTTATACCCGTTATACTTTAAACTGCATGTGTATTGGTTGCTAAATTCCATTCAACGCATTGATTTATATTAATTTATTTTGCTCGTTCGGTTGCTGCCCTCCTGCAACTCGAATTCTAGGGTATAGCCCCCACACCCATGCCACATTCTCATTACTTATTGCATCTTATTCTTTACTGACGCCCGGGGATAGATAAACCATCATTCAGGTCGTGGGCGATAGTGTTTGTCATTATATTGAGTAGTGATAATATGAATTTACTTTGTGATACTGACTGCGTTACAAAGCAAACTGTGTACACAGTTGCGTACCAATATAACAAACGTGGGTTAAATTGATAATGCAACTTTTTGAAATTAAACAATAATTACGTCTTGCATGTGATCTGTCGTGTGGGTCACCACTGTAGATAAGGAATTAGAATGCCCGTTATTACCCTTCCTGACGGTAGTCAACGTCATTACGATCACGCCGTTTCTGCTCTTGATGTGGCTCTGGATATCGGCCCTGGTCTGGCAAAAGCCTGCATAGCCGGGCGCGTCAATGGTGAGCTGGTGGACGCCAGTGACCTGATTGAATCAGATGCCCACCTGGCTATTATTACCACCAAAGATGCGGAAGGTTTGGAGATTCTCCGCCATTCATGCGCGCATTTATTGGGACATGCCATCAAGCAACTTTGGCCTGATACCAAAATGGCCATCGGCCCGGTTATCGACAACGGTTTCTATTACGATGTTGATATCGACCGTACTTTGACGCAGGAAGATTTGGATCTGCTGGACCAGCGGATGCATGAACTCGCCGATAAAGATTACGATGTCATCAAGAAGAAAGTCAGTTGGCAAGAAGCGCGTGATGTTTTTGCTGCTCGTGGTGAAGATTATAAAGTGGCGATCCTCGATGAGAATATCAGCCATGATGATCGCCCAGGTTTATATCACCATGAAGAATACGTTGATATGTGTCGTGGCCCACATGTGCCCAATATGCGTTTCTGCCATCACTTTAAATTGCAGAAAACTTCTGGTGCTTACTGGCGTGGTGACAGCAAAAATAAGATGCTGCAACGTATTTATGGCACGGCGTGGGGTGATAAGAAGCAACTGAATGCTTATTTGCAACGTCTGGAAGAAGCGGCCAAACGTGACCATCGTAAGATTGGTAAGCAACTAGACCTTTATCACATGCAGGAAGAAGCACCGGGTATGGTGTTCTGGCATAATGACGGCTGGACCATTTTCCGTGAACTGGAAACTTTTGTGCGCATGAAGCTCAAAGAGTACCAGTATCAGGAAGTGAAAGGGCCGTTCATGATGGATCGCGTACTGTGGGAAAAAACCGGACATTGGGAAAACTATGCTGAGCATATGTTCACCACGTCGTCGGAAAACCGCGAGTATTGCATCAAGCCAATGAACTGCCCAGGGCATGTACAGATTTTCAACCAAGGGTTGAAGTCTTACCGTGATTTGCCATTACGCATGGCCGAGTTTGGTAGCTGCCATCGTAATGAGCCATCAGGCGCGCTGCACGGGCTGATGCGCGTGCGTGGTTTTACTCAGGACGACGCCCACATCTTCTGTACTGAAGAGCAGGTGCGCGATGAAGTGAATAGCTGTATTAAGATGGTGTACGACATGTACAGCACCTTTGGTTTCGAAAAGATTGTGGTCAAGCTATCCACTCGCCCTGAAAAGCGCATTGGTAGCGATGATTTGTGGACGCGCGCTGAAGATGATTTAGCGGCTGCGTTGACTGAAAATGGTATTCCGTTTGATTATCAGCCGGGTGAAGGGGCTTTCTATGGCCCGAAAATTGAATTTACCTTGCATGATTGTTTGGATCGTGCGTGGCAGTGTGGTACCGTACAACTCGATTTCTCATTACCGGGCCGCTTAAGTGCGTCTTACATCGGCGAAAACAACGATCGCCAGGTGCCGGTAATGATTCACCGGGCTATTTTGGGTTCAATGGAGCGCTTCATCGGTATTTTAACCGAAGAATATGCAGGCTTCTTCCCAACATGGTTAGCTCCGGTACAAGTCGTGGTGATGAATATCACCGATAGCCAGTCTGATTATGTCCAGCAAGTGACCAAAAAACTGCAAGATGCAGGAATTAGGGCAAAAGCGGACTTGAGAAATGAGAAGATTGGCTTTAAAATTCGTGAACATACGTTGCGTCGAGTTCCCTATATGTTGGTCTGTGGCGATAAAGAGGTCGAATCAGGCAAGATTGCCGTTCGTACCCGCCGCGGTAAAGACTTGGGAAGTCTGGACGTCAACGTGGTCGTAGACAAGCTGCTAACAGAAATTCGCAGCCGTAGTCTTCATCAACTGGAGGAATAAAGTATTAAAGGCGGAAAACGAGTTCAACCGGCGCGTCCTAATCGCATCAACAAAGAGATTCGCGCCACAGAAGTTCGCTTAACAGGCGTCGATGGTGAACAGATTGGTATTGTCAATCTGAATGAAGCTCTTGAAAAAGCTGAGGAAGCTGGTGTTGATTTAGTAGAAATCAGTCCGAATGCCGAGCCGCCGGTTTGCCGTATTATGGATTACGGCAAATTCCTCTATGAGAAGAGCAAGTCGACAAAAGAACAGAAGAAGAAGCAAAAAGTCATACAGGTCAAGGAAATTAAATTCCGTCCTGGTACCGATGATGGCGACTATCAGGTCAAACTACGCAACCTGATTCGCTTTCTGGAAGATGGCGATAAAGCCAAAATCACCCTGCGATTCCGTGGGCGTGAAATGGCGCACCAACAGATCGGCATGGAAGTCCTTAACCGTGTCAAAAAAGATCTGACTGAAGATTCTGATTTGGCCGTCGTGGAGTCTTTCCCGACTCGTATCGAAGGTCGTCAGATGATCATGGTGCTCGCACCTAAGAAGAGACAGTAAGGCACTCAAGTAGCAGGCTCCTCTCTGTTTGCAGAGTTAGAGTCTGTTCGCCTAACTAGCTCGTTGTAATTAACAATGCGAAGTGGATATATTCAATGCCAAAAATCAAGACAGTACGCGGCGCCGCTAAACGCTTCAAAAAGACCGGTTCCGGTGGTTTTAAGCGTAAGCATGCTAACCTGCGTCATATTCTGACCAAAAAAGCTACTAAGCGTAAACGTCATTTACGTCCAAAAGGCATGGTATCTAAGAACGATCTAGGTTTGGTCGTAGCATGTCTGCCGTACGCATAAGCAACTTTTGGTTTGAATTAAGGCGATAGGAGAAGTAAATGGCTCGCGTAAAACGTGGTGTGGTAGCTCGTGCACGTCACAAAAAAATATTAAAGCAGGCGAAAGGTTACTACGGTGCCCGTTCGCGCGTTTATCGTGTTGCTTTCCAGGCAGTGATCAAGGCAGGCCAATACGCCTACCGTGACCGCCGTCAACGGAAGCGTCAATTCCGCCAACTGTGGATTGCACGTATCAACGCAGCTGCTCGTCAGAATGACATGTCTTACAGCAAATTCATTAATGGCCTGAAAAAGGCTTCTAT
Organism: Yersinia aldovae ATCC 35236; assembly: GCF_000173735.1. Lineage (GTDB taxonomy): Bacteria > Pseudomonadota > Gammaproteobacteria > Enterobacterales > Enterobacteriaceae > Yersinia > Yersinia aldovae. The sequence goes on along the minus strand of NZ_ACCB01000006.1, from coordinate 86,816 downwards.
TGAAATTGACCGTAAGATCTTGGCTGATATCGCAGTATTCGATAAAGTGGCATTCTCTGCACTGGTCGAAAAAGCGAAAGCAGCTCTGGCGTAAGTCAGAATTGAAGAGGGAGCTTGTCTCCCTCTTTTAATTTTTATCTTATTGGTCTAAAGGTCTTTGTTATGACACATACAGTTACTTTTCGCTTCTCTTTTTACTTTAGCGCCTGATTTAAGGAGGCTTGAGCGTAAGAATAGAAACGAAAAATAACGCCTAAGCCTCCCATTGTGGAGGCTTTTTTGTTTTTGCTCTACAGCATTTATGATGACGAGAGTAAGGGTATCGCGGATGTGGTACCTTATTGATTTTGTATGAAAAATTTATTTTATTTATCGCATTTTAACTAATTACCTATATCCAAAGTTATTGGAGTTGCTGGTAGGCAGCAAGCGAGTAAATCCCGATGAGCTTACATAGGTAAGTGATTCGGGTGAGTGAGCGTAGCTAACACCCCAGCAGCTTCAAGAACAAAGGATATAACTATAAGCGGGCCATACGGCCAGAGGAAGAGAAAACAATGCCACATCTCGCAGAGCTGGTTGCCAATGCTAAAGCAGCCATAGAAGATGCCCAAGATGTCGCCGCGTTGGATTTGGTACGCGTCGAATACCTGGGCAAAAAAGGCCATTTGACCCTTCAGATGACATCATTGCGTGAGCTGCCAGCTGATGAGCGTCCAGCAGCCGGTGCCGTTATTAATCAGGCCAAACAAGACGTACAAGAAGCACTCAATGCTCGTAAGGATAAGCTGGAATCCGCCGTCTTGAATGCCCGATTAGCGGCTGAAACTATTGATGTCTCATTACCCGGGCGTCGTATGGAGAATGGGGGGTTACATCCGGTCACGCGTACGATTGACCGCATTGAGACTTTCTTTGGTGAATTGGGCTTTTCTGTTGAATCTGGCCCAGAAATCGAAGACGACTATCATAACTTTGATGCATTGAATATTCCGGCTCATCACCCCGCGCGTGCTGACCATGATACTTTCTGGTTTGATGCGACCCGGCTGCTGCGTACCCAGACCTCTGGCGTGCAGATTCGCACCATGAAAGCACAGCAACCGCCCATTCGGATTATTGTGCCAGGGCGTGTTTATCGTAATGATTACGACCAAACCCACACACCGATGTTCCACCAAATGGAAGGCTTGATTGTTGACAAAGATATCAGCTTTGCCAATTTGAAAGGCACCTTGCACGATTTCCTGCGTAACTTCTTTGAAGAAGACTTACAGATCCGCTTTCGTCCCTCGTATTTCCCGTTTACCGAACCCTCCGCTGAAGTGGATGTGATGGGTAAAAACGGTAAGTGGCTTGAAGTGCTGGGTTGCGGCATGGTGCATCCGAATGTATTGCGTAATGTTGGCATTGATCCTGAAATTTACTCAGGTTTTGCTTTCGGTATGGGCATGGAGCGTCTGACGATGCTGCGTTACGGTGTCACCGATTTGCGTGCATTCTTCGAAAACGATCTGCGTTTCCTCAAACAGTTTAAGTAAGGCGGGAATATCTCATGAAATTCAGTGAACTTTGGTTACGTGAATGGGTAAACCCAGCCATTAGTAGTGACGCATTAGCTCATCAAATTACTATGGCAGGATTGGAAGTTGATGGTATAGATGCGGTAGCCGGTGAGTTTAATGGCGTCGTTGTCGGTGAAGTGGTTGAGTGCGCCCAACACCCTAATGCCGATAAGTTACGGGTGACAAAAGTCAACGTTGGCGGTGATCGTCTGTTAGATATCGTCTGTGGCGCGCCAAACTGCCGGCTGGGGCTGAAGGTTGCAGTGGCGACAGTTGGTGCGGTGTTACCGGGTGACTTTAAAATTAAAGCCGCCAAGCTGCGCGGTGAGCCATCGGAAGGGATGTTGTGCTCATTCTCCGAGCTGGGTATTTCCGACGATCATGACGGCATTATCGAATTGCCGTTGGATGCATCTATTGGCGCTGATTTACGTGAATATCTGTATTTAGACGACAAAACTATCGAAATCAGTGTGACGCCAAATCGCGCCGATTGTTTAGGGATTATCGGTGTGGCCCGCGATGTGGCGGTAGTGAACCAGTTGGTGCTGACTGAACCGGATATAAGCCCGGTGGCAGCCACAATCAAGGACACCTTCCCCATCCGCGTTGACGCCCCACAGGCCTGCCCACGTTATTTGGGCCGGGTTGTCAAAGGCATTAACATTAAGGCGTCCACGCCACTGTGGATGCGTGAGAAACTGCGTCGTTGTGGTATCCGTTCGATTGATCCGGTTGTGGACGTGACTAACTTCGTACTGCTGGAGTTGGGGCAACCAATGCATGCGTTTGATCTTGATCGCATCGATGGCGAAATCATTGTGCGAATGGCAGCCGAAGCGGAAGAACTGACACTGCTGGATGGCACCAACGCTAAATTGAGCGCCGATACACTGGTGATTGCCGACAAACAGCGAGCACTGGCAATGGCCGGTATTTTTGGCGGTGAACATTCTGGCGTCAATGAAGAAACGCAGAATGTATTGCTGGAGTGCGCCTTCTTCAACCCACTGTCTATAACTGGCCGCGCCCGCCGTCAGGGGTTGCATACCGATGCGTCACATCGCTATGAGCGTGGTGTTGATCCGGCGTTGCAGCACAAAGCCATTGAGCGCGCAACACGGCTGCTGCTTGATATTTGCGGTGGTGAAGCAGGCCCGGTCATTGATGTTACGTCTGAGGAGCATTTGCCAACGCGTGCCACCATTAGGTTACGTCGTGAAAAACTGGATCGTTTAATAGGTCATCAGGTATCCAGCAAGCAAGTAAGCGATATTCTGCGTCGTCTGGGTTGCCAGGTGACAGAGCAGGGCGACAATTGGGAGGCTATTGCACCAAGTTGGCGTTTTGATATGGAGATCGAAGAAGATCTGGTGGAAGAAGTTGCCCGTATCTATGGCTACAACAATATCCCGGATGCGCCGGTAAGAGCCGATTTGGTGATGACCAAACATCGCGAAGCCGATCTGTCACTGAAACGAGTGAAAACGTTATTGGTCGATCGCGGCTACCAGGAAGCAATTACTTACAGTTTTGTTGACCCTAAAATTCAAGCATTGTTGCACCCCGGTCAGGAGCCGCTGGTGTTACCAAGCCCGATCTCGATTGATATGTCTGCTATGCGATTATCTTTACTGACTGGACTGTTAACGGCGGTGGTTTATAACCAAAATCGTCAGCAATCTCGCTTACGTTTATTTGAGAGTGGTTTACGCTTTGTACCTGATACTACAGCAGATCTTGGGGTTAGGCAGGACGTAATGCTGGCGGGTGTCATTGCCGGACACTGTTTTGAAGAACATTGGGATCTGGCGCGTCAGCCAGTAGACTTCTATGATTTGAAGGGCGATCTGGAAGCAATTCTGGAACTTACCGGTAAGTTATCCGACGTTCAATTCCGTGCAGAATCGCATTCAGCATTGCATCCGGGCCAAAGTGCTGCAATTTATTTATTAGGTGAACGCATTGGTTTCATTGGTGTAGTTCATCCAGAACTGGAACGTAAGCTGGACTTAAATGGCCGCACCGTGGTGTTTGAAGTGCAGTGGAACAAGCTTGCAGACCGCGCCGTGCCTCAGGCCAGCGAGATTTCGCGCTTCCCTGCAAACCGTCGTGATATCGCTGTTGTAGTGGCTGAAAACGTCCCCGCAGAAGATATTTTGGCAGAGTGTAAGAAAGTTGGCGCAAATCAGGTAGTTGGCGTAAACTTGTTTGATGTGTACCGTGGCAAGGGCGTAGCAGAAGGTTATAAGAGTCTGGCTATTAGTCTGGTGTTGCAGGATACCGCCCGTACACTGGAAGAAGAGGAGATCGCCGCGACCGTCGCAAGATGTGTAGAGGCGTTAAAACAGCGATTCCAAGCATCCTTGAGGGATTGAACCTATGGCGCTTACTAAAGCTGAAATGTCAGAACATCTGTTTGAAAAGCTAGGGCTTAGCAAACGAGATGCCAAAGATCTGGTGGAGTTATTCTTTGAAGAGGTACGTCGTGCTTTAGAGAATGGCGAACAGGTCAAACTGTCTGGCTTTGGCAATTTTGATCTGCGAGACAAGAACCAACGTCCGGGCCGTAATCCGAAGACGGGTGAGGACATTCCTATTACGGCGCGCCGTGTGGTGACTTTCCGTCCAGGACAAAAGCTAAAAAGCCGGGTAGAGACGGCCACTCCCAAAGAGTGAGTACTATCCAAAACAAAAGGCCGCGCAAGCGGCCTTTTTCTTGTCTGTAATTAATTGAAGTATGATAACTTTGTTTTCACGACACTTGCTATTGACTACAACTTAAGGTCTTGCCGCGCTTTTCCCATACTCTAATCGTGAGTGCGCATTGGCCGCGCCAAGAAAAACCCCAGATTGCGGGGTTTATACAGTTGGCTGTCTCTTATCGCCCCATTTCAGTTAACCGTATTTTCGGGCAAACTCTTCATCGGAATTGCAAAGATAAATAATAAATTCAATGAAGGCGATAATTGATGGAATGAATGTCCAGCAAAAAATGAGATATAAGAATCCCTGTCCAATCTTACCCAAATAAAATTTGTGCGCGCCGAATCCACCCAGAAAAAACGCCAGAAGAGCCGCAACCATACGATTTCTCTCACCCGTAACTTTTTGAGTTGCACCGCAACTTGGGCAAGCTTTTGCTGATTCATGTATTTCTTTACCGCACCCACGGCAAAAAACCATGTTTGACATAATGTGTAATCCTTCTAAATTTCAAAGACCGCAATAATCAGCGCACTGAATTTGCTGAGAGGTTTCAGCAAGGCACATCATTGTGTGACCTCACAAGTTGTACTGATTTTATTTCATTTTTAATATGCTAACTTTAGCACAGTGGTTTTAACACTTAACTGATTGTAATGATTAATAGGTTAGCAATCCATTAGAAGAAATCCTGAATCAAACAAAAAAGTCTGCCTGCGACAGATTAATTGGCATGGTTGAGTGGTAGAACGCTAAACCAAGCGGGTCGTCGCCCCAATAAAATATGCATTTTCAATGCAAAACTTCCCCTGATCGCCTTAACCCCTTACTATCTGTGCCTGCGATGGGGATTAAAGCCGCCATGTTTATCTGTCAGGCCAAGCGACGCCTGAGGTATTGACCGAGGATGTAATGCAGACAAGTCAGTTATTTACCGCACTTCAGCAACATCAACAACACCGTGATCATCGCTATCTTGGCGGTTTGGCTGCCATGCTATTCATGGCGTTGGTGATCAGTCTGTGTGCCGGCGATGTCTGGCTTTGGCCAATGCAGTGGTTCAGCGAGCAGGGGAAGTTATTCGTATGGCAACTGCGTTTGCCAAGGGCAATGGCTGTGATTATGGTTGGTGCCAGCCTTGCCGTCTCTGGTGCCGTGATGCAGGCATTGTTTGAGAACCCATTAGCAGAACCCGGCTTATTAGGGGTGGCGAATGGCGCGGGGGTCGCGCTGGTTATGGCTGTATTGTTGGGGCATGGATTGCTGCCGGTGTGGTTTTTAAGTGCCTGCGCTATTGCGGGGGCATTATTCATGACCTTTTTACTGCTCAGTTTTGCTCGCCGCCGTATGCTCACCAATGCCCGTTTACTCTTGGTCGGTGTCGCTTTAGGTATTGTCTGTAGTGCTATTATGACGTGGGCGGTTTATTTCAGCACCAGCCTGGATTTGCGGCAATTAATGTATTGGATGATGGGGGGATTTAGCGGTGTTGACTGGCGGCAGCAAGGAATGGTGTTTGTGTTGCTACCTGTCGTTGTATGGCTCTGTTGTCAGGGGCGGGCGCTTAATTTCATGTCATTAGGTGAACAGCAAGCCAGGCAACTGGGAATATCACTTCATCTATGGCGTAACCTATTAGTGCTGGCTATTGGTTTGCTGGTTGGAATCAGTGTGGCGTTGGCTGGGGTGATCAGTTTTATTGGTCTGGTTATCCCCCATATACTGCGATTAACCGGTTTAACCGATCAACGCCGCTTATTAGCCGGTTGCGCCTTGGCGGGGGGGGGAATATTGCTATTGGCCGATGTTGTGGCACGGATTGCCCTCTTTTCAGCCGAGTTACCGATTGGTGTGGTTACCGCGACATTAGGTGCGCCGCTGTTTATTTGGTTGCTGACTCGGGTGAAAAGTGTAGAGTGATCCGTCTTATCGCTATCAATATCTTTATGATTTCACCTGTTTACATTCGCTGAATAAGAGGCTCTCCTGATGAGTAATCCAATTTATGCTATCCCGCTGCAATCCATTGATCATCAATCTGTTCTACTGGAAAAGTATAAAGGCTCGGTATTGCTGGTGGTGAATGTGGCTTCTCAATGTGGCCTGACCAAGCAGTATGAAGGGCTGGAAAAACTGTATAAAACCTATCAGCAGCAGGGTTTTGAAGTATTAGGCTTCCCAAGCAATGAATTTGCTGGCCAAGAGCCGGGCAGTGATGAGGAAATTCACGTATTCTGCCGTGGAACGTTTGGGGTGGAATTCCCTATGTTTAGCAAAATCGAGGTCAATGGTTCCCAGCGTCATCCTTTATATAAGCATTTGATTGCGGCTAAATCTGTTGCAGTAAAACCGGAAGGAAGTGAGTTTTACCAACGCCTGGCGAGTAAAGGCCGTGAACCAAAACAGCAGGGTGATATTCTGTGGAATTTTGAAAAGTTCTTAATTAGCCGTGATGGTGTGGTGCTCGACCGTTTCGCTCCAGACATGACGCCAGAAGATCCTATTTTAATTAAGGCAATTAATCAGGCTGTGGCTCGCCATTAGTTTACCGACGAAGAGCTTAATTCGATGCTATTGCAACTTAGTAATATCAGTATAGAAAATCGTCTTGCGCCGTTCTCATCGCAGGTGGCGGCTGGGTTGCAAATTCATTTAATCGGGCCGAATGGCGCGGGGAAAAGTACACTACTAATGGCGCTGGCGGGATTGTTACCCGCCGATGGGGATATTTTGTTGGCAGGTCATCCCATGCCATATTATTCAGGCCGCGAATTAGCCAGGCAGCGTGCTTATTTATGCCAACAGCAGCCTGCGTTAACGATGATGCCGGTATTCCAATACCTTTCTCTGCACCAACCTGAGGGTGCGACGGCCGAAGCTGTCGCGTCGGCGATTGGCTATTTGTGTAAGAAACTCCGTCTGACAGATAAGTTGCCACAATTACTATCACACCTTTCAGGGGGAGAATGGCAGCGTGTCAGGCTTGCCGCCATATTTTTACAAGTTTGGCCTGATATTAATCCTGACAGTAAACTGTTACTGCTCGATGAACCCTATACGGGGTTGGATGTGGCGCAGAAAGTGGCTTTAGATGGTTTGCTAAGTGAGTTCTGCCGGGCCGGGCGCAGTGCGATAATCAGTGCTCATGACCTTAACCATACCTTGCAACATGCTTCCCAGGTGTGGTTGATGTCGCAAGGGACTGTGCTGGCGCAGGGAGAGACTCAACAAGTCATGCAGGCCAATCGGCTTTCCCGCGTATTTGAGGTTGATTTTCAGATACATAGCTTTAATCAGCAACATTGGATCATCACAAAAAGCGCATGACGCCGACATTATTCGCATAACTCATCAGTCGCGGTTGGTATTTTATATCGGTATTCGTTAGCGTAATACACTATTTTAGCCATTTCCTTTACGTTCAAAAGATAATAGCCCACCTATTCTGCACTGTAATTAAATCGGTCTATAAAATAGATTGCTCTGATTACTACAAATATTTAGGCACTGAATATCCTAACAATAAATATATTTCCTTAAGGTTGATTTAAGGTTAACGGACTATTGTTCGTTATAACTGATCACGCGCCTATCTGATTGGCGTTTAGTTTTCGTTAACTTATGTGGGCATATAGTTGCCGATAGCTAAGTTGTCCTAAGGGATTTATCAATGCAGAATTTTTTACCATTTTCTCGTCCGGCAATCGGTACGGAGGAAATAAGTGCTGTTGTTAATGTACTCGGTTCCGGTTGGATTACTACGGGGCCACAAAATCAGCAATTAGAGGCTGATTTTTGCCGGGCTTTCGGCTGCAAACATGCCATTGCGGTTTGTTCTGCGACGGCGGGAATGCACATCACCTTGATGGCATTGGGGATTGGCCCTGGTGATGAGGTGATTACTCCGTCTCAGACCTGGGTTTCCACGCTAAATATGATTGTGTTGCTGGGGGCTGAACCGGTCATGGTTGATGTCGACTGCGATACGTTAATGGTCAGCGCAGCCGGGGTTGAAGCGGCAATTACATCGAAAACCAAAGCGATTATTCCGGTTCATTATGCGGGTGCACCTTGCTGCCTTGATGCCTTACGTTCAATAGCGCAACAGCACGGAATTCCTCTCATTGAAGATGCAGCCCATGCGGTCGGTACACGTTATGGGGAGCAGTGGATTGGCGAGAAGGGAACGGCAATTTTCTCATTCCACGCAATTAAAAACATCACTTGCGCGGAAGGTGGCTTGATAGCCACTGACGATGATGAATTAGCAACTAAACTGCGCCGGCTTAAATTTCACGGTTTAGCGGTGGATGCATTTGATCGACAAATCCAAGGGCGTAGCCCACAAGCTGAAGTTGTGGAACCGGGCTATAAATACAATTTGTCTGATATCCACGCAGCCATCGCGGTCATTCAGCTCCAGCGGCTCCCTGAAATTAATGCGCGCCGGCAGGCGTTGGTAGCCCGCTATCACCAGGCATTGGCCGGCTCTCCGTTACAGCCGTTAGGTGTTCCTGATTACCCGCACCTACATGCATGGCATCTTTTTATGGTGCGTGTTGATGAAGAGCGCTGCGGTATTAGCCGCGATACGCTAATGGCCCGCCTCAAAGAGGTTGGGATTGGTACGGGGCTGCATTTTCGTGCGGCACATACGCAAAAATACTATCGAGAACGTTACCCATATTTACATCTGCCGAATACCGAGTGGAATTCAGCCAGACTATGCACATTACCGCTTTTCCCCGATATGTTAGACAGTGATGTCGATCGGGTGGTTGAGGCATTGGCAACTATTATAGGGCCACACCGTGTCACAAAATGAACGCATTAAGAAAGTCTCAATTGTTATCCCTGTTTATAACGAACAAGAGAGCTTGCAGGTATTGATAGAGAGAACCTCAGCAGCTTGTAAGTTACTCACTCAACCTTATGAAATTATTCTGGTTGATGATGGAAGTAGTGATAATTCAGCCGAGTTGTTGACGGCAGCGGCGAATGAACCGGGTAGTTGTATTATTGCTGTTTTACTCAATCGTAATTACGGCCAACACTCTGCAATTATGGCGGGTTTTAATCAGGTGAGTGGTGATTTAGTCATTACACTTGACGCTGATTTGCAAAACCCACCTGAAGAGATCCCACGTCTGGTTAATGTGGCAGAAGAGGGGTACGACGTCGTCGGTACTGTGCGGGCAAACCGGCAAGATTCGTTATTCCGTAAAACTGCATCACGCATGATTAATATGATGATTCAGCGGGCTACCGGGAAGTCAATGGGTGACTATGGCTGCATGTTACGGGCTTATCGCCGTCATATTGTGGATGCAATGTTACACTGTCACGAACGTAGCACCTTTATTCCTATCCTTGCGAACACATTTGCCCGACGCACCACCGAGATTACCGTCCATCATGCCGAGCGAGAATTTGGCGACTCAAAATACAGCCTGATGAAGCTCATCAATCTCATGTATGACCTGGTTACCTGCCTGACAACCACCCCACTGCGATTGTTAAGTCTGGTTGGCAGTGTTATCGCACTTTCTGGTTTTACGCTTGCTGTGTTGCTGGTGGTGTTACGGTTAGTTTTTGGCCCCGAATGGGCTGGCGGTGGTGTGTTTACGCTATTTGCTGTGTTGTTCATGTTCATCGGTGCTCAATTTGTTGGTATGGGGTTACTCGGCGAATACATCGGCCGTATCTATAACGATGTGCGCGCACGCCCACGCTATTTTGTACAGAAAGTTGTTGGTGCCGAACCAACCGAAGATAATCAGGAAACAGAAAAATGAAAGCGATTGTATTTGCCTATCACGATATTGGCTGCGTAGGTTTGAAAGCATTAGTTGAAGCAGGTTACGATATTCAGGCCGTATTTACTCATACTGACGCTCCCGGTGAGAATCGTTTTTTCTCTTCTGTTGCCCGAGTTGCCGCTGATCTTGAACTGCCTGTCCATGCACCGGAGGATGTGAATCATCCTTTATGGGTTGAGCGTATTCGCCAATTACAGCCGGATATTATTTTTTCTTTCTATTACCGCAATATGCTGAGTGACGAGATATTATCACTCGCACCACAAGGCGGGTTTAATTTACATGGCTCTTTATTGCCAAAGTATCGTGGGCGTGCGCCCATTAACTGGGCTTTGGTTAATGGCGAGACTGAAACCGGTGTTACGTTGCACCAAATGGTACGCAAAGCTGATGCCGGGTCGATTGTAGGGCAACATAAAGTGGCTATCAGTCCTACTGATACTGCATTGACTTTACATGCAAAAGTGCGAGACGCAGCTAAAGAGTTATTAGTTGATTTACTGCCTGAAATGAAAGGTAAGTCACTGCGTTTAACGCCACAAAAAGAAGCCGATGCCAGTTATTTTGGCCGTCGTACTGCGGCGGATGGCGAAATTCATTGGCATAAGTCTGCATCCGCAATTAACAATCTGGTACGCGCAGTAACAGAGCCTTATCCTGGTGCTTTCAGTTACTTAGGGCAGCGTAAACTGACCATCTGGCGTTCACGACCGCTGAATATGGAACACGGTAAATTGCCTGGTACGGTGCTCTCTATCTTGCCATTAACCGTGGCATGTGGTGAAGGTGCATTGGAGATTATTGCGGGGCAAGGTGATGCTGACTTATATGTTCAGGGTAACCGACTGGCGCAAGAGATGGGTATCGTTACCGATGTGCGTTTGGGTAATAAGCCGAGCAAAATACTCAAGAGGCGTACACGAGTACTGATTCTTGGTGTTAATGGCTTTATCGGCAATCACTTAACTGAGCGTCTGTTACGCGATGACCGCTATGAAGTTTATGGCCTGGATATTGGTTCTGATGCGATTAGCCGCTTCCTCGATAACCCTTATTTCCATTTTGTGGAGGGGGATATCAGCATCCATTCGGAATGGATTGAGTACCACATTAAAAAGTGTGACGTAATCTTACCATTGGTAGCGATTGCTACTCCAATTGAATATACCCGTAACCCACTACGCGTTTTTGAATTGGATTTCGAAGAGAATCTGAAGATTGTGCGTGATTGCGTTAAATACAATAAACGTATTGTTTTCCCGTCAACATCTGAAGTCTACGGCATGTGTGATGACAAAGAGTTTGATGAAGACACATCACGCTTGATTGTTGGCCCGATCAATAAACAGCGCTGGATTTATTCAGTATCAAAACAATTGCTGGACCGTGTTATCTGGGCTTACGGTGCTAAAGAGGGGCTGAAGTTCACGTTGTTCCGTCCATTTAACTGGATGGGGCCACGTTTGGATAACCTTGATGCTGCGCGCATTGGTAGTTCTCGCGCCATCACACAACTTATTCTCAATTTGGTTGACGGTTCACCAATAAAATTAGTGGACGGCGGCGCACAAAAACGTTGCTTTACCGATATTCACGATGGCATTGAGGCATTATTCCGCATTATTGAGAATCGTGATGGCTGCTGTGATGGGGAGATCATTAATATTGGTAACCCAACTAATGAAGCCAGTATTCGTGAATTGGCCGAAATGTTACTGAGCAGCTTTGAGAAACACGAATTACGCGATCATTTCCCGCCATTCGCTGGCTTTAAAGATATTGAAAGTAGTGCATATTACGGTAAAGGCTATCAGGATGTTGAGTATCGCACGCCAAGTATTAGCAATGCGCGCCGTATTCTGCATTGGCAACCCGAAATTGCCATGCAGCAAACTGTCACTGAAACATTGGACTTTTTCCTGCGTGGTGCCGTGCTTGAACAAAACGAAACTATGAAGGATGAGTCTCGCGTATGAAGCAAGTTGGCCTGAGGATTGATGTAGACACCTATCGAGGAACAAAAGAGGGGGTGCCGTCATTACTTGCTGTATTGGAAAAGCATAATGTCAGTGCCAGCTTTTTCTTCAGTGTTGGGCCGGATAATATGGGGCGTCATTTGTGGCGTCTTTTCCGCCCGCGTTTTCTATGGAAGATGCTGCGCTCTAATGCTGCCTCACTGTATGGCTGGGATATTTTGTTGGCGGGTACAGCCTGGCCGGGGAAGAAAATTGCCCAGAATCTGGGTTCGGTAATGAAAACTACTGCTCAAGCTGGGCATGAGGTTGGTTTACATGCCTGGGATCACCAAGGCTGGCAGGCCAATGTTGCGTCGTGGTCGAAGCAGCAATTAACACAACAGATTCAACTGGGAATCGATGCTTTAAAGCAAAGTATTAATCAACCCGTTACATGTTCTGCGGTGGCGGGTTGGCGTGCTGATGGGCGTGTTCTGGCAGTGAAACAGGCGTTTTCTTTCCGCTATAACAGTGACTGCCGGGGGACTCACCCTTTTAGGCCACAACTGCCAGATGGTAGTTTGGGGAGTGTACAAATACCGGTCACTTTGCCCACTTATGATGAAGTGGTCGGTAGCGAAGTTCGAGTGGAAGATTTCAATGATTTTATTCTTGATGCTATTTTGCGTGACGGTGGTGTGCCGGTTTATACCATTCATGCAGAGGTTGAAGGGATGTCTCAGGCGGTAATGTTTGAACAGCTTTTGCTCCGGGCTAAAAAGCAGGGTATCCAGTTTTGCCCACTAAGCTCATTATTACCGCCAGTGTTGGACTCATTGCCAGTGGGGAAGGTTGTGCGTGCTGCCTTCCCGGGGCGAGAGGGATGGTTAGGGTGTCAGTCTGATATTGAGGTTATGGAATGAGGCTGTTAAAAGGAAGTGGGGCTGCTCTGCTGGCGTTATTTTTCGCTTTAGTTTATTTGTTACCCATAAATAGTCGCCTCTTATGGCAACCAGACGAAACTCGCTATGCAGAAATTAGCCGGGAGATGTTGCAACGTGGCGATTGGATTGTGCCGCATTTATTAGGCATTCGCTATTTTGAAAAACCCATTGCGGGGTATTGGTTTAATAATATTAGTCAGTGGCTATTTGGCGATACTAACTTTGCCGTGCGTTTTGGTTCTATTTTCAGTGCCGCAATGAGCGCAGTATTTGTTTATTGGTTGGCAACTTTATTATGGCGCAATCGCTCGACATCTTTACTGGCAACCTTTATCTATCTCTCCATGTTTTTGGTGTTTGGTATTGGTACTTATGCCGTGCTAGACCCTATGATTTCACTGTGGCTCGCGGCGGCTATGGTAAGCTTCTATCTCACTACACGCGCGAAGACGACGCAACAGAAAGTCGGTGCCTACATTTTGTTGGGCCTCGCTTGTGGTATGGGCTTTATGACCAAAGGTTTTCTGGCTCTGGCTGTTCCGGTTATTGCCGTATTGCCGATTGTTATCCAACAAAAAAGAGTAAAAGAACTGCTCGTTTTTGGCCCAATAGCAATAATCAGTGCAGTCCTATTAAGTTTGCCGTGGGCGCTGGCAATTGCACAACGTGAGCCTGATTTCTGGCACTATTTCTTCTGGATTGAACATATTCAGCGATTTGCCGAAAAAGATGCACAACACAAAGCGCCATTTTGGTACTACCTCCCCATATTGTGCCTTGGTGTGTTGCCTTGGTTAGGTTTATTACCTGGCGCTTTATTCAAAGGCTGGCGCGAACGTAATACGCGGCCAGAATTGTTCTTTTTGCTCAGTTGGGTATTGATGCCTTTACTGTTTTTTAGCGTAGCGAAAGGGAAGTTACCGACTTATATTTTGCCTTGTATGGCCCCGCTGTCCTTGCTTATGGCTGCATATGCAACTGATTGTGCTAACAACATGCGTATGCGGGCGCTGAAAATCAATGGATGGATAAATCTGGTCTTTGGTGCGGTTTGTGCGTTGGCGGTTTTGGTTATTGGTATGGGGCTGGTCGCTCATCTGGTCGCTTATGGTCCGCAAGAGCATCAGAAAGTTATTCTGGCAACCCTTGCTTTTGCTGGCTGGGGCGTTGTAGGTTTTATTACCTTGCGTAATAACGCCCATCTTTGGCGCTGGTCTGCCGCATGTCCGCTGCTATTTATTTTGCTGGTAGGCTACCTGATCCCTCAGCAGATAATTGATTCTAAACAACCGCAAAATTTTATCCAAAGTAATATGAGCGAACTCAGTACCAGCCGGTATGTTCTTACCGACAGTGTGGGTGTCGCCGCAGGGTTGGCATGGGAGCTTAAACGCAGCGATATTATGATGTTCAGCCAAAAAGGTGAGTTAACGTATGGGTTGGCCTATGCTGACCATCAGGATAAATTTATCGGTGATGCTGAATTTGCGCAATGGTTAGCCCAGGCAAGGCAGCAAGGTGATGTTTCATTAGTCGTGCAGTTATCCCGCAATGAGGCCATCCCTGCTCATTTACCGGCGGCTGATAAGGTTAATCTGATGAATCGCTTGGCACTGCTGTGGTACCAAAAAACGCCATGACAAGTTACCTGCTATTGATCATAGTCAGCTTATTGACCTGCGCGGGTCAGTTATGCCAGAAGCAAGCAGCGCAACGTTGGGAGCGGCACGACTTAGATCGATTAGCATCAGCATTGCGGTGGTTGGCGCTCGCAGTGCTGTTACTCGGTGTGGGGATGTTGCTGTGGCTGCGTCTATTGCAGCATCTCCCCCTGAGTGTGGCCTATCCAATACTGAGTTTTAACTTTGTTTTGGTGACATTAGCAGCGCAGTTCTTTTATGGTGAAAAGGTTACCTCTCGCCATTGGCTGGGAATTGTCGCCATCATGTTTGGTATCTTGCTAATGAGTTGGCACTTATGAAAGGCTATATGTGGGGCATGGGCAGTGTGGTGTTGGTAACCGCAGCCCAGCTCATGCTGAAATGGGGCATGATGCACATGCCATTAATATCACTGGCTGATATTAATGGCTATTTTCTTGCAAACCATCTGCTACAGCTATTCGCGGTAATATGCGGCCTGACAGGTTATGCATTATCTATGATGTGCTGGTTTTTTGCGCTGAGATACTTGCCACTTAATCGAGCCTATCCGTTATTGAGTCTCAGCTATGCTTTGGTTTATTTGGCTGCGGTGTCACTGCCGTGGTTCAATGAATCGGCGACACTACTCAAAACACTGGGCGCAGGTTTTATTCTGTTGGGGATATGGCTGATACATACCAAACCGATAAAAGGTGGCTAAATTCATTATCTCATTCATATAACTTGTTTTTCCCAAACTCGATAGCTAAATTACCCGTACTGGTGTCTTTTGTTAGCCAGATAGATTGGCTAAGTCTTACCACGGTGGAATATCGATGCGGATGCGTTTCTGGATCTTTCTGGTCAGTATGATTCTTGCAGGTTGTAGCAGCCATGCTCCAACACCGAGTGGGCATTTATCTGACTCGATTGTGGTTGTGGCAAAATTGAATGAACAACTTCGCCAATGGGAAGGTACGCCATATCGGAATGGTGGGTTGGATCAACACGGTGTCGATTGTTCTGGCTTTGTCTACCGCACTTTCCGCGATCGTTTTGATATGCAGCTACCGCGTACCACTGTAGCGCAAACTGCCTTAGGGACTAAAGTTTCCCGCAATGAATTGATGCCGGGTGATTTAATCTTCTTTAAAACTGGTAGTGGCCAGAATGGATTGCATGTTGGTATTTACGATGCAAATGATGAATTTATTCATGCATCTACCAGTAAAGGGGTTATCCGTTCTTCACTTGAAAATGTTTACTGGAAGCGTGTTTACTGGCAAGCACGCCGTATTTAATAGTCTTTCGTTTTGGTAAATAATTACCTATAGGTTCCATCGGCAGAAATCAGGGTAGGTTATGCTATCTTAATGGCTGATTAATTTGGTTCGGAGCCGCGTTTATGTCATCCCTTCGGTTGCTCATTTCTGATTCCTATGATCCCTGGTTTAATCTGGCAGTAGAAGAATGTATTTTTCGCCAGATGCCAGCAAATCAGCGGGTACTGTTTCTGTGGCGTAATGCCGATACCGTGGTTATTGGTCGCGCCCAAAATCCGTGGAAAGAGTGTAATACGCGCCGGATGGAACAAGATGGTGTGAAATTGGCTCGCCGTAGCAGTGGCGGTGGTGCGGTATTCCATGATCTGGGGAATACCTGTTTTACTTTTATGGCGGGTAAACCGGAATATGATAAAACAGTTTCAACGCAAATTATTCTAAATGCGTTGGCATCCCTCGGGATTCAGGCCACCGCCTCTGGCCGTAATGACCTGATGGTTATTAATGGCGATGATGAGCGCAAAGTTTCGGGTTCGGCTTATAAAGAAACCAAAGATCGTGGTTTTCATCACGGTACATTGTTATTAAATGCTGACCTTAAACGATTAGCCGATTACCTCAACCCTGATCCTAAGAAGTTACAAGCCAAAGGCATTACTTCGGTTCGTTCCCGAGTGGCTAATCTGGTGGAGATATTACCTGGAATTGATCATGAGAAGGTATGTGTCGCGATTACACAGGCTTTTTTTGACTATTATCATGAGCAGGTTCCTGCCGAAATTATCTCCCCACAGGCACTTCCTGACCTTCCGAGTTTCGCGGAGCAGTTTGCCAAACAGAGTAGCTGGCAGTGGAATTTTGGTCAGGCTCCGGCGTTTACACATTTAGTCGATACACGCTTTATTTGGGGAGGGATTGAGCTACATTTTGATGTATTGCACGGAGCGATTGATCGCTGCCAAATATTCACTGACAGCTTGAATCCAGCCCCTCTTGAGGCGTTAGCAGGAAGATTGCAAGGTGCGGTTTATCGGCCAGAAACCATTAATACGGTTTGCCAACAATTGAGTGATGATTTTCCTGAATCACAGGCCGAATTGTTACAAGTTAGCCACTGGTTAACGGAGGCATTGCGCTGATGTCTGGTTCTAAAAATGTTAAGTCTGATAACAGGCCTAAGTTTAACCATGATGTTAACTTTAAAAACAGCTACGAACAGCAATTGAGAGGCTTTTATACCCATCTGCAACCTACGCCGCTGAAAGGCGCGCGCTTGCTCTATCACAGTGAAGCGCTGGCAAACGAACTTGAACTGGATGCCAGTTGGTTTAGTGCGCCGAAATCCACCGTATGGGCAGGTGAATCGCTGTTGCCGGGGATGATGCCGCTGGCACAGGTGTATAGTGGTCATCAGTTTGGTGTGTGGGCGGGTCAATTGGGGGATGGGCGAGGTATTTTGCTGGGAGAGCAGCAACTCAGTGATGGTCGCAGTATGGATTGGCATTTAAAAGGTGCCGGATTAACACCTTATTCCCGCATGGGGGATGGGCGGGCCGTATTACGTTCAGTTGTCCGAGAGTTTTTAGCCTCAGAAGCATTGCACCATTTAGGTATCCCTACCAGCCGTGCATTGACTATCGTCACCAGCGAACATCCTGTTTATCGCGAACAGCCAGAGCGTGGCGCTATGCTGCTACGGGTGGCCGAAAGTCATGTGCGCTTTGGTCATTTCGAACACTTCTACTATCGCCAGCAGCCGGAACAAGTAAAACAATTGGCAGATTATGTTATTGCACGTCATTGGCCCCATTTGGTCGGGGAACAGGAACGTTATCTGCTGTGGTTTACCGATGTGATAATGCGAACTGCCCGCTTGATTGCTCAGTGGCAGACTGTCGGTTTTGCGCATGGTGTGATGAATACCGATAATATGTCGATTCTCGGCATCACTATGGACTATGGCCCATTCGGGTTTCTTGATGACTATGTGCCCGGTTATATATGCAACCATTCTG
Source organism: Yersinia aldovae ATCC 35236 (assembly GCF_000173735.1). Taxonomy (GTDB): domain Bacteria; phylum Pseudomonadota; class Gammaproteobacteria; order Enterobacterales; family Enterobacteriaceae; genus Yersinia; species Yersinia aldovae. The sequence continues at coordinate 68,886 of NZ_ACCB01000006.1, read as the reverse complement.
ATCATCAGGGGCGTTATGCTTTTGATAATCAACCGGCGGTGGCATTGTGGAATCTGCATCGATTGGGGCAGGCGTTGTCAGGTTTAATGTCGGTGGCGCAATTACAATTGGCGCTGGATGCCTATGAGCCTGAATTAATGGCCGTATACGGTCAACAAATGCGCGCTAAACTGGGGTTATTCGCAAGCGATAGCCAGGATAATGATGTGCTGACCGGGTTACTGAGTTTGATGATTAAGGAAGGGCGGGATTATACCCGCACGTTCCGTTTGTTGAGTGAGGTTGAAATGCACTCAGCGCACTCCCCTTTGCGGGATGATTTTATCGATAGGGCGGGCTTTGATAGTTGGTTTAGCCGCTATCGCACGCGTTTACAGCAAGAGCCAGTGGACGATGCGCAGCGGCAGTTAGCGATGAAAGCAGTGAATCCGAAATATATATTGCGTAACTATTTGGCACAGCTCGCTATTGATCACGCAGAAAAGGATGACATCCTGCCATTGCAGCGGTTGCATCAGGCTTTACAGCAACCCTTTGCGGATCAACCTGAGTTTGATTCCCTCGCCGACTTACCGCCTGACTGGGGAAAACATCTGGAGATCTCGTGTTCCAGTTAGTTTGTTTAACCATCTGACCATTCTAGCCGGTAACCGTGGCTCTGTTATCGGCTGGATTCTCCTGCAATTCGCAACTGTTTAAGCACTTGAGGCGTTTGCAGGCCAAAACCCAATAAGGCCTGATCATCAAGTACCAACAATCTTTGTTTTTTACCCGCCGGTGTAAGCACTACTCCCGGTAAGCGCCAGATATTATCCACGCCACCCACTGATTTAATGCTATGCGACGTGACTATCAGCAGGTCAGGGGCACTGGCGATAATCCCTTCTTGTGATAACGGGCGATAGCCGCTGAATGTCTGCATTGAGTTGTCCAAGCCTGACAGTCGAAATAAGGTATCTGCGGCGGTGCCTTTACCCGCAGCCAGTGGTGGTAATCCTGCATGACTGATGATAAATAAGGCTTTTACCGGCAACGGCGTGGAGACGATTGAAGCCAGTTGCTGCTGGTAGTCATTGATCAGCTGTTGGCCTTTATCTGGCTTATTGACGGCCGTGGCAATCAAATGGATTTTATTAATCACTGTTTGCGGTGAGGTGTCAGCAGGAATAAATATGACGTTGACACCATAATCAGTGAGTTGTTTCAGCGCGATGGACGATGACGCCTGCGCACGGCATAACACCAAGGTTGGTTGTAAAGCGAGAATACCTTCGGCGTTGAGGTGCCGCAAGTAGCCCACGTCCGGCAAGGTTTTCAGCTCGACAGGATGCTGGCTGGCACTGTCCCTTGCCACAATATTGTCACCTACGCCTAATGCGTAGGTGATTTCAGATATATCGCTACCGAGGGTAATAATGCGTTGGCTGGCCATGCTATTTATTGGAATAATAAATACAATAAGCATTAACCATTTATTCATCGATTGAACCTATGGCGGTCAACTCGGCCAGTTGCTGATGCCATTGGTGCTGTTCTGGCTGACCTTCGCTGCGTTGACCGAATAATTGTAGAATATGTTTACCTTGAGTATCCAGCAGTTCCAGACTTGAGATAAAACCGTCTTGTGTCGGTTTGCGTGTTACCCAACTCTCCGCAATGGCATTCTCGAGTAGGTGCAAAGTAAAGCGCGAGTTAAGTACACTCAGCCACTGAGGGGGATGTGTGTGTGTTTCCTGATTAATAATGAGTTGTTCTATCACTCCGGTAAATATCTGCATACACCCGTTGTTGCCCACAAAAATCATCACTTCGTTCTGACCGGTTTGCGCTGCATGGAGAATCTGCCTTAATGCCCGGTTATCGACCTGATAAGCCAGGTCATCGCTGACAGCGCGGAAGGCTTGCCTGCGGGTGATTTTATTGCGTTTTAGCAACATAAAGAACTGATGGATATCATTCATTTTGCGCCATTCGCTCTCTATGGCCGCATTATCTATGGCTGTAGTATCAATCAATTTATCGTGAGTTGATTCCTCATCTGTGGGTTGTAATGTCAGTTGTGCATTGTTTTTACAATGATATTTCTCCACCAACAGTTGCCATGCTTGCAGGTCGGTGTCAGCGGTGCTGTAGATTTGGTGAACCACTTTACCTTGTAGATTAAAGCAGTGAATACTGTGTTGTGTGCCTTGTGGTGTCTCTTCACACAGGCTAAAAAAGCTGCCCCATTGGCGGAAAAATAGCCTTAAATCCAGTGCGCGTGGGTTGAGTACCAGACCAAGGTGGCCGTGTAAACGCAAATTCTGATACTCGCCCAAATGCTCATGTATTGCATAATCGTTGCAGGTGATCGCTTTAGTGACACCGACTTTTTCTAATTCGGCTAACAGTATGCTGGCACTGATATCCAGGCGTTGCGCATCCTGTCCCACGCGTGCATACAACAGCTCGGCTTCACTGACGTTCATCATAAGCGCGATATCGTGTAGCGGTTTACCGGGGTGTTGTTGCCGGATATTGAGGTAGTGTTGATAAAGTGACATTTCCATACGTTTTTCCTTGTGATTACCACTGATAGCTGATTAACAATTTGGCATTACGCCCATCCTGCGAAATTGCCTGAGGTGAGTAATAGGCTTTATTGAATGCATTACTCAATACTGCCGTGGTGGTGAGATCTCTTAGGCTACCTTGCCCTTGATAACTCAGATAAAAATCATGAACGGCGTAACCTGCTTGCGGTGGATGTGGTTTGAACGTCGATGTCTTGGCATCGTTATTTTTCATAAATTTGGTGTTTTCAGCCATTGTCAAAACCCAGCCGGTGCTAAAACCGCTGCTGGCAATGGGTACATTCAGGCGGCTGGTGACGGTATCTGGATTGATACTGTTAATAAATTGACGGGTGTCGAGATTGATAGCGCGGGTGCGGTTATAGGCCAGCGTCCAGTCAAACCATGGGTTCTGATAATCCAGTGACACATCCCAGCCCCAACTCTTACTGCGAGGGATATTGATGTAGGTGGATGTCATCATACTGACATCGTTGGTAATACGGTCTTTGGCATCAATGTTGAAGTAACTTGCTTTAAATTCTACCGAGTCATCATTAGCCAACAGGCTATCAAAATGTAGCCCAAAGCCTGCCTCGCGAGTGACGTTACTTTCTGGCGCTAAGTTGGGATTGGGTTTCCAACGATTAACAATTGGGAACCATTTACTGGGAATAGAGAAATGCACTGAGTCATTATAAAGCTCAGCCAGTGTGGGGGTGCGGAATGCCTGACTGTAGGCACCAAATAGCATCAGCCAATCGGTGGGATTAACCGTAACCGTTCCGTGTGTTGACCCGTTTTTAACTTCTTTGTCCGCAAATCCCTCGCGACTGTTTTGATAACTGTCAAAACGGCCGCCTGCCAGCAAGGTTACCGGTAAGTCACGTAGCGTAATTTCATCTTGTAACCAACCCGATGTCAGTCTGATTTCAGCCGGTGGGAAACTGCGAATAACCCCGATGGGAACTTGCTGTTGATGATAGGTTTCGACGCCGTAAGTGAGCAAATGTGCCGTTGGGCTGTTGGTAAATAGCTGACTGCGGTTTTCCAGCTTTATGCCACGGGTGATCTGTTTACGGCTGCCATAACCCTCACCATTAACGTCATCGCTAATATTGACTTCGGAATAGTAAAGTTGGGTAGTGGCATCCAGCCAATCAAGGAGGTGCGGCTGCAAGTGGTAGGTAAGTTTCGCATCACGTTGAATGGTTGAACGATTCATCATTGGGTTGATATTATGTTTTAGATTTGGCGCATTCTGATTGGCCATACGTGGTTCCAGCGCCCGGTTATTGTAGTAGCGCAGGGCGGTGGTCAACGATTGGCTGTCGGAAAGGTAGGCGGTGGCCTTAACCATCAGATTATTGATTGCTTCATCGTTAGGCGCATCAGAACCGTTACCCTGATAAATGTTACCCACCTTACGTTTACTGAAAGCAAGGATACCGTCCAGGCTCTCGGTGCGGCCAAAAACAGACATCCCTGAGCCTGTGCTGTGATAACCCGTGGCACCAAAGCCGCTGATGCGCAATCCGAGGTTTTGCCCCTCCGCCAGCAAATCGGCGGCATCAACGGTTTGGTATGCAATCACCCCTCCTAGTGCGCCGCTACCGAACTGTGATGTAGATGGGCTGCGGATCACGCGAACTTGTTTTATCAGCACCGGATCGAGGAACGTCCCATTGATATTGGCACCACTTATACCCTGACGAATACCATCAATCAGCACCAATACGCCATACTGGTCATAACCCCTGATATTCACGTTTTGCCCATTGGTGCGGCCAGCGCCTGTAACACTGACCCCCGGCAGGTTTTGCAGCATTTCCGCCGCGGTGGTTGCAGTTTGATTTTGCGGTAGGGTGGCATCAATAATCGTTACAACACCGGGGGTTTTAAATGCGTCAGACGCCGTGCGAATGCCGGTTACGGTAAGGGTATGGTTTTTGTTCTCTGGTGTAGAGCTGGCTGTGGCTGAGGGCGATAACGCAAAGGTAATCGCCAGGCTACACGCAGATAAACGAAAGAAACTAGGCATAAACAACTCTTCCTATGTTATTAAACATAATCAATGGGTTGCTGGCTGCCTTGACGATAGTTATCGGGTGGCTGGCGTAGTGGAATTTATGGAGAACCGGTTTCTACTGCTAAAAAACTATTTGGTTAATATCAGTTTTCCTGTTTTGGTTTGGCGTAAATAATAGAGTTGCCCCTGATGATTGATGGTCACTACGCCGTGTTGCCCAAGTAATTGTGAACTGTTGATACACGAGAGTGGCGCAGGTGACGAGGCTGGATAGTGTTGTCTTGCAGCGCAATTTACTGCCTGGATTTGGTTAGCCGCGTTGTGCATAATGTTTGGTCTTATGGTTTATATAATCGCTAATGTGATAATGATTATCATCTTCAATTGGGGGTGTTTCAACAATAAAGTCTATTAATTAATATGCCAATGACTTGTTTTTCATTAGTTATTTAAGGTGTGAATATAACTGGATTGATTTATTGGTAGGGGATTGGGAGGGACTCAATGGAATGGGTTTGACGTATTTGATTTGGTGATAGAAAGAGTTAACCCATGCGATTAACCCTATTCTATCCACGGCCTTGTGGTTAAAATCGGCTACTGACCGCATCAGCCAGTAAGCTCAATAATTGCTCGGTGTCCGCCCAATTCAGGCATGGGTCGGTAATAGATTGCCCATAAGTTAGCGGTTGTCCGGCAATAATCTTTTGCGTGCCTTCAATCAGGAAGCTTTCAGCCATCACCCCCACAATGGCGGTTGAGCCTGCACGAATCTGCTGGCCAATGTCAGCGGCAACTTCTAACTGGCGGCGGTGCATTTTCTGGCAATTGCCGTGGCTGAAATCCACCACCAGATGTTCCGGTAAATCAAACTCCCGCAAGCTGTCACATGCAGCGGCAATATCGGATGCGCCATAATTAGGCATCTTCCCACCGCGCATAATAATGTGGCCATAGGGGTTACCGCTGGTTTGGTAAATCGTCATCTGACCGGTTTTATCCGGAGATAAAAACATATGGCTGGCTTGGGCGGCACGGATAGCATCGATGGCAATCCGGGTGTTACCGTCGGTACCATTTTTGAAACCAACCGGGCAGGAGAGCGCTGAGGCCATTTCGCGGTGAATCTGACTTTCAGTGGTGCGAGCGCCAATGGCACCCCAACTGATTAGATCGGCAATATACTGGCCGGTGACCATATCGAGAAACTCGGTCGCCGTCGGTAAGCCTATCTCATTGACGGCCAATAGCAATTTGCGCGCCAATTCAATGCCCAGATTGACCTGACACGAGCCATCCAGTGCGGGATCAGAGATAAGTCCTTTCCAACCAACAACCGTGCGCGGTTTCTCAAAGTAGGTGCGCATCACAATTTCGAGGCTGTCTTGATAACGCTCGCGTAGCACATTAAGCCGGGTGGCATAATCAATGGCAGCATCCAGGTCATGAATGGAACAGGGGCCTACGATAACCAGCAGGCGTGGGTCTTCGCCTGTCACTATTTTTTCGATACGTTTGCGTGACGCTGTCACGTTATCAGCTACAGCGTCAGAAATAGGTAACTTATCGGCCAGTTGTTGTGGCGTGATTAAGCTATCGATGCGCGCTGTCCGCAGTTCATCTGTTTTGTGCATGAAAATTCTCTAAATCTGTTCTTCTCTGCGGCAGGAATACCGGGAAGTGATGGCGATCACAATAAACCAAAATGATATGAATTCAACCGCCATTGCCGAGATTCATACAAATTTAGATAAAATAAACTGTAAATTATTTACATAGTTAATATTTATACCCAAAGCAATTGGCGTTGTAGGCAGTAAGCGAACGACCCTGAGGCTTCAACGACCAAGGGGATGATTAAAACATCCGGCGGCTCATGCCTAAAATATCCAAAATTTTTGTTGAAATCTCCTCGACCGAGTAGTTGGTAGAATTCAAATAGCGAATCTGATTTTTACGGAATAATGCTTCAACTTCACCGACCTCCATCCGGCATTGACGTAAAGAGGCATAACGGCTGTTTTCACGCCGCTCCTCACGAATAGCGGCGAGCCGTTCAGGATTAATGGTTAACCCAAAAAGTTTATGCTGAAAGGGTTTCAGCGCCGCAGGAAGCTGCAAATTGTCCATATCATCGGCGATAAACGGGTAGTTTGCCGCGCGAATGCCAAATTGCATCGCCAGGTAGAGGCTGGTTGGCGTTTTACCACAGCGGGAGACACCCAGCAGAATCACCTGCGCTTGATCCAGATTGCGTAGAGAAATACCGTCATCATGAGCCAGGGCGTAATCGATAGCTGCGATGCGCGCATCGTATTTACCCAGATTACTTTCAGTTAAGCCGTGGGTTCTATTGAGTATCGGTTGAGGTGCTACACCCAACTCACCTTGAAGCGGGGCAACTAGCGCCTGCACAATATCTTGACAGAATCCGTCGCTACGCTGAATTATCTCCCGCACTTCGACACTGATTATTGAATAGAATACCAGTGGCCTGACGCCGGTATCTTGATATATCTGGTTGATTTTCTCACAAACTTCTTGCGCACGTGCGGCACTTTCAACAAATGGCAGCGTAAAGGTGGTTGCCTTCACCGGGAATTGGGACAACACGGCGTGGCCAAGCACTTCTGCGGTGATCGCCGTACCATCTGAAATATAAAATACACTTCTTTCCACGCTGACTCCTGAATGCGTTGTAGGCGAATCGTTATCATCCGCTATGTTTGGTGAATATGTTGCTTTGCCAATAAATCGCTTTGACAATAATAGGGACATTTTCGCCCTTCAGTGTGCCTTATTGATTTTATGGGTAAAGTGTTTGCGGTCAGAATCAGCCGAAAAACACTTTTCTTGTTGGCTTGATCGATTCACCTGTCCATGTGCTATGGATCATTGTGCTAGTCTCTTAAATGCGTATGGCTGGCTTGTCAGCCACCCTAACCTCTGTCCGTACCCTACAGACTGTCTGTAACTTATAGATAATGTAAAAAGGATTGTTTCGATGTCCAACAATGGCCTAAATCTGTGTAACGTGCTTTGGTACAACCAGCTCGGGATGCAGGATGTTGAAAGGGTAGGCGGCAAGAATGCCTCTCTGGGTGAAATGATAACCAATCTTTCAGAATTGGGTGTTTCGGTCCCCAATGGCTTTGCGACCACAGCTCAGGCGTTTAATGATTTTCTGGAGCAAAGTGGTGTTAACCAGCGTATCTATCAACTACTGGATAACACCAACGTTGATGATATTACAGCATTGACCAAAGCGGGCGCGCAGATCCGCCAATGGGTTATTGAGACGCCGTTCCACCCCGCGTTTGAACAATCAATTCACGAGGCTTATAAGCAGTTAGCGGATGGCGAGCCTGAGGCTTCCTTTGCTGTGCGTTCTTCCGCCACGGCTGAGGATATGCCGGACGCCTCCTTTGCGGGTCAGCAAGAAACTTTCCTTAACGTACAGGGTATTGAGGCGGTAATGGTCGCCATCAAACATGTTTTTGCCTCTTTGTTTAACGATCGCGCCATCTCTTATCGCGTACATCAGGGCTATGACCATCGCGGTGTGGCGTTGTCGGCCGGTGTGCAACGGATGGTGCGCTCAGACCTTGCATCATCAGGGGTGATGTTTACCATTGATACTGAATCGGGTTTTGATCAGGTGGTGTTTATCACCGCAGCCCACGGTTTGGGTGAAATGGTGGTGCAGGGCGCGGTTAACCCAGACGAGTTTTATGTGCATAAACCAACGTTGCGTAATGGTAAACCTGCCATTGTGCGCCGCAATATGGGATCGAAGAAGATCCGTATGGTTTACGCCGACAGTCAGGAACATGGCAAACAGGTTCAAATTGAAGATGTGCCAGAAGTACAACGCAATCGTTTCGCTCTTAGCGACGATGAAGTTGAGGCATTGGCCCATCAGGCATTGTTGATTGAAGAGCACTATGGTCGCCCGATGGATATCGAGTGGGCCAAAGACGGCCATACCGGTAAGCTGTTTATCGTGCAAGCCCGGCCGGAAACGGTGCGTTCCAATGAGCAAGTGATGGAGCGCTACCTATTGAATAATCAGAGCAATGTGCTGGTGGAAGGTCGCGCTATTGGGCATCGCATTGGTGCTGGGCCGGTCAAGATTATTCATGATATCAGCGAGATGGATCGCATTCAGGCCGGTGATGTTCTGGTAACAGACATGACTGACCCTGATTGGGAGCCGATCATGAAAAAAGCATCAGCCATTGTGACCAACCGCGGCGGGCGTACCTGCCATGCCGCAATTATCGCCCGCGAGTTGGGGATTCCGGCGGTGGTGGGATGCGGCAATGCCACCGATCTTTTGCATGAAGGTCAGAATGTGACGGTTTCTTGCGCTGAAGGGGATACCGGTTATGTCTATCATGAGCTGCTGGACTTCTCGATTCAAAGTTCGCAGGTGACTGAACTGCCTGATTTACCGTTGAAAATCATGATGAATGTTGGTAACCCCGATCGGGCTTTTGACTTCGCCCGCTTGCCAAATGAGGGGGTTGGTCTGGCGCGGTTGGAATTTATTATTAACCGCATGATAGGTGTCCATCCAAAAGCGTTGTTGGAGTTTGATCAACAGTCCGCGGAGATTCAGGCTGAAATTAAGGCACTGATGAACGGCTATGACGACCCGGTCGAGTTCTATGTTGGTCGCCTGACCGAAGGGATTTCTACCTTAGGCGCGGCGTTCTGGCCTAAACGGGTGATTGTGCGTTTGTCTGATTTTAAATCTAATGAGTATGCCAATCTGGTGGGGGGCGAAAAATATGAACCCCATGAGGAAAACCCGATGTTGGGCTTCCGTGGTGCCGGCCGTTATGTTGCAGACAGCTTTCGTGATTGTTTTGCACTGGAGTGTGAGGCGATGAAACGGGTGCGCAATGTCATGGGGTTGACCAACGTCGAGGTTATGGTGCCTTTTGTACGTACCGTTGCTCAGGCAGAGGCGGTGGTCGCTGAACTTGCCCGGCAGGGGCTAAAACGTGGCGAAAATGGTCTGAAGATCATTATGATGTGCGAAATCCCTTCCAATGCGCTGCTGGCTGATCAGTTCCTTGAGCATTTTGATGGGTTCTCTATTGGTTCCAATGATATGACTCAGCTTACGCTGGGGCTGGACAGGGACTCGGGTGTGGTGTCAGAATTGTTTGATGAACGCAATGAGGCAGTTAAGGCATTGTTATCAATGGCAATTCAGGCAGCTAAACGTCAGGGTAAATATGTTGGCATTTGTGGTCAGGGGCCATCTGACCATGAAGATTTTGCCTTGTGGTTAATGGAACAGGGGATAGACAGTTTATCTCTCAACCCGGATACCGTGGTGCAAACCTGGCTGAGTTTGGCGCAACATAGCAAGCATTGATAAAGCGTCAGGCATCTTAATTATCCGCAACTGCGGTTGCGGATTTTTTGCTAATAACAATATTATGGCAAAGCTATTCGCGTGACAGTGGCGTGAGCCTGGGATGGCGAGTAACGAGTGCAGTTAATCCCTGCAACGTCAAGTACAAAAAAGTAGAGTAAAAAAAAGCCCGTCTTAAGTGACAGGCAAAGACTACACACAGCAATACATATATTCGATTACTGCTATTTAAATAAGTCACTGTCAAATGAGCTATTTAAATAGCTTGGGGGAAATGATTCTTAATAATAATCTTAATTAAATTCTGTAAGTTAGTCATTAAGAATCATCTGAATAGAAATAATTAAAATAAGCTTGTGGTTAGCATTAATAATCTTACGTTATTAATGCTAACCATTATTTAATATCGAACGACATTGGAGGTTAGGAATAGAACTTCACGAATTTAAGGGATGGTTGCTAATATATAATAGGTAATCTGGCTGAATAAGCGAGATGCGGTAGCATAATGACCATATCGGTCATACTTCAAGCCGCAGGTACATTAGTTGCTTTCGTTTACCCCAGTCACTGACTTTATGTCAGTGACTGGGGTGGCTCAATTGCCACCTGCCTGCAACTCGAATTATTTAGGGTGAAAATATTGCCAGAAGTTAAAGCTCATCCAAATGTCTGGCGACGTCTTTGATGCTTTCTTCCGGTTCGGGGGCTTCGTTAACCCAGGCAGAGGTCAGACGATAGGAAATAGCCAGTACCACCGGGCCAATAAACAGGCCAATCATGCCGAATGACAGCAGACCGCCGATCACCCCAGAAAGGATTAGGATCATGGGCATATCAGCTTCCATACGGATCAAATATGGCCGCAACACGTTGTCCATCGTTCCGACAATACAGCTCCAAACCAGCAGCACTGTGCCCCAAGTGGTGTCGCCAGTCCAGTACAGCCAGATGACCGCTGGCACCAATATCAACAGTGGCCCGAGTTGAGCAACACAGCAGATAAACATCAGTACCGTCAACAAGGTCGCATATTGAATACCGGCGATGGCAAGGCCAATCCCACCCAATACGGCCTGGACTAATGCGGTCACGACAACACCCAATGCCACGGCACGGATAGCTTTTGCTGCCAGAACCACTACCGCGTCACCACGTTTATCTGCGGCCCGGACTGCGAAATGGCGAATGCCGAGGCCCACCTGTTCACCATGAAAATAGAGCAGAGTACTAAACAGTACCATCAGAGCCAGATGAATCACGAAGTAGCCCACATGCGCGGCTTGAGCGACCAACCAGGTGGCTGTCGCACCGACATAAGGTTGGACTTTTGCCAATAGCGCGTTGCCGCCACCGGCAACCAGCGTATGCCAACTGCTGTAAAGTTTGCTGCCTATCATCGGAATGGATTGTAACCAATTCATCTCTGGGAAGTGCAGTTTTGAGGGGCTGGAGGCCCACGCGATAACCGGGCCACTGTTTTCAACCAAACTGCTAACCAGCAGGGCTATCGGGATGACGAATAACAAGATCAGCAGCATTGTCATGACAATTGCCGCCAACCAACGTTTGCCCCACAGGAGCTTTTCAAATCTGATCAGCAACGGCCAGGTGGCAATAACCACCATGCCAGCCCAGGCAAAACCCATAATAAAAGGCTGCACCACCCAAAAACTGGAGACAATCATTATCATAATGAATATCACGCCAAACATCAGTTTGGGCAGGTCTGTACGACGTTGTTGCGGGTAATTCATCGATATTTTCTCACTTCACAAGTTATGGCAAGGTGGCCATTGCACGATTGCCTATCACTAAAAAACTGCACTAATCATGGTATATTTCTGTTGGTTTTAACAGATATCTCCGGATTTTAACGCCGAGATGACTTAAAAAACATTACGATAGCGTGGGGTTAATAATAATCCGAGTGCATCGAATGTACTGAGCTACGTTCCCCCCAGTTTATTGTAGTGGCAACTGACACAATATAATATTTTGATATTTAATGAATTATTGTTTGAATTCGCCTTATTCGAACGCCATCACTTTCCTATCATTCTGAATTAGCACAAATTGTTTTTAATTGGCATAAAGGGTTCGACAAAGGTTGTTGCTAACAGATAATCTCACAATGGAACAACAACAAACATATTGATAGGGTCACACTTATGATCCCACAGATTTCCCAAGCGCCAGGTGTGGTTCAGTTGGTGCTGGATTTTTTGGACGCGTTGAAGCAAAACGGGTTTACCGGCGATAGCGCCACTCATTATGCCGATCGCCTGACGATGGCGACCGATAACAGTATTTATCAGTTACTGCCCGATGCCGTGGTTTTTCCGCGCTCGACGGCGGATGTCGCATTGATTGGTCGTCTGGCCGGGCAGGAAAATTTTAAATCGTTGGTCTTTACGCCACGCGGTGGGGGGACTGGCACCAATGGTCAAGCCTTGAACCACGGGATCGTGGTGGATATGTCGCGCCATATGAACCGCATTCTGGAGATTAACCCGCAGCAGGGTTGGGTGCGGGTGGAAGCTGGGGTGATTAAAGACCAGCTCAATCAGTACCTACGGCCATTGGGTTATTTCTTCTCGCCGGAGCTTTCGACCAGTAATCGCGCCACGCTGGGCGGGATGATCAATACCGATGCCTCCGGTCAGGGATCACTGGTGTATGGCAAAACCTCCGATCATGTGCTGGGCTTGCGTGCCATTTTGCTGGGCGGTGAGATGCTCGATACCCGCGCCATGCCGACGCCATTAGCGGAAACGATTGCGCAGGAAGACTCGGTTATCGGGCGTATTTATCATACGGTGCTAAACCGTTGCCGTGACCAACGACCACTGATTCTGGAAAAATTCCCACAATTAAATCGCTTCCTGACCGGCTATGACTTACGCCATGTTTTTAGTGACGACTTACAAACCTTTGACCTGACACGCATTCTGACAGGAGCAGAAGGAACGCTGGCCTTTATTACCGAAGCCACACTGGACATTACGCCGCTGCCTAAAGTGCGCCGGTTGGTGAATGTAAAGTACGATTCCTTTGATTCTGCCTTGCGTAACGCGCCGTTTATGGTGGAAGCGAAGGCGTTGTCGGTGGAAACGGTAGATTCCCAAGTGCTCAATCTGGCCAAAGAAGACATTGTCTGGCATTCGGTCAACGAGTTGATTACCGATGTGCCAGATAAAGAGATGCTGGGTCTGAATATTGTTGAGTTTGCCGGTGACGATAAAGCACTTATCGACAGTCAGATGGAATCTCTCTGCCTGCGGCTAGATGACCTGATATCGAGCCAACAGGGCGGCGTTATTGGCTATCAGATTTGCAGTGACTTAGCCGGTATTGAGCGGATTTATGGGATGCGCAAAAAAGCGGTTGGCCTGTTGGGTAACAGCAAAGGGCAGGCCAAACCCATTCCGTTCGCCGAAGATACTTGTGTGCCGCCACAGCATTTAGCGGATTATATTGTCGAATTCCGTCAGCTACTGGATAGCCATAATCTGAGTTATGGCATGTTTGGTCATGTTGATGCTGGGGTGTTGCATGTGCGCCCGGCACTGGATATGTGCTGTCCACAACAAGAAATGCTGATGAAGCAGATCTCCGATCAGGTGGTGCAACTGACCGCCCGTTATGGTGGATTGCTGTGGGGAGAGCACGGTAAAGGCTTCCGCGCGCAATACAGCCCTGAGTTCTTCGGTGAGGTGCTTTACAACGAATTGCGTTGCATTAAATCAGCTTTCGATCCTGATAACCGCCTGAATCCGGGGAAAATATGTTCGCCGCTCAATAGCGATGCCCCCATGATGCAAGTAGACAGCGCGGATAAACGCGGCACGCTGGATCGCCGTATCCCGCTGGCGGTCAGAACCTCATTCCGTGGGGCGACGGAGTGTAATGGCAACGGGCTATGCTTTAATTTTGATGCGCACAGCCCAATGTGTCCATCCATGAAGATAACCGGTGATCGTATTCATTCACCGAAAGGGCGGGCGACGCTGGTTCGGGAGTGGTTGCGGCTACTATCCGAGCAAGGGGTTGACCCCGTGGCTCTGGAGAACGGGCTGGTGGCCCAACGGCCAAGCTTGCGTAATCTTATCGAAAAGACCCGTAATAGCTGGGCCGCCAGTCAGGGCGACTATGATTTCTCGCATGAGGTCAAAGAGGCGATGTCAGGTTGCCTGGCGTGTAAAGCCTGCTCGACACAATGCCCGATAAAAATTGATGTGCCGGGGTTCCGCGCCCGTTTCCTTCAGTTATATCACACCCGTTACCACCGGCCGCTGCGTGATTATGTGGTCGCCGGTGTGGAAGACTATGCGCCGTTGATGGCTAAAGCGCCTAAGGTGTTTAACTTCTTCCTCAAGCAACCTTGGGTCGGCGCGTTAAGCCGCAAAAGTATCGGCATGGTGGATTTACCGCTGCTGTCCAGCCCAAGCTTGAAGCAATCATTATCCGGTCATTATGCCAGCACCATGACGCTCGAACAGTTGGAAAAACTGACCGAGCGCGAGCGCCGTCAGCATGTGCTGATCGTACAAGATCCTTTTACCAGCTACTACGATGCTCAGGTGGTGGCTGATTTTGTGCGGCTGGTAGAGAAGTTAGGTTTCAACCCGATATTGCTGCCATTCTCACCTAACGGCAAAGCACAACATATCAAAGGCTTCCTGCAACGGTTTGCCAAAACAGCGCGTAAAACCGCTGATTTCCTTAATCGTATTGCGCTTTTGGGGATGCCGATGGTGGGGGTCGATCCGGCATTGGTGCTTTGCTATCGTGATGAATATAAAGAGATTCTTGGCGGTTCTCGCGGTGAGTTTACCGTACAACTGGTGCATGAGTGGCTACAAGTGGCACTGGCTGAGCAGCCAGAGCAACAAATGCGCGGTGAATCCTGGTATTTGTTCGGCCATTGCACCGAAACCACCGCGCTGCCGGCCAGCAGCCAACAATGGGCGTCGATATTCTCCCGCTATGGGGCCAAACTGGAGAATGTCAGTGTCGGGTGTTGCGGTATGGCGGGAACGTATGGCCATGAGGTGAAGAACATCGACAATTCGCTCGGTATCTATGCACTCTCCTGGCAACAGGCATTGCAAAAACTGCCGGGTAAACGTTGTTTAGCGACGGGATACTCTTGCCGCAGTCAGGTTAAGCGTATTGAAGGTAACAGCCTAAAACACCCATTACAGGCTTTGCTGGAGCTGATTTAATTGGAGATAG
Organism: Yersinia aldovae ATCC 35236; assembly: GCF_000173735.1. GTDB lineage: Bacteria > Pseudomonadota > Gammaproteobacteria > Enterobacterales > Enterobacteriaceae > Yersinia > Yersinia aldovae. Next base: position 53,678 of record NZ_ACCB01000006.1, on the reverse strand, counting down.
TTTAATGCTTTGGAAACGCAAAACAACGCTGGCTGAACTGAACAAGACGAGTGAAGGCTGCATGGTTGCCCACTTAGGGATTGAGATAACCCGGTTGGGCGATGATGAACTGGAAGCTACCATGCCAGTGGATCACCGCACCACTCAGCCTTTTGGGTTACTGCACGGTGGAGCCTCAGTGGTGCTGGCGGAATCTCTGGGTTCAATGGCCGGTTATCTGTGTTCTGAGGAGGGGCAACGGGTGGTTGGGTTGGAAATCAATGCTAATCATCTTAAAGCCGTTCGCTCAGGAACCGTCCGTGGCTGTTGCCGTGCCATTCATGCGGGCCGCAGTCATCAGGTGTGGCAGATTGATATTTTTGATGAGCAAGGCCAACTGTGCTGCACCTCACGTTTAACCACCGCAGTGCTATCACCCACATAATAACCTTTAAAACACAACCGGATATATCGCTCCGCGCCAGATGCTGGCTTAGGGCGATATAACCTCTCATCACCCCTCCTTGGTATTCAGCGCCTGACATATTGCTTATCCCCCAATAATTTGAGTTGCACGACGGTGGCAATTGAGTGACCAATTGCTCGAAGAGCGGTTTGAACCGCATTTATACAAGCCCAATGAGCTTACCCTGCGAAGTGATTCGGGTGAGCGAAAGCCGTCAATGCCCATGCCGTTCGAAGTAAGACGCTATACCCGATAAGTGCGGTGAATCTCTATGATAGGTTTCCCCAGCGAGGGTTTTCAGCTAAAGTTAATCAACAAATAGGTATTTTTTATGAATGTTTTAAAACCACAGAAGCTAACCGCAATTAGCCTCTGATAGTGCAAGGGATTCGAACATCGCCGCGAATTTTTTTCATTAATTTCATGGTGATAAAAGTGGGCTTTTTCCCTTTGAACCTCGCTGGCCATCGCAGCATGATCACTCGTTGCCGCCTCATTCGAGGTTAAAACGGCCATTTTCTGAATATCCCTGCAAAACAAACGGTTGAAGTGGTAATTATTATCACTACCATTGTAAATAATCTGTATTCAACCATGAATAATCAGTTAGCGAATCTTAAACCTGAAAAGTAAATGTTTATCTACCCAACAGACTTCAAGATGCAGGCAGGCGGATGAACGTAACTAACACTGCGGCAACGTGAAAGATGACGGGTAATAAAGAAATCTAAGGTAGGGCATATGCAACAGGAATCAGTCGGAACATTTTCCCTCGACGAAAATGACTGGCAGGGCGTTACGATTACAGACAGTGCTGCCGCACAAATTACACGGCTCATGCAACAGAACCCAGATGTCAAAGGGCTACAGCTTGGCGTTAAACAGTCGGGTTGTGCTGGTTTTGCTTATGTAATGGATATGGCGAAAGCGCCTGCCAGTGATGCCTTGGTGTTTGAACATGGCAGCGCGAAACTTTATGTGCCATTGAAAGCGATGCCGTTTATCGATGGCACCGAGGTGGATTACGTCCGCGAAGGGCTTAACCAGATATTTAAATTTAATAATCCTAAAGCTCAGCATTCCTGCGGGTGTGGCGAGAGTTTTGGCGTTTGAGCGATGTAAACGAAATGACACGAAGCAATGTAGAAGTTCCAGATGATGTGCAGGCTTGGGTCAGTGATGGTCGCTACAAAGAAGGATTTTTTACCCAATTAGCGACAGATGAACTGGCAAAAGGCCTCAATGAAGAGGTGATTCGCGCCATTTCTGCCAAGCGGAATGAGCCTGAGTGGATGCTTGATTTTCGCCTTGGGGCCTACCGCAGTTGGCTGGAGATGGAAGAACCCCATTGGCTGAAAGCAAACTATAAGAGCCTGGATTATCAGGACTATAGCTATTATTCAGCGCCCTCGTGCGGCAGTTGCGATGACAGTTGTGACTCACAACCGGGGGCGGTGCAGCAATCGTCTGCGGACAGTTCTGCTCCGCGCGATTTGTCTGAGCAGGCGATGAATGAGTACCTCACCGCAGAAGTAGAATCAGCTTTTGCTCAACTTGGCGTCCCGGTGCGAGAGGGTGCAGAGGTGGCGGTTGATGCTATTTTTGACTCAGTATCGGTTGCCACCACCTATCGCGGAAAACTGGCCGAGCAAGGGATTATTTTCTGCTCATTCGGTGAGGCTATTCAGGAATACCCTGATCTGGTGCGTAAATACCTCGGATCGGTTGTACCGGCCAAAGATAACTTTTTTGCGGCGCTGAATGCGGCGGTGGCGTCTGATGGCACCTTTGTTTATGTGCCCAAAGGGGTGCGCTGCCCGATGGAGTTATCCACCTATTTCCGTATTAATGCAGCTAAAACCGGCCAGTTTGAACGCACTATCCTGATTGCTGACGAAGACAGTTATGTCAGTTATATCGAAGGATGCTCCGCGCCGGTACGTGATAGCTATCAGTTACACGCCGCCGTTGTTGAAGTCATTTTGCATAAAAATGCTGAAGTGAAATATTCCACGGTACAGAACTGGTTTGCGGGTGCAGACAGCACCGGCGGTATCCTGAATTTTGTGACCAAGCGTGCTTTGTGCGAAGGTGCCGGTTCAAAAATGTCGTGGACTCAGTCAGAAACTGGTTCGGCGATTACCTGGAAATACCCCAGTGTGATTTTGCAGGGTGATAACTCTATTGGTGAGTTTTTCTCCGTCGCGCTCACCAACGGCCACCAGCAGGCGGATACCGGCACCAAGATGATTCATATTGGGAAAAACACCAAATCAACCATCATCGCCAAAGGTATCTCGGCCGGACACAGCCAGAATACCTATCGTGGCCTGGTGAAAATTCTGCCCGGCGCGGATAACGCCCGTAATTTCACCCAATGCGACTCAATGCTAATTGGCCCGGATTCCGGTGCGCACACCTTCCCGTATGTGGAGGTGCGCAACAACACGGCACAATTGGAACATGAAGCGACAACCTCAAAAATTGGCGATGACCAACTGTTCTATTGCTTGCAGCGCGGGATTAGCGAAGACGATGCCATCTCAATGATTGTCAACGGTTTTTGCAAAGATGTGTTCTCCGAATTGCCGCTGGAGTTTGCCGTCGAAGCACAAAAATTATTAGCTATCAGCCTGGAACACAGTGTGGGCTAAGCCTGAGTTGAAAAAGTATTCGCAGAGTTTTGCGCTCCGGCGCACCAAGGAACCCTATGTTAAGTATCAAGAATTTAAACGTCAGTGTTGAAGGTAATGAGATCCTTAAAGGTTTGGATCTGGAGATCAAACCCGGTGAAGTACACGCCATCATGGGGCCGAATGGCTCAGGGAAAAGCACACTGTCTGCGGCGCTGGCCGGGCGTGAAGAGTATGAGGTTACTGAGGGTAGCGTAACCTTTAAAGGGAAAAATCTACTGGAGCTGGCACCAGAAGACCGTGCCGGTGAAGGGGTGTTTTTAGCCTTTCAGTATCCGGTAGAGATCCCCGGCGTCAGTAACCACTTCTTCCTGCAAACTGCGGTCAATGCGGTACGTAAATACCGCCAGCAGGAGCCATTAGATCGCTTTGATTTTGCCGATTTTATCGAAGAAAAAATCGAACTGTTGAAGATGCCGGCAGATTTGCTGACCCGCTCTGTCAACGTGGGTTTTTCTGGCGGTGAGAAAAAACGTAACGATATCCTGCAAATGGCGGCGTTGGAACCCTCACTGTGCATTCTGGATGAAACAGATTCCGGTCTGGATATTGATGCCCTGAAGATTGTGGCGAATGGGGTTAACTCGCTACGTGATGAGAACCGCGCATTTATCATTGTGACGCATTATCAACGCATTCTGGACTACGTGAAACCTGATTTCGTTCATGTGTTGTATCAAGGGCGTATCATCAAATCAGGTGATTTCACCTTGGTGAAACAGTTGGAGGAGCAAGGCTATGGCTGGCTTACCGACCAACAGTAACCTGCTGGCACAGCAGCAGTTACAACAAAAACAGCGTGCTGATGCGCTGATGCAATTCGGGCAACTGTTCAAACAGCGCAAAAATAGCCATTCATCACCAGCCAGTACACACTGGCAGCAGGTGTTGCAATTGGGCTTCCCCAGTTTTAAGCATGAGGACTGGAAATACACGCCACTGGAAAGCTTGCTGGCGCATGATTTCAGTTTTGCTGATACAACAACGGTGACAGCCGCGCAGCGTGATGCACTGTCATTAGTGCAAGATGCTCATCGGCTGGTTTTCGTTGATGGCCGCTATGCCCCAGAGTTAAGTGACTGCGCGTGTGGCCCTTACCAACTGACTCGCCTGAGCGACAATGCGCAATTCCCTGCGGCCATCCAATCAGAGGTGTTTTTGCATCTGACGGAAAGTTTGGCGCAGGAAAGCCTGCATATTCGATTACCGCAGGGGGAAACGAGTGATAAGCCGTTATATCTGCTGCATATCAGTTCAGGTAATGACGCTGAGGCAGTCAATACCAGTCACTATCGCCATCATCTGATGATTGAACCGACAGCGCAGGCAGAGGTTATTGAGCATTTTGTTAGCGTGAATGAACAGCCGCACTTTACCGGTGCGCGTCTTACCATTGCTGTGGGTGATAATGCCGAGTTGAGTCATTACAAACTGGCGTTTGAAAGCCCACGAAGTTATCACTTTGCTCACAATGACCTGGTGCTGGGCCGTGATGCTCGAGCGCGCAGTTACAGCTTCCTGCTCGGTGCGGGGTTGACGCGTCATAACACCAGTGCGCAGTTGAACGGAGAGGGCGCAACCTTATCGATGAACAGTTTGCTGTTACCGATTGGGCGTGAAATCTGCGATACCCGCACCTATCTCGAGCATAACAAAGGCTACTGCGAAAGCCGTCAATTGCATAAAGTCATCGTCCGTGAGCGTGGCAAGGCTATCTTTAATGGCATGATTAAAGTGGCTCAACACGCGTTAAAGACCGATGGGCAGATGACCAACAATAACTTGCTGTTAAGCAAATTGGCCGAAGTTGATACCAAGCCACAACTGGAGATTTATGCCGATGACGTGAAATGCAGCCACGGCGCGACCGTCGGGCGCATTGATGCCGAACAACTGTTTTATCTACAATCGCGTGGCATCAATCAGGCCGATGCGCAACAGATGATTATCTTCGCATTCGCGGCGGAATTAACCGAAGCCATCCATAACGAAACGATACGTAAAGTGGTGCTGGCGCGAATAGCAGAGCGTTTGGCCGGGGAGTCACTATGAGTTTCCCCATTGAACGAGTCAGGGCCGATTTCCCTCTGCTTGGCCGTCAGGTGAACGGGCAGCCGCTGGTGTATCTGGACAGTGCTGCCAGTGCGCAAAAACCACAAGTGGTTATTGACCGCGAGCTTCACTTCTACCGTGATGATTATGCCGCCGTCCACCGGGGTATCCATACCCTAAGTGGCGAAGCAACCGCACAGATGGAAGCGGTGCGAACTCAGGTCGCTGATTTTATCCATGCCGCTTCGCCGGAGGAGATTGTTTTCGTTAAAGGCACCACCGAGGGGATCAACTTGGTGGCCAACAGCTACGGGCGACATTTTCTCAAGGCCGGTGACAGCATTATCATCACCCAAATGGAACACCATGCCAATATTGTGCCGTGGCAAATGGTAGCGAAGGATCTCGGTGTTGAGATTCGTGTCTGGCCGTTGACGGCGACGGGGGAGTTAGAGCCTGATGCGTTGGCGGGCTTGATTGATAATACCACCAAGCTGTTGGCTATCACGCAAGTCTCTAATGTGCTGGGAACAGTCAATCCTATCAAAGAGATAGTTGCGCAGGCCAAAGCCGCAGGGTTGGTGGTGTTAGTGGATGGTGCACAAGCTATCATGCACCAGCCGATTGATGTACAGGCGCTCGATTGTGATTTTTATGTCTTCTCCGGGCATAAGCTGTACGGGCCGTCGGGCATCGGTATTCTGTATGGCAAACGCGCGTTGCTACAACAGATGCCGCCGTGGGAAGGCGGTGGCTCAATGATCAAAACCGTCAGTTTGACCGAAGGCACTACATTTGCCGATGCCCCGTGGCGCTTTGAGGCCGGCTCGCCAAATACTGCCGGGATTATGGGGCTGGGTGCGGCAATACGTTATGTGAGTGCGTTAGGGTTGGCGCAGATCCAACAATATGAGCAGTCGCTGATGGATTACGCGTTGCAGCAATTGCGCCAGATTACCAGCCTGACTCTGTATGGCCCGGCGGCGCGGGCAGGGGTGATTGCCTTTAATCTGGGGCCACACCATGCTTATGATGTCGGCAGTTTCCTTGATCAATATGGCATTGCGATCCGTACTGGTCACCATTGTGCGATGCCGCTGATGGCGTTTTATCAGGTTCCGAGTATGTGTCGTGCCTCATTGGTGCTTTATAACACCCGCGAGGAGGTTGATCGCTTGGTGGCTGGGCTGCAACGTATCGAAACACTGCTGGGCTGAGTGCCCTTTAAAACTGACGACTCCCAACGTTATTGGCGTTGCAGGGAGCATGACAAACCGTTATTTATGCTCGCCCATCGGGTGAGCCTCCTTGAGGCTGATTTATACCGATGAGCTTATGTGTGTCAGTGATTTGGATTTGTGAGCGTAGCTAACACCTCTGTGGCTTCAAGGGCATAGGGGTTTATTTAGGAAGCATGTTATGGCTGGTTTGCCAGAGAAAGATAAGTTGATTCGTAACTTCTCCCGTTGCTTGAATTGGGAAGAGAAATACTTGTATGTGATCGAGCTGGGAGGGCAGCTCGCGCCGCTAACAGAACAACAGCGCCAGGCGGACAATTTGATCTCAGGCTGCCAAAGCCAGGTCTGGATAGCCATGACCCTTTCAGAGGAGGGGCTGGTGGTATTTGCCGGCGACAGTGACGCCGCTATCGTCAAGGGGCTGGTGGCCGTGGTGTTTATCCTTTATCACGATTTAACCCCGCAACAGATCGTTTCCCTCGATGTGCGTCCCTTCTTTGCGGATCTGGCCTTGAGCCAGCATCTGACGCCTTCCCGCTCACAAGGGTTGGAAGCGATGATCCGCGCTATTCGTAGCAAAGCGGCTGGGTTATTGGCCACGCAATAGCAGCCAATATTTCGTGCTTTATTCAGGGCTAACTGACCATTTTGCGTTATGAGTCACAGTTGTAAAATGGTGAGATTTCAGCAGCTTAAATCGGCAGCGACACCGGTGGGTGCGTAATAAATTACTTGGTAACACCTTGATTTTTAGAGAAATAAATTGCCTTTATAATAAGGGGTGTTACTATATGGTGGCCTTATAATTGGCTGCTAAAATTAACGTAGATATACCCGTCATCTTTCAAACTAAAGGTGTGTTGGCTGCTCTCGTTCACCCGAATCACTTACTTGTGTAAGCACACGGGAGTCGCTTGCTTGCCGCCTTCCTGCAACTTGAAATCTATTGGGTATTGCCGTGTAAACCGAATTTGAAGAAGTGATGTAGGAACTAAGCATGAAACGTGCATTAACTTTGATTGGTATGTTATTCGCAACTTGTATGGCGGGAAGTATCACTGCTGCCAATGCGACCGAGTATCCTCTGCCACCCGCCAACAGTCGTCTGATTGGCGAAAATACTACTTATATCGTGCCAAACGATGGTCGTCCACTTGAGGCTATTGCTGCTGATTATAAAATCGGCCTGCTGGGGATGCTGGAAGCCAACCCGGGTACTGACCCGTATTTGCCAATGCCGGGTTCAGTGTTAACTATCCCGACCCAGATGTTGCTGCCTGATACCCCGCGTGAAGGTATTGTTATCAACCTGGCTGAGCTGCGCCTTTATTACTATCCGAAAGGCCAGAACAAAGTCATCGTCTATCCCATCGGTATCGGCCAGTTAGGGCGTAACACCCCAACCATGACCACCTCTGTCAGCCAGAAGATCCCGAACCCAACCTGGACGCCAACGGCGAACATTCGTAAGCACTATCTGGCACAAGGTGTCACCTTGCCGTCAGTGGTTCCTGCTGGCCCGGAAAACCCGATGGGGCTGTTTGCCATGCGTCTGGCTGCGGGCAGGGGTGAGTACCTGATCCACGGTACTAACGCTAACTTCGGTATTGGGATGCGTGTCAGCTCCGGTTGTATTCGTCTGCGCCCTGATGATATCCAGGCGCTGTTTAGTACAGTACCTAAAGGTACTCGCGTGCAGATAGTCAACGAGCCGGTTAAATACTCGGTAGAACCTGATGGTAAGCGTTATGTGGAGGTTCATCAGCCGTTGTCTCGTGTAGACAGTGATGACCCGCAGACCATGTCAATTGCCATTAGCAGCAGTTTGCAGAAGTTCATCAACGACAGCCAGACTGATGCACAAGTCGTTCAGGATGCAATTGTACGCCGCACAGGTATGCCTATCATCGTTACGGTAGGTGAGGCAGCACCTTTGCAGGCACCGGCTGCTGTAGCGTCACAGAGCGAGCCTCAGGCACAACCGGCACCACCGACTGACGGTGACGTACCTCAGCTGACTCAGCCAGGCCCGGTTTACTCCGTTGCGAACTGATTATTAGATAACCGGTTGTCATGATGGCGTTTCGGTCATGACAATACCACATGGGTGAGAGCAAGGATGCTGTCACTGTGTGGCAAGGTGCTGTTGTGATGAGTCAGTGCAAGAAGCGTTGGTGTTGTCGCAGGGAAGGTTGAATTCATTTCTGTTTCTGTAAGACAAAAAAATGGCGCACACTGTGCGCCATTTTTCATTCAGGAAGTAATATTACTTCTTGTAAGCGTGAGCTTGGTTGTCCAGACGTTGGTTAGCACGTGCTGCATCGTCTTTAGCTGCTTGAACGTCAGAACGGATTGCGTTCACGTCGTTGCTCAGTTGGTCAACTTTAGCGTTCAGAGTTTGAACGTCAGAAGACAGTTGGTCGATTTTAGCATTGCTTGAACAACCAGCCAGCATAGTTGAAGCCAGAATTACCGCGCCCAGTACAAGTTTAGTACGATTCATTATTAACACCCTCTAGATTAAGTTAATCTCCATGTAGCGTTACAAGTATTACACAAAGTTTTTTCGAAAGAGAATAAATTTTTAGTGTTAGAGGGGTTTATTTTGATCGTTCGCTCAAAGAAGCATCTTGTTTTAAAGAAAAGTTAAAAAAACGAGGCAAAACAGCCGGATTCTATGGGATAAGTCTTATTTGAAAAAAGACCTTTAGCGCGCTTACGATAAACAGAATTTTTCAGAAAGTTTATTTGGCACATTTAAAAAAGAAAACGCCGCTATTGAAAGCGGCGTTGCTAATTGTCACCCGAGATAACGTGCCGGGCTTACAATACGTGTACGGAAGCCGTATTAGTGGTGCCACTAGGTACCAGAGCACCGGAAACCATCACCACAACTTCGCCTTTCTGGGCGAAACCACTCGCCAGCGCGGCTTCTTTACCGATACGGTAGAAATCATCTGTTGAGGTCATTTTATCAACCAAATGCGTGACCACACCTTTGGTCAGAATTAACTGACGGGCTGTGGTTGCATTGGTCGTCAGCGCCAAAATGGTGGCGGTTGGGAAGTATTTACGCACTGATTTTGCTGATTTACCGCCTTCGGTCGCCACCACGATCAACTGCGCTTCCAGTTTTTCTGCGGTTTCAACGGCACCACGGCACACCGCTTCGGTGATGCGCATTTTACGGTTGTCGTTCAGTGTTTCGATGCGGCTTGGCATAATGCGGTCTGTACGCTCACAGATGGTCGCCATGATGGTGACCGACTCTAATGGGTACTTACCCTTGGCACTTTCGCCAGACAGCATCACAGCATCTGTACCGTCCAAAATGGCGTTAGCAACGTCACCGGCTTCTGCACGGGTAGGGCGCGGGTTTTTGATCATTGAATCGAGCATCTGGGTTGCGGTGATAACAACTTTACGTGCGCGGTTACATTTCTCAATCATCATTTTCTGCGCGAAGATAACCTCTTCAACCGGGATCTCAACACCCAAGTCACCACGAGCAACCATGATGCCGTCAGACGCTTCCAGGATTTCGTCGAAGTTATTCAGACCTTCCTGATTCTCGATTTTAGAAATAATCTGGATATTGCCGCCACCGTGTGCTTTCAGGTGTTCACGAATTTCCAGCACGTCGGAGCGTTTACGGATAAAGGATGCCGCAACGAAATCAACGCCTTGCTCGCAACCAAAGATCAGGTCAGCTTTATCTTTTTCAGCTAATGCAGGCAGTTGGATAGAAACGCCTGGCAGGTTAACGCCTTTGTTTTCGCCCAAATCACCGTTATTCAGCACTTTACATACCACAGTGCTTTCAGTGACTTCAGTCACTTCCATGCCGATCAAGCCATCGTCAACCAGTACGGTGTTGCCAATTTTCAGGTCAGCCGCGAAGCCTGGATACGTTACGGCAACGATGTTGTTGTTGCCAATAACGCTTTGGTCAGTGGTGAAAGTGAACGTCTGACCGGCAACCAGAGCCGCATCTTTGCCGCCTTCCAGTTTCATGGTGCGGATTTCAGGACCTTTGGTATCCAGCAGGATAGCGGCTTTGCTATTGGTTTTTGCCATAACAGCGCGCAGGTTCTTGATACGTTGACCGTGCTCTTGGTAGTCACCGTGGGAGAAGTTTAAACGCATAACGTTCATGCCAGCGTTCAACAAGTTGGTCAGCATTTCTTCGGATTCGGTTTTTGGACCGATAGTACAAACAATTTTAGTCTTTTTCATGACGGATTTTTTCTACAAGTTGTGATGGATAAAAAGCGAAAGTTCCGTTAGTTACAGCAACGGAGTGAAATCTGATTGGTGTCTGGTGTAGCGAAACGTTAATGAGAAGCAAAACATTACTAAGGATAGATGACAGTTGCAGAAGTTGAGCGGAAAACTTTAGCACGAGGCTAAACGCATGATCGGTATCCGATGGCGTAAATGTGAGTTGTATTTTTCTAGCGTATCGGCAGATCAAGATGCTGAAACCATTCAACTGAAACGACGGTTCGTATTATAAGCGGTAAGTGACGGGAAATGAAATAGAAAACAGAAACTCATTGCCGTTTTTTCTAAAAACGCGAGGTTAGTAGCGCAAACAGTGAAATTAAACATGGTTTTGTTGCGCAACTGAAAAAGTTTTTAACATTTTAACAAGTAAAACAGGGCGAAGAGCCGTGGCGGGTCATATTGTCTGGGTGATGAAAAGGGTTGATCGGGATAGACTAAGGGGGTGAAGCGACAGCGTGGTGCGTTCTAATGGACTCGAACCATCGACCCCCACCATGTCAAGGTGGTGCTCTAACCAACTGAGCTAAGAACGCATACCGGACTATAACGCGAGAATGACTGAGATTTGCCAGAGTGGTGCGTCCGAATGGACTCGAACCATCGACCCCCACCATGTCAAGGTGGTGCTCTAACCAACTGAGCTACGGACGCACATTGCCCTGCTTACTTGACGTCACAGCGTTGTTTGCTGCAACTCTACTGACATTGGCTATAAAACTAAATCGCTGTGAATCTTACTGCTCGGGTGCTAAAAGTGGTGCGTCCGAATGGACTCGAACCATCGACCCCCACCATGTCAAGGTGGTGCTCTAACCAACTGAGCTACGGACGCACATGCAACCCTTGTTACTTCAAGCTGTAGCGTTACCAACTGCGCCAGACTAGCCACCATCAATGCTGACAGCGGGGACGAATATTAACGAGCTGCTTGTCTGCTGGCAAGGGGAAAAACGCAATATTCGCCGCAAACTCACGTAATTGCTGTGCTTTTATCCATTGCGCTGTTTTTTTCTCCATATTCTAGCGCTATATCTGGCATGAGCCGCCTGAACACCTGCGACTTATGTGTGCCATTGATAAGAACTTAGTGCGCAGATTTTTGCAAAATAAAGGCAGCCGGTTGTTTTTGTAACCAATTGATGCGCATTGCCATCAAAATTGCCGCCGAGGTTAAGCCGATAACGAAACCAATCCAGAAACCACTTGGCCCCATCGCCGGTACCACATAATCGGTCAGCCCCAGCAAATAGCCGGTTGGCAAGCCGAGCAACCAGTACGCGGTAAACGTGATAAAGAAGATCGAACGGGTATCTTTATACCCACGCAACACCCCGCCGCCAATAACCTGGATAGCGTCAGACAGTTGATAGAGCGCCGCCAGAAGCATCAGGTGAGATGCCATCATGACCACTTCAGGCGTTTTGTTATACAGCAGGGCAATGTGTTCGCGGAAAATTACAGTAAATACTGCGGTCACGCAGGCCAACATTAGGCCAACCGCGATACTGGTGTAAGCCGCCACTTTGGCATTTTCAACCGAACCTTCGCCGAGGCGGAACCCCACGCGAATGGTGGCGGCTACGCTTAACGACATCGGTAACATAAACATCAACGAACTAAAGTTGAGCGCAATCTGGTGCCCTGCGACAGCCGCTATGCCCAGTGGTGAGACGAGCAATGCCACGACGGCAAACAAGGTCACTTCAAAAAACAGTGCCAGTGCCACCGGTAAACCAAGGCCGCCCAGCCGTTTCATGACTTTCCAGTCAGGTGCGGCAAAGCCTTTTTCCAGTTTAATATCTTGCTGCGAACGGGCGCGGGTCACATACCAACGCATCATCAGGAACATCACCCAATACACCGTGCCGGTCGCGACACCACAACCGACACCGCCCAGCGCGGGTGCGCCGAATTTCCCGTAGATAAAGACATAGTTAATTGGAATATTAACTAATAAACCAATAAATCCGATAACCATCCCCGGTTTGGTTTTAGATAACCCCTCACATTGATTTCGTAGCACCTGGAAGAATAGATATCCCGGCGCACCCCACATGATGGCATGAAGGAATCTAACCGCTTTATCTGCCAGCACCGGATCGATATTATGCATTCGCATAATAATGTGGTCGCTATTATAGATTACAAACATAATCAACAGCGAGACACAGAATGCCAGCCAAAACCCTTGCCGCACCTGGTGCGCTATCTGATCGCGCCGCCCGGAGCCATTTAGCTGGGCAACCGTTGGTGTTAGCGCCAGCAGCAAACCGTGGCCAAACAAAATAGCGGGCAGCCAGATTGACGTCCCAACCGCTACTGCCGCCATGTCGGTCGCGCTGACAGAACCGGCCATAATAGTGTCAACCACGCCCATTGCCGTTTGCGACAATTGAGCGATGACGACGGGAATAGCGAGAGCCAATAAGCTACGCGCTTCTACGATATACTTCTGCACGTATGCACCTTTTTTTACCCGACGTGCTTCAAGATGCGGGGGCTACCCTTACTCACCCTACAGGCCAGCGCAGGCGTTGTTCAGCATGGTTTACAACCAATTTGTCACTCGGTTGCCGCCTGCCTGCATCTTGAAGCTACTGGGATATAACCTAGTTATAATTTCAATAACGACAATTTATCGTGTAATGGACGATAAATAAAATAGCGGGAAAACATAATACTCTAGAGTATAAAAGATTGTACCTTTTCAGGACGCTTAAGCAATCCTTGTCATTAAATATCGGATAAATAGCAAGACGACAGATTTTTAGTCTAAGTGGTTTGGTTTTCACGACTTTCTGAGGCAAAATCAAGGCAGAGAAAATTTTTATCATAGCTAAGAGGCATGGCGTATGTTTACCGGTATTGTTCAAGGCACCGCGCCGGTGGTGGCCATCGAAGAGAAATCCAATTTTCGCACGCATATCGTTGAACTTCCAGATGAAATGTTGCCCGCATTGGCGTTGGGCGCATCGGTTGCGCATAATGGTTGTTGTCTGACGGTGACTGAGATTGATGGGAACCGGATCAGTTTCGATTTAATGAAAGAAACGCTGCGTATTACCAATTTAGGTGATATTAAGGTCGGCGATGTGGTTAATTTGGAGCGGGCGGCTAAATTCAGCGATGAGATTGGCGGTCACTTGATGTCCGGCCATATTATTTGTACTGCTGAAATAGCCAAGATATATACATCGGAAAATAATCGCCAGATCTGGTTCCGTATGCCAAGCGACGATTTAATGAAATATGTCTTACACAAAGGTTTTATCGGTATCGATGGTATTAGTCTGACCATCGGTGAAGTGGTCGGTAACCGTTTTTGTGTGCATTTGATTCCAGAAACGTTGCAACGTACCACGCTTGGGAAGAAACGCCTGGGGCATCGGGTTAATATTGAAATAGACCCACAAACACAGGCTGTTGTGGACACGGTGGAGCGGGTATTAGCGCAACGTGATATTGCCCATGCCGCAACGGTGGTTGATAAGGCCGTGCGCGGGTAACCTGACGGCATATGAATAAACGCAGGACAGGGTCATGGTGTACACCTGTCCTATCAACCGTTTAGGTGTCTTGGGGTTTCAACGCGGTACGCGAATACCGCCATCCACCCCATTCGGGCTGAAAACTACCTGCCATAACTGGATGTCACGCGCACGAAATGCGCCAGCACAGGCAGTTAAATAATAACTGAACATTCTGTGAAAACGTGATGAGTAATTCTCCGCCAGCGTCGGCCGCGCCGCCTGGAAACGTTCATACCATGCCATTAATGTTCGGTCATAATCTGCCCCAAAGTTATGCCAGTCCTCCATGATGAAATAAGGCTCACTGGCTTGAGCAATATGTTTTACCGATGGCAGACAGCCATTGGGGAATATATATTTATTGATCCACGGATCGACATGTAAGTCGGTGCGGTTAGCGCCAATGGTGTGCAGCAAAAACAGTCCGTCAGGTTTTAAATTACGCTTTACCACATTAAAGTACGTGCGATAATTCTTCGGCCCCACATGCTCAAACATGCCGACAGAAACGATACGATCAAACTGCTCATTCAAGTCACGGTAATCTTGCAGCAAAATAGTGACATCCAGCCCTTCACCGCGTTCTTGCGCCAGTTTTTGCTGTTCCGCAGAAATAGTCACGCCGGAGACTGACACGCCATAGTGACGTGCAGCAAATGCCGCCAGCCCACCCCAGCCACAACCGATATCCAACAGTTTCATTCCCGGCGCTAACTGGAGCTTATCGCAAATCATGCGCAGCTTGTTTTCCTGGGCTTGTTCGAGCGTGGTGGCTTCTTTCCAGTAGGCGCAAGAATATTGCATATTGCTATCGAGCATTTGCGTGAAAAGATCATTACCTAAGTCGTAATGTTCCTTGCCAACAATCCAGGCTCTTTTCTTTGATTGTAGATTGATAATTCGGGCGGCCACAATGCGTAAAGTATCTTTGAAATGGTGTGGAAGTTGATGTTCTAAACCCGCCTGGAGAACACGCTGGAAGAAAATATCCAGACGATCACATTCCCACCAGCCATCCATATAACTTTCACCTAATGCCAAAGATCCTTCTTCCAATATCCGTTTGAAAAAATTCGGATTATTAACGCGAATGTCGAAAGGGCGCGAACCATTGATTTCAATATCAGCCCGACTCAGCATCTCGTGTACAATACGATACCAAGGGCTTTCTTGAATACGTTGGTCTTCTATACAGGATGTACTCATAGCTTCTCCATCACTTTCTTCTGACTTATGACCCGCGACAAGATCTATATGCGCAGAGACATACCAATAGTGTTTGGTGTCTGGTATCCATTACGGATATACCCTTGGTACTTGAAGTTGCAGCGATGTTTTTGGCGCTCACTGACTCAAATCACTTACTTGAGTAAGCTCATTGGGCTAAATGAACCTCTGAGAGGCCCATTCTGTGGGCTGGCATAAATACTGTTCAAACCCGTTTATCGGTTTGTTATTTGCCTGGCTGCAACCCCATTACGTTGAGTAAAAGAGGAAGATTAATAAGAAACCCTATTACGTTTTGTTTTAGGGCGACTCATCCATAAGTGTAAAAGTGGCGCGATCCACGCACACAGAAAGAGCTTAAGATAATGCTTTTTTTAATGATAATGTTGTTTATTGAGTCGAGTATAGGCTTGCCGGGATGCATTCTCAATTATAAATCATTCCCGGCTCGCATGTTCATTAGTGACTATTTCTATTGAAAATTATGACTCTACGTAATCATGGTCAACAGCACTAGTATGGCTTTTTTCTTTGCGCAATGCGTAGCAATGAGTGCCATAACCTAAAGCGGCTAACACGACGGTTGATAACATTACCGTAACGGTTGCCAACAATGGCTGGCTGATATAGGCCGAAACCAACATACTGGCGACAAAACATAAGCCGAGCTGAAGTGTGTTTTGCAACGCGGCGGCTTTACCTGTGTTGGCCGGAAACGGCATTAATGCATTTGCTACGATAATAGGGTAGCAGGCACCATTCACTAGCGCCATTATGCAGAACGGAATAAGCAATGTGATCAGTGTCGGCTCAGTCAGTGTTGCTATCAGATACAGGGCAACCATGCTTGCGGCATAGCCCAGCAACAGCCACGGCAGTAGGGTGTTGCCCTTGATTCGAGCCAGCGCACTGCGGCAACCAAACCCACCGAGCAGGAAGGCCAAGGTCTGCGGAACATAACTCAAACCAATAACATTCGGGCTATAACCCATATCACCCAGAATAAAAGGTGAACCGGTTAACCAGGCAAAGAAACCGGCACTACAGGCGGCAAACATCATCACATTGCCACTGTAGGTCGGGGATTTTAGCAACTGCCAAAAACTGATTTTAGCGCTGATGCGCGCCGCGTTATCCTCGGTGGTTTTTTTTCGTTCTTTGAGCCGCGCCGTTGGAATAAGGAGCAGTAATGTGACGGCCAGTAATACCACAAAAATTGAGCGCCAACTGAAGTGGTTTAATAACCATGCACCGAGCATCGGGGCCAGCGCGGGAGAGAGTGCCACTAATGGCATGATAGTGGCAAATACGCGGTTGGCTTTGCCATCGCGATAGCGATCCACCACCAGAGCCTGCCAGCTCACGGCAGCAGAACACACGCCTATTGCCTGAATAAAGCGCAGAATCAATAATTGGGTGGCATTTTCAACCCACAAAATCCCCAGACAACCAATTGCAAATAATCCCAAGCCAGCTAACAGCACCGGTTTGCGGCCTAACGTATCTGATACTGGCCCCCAGATAAGCTGGGCTATCGCAAAACCGGCGAGGAAGATACTCAAACTGGCGCTGATGGCGCTGGCAGAGGTTTGCAGCTCTTGTTGCATTGCGCCGAAGGCGGGCAGATACATGTCGGTGGCCAAATAGCCCAACATACTCAGGCCGGCCAGATAGAACATAAAACCAGACGACGTTTTCATTCTTTATTTCTCTTTATATGCTGAGTACTTGAAGCCACAGCGGCGCGGCTTGTGCTTACCCGCGTCACTGAACGGTGTAAGTTCAGCGGGATAACGCCCCATCTTTGAGGAACACCCTGCCGGCTGGGCCACATGCAGCTTCAATTACGTTGGCTAAATTATAATTTTGCAGGTACTCGCGTTATAAACCGCTGCTTTATAAACAAATCAACTATAAACATCGGGGTCATAAAAGGAGTTATAGAGTTACTGTGAAAAAATTGTTGTAACAAAGCGGTGGGCATTCTAGCGGGGAGATATTGGGTTGTGAAACGTTAATATTTGCATCATGATATCAAAAATTTTGAAAGCTAACTAATAGTGTAAAAAGGTGAAAAATAATGTGGTCTGAATATTCACTGGATGTCGTTGATGCGGTGGCCCGCACAGGGAGTTTCAGTGCCGCAGCTCAGGAGTTACACCGCGTGCCATCTGCGGTCAGTTATACTGTGCGTCAGTTGGAAGAGTGGCTGGCAGTTCCGCTGTTTGAACGACGCCATCGTGATGTGGCATTAACAGAAGCTGGCGTGGTTTTTATTAAAGAAGCGCGAGATGTCATCAAAAAAATGAATGACACGCGCCGTCAATGCCAGCAAGTGGCGAATGGTTGGCGCGGGCAGTTAAATATCGTGGTAGACAAGATTGTCAAACCTCAGCGTAGTCGCCGCTTAGTGTTGGATTTTTATCGAAATTTCCCCGATGTTGAGTTGCGGGTGCGTTATGAAGTATTTAATGGTGTTTGGGATGCGCTGGTGGATGGCCGGGCAGATATGGCGATTGGTGCAACTCGTGCCATTCCTGTTGGTGGGCGTTTTGTATTTCGCGATATGGGGTTTCTTAGCTGGCACTGTGTCGTCAGTGTGGATCATCCTTTAGCCGGTCTAACCGGGCCACTTAGCGATGAACAATTGCGGCCTTATCCCTCGCTGTGTTTGGAAGATACGGCCCGCAATTTGCCCAAGCGAGATACCTGGACACTGGATAACCAACAGCGGCTGGTGGCTCCGGATTGGTCTACGGGCATCGATTGCCTGTGTGCAGGATTATGTATCGGTATGGTGCCCGCGCATATGGTATCACCGCTGATTGAGCAGGGGCGGCTGGCGGCGCTAAGTCTAACTGAACCGCTACCAGACAGCCCGTGCTGCCTGACTTGGGAGCAAAACAATCACTCACCGGCACTCGCCTGGTTACTTGATTACTTAGGTGACAGTGTCACGTTAAATGCGGAGTGGTTGAAAGACGGTAACGAATAATGCCCAGTGCGGGCTGCCGATAGCGCAGATAACTACCGGCAGAAGGCCAGATTAACGGCGGTAATCGCGGAATGGGCCGTCAGCCACGGAGTTGCGCTCAATCAGTTTAGGGTGTACTTCAATGGTTTGAAGGTCTTCCCGTTTACTGACAATACGGTCAAGCAGCATAGTAAAGGCCATTTCACCTAAACGTTCTTTTGGCTGATGGATAGTGGTCAGCGCAGGTGAGAAGTAGCGCGCGTTACGCACGTTGTCATAGCCAATCACAGATACATCTTGTGGCACCCGCAGGCCCATCTCATTGGCGGCGCAGATAGCCCCCATCGCCATAATGTCGCCACCACAAAACACGGCGGTCGGGCGATGTTTTTGTGACATGATTTGTTGCATGGCTTTATAACCCGATTCAGGTTCAAAATCGCCCTGAACCACCCATTCCTCACGTAACGGGATGCTGGCCTCTTCCAATGCTTTCATAAAACCCTGATGACGGCCACCACCGGTATTACGGGATAACTGACCGGGAATAGCACCAATATCACGATGACCGCGTTCAATCAGATAGCGGCCTGCCAAATAGCCGCCTTCAAAGGCATTATCGATGATAGCGTCGGTAAAATCGCCACGCGTTGTCCCCCAATCCATGACGACCATCGGGATGTTGCGATAATCTTCCAGCATTCCTAACAGTTGTTCTGGATATTCGGAACACATCACCAATAATCCATCGACCCGTTTTTGAGCCAGCATCGCTAAATAGGCTTTTTGCTTGTCCAGATTATTATGAGAGTTACATAAAATCAGGGTATAGCCTTTGCTATAACAGCTATTTTCGACCGCCTCGATCACTTCGGCAAAATAGGGTGCTTCGCTAGACGTGGCCAGCAAGCCAATGGATTTGGTGTGATTCACTTTCAAACTACGGGCCACAGCACTGGGCGAATAATGCAGTTCTTTAATGGCAGCCCAAACAGCCACCTTGGTATTTTCGGCGACGAAACGCGTTTTGTTGATAACGTGGGAAACGGTGGTGGTGGACACACCGGCGTGTTTGGCCACATCTTTAATCGTTGCCATACAAAAAATGACTCCTAAGCTCACCGGTTACAGCCGGTAAGTATTATGTTAATCGTTTGCCTGCGTTACCCGAAAATCGCTTAGACAGTAACAAGATAGTGGCCTGAATGAGCGCGTCAGCGGGTTGTCTGAGAGTCTTTATTGGTCGTTATTCGTCGGTACGCAGTTATGAACTGCGAATTTTGGCTGATCTGGAGGAAAAGTGAAAGAGGTATTCAATCTTATAAAGTGTGTAATGAGCACAAGATTTTTTTCTCTAACTGTGGGAAAATAATTTTACACACTAACTATGTGCCTTTTCCTACTAAATTAACCGGCTGAGGAGTTTTTATGGATGCCAATCTGAAAATGTCGCTGATTACGACTGTGGGTGCGCTGGCGATGATTATTGCATTTAGTTTCGTGGCAGTAATGAATTAATTAAGCCGCTTGCCGGTATATGCGTGAAGTAGGGCGGTTAACCCGCCCTTAATCATTGCTCGCTGCCGGTTTACTCTGCGCGCTATCAGGCTAAATTTTTCTCAACAAAAGACCAGTTGACCAAGGCCCAGAAGTTCTCCAGGTATTTTGGCCGCGCATTGCGGTAATCAATATAATAAGCATGTTCCCACACATCGACCGTCAATACGGGTTTATCTGCCGTGGTCAAGGGGGTGGCCGCGTTAGACGTGCTGACAATCGCCAGTGTGCCATCTGCTTTTTTCACTAACCATGTCCAGCCCGCGCCGAAATTTTTCACTGCCGCATCGGTAAACTGTGCTTTAAATTCAGCAAACGACCCAAAGGTGTTATTGATAGCCTCGGCAACCTTGCCGCTGGGTTCACCGCCACCATTGGGTGACAGGCAATGCCAGTAAAAGGTGTGGTTCCAAACCTGAGCCGCATTATTGAATACGCCGCCGCTGGAGGTTTTGACAATATCTTCCAGTGATTTGTCAGCAAATTCAGTGTCTTTAATCAGATTGTTGAGGTTAACCACATAGGTGTTGTGATGTTTGCCGTAATGGTATTCCAGCGTTTCAGCCGAAATGTGGGGTTCCAGTGCATTTTGTGCATAAGGTAATATCGGTAATTCAAAAGACATCGTGCTCTCCTTTCGGGGTTGCTCAGGGTGTTTTGCTCCTCAAATCCGACCGATTATCAATGATGACGGTACGGTGAAGAGCGGTTAAAAACGTAATTGTTGTATTTTTATTGTGGATATTAATCTTAACAACTTTCAACAGGAATAACAGATATAACCATACAATTTGGCTGGTTATTAAGTCAAGGTTGCGTGACGTCAGGGAAAGTAAAAATAAGGGGATATAGCCCGCACTTCGTGAGGTCACTGGGTGCGGGGTTGAGCATCATCGAATGGTTTTAGGTGTCACTACACGCCGTGCGCCAACATAATGGTCTTGCCAATAATCATTATCTAGCATGCTGATACGAATCTCTTCGCCGGTACGGGGTGATTGAATAAATTTGCCATTACCTAAATAAACACCAACATGATCGGCCACGCCACGATTGGCGATATTGAAGAACACCAGATCACCACTTTCCAGTTCTGCCCGCTTCACCGGGGCGGCATCACGTAAGTGATACATTTCATTGGCTGTACGTGGCATTTTAATTCTGATCACATCTTTGTAGGCGTAATAAATAAGCCCGCTGCAATCAAAACCAGTATTAGGCGAAGACCCACCCCAACGATAAGGTTTGCCAACTTGTTTCATCAGTTTGCTCATTGCCGTCTGTTTGGCGTGCTGGTAGCGTTTTTTATGTGCTGGACTGAGCTTTATCTTACTGTTTGCCACTAATTCGGTATCGGCTTTACTTTGGGCTTTATTTCGGTGACGACCATAAGCCACTTTTTCTTGTTTTTTTAGCTGCCGTTTTTTTATTGGCTACGGTTTTAATATTCGTCGTTTTACTGTTGTTTGGTTTTTTGCTGCTAGGTTTACTGGCTTCCTGCGCTTTCTTTTTAATGGTTTTACTGGCGGTGGCTGCCGTTTTCTTTTTATCGCTGTTGGCCGTTATTTTATTTGCCACGTTTTTACTGCTGGTTTTATTATTGTCGATTTTGACTTTTTTGGTATTTTTATCAGCTTTACGTTTTTTACGATCATCAGGGCTGGCCTGGCTGACTTGACCTTTCTTTTGTTCAGCAGAGGCGTGCGACTGCGGCGACGCATGTGCGAGGTTTAGAAATAGCTGGGTAAACAGCAGCACAAACAGCGTAAGTATTAAACGCATAATAACGCTACCAACCTTGGCCCTGAGATGAATATGAAGAGTCACAGTATTGCCGAAACTCACGATATAAAAAAGCAGAGAGCGATAGGATTCTAATCGATATTGTGAGGAAACGTTAATGGCTGCGTAATTGCAGCTTTTTCACTCAGGTAATGACCTTAAATCGAGCGTTCGTCAACACCTTCGCTGCGGTATATTTACGTTATCCCATTCAGAAGATAATAGTGAAGTGATGGGATCAAAAATGTTATTCTAAATACACATATTTGTAGCTGACAATATCGCCATTTGTCCGATGAGTAAAGCCCCTGCAAAAGATGGCGTTTTATTCCTGCGGTGACAGTCGCTACAATAGACCGGATGCGATAATAAAATGCTATTGCTTTAAGCAATACACGTTGTAGCCATCTATGGCTGAGGAAGCAAAAAAATGACGACGATTGATAAAATTCAACGCCAGATAACAGAAAACCCAATCCTGCTTTATATGAAAGGATCACCTAAGCTGCCGAACTGTGGTTTCTCAGCTCAGGCTGTACAGGCGCTGTCTGCGTGTGGTGAGCGTTTTGCTTATGTGGATATTTTGCAAAACCCGGATATCCGGGCTGAATTGCCAAAATATGCCAACTGGCCAACGTTCCCGCAACTGTGGGTGGATGGTGAATTGGTTGGCGGATGCGATATCCTGATGGAAATGTATCAGCGTGGCGAATTGCAAAAACTGCTGAAAGAGACCGCCGATAAATACCGTTCAGAAGAAGAAAAACCTGCCGCAGAGTAATGTGTTGGCAGGTTTAGGTAATAAATAAAAAGGTGGCCTCCAGGCCACCTTTTTTAATGGTGAACGTGTTGCGTTAGCTTGCGTTACTCTGATTCCCCTGCGGGCACTGGCCAACCACCGAGTTTTTTCCAGCGATTAACCAGCTCACAGAAGAGTTTCGCCGTTTGCATGGTATCGTATAACGCGGAGTGGGCCTGACTGCTATCAAACGGAATACCTGCCGTCAGACAGGCTTTCGCCAACACGGTTTGCCCCAATACCAGCCCGCTCAATGCTGCGGTATCAAAGGTAGCAAACGGATGGAATGGATTACGCTTCAGACTGGCGCGCTCCGCTGCCGCCATAACAAAGCTGTGATCAAAGTTGGCGTTATGCGCCACGATGATGGCACGGTTACAGCCTTGCTCTTTTAATCCTTTGCGCACCGCTTTAAAAATGGCATGTAACGCATCATGTTCACTGACTGCCCCACGCAAAGGGTTGGTAGGATCTATACCATTAAATGCCAGCGCTTCGGGTTCCAGGTTTGCCCCTTCGAACGGGTCCACATGGAAATGCAGCGTTTCATCGGGTAACAGCCAGCCATCCTTGTTCATCTGCAATGTTACTGCGGCAATTTCAAGTAATGCATCGGTTTTAGCATTAAAACCGGCGGTTTCTACATCAATTACTACGGGGTAATACCCACGAAAACGGCCACTTAGGGCGTTAAGGTCACTTTTGTCTGCCATCAGTTTCTTATCTTCATCGAATTCAGTGCGCATTATGTCAAATTTTAGCGCGGGATGCAGGAGGTTATCGTGATGAGAAAAAAAGGCACCATCAGGTGCCTTAAGGTTAATCAGTTTCCAAGGCCGTGTGCGGCGCTTTTATTCTCGATTAATTCGATTTTGTAACCATCGGGATCTTCAACAAAAGCGATAACGGTATTACCCCCTTTGACCGGGCCGGCCTCGCGAGTGACATTGCCACCCGCCTGACGGATTTGCTCGCAGGTCGCGGCTACGTCATCGACACCCAGCGCCAGATGACCGAAGGCTGTCCCCATGTCGTAGCTCTCTACACCCCAGTTATAGGTCAGTTCAATTACGGAACCGTCGCTTTCATCGCTATAACCGACGAATGCCAGTGAGTATTTATATTCACTGTTTTCACTGGTACGCAGTAAACGCATCCCTAATACCTTGGTATAGAAATCGATGGAGCGTTGCAGGTCACCGACGCGGATCATGGTATGGAGTAAGCGCATAATTTCCTCTGTTTACATTTTGCCAGATTATTTGGCAACAGTGAGTAGAACCCGGTTCAAGTATAGCCCCGGCAATTAAATGAGTTCAATGGGTTACAGAAAAGATTAGGATACAAATAATAACGGCCAGACCAAGTCTGACCGTTATGCCGTCAATAGATTTGATTACAGTGTTGGGTAGTCGGTATAACCTTTCGCGCCGCCACCGTAGAATGTGTCACCGTCTGGTTGGTTCAGTGGGGCATTTTTTTGCAGGCGAGTCACCAAGTCCGGGTTGGAAATATAGCTACGACCAAAGGCCACGGCATCAATAAATCCTTTTTCGATCAAGCTTTCGGCTTTCTCCGCGGTATAAGCCCCTGCACCTACGATAACGCCGTTGAAGTGAGCGCGAACCGCATCGCGGAATGCATCAGAATAGGGCTTGCCACCGGCCCAGTCGGGTTCGGAAATGTGCAAATAAGCAATACTACGTTTATTCAGCTCATCAATCAGATACAACGCGGCTTCTTCCTGATCTTCGCCATTATCCAAGCCATTGAACGGCCCTAATGGTGAGATACGGATACCAATATGTGCAGCACCCCATTCAGCGATGGTGGCATCGACGACTTCCAGTGTCAGACGAGTGCGGTTTTCAATGCTGCCGCCGTATTGGTCAGTGCGTTGGTTCGACGCCGGTGACATGAACTGATGCAACAGATAGCCGTGGGCTGCATGTAATTCAATGTAGTCAAAGCCTGCTTCACGGGCATTGGCGGTTGCCTGACGAAAATCATTAACGATGCCGGGGATTTCGTCAGTGTCCAGCGCGCGCGGGGTAGAGCAGGGAACACGCACCCAGGCTCCCGTTTCATCTCGTACCGTGGTACGGGTGTCGGCAGCAATGGCAGATGGCGCGACAGGAGCCTGCTGGTCTGGCTGCAAACTGTTGTGTGAAATACGGCCGACATGCCAGAGTTGTACGGCAATATGGCCACCTTCATCATGGACGCCCTGAGTGATTTTTTTCCATGCATTTAACTGCTCTTGGGTATGTAATCCCGGTGCGCCAGCATAGCCTTTCGCCTGGAAAGAAATCTGCGTCGCTTCAGTAATAATTAAACCGGCACTGGCGCGTTGGCGGTAATACTCACCCATCAATGGGGTGGGAATATCACCCGGTTCAATGCTACGCAGGCGTGTCAGTGGTGCCATAAATACACGGTTCGGCAATGTGAACGCGCCAACCTTCAGGGGAGAGAACAGTTTAGCAGTCTTCATGGTGCATCCTATATTAATAGACCAGTCAACTAGTGGCTGGGTGAATCCTGAGCAACAGTAGAACAAGTGAGTCAGGATCGTGAGATTAGTGGGGTGGTTGTAGAATCAGTTCGATACTGTCGAGCGCACAGGTCAGCGGAGCAACAGAGCGTTTCACTTTTGCCCGCAACGACGCACCCAGCCACAAGGCATACAGTGTTTCTGCGGTTGCGGCCGGCGAGAGTACGATACGCAGAGAGCCTTCTTCGACGCCAGTCTCAATCGTATCTTGTAGACGGCCAATCACTCTGGCAGTGCCGATATCCAGTGCATGGCGCATGGGTTCGGATAAATCACTGACTTCCGCTGATAGTTTAACCGCCAGACAAGCGTTGTGGCATTCACTGCCGCAATAGTTAGCAATAGATTGAGCAAAATAGTGCAACAAGTGATGACGTTTATCCCCGGAGGAACCAGTAAGCAGGCTTACCATCTCAACATCATAGCGATCGAAATAACGCTGTAGCATTGCTTCACCAAACACTTCCTTTGAGCGGAAGTAGTGATAAAACGACCCTTTGGGAATGCCCGCCGTGGTGAGCAACACGCTAAGCCCCATGCCATTAAAACCAAGGCGTAGGCTAAGATGTTCACCGGTTGCTAACAAGTGGTCACGAGTATCCACATGTGAATGTTCTATTTTGTTCATGTGAAAGAGCGTAATAGACCGATTGGTCTAGGTCAAGAAAAAAATATCGCTAATCTCTTTTGCCCGCATGTAAGGTAATGGAGTTACCAGCCTCTGTTAGCGTCTGGAATTAACGTGTCATCCGGCATTTTTGCAGTAAATCTAAACCGGATTGATATTCTTTTGTCTGAATATTCATCATCCCAAGCAGGGTGTGGAATAGATTATCCTGCGATATTTCATCATGTTGAGCGCTATCAGTGAGGCACTGGCGGTTGATGCCGTAGTTTTTTGTATAGTCAGGGGATAACCACATTAAAAAGGAATATGTGTCTGCTGGCTGGGGGCAAACATATAGGGTGTACCATGTAAATAGATACCATTTTCGCCCAATGACTCACCATGATCTGACAGGTAGACCAGCGCAGTGTTGAACCGTTCACTGTGCTGTTGCAGTAGTTTGATGGTGTTATCCAGCATGGTATCTGTGTATAGAATAGAATTGTCATAGCTATTAACTAGCGCCTGAGGGGGGCAATCCTGAATTTGGTTGCTATCGCAGGTCGGGGAGAATTTATTTATCTCAGGGCTGCTACGGCGATAGTAGGCAGGGCCGTGACTGCCCATTTGGTGTAATACGATAACGCCATCACGCGTTAGGCCGTTGATATAGTCATCTAACTTATACAATAATGCATTGTCCAGACACACTCCGTCGGTGCAATCAGCGGCCAATTGTAATTGCGTAACATCCTGATGTGGAATACGGTCACACGCGCCTTTACAGCCACCATCATTGTCGCGCCACAGCAGGTTCAGCCCGGCATGGGCTAAAATATCCATCAGGCCTTCCTGATGACTGGCCAGGGTAGCATCGTAATTTTTTCGCGCCATATTAGAGAACATGCAAGGAACGGAAACCGCGGTTTCCGTGCCACAAGATGAGGCGTTTTTGAAGTAGGTAACATCTTGTTTTTGCAAGCGAGGATTCGTCTCTCGGCTATAACCGCCTAGTGAGAAGTTTTCTGCACGGGCCGTCTCACCCACCACCAAAATGACCACTGTTTTTTTCTGTTGCCCGCGAATTACCGGCCCTTTATCGGCATCTTCCCCTATTCTCAGCAACGGCATGTTACTGGTGAAATATTTATGTTTGGCAAACTGAAAACTGCCCGTGACAAAATTTGAGGGCGTCAGCATTTTCACGATACTTTTATTATTACGAATCAGAGACGCATAATCTTTATAGAACAATGCGGCGATAAGCAAAATAATGACAAAAGAGATCAAAATATTTGCTACACGTAATCCCAGCATATACCACCACGGGCGGGTGGCTTTAATGTGAACAAAACAGACAATGAGGGCGGGCATAATGCCTAACACCAAGAGCCACACCGCCATACGTGGTGTGAAAAGGGCGGTGGCTTCTTGTGCGTTAGTCTCGAACGCGTTTTGCATCATATTGGCATCGATAACGGCACCATAACTAAAGATAAAATAGTTTGCGGCGGCGCTGCCCAATAGAAACAGAATCATGATGGATTTACGCAGCATTGGCAGCGCCAGCAAGCTAAAAATAATATTTAGCGCGCAGAAAATGACCACCGGAATGGTCGCGGCAAATAAGTAGCTGTCAATGGTGTCAAAGTGAATCAATGACCAGGCTTTAACAATAAACAGAGCATTCTGAAAGAGGGTAAAAAACAGCGTGCTGGCTAGAATAAAAGTTAATCCGTTACACTGTAACTTATGTCTGGCATTCATTGCGAAAATGGAACCTTAAATTGACTCATTGTCCAAACAATATCGAATGAAACTTAAGATAACCTTAGTGGTGGCGGCGCTAAACCGAGGCAATGCCCCGATTCGTTGCCTGAAATAGGTTTAGAAACTTGCCAGTCGCGGCGAAACAGTCTTCAATTAAGCTATCAGTAGCAGGAGGCTATGTGGCTCAGCAACTTGAGTTCTTCGACATTCCCAGCCCATGCCGCGGTATCTGTCAGGCAGATGACCGTGGCTTTTGCCGTGGCTGTCTGCGCAGCCGTGATGAGCGTTTTAACTGGATAAAAATGAGTGATGGGGAAAAACGCGATGTCTTGCGTTTATGTCGTCAGCGGTTACTGCGCTTACAACGTGCCAACAAACAACCCGATGAGCCACTGCCGGAACAACCTTCACTGTTTTGATTATCTGTCGGTTGTGCAGCGCGTAATTAACTTACCCCCCCGAATTAAGCACCCATTCATTGTCGCAGGAGGATTTAACCTTGCGGTTGGATGTGTATGCTATAAGCAGATAAACAAATGAGGTAGCTAATAATGGATACACGTAGCCAACTGGCTCCGCTTGGGCCTGAGTTTTCGCGCATGATTTGCGGCTATTGGCGGTTGATGGAATGGGGCATGACGCCCGAACAGTTGTTGGCATTTATCGAGCAACATATTGAATTGGGTATTACCACCGCAGATCACGCTGATATTTATGGCGGATATCAATGTGAACAGGCATTCGGGCAGGCGCTACGTTTGAAACCGTCCCTGCGCGACCAACTGGAGTTAGTCAGTAAGTGCGGTATTGCGACCACAGCCAAGCCGCAGCATACCTTGGGGCACTACATTACAGATCGTTCTCATATTATTCATAGCGCAGAACAATCATTGACTCATTTACATACTGATTATTTAGATCTGCTGTTGATTCATCGCCCAGATCCATTAATGGATGCAGATGAGGTTGCCGAAGCATTCACACAGTTGCACCAAAGTGGCAAAGTGAAGCACTTTGGGGTGTCAAACTTTACGCCCGCGCAGTTCAATTTATTGCAGTCACGTTTGCCGTTTTCACTGGTGACCAATCAGGTAGAAATTTCACCGTTGCATCAACCGTCGATTGTGGATGGTACTCTCGATGCTTGCCAACAGTTACGCATCAGGCCGATGGCCTGGTCTTGTTTGGGCGGTGGGCGTCTGTTCAGCGACCCTGAGTGCCAGGCACTGCGTGATGAGTTACAGGCCGTCGCTGGTGAAATCGGGGCGAGCAGCCTTGAACAGGTGGTGTATGCCTGGGTATTGCGGTTGCCTTCTGCGCCATTGCCCATTATTGGTTCTGGCAAAATTGAGCGCGTTAACGCAGCCTGGCAGTCACTCTTTTTGACGATGACTCGCCAACAGTGGTTCCGTATCCGCCGCGCTGCATTGGGCTATGACGTGCCATAAGTGTCTCCGTCGCGCCAGCTCTGTTCAGGCTGGCGCAGTTTGGTTCTCTTCGTCCGGCCCGGCCTGTTGTAATTGTGTCAGCGAACAATATAGCCGCCAGATTAACCCAGCCAGCTCGCGGCCAGAAGCATCCGGATATTGGCCTAAAATCGCACTCATCCGTTGTAGTTCCTGCAATGTGGCACTCAATGAAGTAGGTTGAACCCCTTTTGCGGTCATACACCCTTTCAGGCAGTGAATACAGACATCACGCACCGCAGACAGTGGCGCCGAGGTGGTCTGCCAATCGCGCAACTGCCAGAGCACATGGCTGCAATTAAGCAGAACTACCCCCCAGCGCAATAACCACAAGCGAGCGGCCTTATCTTTACTGAGATTAAGTTGGTTTACCCGATGATAGATTAATGATTCAAATTGGCTCTGGCTTTGTTGCGGGTGGCTGCTGATTTGATCACTAAAATCTTGGCGTAACATCCTGATGATACGGCGACTTTTGCGTTTGTCCGAACTGGGTCGCAATAATTGAAAAGCGACACCGGCCAACATCACTCCCACTAATTTACCAATATTATCGTTAAGGAACTCTTGATAATCATAACTGGGTGGATTGGTGACGCTAAGGAATGAACCCATAAACACAATTAATTGCCCCCACAGGGCAGCATAAGCCGCGTGTTGTAGTTTCATCATCTGCATGGTGATCAGAATGGGGAATAGCAGCAGGGCAAATTGCCAAAAATCATCTATTTGCACCATGATGCCAAATTTTATAATAAAGCAGCCGATGGACAACAAAACGATGGCTTTCAGCAGCGTCGCGATACTGTCCGTGGGCGAGGGGGTCGCGGAATAGAGCACACAACTGACGGCTGCCAACGCCAGTGCTGCGCTGCCAGCGCTCCACTGAGTATGAATCCAGAAAGCGCAACCAATCACGATACAAACAAAGGTACGCAAGCCATTGTAGGCGGCCTCATAGGTATCGGTATGGCGGGCCAGTGATGCCACGGCCGGCGGTGATCGCCTTGGTGCATCCGCCTCTTTATCTAATTGTGACAGCCAGCGATTGACCTCTAAATACTGCCAACAAAAATGGCGTAACCTCAACCAGAAGGCGTGGTGACGGTAATCAAACGCATCATGTGGCGCGATGCGCTGTAATATTTTGGCTAACTGATATTTATCACAATCCGGCTGTTGCAGGGCATCCAGCAGTTGCACCAGCACGGTGGGCAAA
The DNA here is from genome assembly GCF_000173735.1 of Yersinia aldovae ATCC 35236. GTDB lineage: Bacteria > Pseudomonadota > Gammaproteobacteria > Enterobacterales > Enterobacteriaceae > Yersinia > Yersinia aldovae. Next base: position 23,478 of record NZ_ACCB01000006.1, on the reverse strand, counting down.
TTCTCCGGTGGACTTGGCCAGTTAACTAACATACGACGCAAACTGGTAATCACGCTGGTGATACGTAATTGACGATGCAGAATGAAATTCAATACATTATTTTGTTGCCGCAAACGGTAGTGGCTCCAGAACGCCTGAATCCGCAGCAGGTTCATCGTCAGAATCTGGCTGATTAGCCCTTCGTGTGACGTGCGTAATTGCGGGTTATGCTCGGTTTGCCACAATAACTGCGCATGTTCCAACAGGCGGGCTTGCATCCGCCGTAGCGATGTCAGTAAGGCTTCACCATCTGATGTGCTCGGCAGCAGCATCATCATCAGTCCACCGCACAGGATACCGGTAATCACCTCACAGACGCGCGCCTGAGCGATGTCGAAAATTTGCAAGGTGTCAGTGGTATCGACGGTTGAAAAGGCAATGATGGCGGTGGTGTAGCCCGCCAGCGCGAAGGCATAAGAAACATTATTTTGATAATGATTGGAAACAAATGTGCACAGCCCAATCCAGGCTGCAATGGAAAAAGTGAACAACCAGGGGTCATTTAGGCAGTGTCCGGCAATCATCAGGGAGGCGGCGGCGCCCAGTAAACTGCCAATCACCCGGCCAATACTTTTGCTAATAACCCCGCCGACGGTCGGAAAACTGACCACGGCGGCGGAGGTCATGGCCCAATATGGCTCATCCAAATTAAGCACAAAGGCTATCCACAGTGACAAACACATGGCGAGCGAATTGCGTAATGCATAACGCCATTGGTCCGCGCTAGCCTTGCCCCACGGTGTTTTTTGCCATAAAGAGAACGAGATACGCACCGATTAATCCGCCAGTGAAATAGTACATGTGGTGCCGGCAACCAGTGTCACTTCTGCCGGAACCGCCAATAGTTTTATCCTGACGGGAACCCGTTGTGCTAAACGTACCCAAGGGACGTTGGGTTTGACATCAATCAACAGATCGCCGCCGCTGGTATCGATACTCTGGTCATAAATGGCGCGACCAATACTTTCTACTACACCTCGTAAAGGAATGTTGCCATTATACAAAATAATATTGGCCTTATTACCTTCTCTAATGTGTCTCAGTTTAGTTTCCTCGAAATACCCCATCACATAGAATGAGTCTGTATCGATTAGTGCGACTAATGGAGTGCCAGCGGTCGCATAGTTACCGACACGCGTTTGCAAGTTGGTGATATAACCATTAGCTGGGGCATAAATACGGGTTTTGCTGAGATTCCATTTAGCCTGTTCAAGCTTTGCCAACGCGCCTTGATATGCGGCTTTCATGCTATCGGCGGTTAAGTTAGCAATATCGAGGTCTTCACCGGAAATAATATTTTTAGGTAAATTTCGGCGGCGTTGTGCTTCATGATTGGCTTTAGCAAGGTCTGCCTGCGCGCGCACTACGGCGGCTTGCGCATTATCCAACGCTAATTGATAAGGTTGTGGGTCAATTACAAATAATAGGCTACCAGAGCTTACCAACTGGTTATCATGAACTAATATTTGAACCAACTGCCCGGAAACCTCAGGGGTTATGCTGACTATTTCGGCACGGACTTTGCCATCACGGGTCCAGGGGGATTGCATATAATAATTCCACATCCACCAACCGGCACCCAGGGCAAGGGCGAATGCTATTACAGAGGAGAAATATTTAAGTGTTTGATAGTTCATCTTGTTTTACCAACTGGCTAAAATCCATAAAGAAACACTGACTGCAATGACAAAAATCGACAAATCCATTAATATTGGATGCCAGATTTCACCAGAGTAGATCCAATTCCGTAGTACATGATGGATCAATAGCCATAACACCAAACCTAGTATAACTGCCTTAAATATTGGCGGGAAATAGATTGAGGCACCCAGAATCAAGTCTGAAAGCGGTGTGTTTGCAGGTGATACTGATACATGCATAAGGTTAATCCTTAAGAGGTAGTTTTAGTAAATACATCATTTTTACTAAAGGATTGGCCGTATTTATTGCTATTACCCTAGCATCGACGGTATATATACATTTGTGTTTTTAATGTTAATTACCCAAAATAGACTGGACGTAGGGAGTTATGCTAGCACGCTAATTAAAAGGAGGGGCAATTGGAATCGACATTAGGATCTGATTTAGCACGATTAGTTCGCGTTTGGCGCGCATTAATCGACCAGCGGTTGAAACCGCTGGAGCTGACCCAAACGCATTGGGTTACTTTGCATAACATTCATCGTTTGCCACCTGAGCAATCACAAATTCAACTGGCAAAAGCGATTGGTATCGAACAACCATCATTGGTTAGAACCTTAGATCAACTGGAGGAGAAGGGGCTAATCACGCGGCATACCTGTGCTAATGATCGCCGCGCGAAAAGGATAAAACTGACGGAGGAATCTTCACCAATAATAGAGGAGGTTGATTGTGTTATATGCTCAACCCGTAAAGAAATTCTTGGTGGAATTTCAACCGATGAGATTAAAATGCTGTCTGGCCTGATTGATAAGCTTGAGAAAAATATTATTCAATTACAAAGCAAGTAAACTATAACGTTTTAAGATTATATTCACAGCGAAAGAAATAGCATTATTGGCACGAAAGAGAAGCAAGCCGAGGTTTGCAATGAACCCCGGCTTGTCTTTCTCTGACTGTTAGCGTGGGCTGACTGTCACGGTGCTGCCACTGCTGGCTAACATGACACGCTGACCAACGCTGAAGCGGGTTGAACCTTGTTTTTGCACAACCAGAATAGTGGTGCCATCATCTTTGCGGACTTCCAGTTGCACGCCGTCAGTGCGGTTGATTGCCCCCTGAACCCCTTGCCCTGCCATACCACCTGCCACAGCACCGGCTGCGGTCGCCAGGCTACGGCCAGTGCCGCCACCGACGGTATTACCGAGGAACCCACCTAATACTGCGCCACCGATAGCCCCCACGATATTATTTTCATCGCCGCCTTGAATCGTCACCGGACGAACAGAAACGAGGGTGCCGTAAGTCACGGTTTGTACTTGCTTAGCTTGAGATGCGCTAAACACATCGCCTGACAGGGTATTGTTATTAGTACAACCGGTCAGTGTTACTGCAACGATAGCAACGGCAATTAATGGCTTAATCATAAAAACTCCTATTAAAAATGCATAACCGTATTACGGTCAGTATCCCAAGAACATCCAAATCCAGCCCATTAAAGGCCCTGTATTTACACAAAGTATGGCTTACCCAAGTGTTTATTTCACTACTTACTTAATGTAGGTATCTGCGCGTTTTTTCGACTAACGCTGACAGACATGCAGCTTAGCGCTTTATGCTTCAACCAATATTAAACGGCTGTTTAACTTTCTTAAAGTAAGAAATATTACTGCCATAACGAATACTGTAAGCATTAGTGACTTTTATGTGACCATCCCGACAAATAAAAAACAGAGTTTCGGACATCACCTTATGGCGGTATACACTTAAAAAAGTATATCTTTTCATGGCGTTAATTTTATTATTTCGCCCAGTATCGGGACGTCTTACTGCTATTTTATTCCTCAATGGGGAAATAGGGTCATTGCTATGAAATCAGGCCGTTTTATTGGGGTTATGTCAGGAACCAGTTTGGATGGTGTGGATGTCGTGCTGGCAGCCATTGATGAGCGAATGGTGGCGCAGCAAGCCAGCTATAGTCACCCCATGCCGTTAAAGCTGAAAAAAGACATTCTGGCTATGTGTCAGGGTCAGGCTACGACGTTGTCAGCCGTGGGGCGGCTTGATGCCGAACTGGGGAGGTTATTTGGCGAGGCGGTGCTAGCGTTGCTCGCTCAAGCAGGGCTGACGGCGCAGGACATCACCGCGATTGGGTGTCATGGTCAAACGGTTTGGCATGAGCCGTTGGGCGAGCCTGCTTTCACCATGCAATTGGGCGATAACAACCGTATTGCCGCCATGACCAATATTACGACTGTGGGTGATTTTCGCCGCCGCGATATGGCCTACGGAGGGCAGGGCGCGCCACTGGTGCCAGCATTTCACCATGCGTTGCTCGCTCATGCGACAGAGAAACGGATGGTATTGAATATTGGTGGTATTGCTAATTTATCGCTGCTGCTACCGGGTTTACCTATTCGTGGTTTTGATACCGGCCCCGGTAATATGTTGATGGATACTTGGATCTGGCGTAATCGTTCTTTACCTTATGATAAAGACGCGCATTGGGCGAATACCGGGAAAGTCCATCAACCCTTACTTGATCTCATGCTTAGCGATCCCTACTTTGCCAAACCCGCGCCGAAGAGCACCGGGCGCGAATACTTCAATGCCGGTTGGCTAGACAAGCAATTGGCTAAAATCCCAGGGCTGGCCGCTGAGGATGTGCAGGCGACATTGGCTGAATTGACGGCGTTTTCAATCGCAGAACAGGTGCTGTTGGCTGGGGGTTGTGAGCGGCTTTTGGTGTGTGGTGGTGGGGCGCGTAACACGTTGGTGATGGCGCGGATGTCAGCTTTATTGCCGGGAACCGAAGTGAGCGTCACCGATGACTTTGGCGTCAGTGGCGACGACATGGAGGCACTGGCATTTGCCTGGCTAGCATTTCGCACGTTATCGGGTAAATCCGGTAATTTACCCTCTGTTACCGGTGCCAGTTGCGAAACCATTTTAGGCGCAGTCTATCCTGTATCGCCACGGTGAGGGTGTTAAGCTGCCCTGGACACAGCGGCTTATTCAACAAAGAGGGCGACACAAATGAAACATTTATGGTTTTTAACATCAGGGTTGGCAGCAACAGCCGTATTGATGCTGGCAGGATGCAGCATGGTACAACCTAAAAACGAAACGTTGCATTACCAGTGCGGCACCACCAAGCTGACGGTTATGCAAGACAATCGGCAGGATAAGGTCAGTTTGGTGATGAACGGTGAACAGCTAACGTTGCCGCAGGTACGCGCAGCATCGGGCACCAAATACAGTGACGGCCATTATACTTTCTGGTCGAAAGGCAACGGTGCATTTATTGAGCGTGATGAGAAAATCATTATCAATGACTGTGTTCTGATCAAGTAATAGGGCTATTGCTGGCGTAGGATGATTGTGATTCTACTGCGGCAAGGGCAGAATGGTAATCACTGTTTTCCTGCGCGGGATAGAGCCTTATATGACTGAGAGTAATGAATTTGATGTGGCGGATTTGCGTCGTGAATATATTCGTGGTGGTCTGCGTCGCAGTGATTTAAGCGAGAATCCATTGGAATTATTTGAGCGTTGGCTAAAGCAGGCGTGTGAGGCACGCTTGCCGGACCCAACAGCCATGTGTGTGGCCACGGTTGATGCCAGCGGTCAGCCTTATCAGCGCATTGTCCTGCTGAAACACTATGATGAGCAGGGGTTGGTGTTCTATACCAATTTGGGGAGCCGCAAAGCGCAGCAACTGGCTGAAAACCCCCATATCAGTTTGCTATTCCCTTGGCATATGTTAGACCGGCAAGTGATTTTTCTCGGCAAAGCTGAACGACTTTCTACGCTAGAGGTGCTGAAGTATTTCAGTTCCCGTCCAAAAGACAGCCAGATAGGGGCTTGGGTTTCGCAGCAATCCACTCGAATCTCGGCCCGTGGCGTACTGGAAAGTAAATTCCTGGAGTTGAAGCAAAAGTTCCAGCATGGCGAGGTGCCATTACCCAATTTTTGGGGCGGGTTTCGCGTGAAATTTGATTCAGTTGAGTTCTGGCAAGGAGGCGAACACCGTCTGCATGACCGCTTTATTTATCAACGGGAAGCCAATGGGTGGGAAATTGACCGTTTAGCCCCTTGAGAACGATGAAATAATTGTGGTTAAACCTAGCGCTCGTTGGGCGGGCGCTTTATTCTATACCCTTCGTACTTGAAGCCGCAGGGGTGTTCGCCACGTTCATTTACCCAAGTCACTTACAGGTCATTGACCTTAAAATGAATAGACTTATCGGGATTTGTTCGCTTGCCGCCTGCTTGCAATGCCAAGTTCTTTAGGTATATATCCTGTTTATGCTAAAGAAGGCAATTTTTGTAAAAAACAAATTTTTGTAAAAGACAATGGAGTCGTTGATGACCAGCAGCAACCTGATTAAACAATTGCAAGAGCGGGGCCTCGTTGCCCAGGTTACGGATGAAGACGCGTTAGCAGAGAGACTGGCGCAAGGGCCAATTTCACTGTATTGCGGTTTCGATCCTACCGCAGACAGCTTGCATTTGGGTCATCTGGTTCCGTTGTTATGCCTAAAGCGTTTCCAGTTGGCAGGGCATCGCCCGGTTGCTCTGGTGGGCGGGGCCACCGGTATGATTGGTGATCCGAGCTTTAAAGCCAGTGAACGTAAGCTAAATACTGAAGATACGGTAAATGAATGGGTTGAGAAGATCCGCCGTCAGGTTTCACCTTTCCTCGATTTTGACTGCGGTGACAATAGCGCGATTGCGGCCAATAACTACGACTGGTTTGGTGGCATGAATGTGCTGACCTTCCTGCGTGATATCGGTAAACACTTCTCTGTGAATCAGATGATTAACAAAGAAGCGGTAAAACAGCGCCTGAATCGTGATGACAGTGGTATTTCATTCACTGAATTTTCCTACAATCTGTTGCAAGCGTATGATTTTGCCTGCCTGAATAAAGCGCACGGTGTGGCGCTGCAAATCGGTGGATCTGACCAATGGGGTAATATTACCTCAGGTATTGATTTGACCCGCCGTCTGCATCAACAGCAGGTTTACGGCTTGACCGTGCCATTAATCACCAAAGCTGACGGCACCAAGTTCGGTAAGACCGAAGGTGGCGCAGTCTGGCTTGATCCGAAGAAAACCAGCCCATACAAATTCTACCAGTTCTGGATCAATACCGCCGATGCTGACGTTTACCGCTTCCTGAAGTTCTTTACTTTCATGAGCCTGGAAGAGATTAACGCACTGGAAGACGAAGATAAAAACAGCGGTAAAGCCCCTCGCGCACAATACGTATTGGCCGAGAATGTCACCGGTATGGTGCATGGTGTGGATGGTCTGGCGGCCGCTAAACGTATCACTGCCAGTTTATTTTCTGGCGATTTGAATGAAATGACGGAAGCTGATTTTGCACAGTTGGCGCAAGACGGTATGCCAACCGTTGAGTTGAGCCGTGATGCGGATTTGCAACAGGCGCTGGTTAACGCTGAACTGGTGCCATCTCGTGGGCAGGCACGCACCATGATTAGCTCTAATGCGGTGGCGCTTAATGGTGAGAAACAGGCTGATCCTGAATACATCTTTACTGATGCTGATCGCCTGTTTGGGCGCTACACCTTACTGCGTCGCGGTAAAAAACATTATTGCCTGATTAGCTGGCTATAAGAAAAAGATAAGATAAGGGGCAGAGATGTCCCTTATTTTTTGGCTAATGTGTTATATACCCCTGGATTTCAATTTGCAGGCAGGCGCAATTTGGAAGATGACGGGTATTTTTTATGGGCTAACTTTAGGCCGTACCAATGAAAAATATACTTTCGATTCAGTCTCACGTTGTTTTTGGCCATGCTGGCAATAGTGCCGCTGAATTTCCTATGCGCCGGATGGGTGTCAATGTTTGGCCGCTGAATACTGTCCAGTTTTCCAATCATACGCAATATGGTCACTGGGCCGGTTGTGTAATGCCCGCCAGCCATTTGACTGAAATCGTGCAAGGCATTGCCGATATCGACCGGTTGAAAGATTGTGATGCGGTGCTAAGTGGTTATATCGGTTCACCTGAACAAGGTGGTCATATACTGGCCGCGGTGGCGCGGGTTAAACAAGCTAATCCCAATGCCTGGTATTTTTGCGATCCGGTGATGGGGCACCCTGAAAAGGGCTGTATCGTCGCGCCAGGTGTGGCGGAGTTTTTCTGCCAGGAAGCACTGCCGGCCAGTGATATCATTGCACCTAACTTGCTTGAACTGGAGCAACTCAGCGGTGGGCGGGTGGTGAATGTCGAGCAGGCGGTTAAGGTCGCTCGTGAGCTTTGTGCCAAAGGGCCGAAAGTCGTGCTGGTTAAGCATTTGAGCCGCGCCGGTTATCACGCCGATTGCTTTGAAATGTTATTGGTTACCGCTGATGAGGCCTGGCACATTAGCCGCCCGCTGGTGGATTTTGGTGCGCGTCAACCGGTTGGTGTTGGTGATCTCACCAGTGGTTTATTGCTGGTGAATTTGCTAAAGGGCGAGCCATTGGATAAAGCGCTTGAGCATGTCACGGCTGCGGTGTATGAAGTGATGCTGAAAACCCAAGAGATGGGTGAGTATGAACTTCAGATTGTGGCGGCTCAGGATGCCATTGTTAATCCTGCCAGCCATTTTATTGCCAATCCCCTTCGTACTTGAAGCGCCAGAGGGTAGCTGCGTGCATTTACCCCAACTGGCTTAACAGTGCCCCTATTGAGGGGGCACTATAATCAATCTTATTTTTTTATCTCTTCTGCGGCTAGCGCGGCTTTAACTGCCGGGCGTTCAGCAACACGTACCATATATTGATCTAAATGGCTGCGTGCTGTTATTTCAACATTAAGTGCTGTGGCCCAACGAGTTACGGTAAATAAATAAGCATCAGCCACACTGAATTTTTTGCCCAACAGATAATCATGCTGTGCTAATACACTGTCAACATAGCTGAATTGATTATTCAGGCGTTCACGCGCAATGATTTTATATTCTTCAGGTGTTTTCGGGTTAAACAGCGGGCTGAAGCCTTTGTGTAATTCAGTGGCAACGAAGTTTAACCATTCAATGGCATGGTAGCGAGCAAGGGTGCCCGATGGTGCGATCAAATGGCGATCTGGCACAATGTCTGCCAGATATTGCACGATAGCAACACCTTCGGTCAGTAAACTGCCGTCATCAAGTACCAATGCGGGAACTTGCCCTTTAGGGTTGATGCTCAAATAGTTTTTACCCGTCTCAGTAATTTTACTGGCCAGGTCAACGCTTTCAATACTGAAGTCTAACCCTGCTTCACGTAATATAATATGGGGAGACAGAGAACAGGCATTGGGTTTATAGAACAGTTTCATCGCAAACTCCTTAATAGAGCACTGAAAGAAAAAAGCTTCCTTAATCCTAAGGCAGACAAGAGGAAAATGCAGCTAGTGACGTAATATAATTGTGCGAGGATGGGTATTTTGCTGGTTTTAGCTGTATTAGTTTATTCAATTTTGCTAATTACCCTACAACGAAGGCATTGGCCTCCGCTGTAGGGATTTCTATGACAGTTATTATCTGGCAGTAGAAAGTGATTACCGTGGTGGGCGTGTGCTGATCGAGGCTGACCAGCTAAAAGTCGTCATACTTGGGGCCGTTTTTTTAGTTTTTTTCTCAACGCGGGTTAACTTGGCGATTTGTTCACGGGCGTTCATGACTTTTTCTATTGCTTCGTCTTTGACTTTATTTTGTTCTGAGTTGGTTAATGCACGTCCTAAATTAATTCTTGCTCTGTCGAGTTGGGTTTTGACGTCACGTTGCTCACTTTCGGTCATATCTTTTAATGTCAGCTTTTTCTATTTTTTTCGCCTTGTTTGCCTCAGTCCTACTCAGTGTACAACTTTATCTTAAGTGGATATGTAAGAGATTGCGATCCAGACGACATTAATCACCATAAAAGCCTGTTAATGGCTCGGTGTTGCGATAATAAACCGCGATTGAACCCAGTAAGCGCAGCCGCTCCTGGTAAATGACCACGAGAGCGGCGTGCAGAAAGAGCAGATAAGCTAATGGCGTCACAATAATCGCACACCATAGCCCCACAATAGCACAGTCAGGCCGAGGAGGAATTCCAGCACCAAGACACCAATAGCAAAAGTAGACCCGGAAAAGATAAATCCCTCCTGCCTATCGATATTTAGGAATGTTGGGATACCTAAATACATCAAATAACCGGTATAGCACAGTGCGACAATCCCGACCAGTAAGCACAGCCAGATCATCGGGTAGAGTGCGACAACGCCGCCCAGAAACATGGGTGTGGCGGCATAACCGGCAAATCGGGTGCAACTTTGCCAACTGGGGCGGTTTTCATAGCGGCGGGCCATCCAGTAAATTACCCGCCCCATTAGGGCCACGGCAGCCAGTATTAAAATATAAAAAATAATTGCACAGTAGAGTGCGGTCATGGGGGCTAGTTTGATTACCCGGCCTTCACCAAAGTTCCAACCTACCTGCGTTGTACCGATAAATGCGCAAATCACTGGAATGGCGGCCAGCAGCAGGACGTGATGTGCATAGAGGTGCTGAATACTTTCACCTTCACGTTTGATTTGTTGCAGTTCTTGGCTCGGATGTGTCAGCAGTCCCCAAACATGGTTGATCATAAGCCACCTCTTAACCCGCGACTGACCGTCAATAACGGACGGATTACACCCTCATAGTTCATCAGGATGCGAATTAACATACTGCGTTCTGATCTCAGTATAGTTTATTTTTTGCGCGCTAATAATGTGATGAAAGTATCACTGATAAAGTGAGTGATACCCTGAACGTGAGTAAATGTTTATGATAAGCAAGTGACTTAATTAATATATATAGGAGCACGCAATGGGTGTTCAGGGGAGTGATCGTCAGATCGATAATATCGAGTTTGCTGTCAGCGATATTGCGCGTTCGAAAGCGTTTTATGGTGCCGTTTTAACTGGTGTTTTACCGATTATGGGGCGGAGTATTGTGAGTTTACTGATGGCCGATTGACGGGCGGTTTCAGCCAGGTGAGTGAGATTCACCCCAACGGCGGGCCGCTAATTATTTTGTATGCGGATGATTTGGAGCAAACACAGCAACGGCTGGAACAGGCGGGTGCTACCATTGTGCTGCCGACGTTCTCTTTCCCTGGAGGGCGTCGTTTCCACTTTACCGATCCAGACGGTTATCAGTTAGCGGTATGGTCTGATAAATCAATCTTGCCGGGTTTCATTTGAAAAAAAACGCCCTCGAAAGGGCGCTTTCAACTCAGCCGCTAATTAGGCGGTAGTTACGGGGGTGATATCTTTGTGATCGTTGGGTGCCAATGTCATACGATACAGTTTTGGTGCTATTAGCATCATTAATACAGAGATAATGGCAGTAACGATCCCAATCTGCATAAAGACATGGCTATAGATTGCTAATGACGCATGTGCATCAGTGATATCACTGGGTACGGCGGTTAATGCCGCAACTTTACCGGCGATCAACGCTGCCGCTGCGGTAGTCAGGAACCATGACCCCATGATAAAGCCCATCAGACGCTGAGGTACTAACTGAGCAACCATTGCCAGTCCCAGACCCGAAATCATCAACTCACCGATACTTTGTAACGCATAGCTCAAGATCAACCAATTAACCGAAACGATACCGTGTTCGTTGGCGAAACTTGCCCCCCACGGTAATACCAGGAATGCCGCGGAGCAAAGAACCATGCCGAAGGCAAATTTGTGCGGCATTGGCAGGCGGTCACCCATCTTGTTATAGATGGCAGCCAGTATCGGGCTGGCAACCATAATCCAGAATGGATTCAGTGCCTGATATTGCTCTGGTTCGAATGCAATGCCAAAGATGGAGTGTTCTACGTTATGGATAGCGAAGAAGTTCAGTGAAGTCGGCATTTGGCTGTACAACACGAAGAATACTACCGCTTCCAACATCAGTAAGAATGCAACAATCATTCGGCGGCGGGCAGTGCCATGCAGAGAAAATGTCTCTTTAGCAAAGATGAAGATAATACCCAGAGAAACCAGCGCCAATGCCCAGCGGGCCACTATCTGATTGTGCAGCAACCAGCTCGACAACGTGACCAGTGCCACGACGCCGACCAGAACCATCAGCAATTTTTTAAACTGTAATGGTGCGAAGTCAGGTTTGGAACCTTGGTTTTTTACCCATTTGCGGCAGAACCAGAAGTTGACTAACGTGATTAGCATCCCCACCACGCTAAGGGAGAATGCCACACTCCAGCCATATTTGGCCGCTAACCACGGGGTTGCCAGCATAGAGAAGAACGAACCGATATTGACGGACATATAGTACATGGTGAATGCACCGTCCAAACGCGGATCGTCTTTGTTATAACACGTTGACAGCAGGGAAGAGGGGTTGGCTTTGAACAAACCATTACCGACGGCGATAGTCGCCATACCCAGATAAACCCAGAAAATATCATGACCGGAGTAGGCTATCATGGCGTAACCCGCCGCCAGCGTTAACGCGCCGAGTACGATGACACGTTTTGCGCCGAGCACTTTATCCCCTAACCACCCGCCGATGGCAACAAAGCCATAAACCAGGGCGCTGAAGGAGGAGAATAAGGTGATTGAATCGGCTTCGCTCATCCCGAGCATTTTTACCAGATAGACGGCCATGATCCCTTGCAGGCCGTAATAACCAAAGCGCTCCCAAAGCTCGATAGAGAAGATAAGGTAGAACGCTTTTGGTTGTTTGAACGCATTCATACTGATGCTTTCAAGTTGCTCACCGTGAGGCGGTTGTTGATTGTTGTTTGCTGTTGACACAGGGACCTCTGTTTTTCACTACCGGTCATAAATGACAGGAGAGACAAAAGTGAATGCGCGAATGGCATCCTTTTGCATTGTTATAAGATGATTGGCGGCGGTTAATGTTCACTATCTTTGTCAGCGTGACAAGTGTTTTGTAATACGTCGTTACATATAACCAAGGCAGGCCGATATCGCCATGTTACAAATGTTATGCAGTATTAACGTTTATGTTTTCGTGGTTTGGCGAATTTTTGTTTTGATTGGAAGTGTGGCGAATTTTATTTAGTGATATATCCTGCTATTTGTTTCATAAATAGATAATGTCGTTATATCAATGTGAATAAGCAACCCAATGTTGTGCTTATAGGAAAAAATCTGAAATTATCCAAAATTAAGGAAGATGTTAACCACAGAGGCGAGCGGGGTGACAGGTTAATTGAACGCAATGTTAGATAATTATGTAAATTTTTTGCCTAAGAAAAGACTCGTGTGGCAGATCATATGATAGCCATGTTATCAGCCCACCAAAAACCCTATTGGGGGCTGTAGCAAAAAGTTAAAATAGCCCCTAATTTTAACGTCAGTTACCACCGTTGGCGATCACCTTGGCTGAGTATCAGGAAATGTTGTTTGATAGCGATTGTTTGCCAGCGCGACAAGCTGGTCGGTCAGCAAACTCTGGGCCTCAGATTGAGGCGGTGGAAATGAGGAAATAGCCGTCGATAAGGCTTGGATATCGTCGCTTGGTAAGGGTATCACCTGCTGGGTTACAGGTTCTTGAATCTCCATGTTCAAATCGCCCAAACCGGCGTAAATTTCCTGGAGCTCCTCGCGTTTCAGGAAAAAATGGCCCTGTCTAAGCAATCTCATATACAACTCACCAGGAAACTCCCCCCCAAGATCAACATTAATAAACACCTTGGATGGGGAACCTTTGTTATCAAAATTAATTAATACAAACTCCATCTTGCTAAGGTTATATTCGGTATTTAAAGATATCAGTTCTCTTTGTCGAAAAATAACGTGGTTTTCATTGCGCAGAGAGCGTGGGTGTTTATTTCCTTTCTCCAAAATATGAAGTTTACGTCCTTTTAACTCAGGCAATGCCAGCCTATCGTTTTTAAGACTGAAATTGTTAATAACAGAAACCTTTGGATTGTCGGTTAGAGAAAATTCATAACCGCTTAACCCTGCGTGACTATCTGGCTGTAATTGTGTCTGCTTAGCCAGCGAAGGCGCTTCTTGCCACTGTGGTTGCCTCCCTGTTTTCAACGTGTGATACAGTTGATCGTCGATTAATAGCGTTTGTTTGTTTGCTAATCTTATTCTTTTAAATCGCGAATCCATATCCCCATTGGGAATAAGAGGTTCTGATAGTGGGTTTATTATTAAGCTGGCGTCAGGATTATCGGTAAATATCAGTTTTATGGCTTGCGTTGATGTCTGCAATTCAACGCGCAGGTTATCTGGCGTGATCCCCTTACGTAACCGAATGACTTGGTTTTCTTTATTAACATTTTTAGTGCCAAACTGCGCACTTCCCGCCGGAGTCACACTTGCGTGACCATAAGATTCATCATAGTACACTGCGCCACGGTGATAGAGGTCAACCGGCTTGTTTTGATCCGATGAATATATCTCTCTGAGAGCCAATAGGTCCGCATCGCCAAAGCCATTATTGGGCTGATTGAACGCGCCTTCACGGAGCATGGTCCCTCCCATAATACTTCCGTCAATATTTGTTTGTGATGGCGGCAGGTGTGCTAATCCCAAAGCATGGCCTAGCTCGTGGGCAATGTTTTTTTTGTAAGTTTTCTATTCCTAATGCGGCTGAAGACCTTATCCAGACAGGTATCGGCCCTGAAAAATCACCGCTATTGATGGTAGTGCCATCGTTCTTGTAATCCGAGCCATGTAAGCTGGGATTCGCACTATAGAGGTCGGCATAGCCGCTGAGACTGCTAAAGCGCGTTTGTTTTTTTGTGAGCTGCTGAAACTGTCCAAATGTGATTTGAGCAGGGCCTTCCTCAACGAAAATGAAACGTAGATTTATTGTTTCTTCAATGGTTTTCAGCGCGGCTTTTGTTAGGCGGATTTCTTCTGATGTAAAAGGACCTGGATTCTCTACTTCGGGCCAGATATTCATCGGGTCCTTGCCTGCGGACAGAAATTTAACTGTCAACGTCGTTTCAGTACCCGGGGTATGAGGCCATTGACCCAGACGGTTACGGACAAGTTGATTAGCCAGAGGGTGAGTATGATTGTCAGGATTCGGGTTATTAATGTTCATAAGCGATTTCACTTCCTGATAAGGTTAATTAAGTGCGTCGGGGGATAACCGGCGCGGAGAACTTAAAATGCCTTTATTTTAACTGACAACCATACAGGATATAGAATATTTATTAACTTAATTATTATTAATTTAGTTACCAATTAATTAAATGATGCATTTCGTGGCTTTTGATAATGCCATTTAAACGTAATTTATAGATCATTAATATGATAACTAATGATGTTTATTGAGTGTAATCCTCACTGTTAAGTCATGGTGTTTTGTATTTTATTTCTTATAAAATATGTAATTAAATGGAACTGTGATGGCCGGTAGGCCATGTCCTTTGCGGTTGAAAGGAAAATATAGATTTAACTGCCGTATGGTTGAGGTGTAATCATCTGAATGTCGTATCTTGGTTGTCGTATATTTATAACTAAAATAAATATGATATTATTATCCATAATAAAAGATGTTATTACGTTAGCCAAAATCGGGCTATACAGTGAGTACGGATAAATAAAAATCCGCGATCATCTGATCGCGGATTGCCGGAGGTGATTTTGCTATGCGCAATCATGCTGGCAGCGTCACCTTGCTAAAAATGGCCGTGATCCCGACGCCAGGCATCTGCGGTTAGCGCTTCGCCAAAGTGACTGGAGATCAGCCGCTTGGTGAGGTCATGCAGGGGGGCTGCCAGGACTTCGGCGGTGCTGCCACGCTCCACCACTTCCCCTTCATGCATCACAATGACCTGATCGCTGATATGTTTCATCATGCCCAGATGCTGGGTGACATAAATATAGGATATACCGTGTTTTTCTTGTAATTCCAGCATCAGATTAATGATTTGCGAGCGCATGGACATATCCAAAGACGCCAGTGCTTCATCTGCCACAATCACTTTGGGTTGCAGGATCAAGGCTCGCGCCAGTGCCACACGCTGCTTTTGACCCGATGCCAGCATATGTGGGTAGTAATTAGCATGATCTGGCAACAACCCCACCTGACGCAGCGTTTGATAGATGCGCAGCTCACGCGCGCCGGCATCAAGATCCGTATTAAGCTTAAGCGGCGCATCCAGCAGTTGGCCGATACGCTGGCGCGGGTTTAGCGAGGTACTTGGATCCTGGAAAATCATACGAATACGTTGGCTACGATAGGCGTAATCACCATAATTCAGGCGATGATCGTCAATTAGCAACTCACCGGCCGTCGGCTCAATCATCCCCGACAGCATTTTTGCCAATGTGGATTTACCCGAACCATTTTCACCAATCACCGCCAGGGTTTGGCCTTCACGCAGGGTAAAACTCACTGATTTTACCGCCTCCACATGCTGGCGGCGAAATAAACCAGTGCGGTAGCGAAAGGTTTTGCTCAGATTACGGACTTCAAGCAACGTCTCGGCCATTATTGCTCCTCCAGATTTAAGGGGAAATGACAGGCAAAGGCGTGGTTTTTGACCAGCCGCAAGCGTGGGGTTTCAATGCAGGTCTTTTGCGCGTAAGGGCAACGTGGCCCCAGGCGGCAACCTATCGGTAAATGTTCCAGTGACGGAATGGCTCCTGGTAAGGTATTCAGGCGGCTTTTATGAGGCAGCGAACGGCCAAAATCAGGCATTGCCCGAATCAGCGCCTGAGTATAAGGGTGATGGGGGGCAGCCAGCAGCTCTTCACAAACGGCACTTTCTACCGTCTGGCCACAATACAGCACATTCACACGATTTGCCCATTTGCTCATCATCTGCAAGTCATGGCTGATCAGCAAAATCGTAGTGTTATTATTCTGGTTCAACCGCGCCAACAGGCGGAATATCTGAGCCTGAGTGGTTGGTTCCATTGCGTTAGTTGGTTCGTCGGCGATAAGTAACCGTGGCTGATTTGCCAGCGCGATGGCAATCATCACCTTCTGGCATTCGCCTTCAGTCAACTCATAAGGATAACTGCGCATAATATCGTTGTGGTCTTTAATCCCCACGCGGTGCAGTAACTCTATTGCGCGGCGTTTTCGCCAATGAAATCGCTGCCACCAGCGGCCTTTATAAGTCCAGCCGGGGATTGCCTGCATCAGTTGCTCGCCTATGCTCTCTGACGGGTCCAGACAGGATTGCGGCTCCTGAAAAATCATTGAAATATTATGGCCGATCACCTTACGCCGCTCGCGTGGGGTTAATTGCAGTAAGTCGATATCGTCAAAACGAAAACGGTCGGCGGTGATACGCCAGTTATCTTTACTGACACCACAAATGGCTTTAGCAATCAGGCTCTTGCCTGATCCAGATTCGCCCACTAAGCCACGCACTTCACCTTCGGTCAGCGTCATACTGACACGATCAACGGCCTTAACTGGCCCTTCGGCGGTGATAAATTCAATGGTGAGGTTACGAATATCAAGTAACGGCATTACTCTACCCCCGCATTAATAGCACGGCGCATACCATCACCCAGCAGGTTAACCAACAGCACGCTGACCAAAATTGCACCACCCGGTAGCATCACAGTCCAGGGGGCGACATAGACTAAATCCAGCGAGTCACCCAGCATCGCTCCCCATTCTGGCGAGGGGAGTTGCGCGCCCAAGTCCAGAAAGCCCAACGCGGCAATATCCAAAATTGCCATTGATAATGCACGGGTAAATTCGGTCACCAGCACGGCGGCGATATTGGGCAAAATGGCGTAGACAAGAATATGCGGGGTTGACGCGCCATCCAAACGGGCGGCAATGACATACTCTTTATCCAACTCATCATGAACTGCGCTATAAATGGTACGAACCATGCGCGGTAGCAATGCCAGCCACACTGCGAACATCGCATGTTCTAAACTCGGGCCAACAAAAGCGACCACAATAATGGCCAGTAACAGCGACGGAATGGAGAGCAATGTATCCAGTACATGATTAAGAATAGCTGAACGAAAACCGTGGGTGATACCTGCAAATACGCCAAGCACCACGCCACATAATGCTGCGGCAACGGTGACCAGCAGTGCGGAACCATAAGTCGATGCGGCCCCGGCCAATAAGCGGCTTAAAATATCGCGGCCCAGGTCGTCAGTACCGAGGAAGAACGAAACATTACCGTAGCGCGACCAAGACGGTGGCAGCAATTGGTAGCCCAAAAACTGTTGATCGAGTGCGTAAGGTGCCAGCGTACTCCCCAGCAGGCACAGCAATAGCAACGTCAGGACGCCGTAGAACCCCACCATCGCCAGGCCATCAGAATAAAAAAGCCGCCAGGTGTACAGCAGCGGGCTGGGCATTTTCTTTTCGCGGTAGACATTATCGAAGGGCATACCATTCCTTGTGCTTTAACGGCGTCATCATTGCGCCAATAATATCCGACAGGACGTTAATGACAATGACCAGTGAGCCGACCACCATCACTCCGGCAGAAATAGCCGCGTAATCTTGTTGACGAATAGCATTAATCAGCCAGCGGCCCAGCCCCGGCCAGTTAAACACCACCTCTGTTATCATCGCCAGTGTTAGCATGGTGGAGAACTGCAACCCCAATTTTGGAATGATGGGCGGCAAGGCGTTATGCAACACATGGCGGCGAATAATCGTCAATCGCGATAAACCACGGGTGGCTGCTGCTTTGATGTAATTCTGACTAATTACGTCATCGGTACTGGTGCGCATCAGGCGGATGACTTCAGTGGTGGGGGCCACCGCCAGAGCGGTAATAGGTAAAATCATATGTTGCAGAGCACTGATCATCATTTCTCTACGATACGGTGACGTTGACAGCCAGGCATCAACCAGTGCCAGCCCGGTAACCGGTTTGACCTGATAAAGCAGGTCAAACCGCCCTGAAACCGGTAGCCAGCCCAGATGCAGTGAAAAGAACAGCATCAGTAGCAGTGCCAGCCAGAAAACCGGTATCGAGAAACCGAGCAATGCCACCGAACTGATGGCGATATCAGCCCATTTTCCGCGCATCGCGCCTGCGGTAATGCCCAGTGGAATTCCGACAAACAGCGCCAGAGTAAAGGCCAGTACGCATAATTCCATCGTGGCGGGGAAAGCTTCACGTAATTGTTCGCTGATAGGTTGGCCGTTAATACTGGACACCCCAAAATCCCATTGCAGCAAGCTGCTGAAATAGAAACGGTAAGCATCAAACAGCGCGGCTCCATTGAGTGGCGCGTGGGGGGTAAAATAGCTCAGACTAAAGCTAACCAGTGACAACATAAACAGGGTTATCACTAACAGCAATAAACGCCGCAGGGTGAAGATAATCATGGTTTTTTACCCTCATCGCTCTCGCGGAATACACCGGCAAAAGACGCGTTACCAAACGGGCTTAGTACCAAGCCTTTAATATCATAACGGTATGCTTGCAACCGCAACGACGAGGCTAATGGCAGTAACGGCAATTGTTGATCCAGAATTCGCTGAGCCTGCTGATAATATTCAATACGAGCTGATAGTTGCTGAGAACGTAATGCTCTTTGCAGCAGCTCATCAAACTGTGGGTCACACCAGTGAGCATAGTTTGTTTGCGATCGAATTGCTGCACAGCTTAATAATGGCCGGAAGAAACTGTCGGGATCGTTACTGTCGGTAGACCAACCCGATAATGTCAGGTCGTGGTTCATCTCCATCAAGCGTGCTTCCTGGAAACGCCCCTCCACGGGCACAATATTGACTGTAATACCGACTTGCGCCAAATCAGCTTGAATCAGTTCAGCGGTTTTCAATGGACTGGGGTTATAGGATTGCGACGCAGTAGGCACCCATAAATTGAGTTGTAATTTCGTTAGCCCCAACTCTTTTAGGATTGTTTTGGCTTTTTCTGGATTGTATTCAGTTACCTGCGCCTGATTATCATAAGCCCATGAAGCGCGAGGTAGAATCGATGCTGCGGTTTCTGCGGTGCCGTAATAGATTGATTGCATTAATCGTTGGTTGTTAATCGATAAGGCAATTGCCTGGCGGACTTTTTGGTCATTTAGCGGCGGTTTACGGGTATTGAATGCCAGATAAGCCACATTCATTCCTGGCCGCAGAGTCAGGCGCAGACGAGGGTCATCACGTAAGATAGACAATTGGCTAGCTGCCGGATAAGCCAGCACATCACACTCACCGGTCAACAGTTTAGATAAACGGCCCGTCCCTCCTGCACCTAAATCAATAACCACCTGCGGCATCCGTGGTAACCCTTTCCAGTATTTGCTATTACGAAACAGGCGGATATATTGCCCGGAGCGATACTCATTCAGCATAAAAGGGCCGGTTCCGACCGGTTGGCGATCAATCTGCGCCTGCTGGCCTTTTTGCGTCAGAACATCGGCATATTCAGCAGAGAGCACCGGGGCATAGTGGGTGGCCAGGTGCCAAAGGAATGAAGCATCTGGCGCTTTGAGCTTAAATTCTACCGTGTAATCATCCAATTTTTTGACACTTTGTACCGCATCGGCAAATTGTAAACTATCAAAGTAGGGGTACTCACCGCCATTGACATCATGGTAAGGGTGGTGTGAATCAAACACGCGCTGGAAACTGAAAACCACGTCATCGGCATTCATCATGCGGGTTGGGGTAAACCAGTCGGTGTCCTGGAACGGCACATCTTTACGCAAATGAAAACGGTAGGTGGCCCCGTTATCCAATACTTGCCAGTCTTCTGCCAGTTCCGGCATCAGCCGATAGGTATAAGGGTCCACATCCAACAAACGGTCATAAAGTTGCGCTGCCAGTGTATCGATGGTTAACCCGCTGCTGGCCATTTGCGGGTTAAAGGTATTGAGTATCCCGCTGACGCAATAGACAAAACCGCGCTGACGGATATCCGGCAGTGGTTGAACAATCGGTGCTACTGGGGCAGGTTGCGCCAGCGCAGGAGTCGCCAGGCAAGCAAGCGACAGCATCCAAATCAGTAAACTACGCATAAACGCTTTCGCAGTAAGTAAGCAATATGCTTAGTGTACCGTAATCTGGCAATCCCCCCAATCCATTGAACAAAACAACTGCATCGTCTGCTGTTTGTTGCAGCAATTAAGGTGAATAAAGCAGCAAATAGTTGTTTGTCTGGCAGGAAATGGGGTTCGGCATAATGTCATTCAGCGCTGTTACTTTCTCACCATGAGCATAATTCCATCAAGTTTAGTGTGGTAATGAGAAAAATTCTCAACAAAAGTGTTTACAACTGCTATTGATAACTATTATCATTGCTTCGCTCTTCGGGATAAGGCCAGCAGTTTTAGGCTTTTGACAGGAAAGCACGACATTGCTCACATTGCTTCCAGTGTTTTTTAAGCCAGCTCGGGTGCTGGCTTTTTTTTGCCTGCCATTAATTAAGCCTAATAACCATATGGTTTATCTCAACCCAGTGCGCTGACATATTTAACGGTAATTATAACTTTCATATGTGTAGCAAGGAAATATGGTCTATTGCATCAATGCGTTAGAGGCTATATTTCTCTATGAGTTTTATTAGAAGAAAAATATGTTGCGCGGGGGGATATGAATATGAATAAATGCTATTTATTCACCTTATTACTCTTTCATACTATGATAAGTGTTAATGGATGGGCCAAACCACCAGATATTGTTTGGCGTGTTGATACCCGCGATTATAACGAGGTTTTTAATAATGGTTTTTATTCGTCAGGAACCAATGATGACATAGTAGATCACCTTAGCGGGCGAAGTTGCCGTAGTGCTGAAAGTGATTTTGGTGATAGTGCCTTTATTTCGACCACATCAGACCGACGATTCGCTTATGAATATGTTGAACGGATACTCATGCATATGAGTGAGCATGGCGAAGCAAATCCGATAGTTAATATTTATCAGATTCGAGCGACGGATAATATATACAGTGCTAACCAGTCACTGGATTTCTTCTTATTACAACAGAATCGGGAACCACATGGCGAGATCCTGCGTATCATCCGTTATTCCGCTCATTTATCAGAGTGGATGGCACATCGCAGAATAGAACCGAACCAGATAGGTTCAGTGACACAATACCATTTAATGCAAGGAGTTGTTCATTCCAATGGGATGATACCTAATTCCCGTTTCAGGCAAACGCGCTCCAGTGCGAGCAACAGGCCGTACCAAAGTGCTTATTTCACTGCACCGAATCTCCAATTAGTCCGGATGTGGATGTTGAGAAGCGGTATCCGGCCTATGGTGAGTGCGTGTTTTGGTGTTGACATGGAACATACTGAGTTTAGGCGTGACCTTGTTTTAAATAATATTAAAACTAAGGGCATGTTTAAGTTTATTGTCATTCTTTGAGTGGGGAATAACTATTTTAGTTGGAGGGGGTATGAAATTAAAAATAGTGCTTTTTACCTTATTGTCTTGGGCTGTCTATGCGCAGAGTGATCTGCAAGAACAATGTAAAACAGATGGGAGTACTATTGTATATAACAAAACAATTCAAGGTTATAATGCCAGTATCATGTGGCGGCCAGGCGAACCGACAGGTAATGCATTTAATGCTATCAGTGTAAAAATAGATGATAAATGGTATGGAGCCATTGCCGAGGACAGAACTCACGGTAATTCCGCCGTGGGGTTGTCCAGTTTTGCACAAGCAGCTTATTTAATTGGGCTGCCAGTCAATGCCTGTGTCAGGGATAAATATTTGCGAGGGTTGGAAGGTGTCAATTAACCGTCAGTCCAAACTTGCATATTTACCCGCGCGAGCCTGAACTGGTGGTGAGTTAACCTATTATTACTGAACATCATCATTGGTCAAAATAGCATGTTTCTTTAACATACCCCGTAACTGATGGTAGGTTAGCCCGAGTAAACTCGCCGCTTTACGTTGATTAAAACGAGCCTGTTTTAATGCATGTTCTACCATTTGCTGTTCACTGTTATGCAGCCACTGTTTTAGGTCGAGAGGCAATTGAGGAAGCTCTGTAACGTGAGTGCCGGCCATTTGTGGCGCTGTGTTTTCATGGAGCTGACGGGGTGCGAAAGGATTAATAATGATATTATCCAGCGATTGGTCGCTATTCCCGTGGCGGTAAACTGAGCGCTCCACCACATTTTTTAATTCTCGCACGTTGCCCGGCCAGTGATAGTCCAATAGTTGATCTCTGGCTTGCGGGGTAAAACCGGGGAATAGCGGCAGACTTAACTCTCGGCACATCTGCATGGCAAAATGTTCTGCCAGCAACATGATGTCTTGCCGCCGTTCACGCAGCGGTGGCAATTGCACCACATCAAAGGCGAGGCGGTCGAGCAGGTCGGCGCGAAATTTACCGGCAGCGGCCAGCGCGGGTAAATTATCATTAGTAGCACACACCAAGCGGACATCGACCTGTAGCGGTTGGCTCCCCCCGACACGTTCCAGATGACCGTATTCAATTACGCGCAATAACTTTTCCTGTACCAGCATCGGCGCAGTTGCCAGTTCATCTAAAAATAATGTCCCGCCATCGGCACGTTCAAAGCGCCCCAGATGGCGTTTCTGTGCGCCGGTAAAGGCACCTGCCTCGTGGCCGAACAGCTCTGAGTCGAGCAGATTTTCATTGAGCGCGGCGCAGTTAAGGGAAATAAATGGCCCTTGCCAGCGTTCAGATAAGTAATGCAAACGATGTGCAATCAGTTCCTTACCCGTACCGCGCTCGCCAATCACCAATACCGGTTTATTCAATTTTGCCAAACCTGAAACGTGCTCCAGCACTTCAACAAAAGAGTTTGCTTCGCCTAACAGGTTTTCTACTTGCTCGCTCATGATGAAATTCGCCAATAGTTGGTTAAAGTAATCACTCTA
>NZ_ACCB01000007.1 GCF_000173735.1 Yersinia aldovae ATCC 35236 | reverse complement strand
CAGGGTAAGTAAGGATAAAACTTCATAATGTGCAGTATGTGGAAACATATCAAACAACTGCACCCGCTCAATGCGGTAATCTACTAACAAACTGATGTCTTTCGCCATTGTTTCGGCGTTACAGCTTGAGTAAAGAATGTATTCAGGTGCCATATTACTTAGATAGTCACACAGCTCTGTACCAATGCCACGCCGCGGTGGGTTAACTAACACTAATTGCGGTACTTGGGCTGTTGAAGTGGCGAAACGAGTGGAGTCCAGCGCGGCAAAGCTGACATTCTGTAACCCCAGTTGAACCGCTGACTGACGCGCACAGGCAATGGCTTGCGCGCTAATTTCAATACCGGTAAGTTGCGTCTGTGCTGTGGCACAATGCAGACCAAAACCGCCAACCCCGCAGAACAAATCCCACATACTGCTGATATTTAGCTCTCGAACCCATTGCCGCGCCGTCGCATACAGTGAAGCGGCGATCTGAGGATTAGTCTGAAAGAAGCTCTGTGGGCGGATAAACAGTGGCACCTGATTAAAAATCTCTGGCAACGCCTGCTGTTGTGTCAGCGGGATCTCCTGTTCACCTTCCAAAATTGCCATATGCACCGGCTGAATATTGGCCGAGATAACCGCCAGTTGCGGCAATTGCTGCTGCAACCAGGGTAATGCCGCTTGTAACTGTGCCAGCTTGGTTTCAGAGCGCAACACAAAGCGCAGCATCAACTCACCGCGGTAAGTGCTTTCAGTCAGTAACAGGTATTTAAGTTCGCCACGCTTGCGCGCCACGTTATAGGGGGTCAAACCTGCTCTGGCAATAAAGGTTTTCAATACAGCAAAAACCACTGTAAAGCTGGCCGGATACAACGGACATGCGCATAAATCAACAGCGGTACCGTCGCGATGCAGCATTCCTAAAAGCGGTCGCTCGACACTGCCGCTCACCACCATTTTGGCTTTATTGCGAAAAGCGCTTTCACGGCCAAAAACCGGCGTTAACCACTGAGCCACTGTGTGGCCCGCTAGCAGCGTTTCCAGATGATGCTGTTTATCAGCCAGTTGTTGCGGATAAGGTTTTTCCAGCCACTGGCAGGAACGGCAACTCGCCGCCGTATACTGTGCGCAATGCATTAATATTGACCGTTATAATCAGAAACGTTAAATGATTTGCAGCCGAAGCTGTTTATGGCGCGGATTGTAGCACTCTACAGGGCTAAACACTCATTTTGACTGCGGGAAATAGTGATACCAGGGGAAAAAGATCAAGCTGAGAATCACCACATCAGGGATTTTGTGTAGCAGTAAACGATGTAAAATTTCGCAACCGCTATTCCCCTCAATGCGAAAAATATCTAAATACAGCCAATCCAGTGACGCCATCAATAAATAAACAACAACGATAACCTGACACGCCAGATAGCACCAACGCGCCCAGTTCTTGCGATAACACACCGCGACACCACAGACCATTTCTAACAGCAGTAGCACCACACTGGCAAAAAAGACTAAACCAAAATCCCAGCGTTGTAGGCTCTCACTGATAAATACGCCGGTTCCCGCCCTGCCCAATGTTGCGACCAATAGCAATACGCTAAGGATGCGGGTGGCAATAATGGCTGTGCCTGCGATGAGAACCGGAACAGGCGTGGTGTTGGCTGAAAAAAATGCTACCGATGAAAATAATGATCTCATACTGCCCTGTTGGCTTTTGGCTCAGAGTGATGCAACCTAATGTTATCCCTGACAATAACGCCACGGGTGTGCGGCGTTAGAGAAGAATGAAAGCCTAACAGTTTTAAGGCTAATCAGCCATTTATTATCAATCAACTACGGGCAGCTTTGCGTAATTCACGCAACCGCTGCTTTTCCGCACGAGACATAAACCACCAGGCGATTAAACCGATAACCCCGACCACCAGCAATATCAGTGTTGCCAGCGCATTAATCTCTGGATTGACGCCCATACGGACGCTAGAAAACACCAGCATCGGCAACGTTGTTGCGCCCGGCCCGGCAACAAAACTGGCTATCACTAAATCGTCCAATGATAAAGTGAAGGCCAATAACCAGCCTGAAATAAGCGCCGGAGCTATCATCGGCACGGTAATCACAAAAAATACTTTCAGCGGCGTCGCACCCAAATCCATTGCGGCTTCTTCGATAGACCGGTCCAATTCGCGCAGGCGGGAACTGATCACCACCGTCACATACGCCGTACAGAAAGTGACGTGTGCCAGCCAGATGGTGAACATACCGCGCTCTGCGGGCCAGCCAATGGCGTGCCCCATTGCGACAAACAACAGCAGCAACGACAAGCCGGTTATCACATCAGGCATCACCAGTGGGGCTGTCAGCATAAAAGCAAAGCCGGTTGAACCACGAAAACGACCAAAACGCACCATCACCACCGCAGCGATAGTCCCTAACACCACCGCCATCGTAGCGGAAGCGGCCGCAATTGTCAGGCTCAGCCCAACGGCAGATATCATCGCCGAATCATTAAATAACGCGATATACCAGCGGATTGACCACCCCGCCCACACCGTAACCAGCTTTGAGCTGTTAAATGAGTAGATAACCAACATCAGCATTGGCGCATACAAGAAGGTATACCCGACAATCAAGATAACGCGCCGCCACACGGAGCGTACTTCCGGTAAGTGATTCATACCGCGCCTCCTGGGGCTTTATTTTGGTGTTTATGGAACCAAAGTATCGGCGCAATCAGCAACACCAACATCACCGTGGCCACCGCTGAGGCTACCGGCCAGTCTCGGTTATTAAAGAACTCCTGCCACAGAATACGGCCAATCATGATGCTATCTGGCCCGCCGAGCAGTTCAGGGATGACAAACTCGCCAACCGCTGGAATAAATACCAGCATCGAGCCGGCGACAATGCCCCCTTTAGTCAAAGGTACAATCACACTAACAAAGGTTTTAAATGGCCGAGCACCCAGATCCAGTGCCGCTTCCACCAATGAGTAATCCAACCGGGTCAGCGCGGTATAGATTGGCAACACCATAAAGGGCAGATAGGAATACACCACACCGATATAGACCGCCAGATTAGTGTGCAAAATGATTAGAGGCTGATCGATAACCCCAGCCCACATCAGGAAATTATTTAGAATACCGTTGTTTTTCAGAATCCCCATCCAGGCATAAACCCGGATCAGGAATGAGGTCCACGATGGCAGGATCACTAACAGCAACAAAATATTGCGCGTGGATGACTTGCTGTGAGCTATCGCCCATGCCAATGGATAACCGATAATCAGGCAGCACAAGGTGGATACCGCCGCCACTTGCAATGATTGCAGGTAAGCATCGATATACAGTGGATCATCAAGCAGTTGCAGATAATTGCCAAGATTAAGCGAAATATCCAGCTTGCCGTCCAGCCACGTCATCAGGTCAGTATAAGGCGGAACTGCGCGTGCCATCTCAGCCAGACTGATTTTGAATACAATCAAAAATGGCAGCATGAATAACAAGAACAGCCACAAATAGGGCATGGCAATGACCAGCTTACGGCCATGCGCCATTTGGCAACGCTGGATTACCGCCTTAATCGGCCCGACAGAGTCGGTCGCTGGTTCTGCAGCCCCACCGGTAGATTCTGGTATCACGATATTAACTCCCCAAGGCGCTTAATGAGCCAAAACCACGCAACTGTCAGCATCCCAACATAATTGCACTTCATCGCCCCAGGTCGGCATCCCTTTACGGTAGCGATGACCATTTTGTAGCTGCGCGCTGATCATCTGGCCGCTATGCAATTTCACATGATAAATGGACAAATCCCCCAGATAGGCGATATGCACCACTTCTCCAACAGCGAAATTACAGCCATCGGATGGCACCTGCTCGCACAGCATCACTTTCTCTGGCCGTAAGGCGACAAACACCGGTACGCCGTCAACCACTGAGGCATCAGAATCCACTTTCAGCGGATGGCGCAAACCAGGGCTGTCGATAACCAGCGCGTCATCCAGTCGCGCTTTGAGCACCCCTTCAAACACATTCACCGAGCCGATAAATTCAGCGCTGAATCTACTGTTCGGATGCTCATAAATCTCTTCCGGTTCGCCAATTTGCACAAACTTGCCACGGTTCATAATGGCAATGCGCCCGGCCATCGTCATAGCTTCTTCCTGATCATGGGTCACCATTACGCAAGTCGCCCCCACGCGTTCCAGAATATCCACCACTTCCAGTTGCATCCGGTCACGCAGTTTTTTATCCAACGCCCCCATCGGTTCATCCAGCAGTAACAGTTTTGGCCGTTTGGCAAGGCTGCGGGCCAGTGCCACGCGCTGGCGCTGACCACCGGATAACTGATGCGGTTTGCGTTTGGCAAACTCTTGCATATGTACCAGCGTCAACATTTCAGCCACCCGATGTTTAATTTCCTCCGACGGCAATTTATCCTGTTTCAAGCCAAAGGCGATATTTTGCTCCACAGTCATATGCGGAAATAGAGCATAAGACTGGAACATCATATTGATCGGGCGTTGATAAGGCGGCACATGGGACAAGTCCTGCCCATCGAGCACGATCTGCCCCTGTGTCGGTTGTTCAAAACCGGCCAACATTCGCAATAGGGTGGATTTACCGCAACCTGATGCTCCCAGTAGCGCAAAAATCTCGCCTTTGTAGATGGTCAAATTGACATCATCGACTGCTGCCTGACCGTCAAATGATTTGGTTAAGTTGCGGATCTCCAGCAAGGGGGTAAACACCTTCTGGGATTTTGGCTGCGGGCGGGTAATGACATCATTCACTCAGCGCGCTCTCCATAAAAGCAGAACAGGCCGCATTCAAGCTGCGGCGCAATAAAAAACAGGAACAGGAAGATACGCTCCCTGCCCCTACCGTGATTTTCAC
Organism: Yersinia aldovae ATCC 35236; assembly: GCF_000173735.1. Taxonomy (GTDB): domain Bacteria; phylum Pseudomonadota; class Gammaproteobacteria; order Enterobacterales; family Enterobacteriaceae; genus Yersinia; species Yersinia aldovae. The sequence continues at coordinate 119,026 of NZ_ACCB01000007.1, read as the reverse complement.
CACCATCCGGCGTTTATCAGCAACAGGTTGACACCCGATGACTGATTACCGCAATGGGCTATTTACCGCTTTTCACTTTTGTCCAGGCTCGGGTGATCACGCGATCAATTTTCGGGTCTTGTACTTTTAATGTGAACATTTTCGCCCGCACATCTGCTGGCGGATAAATACCTGGATTATCACGCACTTCGGCATTCACCAGCGGCGTGGCCGCCTTGTTGGCATTAGCATAGAAGACGTGGTTACTCACATTTGCTATCACCTCAGGGCGCATCAGATAATTCAGGAACTGGTAGGCTTCATCCTGATTTTTAGCATCAGATGGCATTGCAAACACGTCAAAGAACGCCAATACGCCCTCTTTCGGAATGCTGTAGGCCACATTGACGCCATTTTTCGCTTCTTTAGCACGATTAGAAGCCTGCATTATGTCACCTGCCCAACCGACAGCGACGCAGATATCACCGTTAGCCAGATCATTAATATATTGTGACGAGTGGAAGTAACGAATATTTGGCCGTAATTTCAATAACAACTCAGTAGCAGGCCCGGTGTAGTCCGTGGCCTGAATACTGTTGGGATCTTTACCCAAGTAATTGAGCACAGTGGCAAAAATCTCGCTCGGCGCATCAAGGAAGGAGACGCCGCAGCTTTTCAGCTTCTCTAGATTTTCTGGCTTTAGCACTAAATCCCAGCTATTTACCGGTGCATCTTGACCCAGAGCCGCTTTCACTTTCTCGACGTTATAGCCGATACCGGTCGTCGCCCACAGATAAGGGATAGCATATTTATTGTCCGGATCGTGCTTACTGACCAATGCCAGCAGCTCTGTATCTAGATTTTTGTAATTGGATAATTTGCTTTTATCCAGCGGCTTAAATACACCGGCCGACAATTGGCGCTCAAGGAAACTGGCTGACGGCACCACCAAATCAAATCCGGTGCTGCCGGCCATTAATTTACCTTCCAACACCTCGTTGGAGTCAAACACATCATAAACAACCTTAATGCCGGTTTCCTTTTGGAAATTAGCCAGCGTATCCGGTGCGATATAATCGGACCAGTTGTAAACGTGCAGTATTTTTTCTTCAGCAGATGCTGAAACGGAAGCAGCCATTAACAGGCCAGCAGCAACACCCGATAACCACTTTTTACGTTGGGTGAACATCCGTAAACTCCTCAAAATAGGGGGTGAAGTCGTGCGCTAAATTTGTATCCGATGAGATACAACACCTCTGCTTCCTTGAGCGTAATCCCCCCAAAAGCACCGAGTGCATGGGTATGCATCGTGAGTGATTATTAACCTGACAATAATAATCACTCATTTGGTGGGGAATACTATGCCCGTTGCAGAAACAGCAGCATAACCGCAGTTCGCAATCTGTACCAGCCTCTAGGGTAAAAAACGCCTTTTATCGATTTTTTATGCATATTCTATCTATGTAATGCGCCATTAATGGCATAAACGTCGACAAATATCTGGCAAAGGAGGGTAAAAAGCAGAATATCTTATGGTTTACCGAGGAAATAGCAGTGTGCCACTGGTTTCAGCGGCACTTTTCACGCGAGACATGACTGATTAATAACGAGGTATCAATGGATGATGGGGTAGGCTGTCGCGGTTTGTGGCGATTCATCGTCATCACTGTTGCCAATAAACAGCAAATCGTTGGCGCGCGCTTCCAGAACTATCATCGAGATTTGCTCTTCACATTGCTGCATAAAATAGCCAAACTGGGCGAATGTCACCCCAACTTCTACCGTCAATGACTGACAGACGATCAATTTAGGCAGATTATCATCCTGAATATCAATAAATGCTTTTACTGTCAGTGAACTGGCGTTGATTTGGCTAAGATCCGCCACGAGCGGAATAAGTGCTGTCGGCCTGATTTCAGCCAGTGCAGAGAACAAGATAATGTTATCGACCAAATCAACTTTGGCATCAAACACACCTTCAAAATTTTGCATGTGTGGTAGATGCAACGCCTGACAGGAGTCGCACTCAAAAAATGAGATACCGAGCTGATCCAGCCAACGCCGTAATAAGGCTAAATCCGGGACGATGAGTGAATCCATAACTACTTACCTCACGATTCTCATAATACGAAAAGTGGCATAGCTTACGGAATATTGGCCAACAGCGCCACTTCAATCCCGACTAATTTAATGCCCTAATTATTCTTTTCTGACTGTTTGACTTTTTTAGCCCGATCCGCATCGACTTCTTTCTGCGACTGGGGCCGCGATATTCTATCGGCGCTCCCCAGTAACGGGCCAAAACCACTAACCACACGCCAAACAATGTACGCTGCGGCCGGTATCATCAAAGCAATACCGATAAATATCATTATAATCGCTGCTGTTGTGGTTCCCATTATGCCAGGCAATGACAAATAATCATTGATACTCAAATAGGCAATAACCAGTAACAGCATCCCCAAGGCTTCTGAAATAAGCACAGTGCGGGGCATATCTCCTAACGAGCGCATTTTTACCTCCGATAGGCTCTGCGAAAGCGTCCATCCAGTGTATTGAATCCCCACAACTTGTAACAGTACCGATAAGCAAATAGGCAGGATTAATCAAATTAACAGGCGATACCTACTTTTTTTTCATGTCACCAACGGGCATAGTAGACCCCAGTGAGAGTGAGTAATACGCACAAATCATTTTATTGGCAAAGTGATTACCTCAAATTAATCAAGGAGCTTTACATGTTTGCTGTAATTTTCGGGCGTCCTGGATGTCCTTATTGTGTCCGTGCCAAAGAACTGGCAGAGAAACTGGAGACTGAGCGTGACGATTTTAAATTCCGTTATATCGACATTCACGCCGAAGGCATTACCAAAGCTGATCTGGAAAAAACCGTCGGTAAGCCAGTAGAAACCGTGCCTCAAATCTTTGTTGATGAGAAGCACATTGGCGGCTGCACTGATTTTGAAGCCTACGCCAAAGAAAACCTGAGCCTGTTTCAGTAATCAGGCCCATAAACAGCGCTACTTTCTCAAACAAATGCACTTTATCAGAAATAATATCGCTGTTTGTCCGAAAAGGGTGCTAAGGCACCCTTTTAAAATACCGATGCGTTAAATCGCCACCAACAAAAGCCCCTCTACAGCACAGATCAATAGCAGATAACCCCATCGAAAAGCCATAATCAAGTACATCCCTCTGGCGATGCCAAACTTCCTGCTTACTACTGGCTGTCTGGCAGCAGACCGATTAGAATAAGCGTGCTATTGCCTACATTTATGGATTGTATGGCGGTAAGCTTTCCGAGTTTAAGGAAATGTGTCGTTCTACTATTAACTGGCAGAACGGATATGCAATGAATCATTCAGGCTTAATAGAAAGTCATACTCTGTGAATATAAACGTCGCAAATTTATTAAACGGCAACTATATCTTGCTGTTATTCGTGGTTTTAGCTCTGGGGTTATGCTTGGGCAAACTACGGCTCGGCCCAATCCAATTAGGCAATGCTATTGGTGTTTTGGTGGTATCCCTGTTGCTTGGGCAGCAGCACTTCACTATCAATACTGAAGCATTGAATCTGGGCTTCATGCTATTTATCTTTTGTGTCGGCGTCGAAGCCGGGCCTAACTTCTTCTCTATCTTTTTCCGCGACGGTAAAAACTACCTCATGCTCGCACTGGTGATGGTGAGCAGCGCAATGATTCTGGCGTTGGGGTTGGGCAAACTATTCGGCTGGGACATCGGTTTGACCGCTGGGATGCTGGCAGGATCAATGACCTCGACACCGGTTCTGGTGGGAGCAGGAGACACCTTACGCAGTACCATTGGTAATAATCCGGCACTGCAACATGCGCAGGATAACCTGAGTCTCGGTTACGCGCTGACCTATCTTATCGGGCTGGTCAGCCTGATTTTAGGTGCCCGCTACCTACCCAAACTGCAACATCAGGACTTACCGACCAGTGCCCAACAAATCGCTCGCGAGCGTGGGCTGGATACGGACAGCCAGCGCAAAGTGTATCTACCGGTGATCCGTGCCTATCGGGTGGGGCCGGAACTCGTCGCGTGGGCTGATGGTAAAAACTTACGTGAATTAGGTATTTATCGTCAAACCGGTTGCTATATTGAACGCATTCGCCGCAATGGTATTTTGGCCAACCCAGACGGTGATGCGGTGTTACAGGTGGGCGATGAGATATCCCTGGTCGGTTACCCGGATGCCCACTCCCGCCTTGACCCCAGCTTCCGTAATGGCAAAGAAGTCTTTGACCGCGACCTGCTCGATATGCGCATCGTGACGGAAGAAATTGTGGTCAAAAATAGCAATGCTGTAGGCAAACGCCTGAGCCACTTGAAACTTACCGACCACGGCTGTTTCCTTAATCGGGTGATCCGCAGCCAGATTGAAATGCCGATTGATGACAATGTGGTATTGAATAAAGGTGATGTGTTGCAGGTTAGCGGTGATGCACGCCGCGTTAAAAGTGTGGCCGAGAAGATTGGTTTTATCTCAATCCACAGTCAGGTCACTGATTTACTGGCTTTCTGCGCATTCTTTATTTTAGGATTGATGATTGGCCTAATCACCTTCCAGTTCAGTAATTTCAGTTTCGGTATCGGAAATGCCGCAGGCTTATTGTTGGCCGGTATAATGCTGGGGTTCTTGCGTGCCAACCACCCTACCTTTGGCTATATCCCGCAAGGTGCGTTGAATATGGTGAAAGAGTTTGGGTTAATGGTCTTTATGGCCGGTGTCGGGCTGAGTGCCGGGGGCGGAATTAATAGCAGCCTCGGTGCCGTGGGTGGGCAAATGCTAATTTCTGGTCTGATTGTCAGCCTGGTACCTGTCGTTATCTGCTTTATCTTTGGCGCTTATGTATTACGCATGAACCGTGCGCTGCTTTTCGGAGCCATTATGGGTGCTCGTACCTGTGCGCCCGCGATGGATATCATCAGCGATACCGCCCGCAGTAATATTCCCGCACTAGGCTACGCGGGGACCTACGCCATTGCGAACGTTTTACTGACGTTGGCCGGTTCGCTAATTGTTATTATCTGGCCGGGAATACTCGGATAGCGCTTTAACAGAGGAATTCGCGGCAAAGCTAAACATTATTTTAACCTTTTTTCATTTCACCAGAACTTTCTTACTGGGCTGGGGTCTGAATTAGTGCCACTGCTTTTCTTTGATATCCCCATATTGAGGAGCCCGATAGTCCCGCCTTCTTAGGTTCAAGACTATCGGGGTTTTTCTTGCCTGAAATTTGAGTTCGGCTCATCTTTCCCTGTGTTATCTCCCCTTAAGGCTTTCTTAAGACAGAGTTATTACAGTACGCACATTCCCTATTTCCGCTTCAGGTTACACCGTGAAGACCAGCAAAACCGCCAGCCAAACCGATATCGCAACGCCAACATTAAATAATGACTCAACAGCTCTGATAATTAGGACAAACTCCCTTTACTCATTGCCCTTATCCTTCTATTTTTGGCAGGCTTGCGGGCTGATAATCAGTGGATTGCTATTTTTATGGCTATCACGCAATGAGCAACTGGATTGGCTTATCAGTAATTATTGGTTTGATCCCGTCAGCCAAAGCTTCCCGTGGGAACATAATTACTGGTTAGATTTACTCAACCATCGGCTGTTGAAGATAACCCTGATCAGCGCCGCGGTAGCAGGGCTGTTATGGGGTATTTATCGCCGTAATAGTCGTTTGATTACCACTATGTTGCTGTTTGGTATCGGTCCTTTGGTTATCGGTATTTTAAAAGCCACCAGTGCGCATTCATGCCCATGGGACTTAGTTGAGTATGGTGGTAAAGCCCTTGGTTATGTATTGATGGGAACGGCACCGGACGGCGCAGGGCCGGGGCATTGCTTCCCCGGCGGTCATGCCTCCAGCGGTTTTGCCGTTATGGCACTATTTTTCCTGTTTTACCCAGAACGACCACGGTTGGCAACATGGTGCTGGTTGGCCGCTATAAGCCTTGGCATGTTGATGGGGTTGGGTCAAATCATGCGTGGGGCACATTTTCTTACTCATAACCTGTGGGCAGGTTGGTGGGTTTGGCTCAGTCAATTGGCTGTGTTTGGGATAATTAGCGGTTATTACAATCGCGATAAAGGTACAAGTTAATGGAACAAATGAATTATTTTTTCTTTTCCATGATCAATGCGACTCCGGCATCGTCACCGTGGATAATTTCTTTGGCAACATTTATTGCCCGCGACCTGATCATGATTGTTCCCCTTTTGTTGATCGGACTTTGGTTGTGGGGGCCGCAAAACAGCATGGATGCGCAACGAGCGGTGATTGTTAAAGCCGCGATTGCTCTGGCTTTCTCTATGCTGTCAGCCGCCTGTATAGGGATGCTTATTCCGCATGATCGGCCTTTTGTCGTCGGTTTTGGCTATAATTTTTTGAATCACGCCCCTGACAGCTCCTTCCCCAGTGATCATGGCACCGTGGCCTTTACCTTTGCTCTGGCTTTCGTGTTCTGGCACCACTTATGGTCCGGTATCAGTCTGATGATTGCAGCGATTGCCATTGCCTGGTCGCGAATTTACCTCGGCGTTCATTGGCCATTAGATATGGTTGGTGCTTTCCTGCTAGGGATTGTTGGTTGTCTGTTTGCACAATTGCTGTGGAACTTATTCGGTGAAAGTATCGCAACAGGAATGAAGCGCCTTTATCATTTCAGCTTTGCACTACCGATCAGCAAAGGATGGGTGCGAGGCTGATATCTGCATGTAACTTATTTCACATTGCCGATGGCGTCTAAAAGTCGGCAATAGACTTCTTTCTCTCCCCACATTTTAAAATCAAACAATTAACCAACATTATTTTTATAAATCACCTTCTCACCCACTGACAATGTCATAATAATAACAAAATAAGCCATCCAAAGTGTAATTTCGTGCGCGATGATGTTGTAATATTAACTTAATGTTACTATCATAACAATATTACTGACTGACAGATAAACTAAAGGATAGCCATCATGACGATTAATTACGCGAGCTATATTGACCACACCCTACTGGCAATGGACGCCACGGAAGCGCAAATCATCAAGCTGTGTGAAGAAGCAAAGCAAAACCATTTTTACGCCGTATGTGTTAACTCGGGCTATGTTCCGGTTGCCGCTCAACAGTTAGCAGACAGTCAGGTTAAAGTGTGTTCTGTTATTGGTTTCCCTCTGGGCGCGAGCCTGACTGAAGCAAAAGTTTTTGAAGCTCAGGCGGCCATCAACGCAGGCGCGCAAGAAATCGATATGGTGATTAATGTAGGCTGGTTGAAAAGCGGTAAAATCGCCGACGTTAAGGCAGATATTAAGGCAGTACGCGACAATTGTGCCGCTACCCCGCTGAAAGTAATATTAGAAACATGCCTACTCAGCGATGAGCAGATTGTACAAGTGTGTGAAATGTGTCGTGAGCTTGATGTGGCTTTTGTTAAAACATCAACTGGTTTCAGCACTGGCGGCGCGAAAGAAGAACATGTCAAACTGATGCGTGCCACAGTTGGCCCGGTAATGGGCGTTAAAGCCTCTGGTGCAGTACGTGATAGAACCACGGCCGAGACAATGATTAAAGCCGGGGCCACACGAATCGGTACCAGCTCAGGCGTCGCTATCGTTTCAGGCCAACAGGCAACAGCTTCAAGCTACTAACGTCGTGATAGTTTACTGATGATTTTGTAGCCCGGTAACCACCGGGCTTATTTATTGCAATACATTGTATTTTAATAAATTATACGGCATCGTGTTGAAAACAATTTGTCAGGAATCGCTTATGGAAACCCGCCGAGCAGAACGAATCAATAAACTTACTCAGGCTTTGAAGCGTGCCGATAAAATCCACCTGAAAGATGCCGCAAATCTGTTGCGTATCTCTGAAATGACTATCAGACGGGATCTCAGCGCCGAACCCAGTTCGGTTATTTTGTTGGGGGGCTACGTTGTAATGGACCCTAAAAGCAACAATGCCAATAACTATTTTGTTTCCGATCAACAGGCCAAACAGGTTGAAGAAAAGCGGCGTATCGGGCAACTGGCAGCACAACTTATTGCCGAAAATGACACGGTTTTTTTTGATTGTGGTACCACTATCCCCTTGATTATCGAAGAGATAGATGAAGAACTGACATTTACTGCTATTTGTTACTCCCTTAACACTTTTCTGTCTTTACAAGATAAGCCTAACTGCAAAGTTATCTTGTGCGGTGGGGAATTCAAGCCCAATAACTATATCTTTACCCCACTTAGCCAGCACTCTGAATTGGACAACGCCTGTCCGAACATAGCTTTTATCTCAGCAGCGGGCGTCTCCCTGGAATATGGTGCTACCTGTTTTAATTTCGATGAAATATTGCTCAAGCACCGCGCCATTACTCAATCTCAGCATAAGGTTCTGGTCGCTGATCACAGCAAATTTGGCAAAGTCAAACCAGCCAGTATCGGTGTATTGACACTATTTGATACCTTAATCACTGACCGTCAGCCGGATAATGCGTTCACCCATTTCTTTTCGCAACATGACATAAAAGTAAACTACTGACCCTGCCAGTAGCCGATCAGACTTGGCTGAACGCTACAAAAGTGTGCGTATTTGCAGCGTTCAGTGGACTCCCGACACTACGTTAGGCTTATTGTATTTTACCCCTTCCATACTCTTCACCCTTGATACAAATACTAAAAATCCTAGATAAAGACACTGGAAAGATAAATTTTCGCCCTTATTCCCCCGTGAATTATGGATTATATTTATGCAGCGGTTATCATCAATAAATGACCATAAGTAAATTATGGTTAAATATTATTCCTAACATTTAAATTTCAAAATACCATTTCATTGATTAATTAGCGCACAGAAAAACCATTATTTAAGCGAAATTAATTTAACATTTAGCATTATCTTAACGGATTCGAGTAAGCAGATGCGGCAACTTTAATTATCATACAAAATGTATGTAGCAAGAATTCATATGATAAATAAACTAGCTCATGTCATAAGTCACGTATTAGAATATAATATCAGGTCATACCACTGCCGGTTATTTATTATTCCTTCCATTAACTCCAATAGCAAAAGACAACCCAAAAACCCCAACAAAACCATTAAAAATCAATTAATTGACATATATCACCGTTGTTTTATTTATGATTTTCATCAATAAATTGACGAATAAAAATATTTTCACTAGATCCCATGACTCAGTTAAAATATATTGCCACTCCAGAAGTCAGGAGCAACACATCGTCTGTTTATTTATTCATCAGACTCACGGAACTCCTTTTAATTATGTTTGCCATTAGAAATAGATAAAAACATTTACGTAACAAATAGCCATAAATTCGCAACAAGAGATGACAAACGAGTTTATCAAGCATTTGAGAGCAGGATCACGGTAGTTTTCACTACAAATAGCTATCTTGCCGCCAGCAAAAACTAATGCTCGTATTAGAACGACGAAAATATCCGATGCAGAGATTTCACTCTCTAAATATCGGTTAAATTTTGCACTTTAAATTCCAAGTATGAATTTTAAGCGTTAGACAGAAAACTTGGACTTTAGACATAGCAGTATGACTACCGTATTAAAGTAATAACCAGGGCACCATTTTAAAGAATCGTTTTGACTGAATTTTTTACCTGATCGCGCAACTCAATAATGTGTGACAGGTTTCTAACTTTCGGCTCTTAATTTCAAATTAACGTGTTCACAATGGAGATCTTTATGGACACTACTCAAACTGCGGGCACAGTTGCCTCCACGGGAAAAACCTCAGCAAGTGCATGGCGTAAAAGTGACACCATGTGGATGTTGGGTCTGTACGGTACAGCAATCGGCGCAGGGGTTCTCTTCCTGCCGATCAACGCCGGTATCGGTGGCCTGCTGCCACTGATTGTTATGGCTATCATTGCTTTTCCAATGACCTTTTATGCTCACCGTGGCCTGTGCCGCTTTGTGCTGTCTGGTAAAAATGCAGGTGAAGACATTACCGAAGTGGTTGAAGAACACTTTGGTGTCGGCGCGGGTAAACTGATTACTCTGCTTTACTTCTTCGCAATCTACCCTATTTTATTGGTTTATAGTGTCGCTATTACCAATACCGTTGATAGTTTCATTACTCACCAGATGCATCTGCCATCACCACCACGCGCTATTTTGTCCCTGATCCTGATTGTGGGCTTGATGACCATCGTGCGTTTTGGTGAACATGCTATCGTTAAGGCGATGAGTATCCTGGTCTTCCCGTTTGTTGCGGTACTGATGCTGTTGGCTGTGTACCTGATTCCAAACTGGTCTGGCGCAATCTTCGAACATGTATCACTGGATGGTAATGGTACAGGCAGCGGCTTGTGGATGACACTGTGGCTGGTTATTCCGGTAATGGTGTTCTCGTTCAACCACTCCCCTATCATCTCCGCCTTCGCTGTTGCAAAACGTGAAGAATACGGTGTGGATGCTGAGAAAAAATGTTCCCGCATTTTATCTTTCGCTCATATCATGATGGTTGTAACCGTTATGTTCTTCGTTTTCAGTTGCGTACTGAGCTTGTCTCCTGCGGATCTGATGGAAGCGAAAAACCAGAACATCTCTATTCTGTCTTACCTGGCTAACCATTTTAATACCCCGATGATTGCCTACATGGCACCGGTTATTGCCTTTATCGCTATCACCAAATCTTTCCTGGGCCACTACCTGGGTGCGCGTGAAGGCTTCAATGGCATGATGATCAAATCTCTGCGCAGCAAAGGCAAAGAGATCAATCATGATAAACTGAACCGCATTACTGCGCTGTTCATGCTGGTGACCACCTGGATTGTTGCGACAATGAACCCAAGTATTCTGGGGATGATCGAAACACTGGGTGGCCCAATCATCGCGATGCTGTTGTTCCTGATGCCAATGTATGCAATCCACAAAGTCCCTGCGATGCGCAAATACAGCGGTCATGTCAGTAACGTATTCGTCGTAATCATGGGCCTGATTGCCATCTCTGCAATCTTGTTCAGCCTGTTCGGAAAATAATTCTCTGGCTGATGTTATATCCCTAAATAATTCGAGTTGCAGGAAGGCGACAAGCGAGAGACAAATGGGTTGTAACCATGTTGAACCCCGCTTGCACTGATCCACAGAGGTGAGGCCCAAGGATGGGCTGAGTAGTCAACCCACATGCAGCTTGAAGGATGGCGGGTCTAAATCGTTTCAAAAGCCGGTGCGTTCGCTCCGGCTTCCTACCTACGGCAATGTAAGCAATTTTAATAATTAGAACCGTTACGAGGCTAATATATGGTCAGCGTCTTTGACATTTTCAAGATTGGTATTGGTCCTTCCAGCTCTCATACTGTTGGCCCGATGAAGGCCGGTAAGCTGTTTACCGATGATTTAATCGAACAAGGGCATCTTCCTGCCGTCACCCGAATCACTGTGGATGTTTATGGTTCTTTGTCCCTCACCGGTAAAGGCCACCATACTGATATTGCTATCATTATGGGCCTGGCGGGGAACCTGCCCGACACCGTTGATATCGACACAATACCTGCGTTTATCCGTGATGTTGGGCTGCGGGAACGTCTGTTACTGGCTAACGGTCAACACGAAGTTGATTTCCCCGCTCAAGGGGGAATGAATTTCCACACCACCAATCTGCCGCTGCACGAAAATGGCATGACCATCAGTGCACACGCTGGTGATGAATGTATTTTCAGCAAAACCTACTACTCCATCGGCGGCGGGTTTATTGTTGATGAAGAGCACTTTGGTCAGCAGGACAACCAGGCGATTGCCGTTCCTTACCCATTCAGCTTTGCACGAGATTTGCAAAAGCACTGTAAAGACACCGGGTTATCTTTATCCGGTTTAGTGATGCAAAATGAACTGGCGCTGCACAGCAAAGCCGAGATCAGCGCACATTTTGCGGCAATCTGGGCGGTTATGCAGGCCGGCATTGAGCGTGGTATTAACACTGAAGGGCTATTACCTGGCCCGATGAAAGTGCCGCGCCGCGCTGCGGCGTTACGTCGTATGCTGGTTAGTACAGATAAAAATAATTCAGATCCAATGATGGTCGTTGACTGGATCAATATGTATGCCCTGGCAGTTAACGAAGAAAATGCGGCCGGAGGGCGGGTTGTGACCGCACCGACGAACGGCGCATGTGGCATTATTCCGGCGGTTTTATCTTACTACGACAAATTCATTCGTCCGGTAAATGAGAACTCTTACAGCCGCTATTTCCTGGTCGCTGGTGTCATTGGCGCGCTGTATAAGATGAATGCATCTATTTCAGGCGCTGAAGTCGGTTGCCAAGGGGAAGTGGGTGTTGCCTGTTCTATGGCCGCTGCTGGTTTGGCAGAATTGATGGGGGGCAGCCCGGCACAGGTTTGCATCGCAGCAGAAATCGCGATGGAACATAATTTAGGGCTGACTTGCGACCCGGTTGCCGGACAGGTTCAGGTGCCGTGTATCGAACGTAACGCTATTTCTGCGGTACAGGCGGTCAACTCTGCTCGTATGGCACTGCGCCGTACCAGCGAGCCGAGTGTTTGTCTGGATAAAGTCATTGAAACGATGTATGAAACTGGCAAAGACATGAACTCAAAATACCGCGAAACGTCCCGTGGTGGTTTGGCGATCAAGGTCGTTGCCTGCAACTGATTCTCTTTAGTAATCAAATGATAAAAGGGCTACGGTGAAGTAGCCCTTTTGACGTTATTGACAAGTGCCCGCGACGAAGAAAACAGGCAGGCTGTAACGACGCCATAACCCCTTACCTGGGGCTAGAGCCGCGCCATTTCTGGCACGGACGTTTTACTCTTCTGCCTATCCTCACCGTTCAAGATCGAGTCATCGGGGTTTGTCAGCAGCCTTTTGTTTCATTAACCTAGCTAAATAACTGACTGATTTTCATCATCAAAAAATCCCAGATGCGGCTGAAGAACCCACCCTCTTTGACTTCGTTTAATACCACCAAAGGGCGCTGATCAATGGTTTTCCCGTTCAGTTGAAAATCGATAGTCCCGACCACCTGATGCTTCGCCAGCGGCGCACGTAACTCCGCTTGATCCAGCTTATAACTGGCTTTCAGGTTTTTCATCTGCCCTTTCGGGATGGTAATAGCCGCATCTTCAGCCACACCTAAATCAACCTGACCGGTATCACCCAACCAGACTTTCTGTGTGATAAATGGTTTCGTGGTTTTAATCGGCACTACCGTCTCATAGAAACGGAAACCCCAGGTCAGCAGTTTTTCACTTTCATTGAAGCGAATCCGGTCACTCGGCGCACCTAATACCACAGAGATAAGGCGCATCGGCCCATCGGTTGCCGATGCAACCAGATTATGCCCCGCACCAGTGGTAAAGCCGGTTTTCATGCCATCAACGTTGAGATTTGTGCTCCACAACAAGCGGTTACGGTTGATCTGGCGAATTTTGTTAAAGGTAAATTCTTTCTCTTTATGCAGTGCATATTCGTCCGGCACATCACGTATCAGCGCCTGCCCCAACACGGCCATATCGCGCGCGGTGCTGTACTGCCCCGGCGCATCAAGGCCGTGTACCGTCATAAAATGGGTATTCGCCAAACCTAATGCTTTAGCGTAATTATTCATCAAACCAACAAAGCTATCTTGGCTGCCCGCGATATAGTCGGCTAATGCGATGCTGGCATCATTGCCCGACTGAATAACAATACCTTTATTTAAATCAGACAATCGCACCTGATCACCGGGTTTCAAAAACATGAGCGATGAGCCGCGCAGCGCAGGATTACCCGTGGCCCACGCATCCTTACCCACCGTCACTAAATCATCCGGATGCACTTTACCGGCTTTGAGGGCTTGCCCAATAACATAACTGGACATGATTTTCGTCAAACTGGCCGGATCAAGGCGCTGGTCACTATTGCCCTCTGCCAGTATTTTTCCGCTGTTGTAATCCATCAGCACATAGGCTTTGGCATCCACCGGAGGGGCTGTCGGGGCGTCAGCCGCGTGTACCGCAGGCAGTGCCAACAGGAGTAAACCCGCACTGAACGTTAAATTTTTAATCCTGAAAGGGAAAGTATATTTCATCATGAGGTCGCCAGAGTATCCTTGCAAATAATCGGAAATGAGTGGTATTCCCACAACTAGCCACTGTCCAATTAGCGAAAAAGTAACGTTTTTTCACTGATACTGAAGTATTAGCTTAGCCATATTTATGTACCTTTTCTAAATTTATCCCATTGGCGCGGCAATTGGGCAATGTTTTACGTTTTGTTTTGTAAAGAGTGGCAATCTGATTAGTTTTAATGGCTAAGCGGCTAAACGTCTTACCATTTAAACATCCTCACATCTAAGCCGCTAAACGTCTAAAAGAGATTAACATATTCCAAAAAGTAATATACACGGACTATTTGTTATTTTTAGAGTCTAAGTCAGCGGCGTTATTATCCCACAAAGTCTTCGTTAACCAATTAATGCTGCTAAATAATGGCTGGAGCAAATAATGGCTATTCCCCGTTCGGTGCTGGAACTTATCGGCCACACTCCTTTGTTGGAATTGACCCGCTTTGATACCGGCCCATGCCGGTTGTTTGTTAAGCTGGAGAACCAAAACCCCGGCGGTTCGATTAAAGACCGCGTTGCGCTCTCGATGATTGAACAGGCGGAAAAAGAGGGTTTTCTGCAACCCGGCGGCACCATTATTGAAGCCACCGCCGGGAATACCGGGCTTGGGTTGGCGCTGGTTGCCGCACTAAAAGGCTATAAGCTGATATTGGTGATGCCGGATAAAATGAGCCAGGAGAAAATTTTCCATCTGCGCGCATTGGGCGCGCAAGTGCTGCTAACCCGCTCTGATGTAGGTAAAGGCCATCCCGCTTATTATCAGGACTATGCTCTGCGGTTGGCGCAGGAGACTCCGGGTTCTTTCTATATTGATCAGTTCAATAACCCGGCTAACCCCGCAGCTCACCGTACCTCAACCGGCCCGGAACTGTGGCAGCAGATGAGCGCACACATTGATGCCATCGTAGTGGGTGTGGGTTCCAGCGGTACGCTGAGTGGCCTGAGTCACTATTTCTCCGAAGTTTCACCGACAACTGAATTTGTACTGGCCGATCCCGCCGGTTCCATTTTGGCGGATTTCGTCGACAGCAACCACATTGGCGATGCCGGTAGCTGGCTGGTCGAAGGGATTGGTGAGGATTTTATCCCGCCGCTGAGTAACTTCTCGCAAGTCAAAAAGACCTATCGAATTGATGATACTGAGGCTTTCAGCACCGCTCGCACCTTACTGCGGGAAGAAGGTGTGCTGGCCGGGTCATCGACCGGCACCTTGCTGGCTGCGGCATTGCGCTATTGCCGTGAGCAAACTGAGCCTAAACACGTGGTCACTTTTGTTTGTGACAGCGGTAATAAATATCTGTCGAAAATGTTCAATGACTACTGGCTGTTAGAGCAAGGTTTGCTAAGTAAACCGCAACAGGGCGATTTGCGTGATTACATCACCTATAGCCATGAGAATGGCGCGACTATTTCAGTTTCTCCACAGGATACGCTGGCCACCGCTCATGCCCGAATGCGCCTGTATGACATCTCCCAATTGCCGGTACTGGATGGCGAGAGGATCGTTGGATTAATCGATGAATGGGATCTCCTGAACGCAGTGCAAGCCGATGCTTCCCATTTCAAACACCCCGTCAGCCGCGCGATGACACCTCAGGTCAATACATTACAAAAAGAGGCCGATTACTGCTCTCTGCTGGCCACCTTTAATGAGGGGCATGTGGCGGTGGTGCTCGATGGCGAGCGATTCCTCGGCCTGATTACCCGTACTGATGTTTTGAATAGTTGGCGTCAAAAGCTAGCTTAACCTTCTCATATTAAGGATTTTTATCATGGCAAAGTTCGATACCTTAACCGTCCATGCCGGTTATACCCCTGATAGCACCGGTGCAGTGATGCCCGCAATTTACGCGACATCCACTTTCGCACAACCGGCCCCGGCGAACACACCGGGTATGAATATTCCCGCAGTGGTAACCCGACACGTACCGCGTTGGAAAAAGCAGTTGCAGAATTGGAAGGCGGTATTCGTGGTTATGCCTTTGCTTCCGGATTAGCGGCTTGCTCGACCGTTCTGGAACTGCTGGATCAGGGCAGTCATATCATTGCGGTGGATGATTTATACGGTGGAACCTATCGCCTGCTGGAGAAAGTACGCAGCCGCACTGCCGGTTTGCGCGTCACTTATGTCTCCCCTGCGGATACCGCAGCCTTGGAACAGGCCATTTTGCCTGACACCAAAATGATCTGGGTGGAGACGCCAACTAACCCATTGTTAAAATTGGCGGATCTGACGGCGATTGCTGCGATTGCCAAGAAACATCAATTGATTAGTGTGGCAGACAACACCTTTGCCTCGCCGTATATTCAGCGCCCGCTGGACTTAGGATTTGATATCGTGGTGCATTCAGCCACCAAATACCTTAATGGTCACTCCGATGTGGTCGCCGGTGTCGCGGCAGTAGGCAATAACCCTGAACTGGCGGAACAATTAGGCTTTTTGCACAATGCCATTGGTGGGATTTTAGACCCGTTCAGTAGCTTCCTGACATTGCGTGGTTTGCGCACTCTGGCTTTGCGCATGGCACGACATAACCACAGCGCCCAACGCATTGCTGAGTGGCTTGAACAGCAGCCACAAGTGGAAAATGTGTATTATCCGGGGCTGAAAAGTCACCCACAACATGCGCTGGCAGCCAAACAGATGACGGGTTTCGGCGGCATGATTTCAGTACGCTTGAAAGGGGATGATGAGTTTGCTCGCGCAGTCATTAAACGCTCACATTTGTTTACGCTGGCCGAGAGTTTGGGCGGTGTTGAGAGCTTGATTAGTCAGCCCTACAGCATGACTCATGCATCAATCCCGCTGGAAACCCGCTTAAAACACGGCATTACCCCGCAGTTACTGAGGTTATCCGTCGGGATTGAAGATACCGACGACTTGATTGCTGACTTGGCGCAGGCGTTAAACGGCTAAGGTTTAATCAGGCAAGAAAGCATGCGGGCCGGATCTGCCGCCACCCGCAGCGCCTCGACAGCCTGAGCAGTTAAGCTAAAAGAAGAGGCCAAAGCAATCAGCAAAGTCGCACTCCCAGGCCAGAAATACGTACTTTAGTCATTATCGCCATCCTCAAAATAGGTTTTTATTATTTAATATCAACAGGTTGATTAGGAATCTACTGATGGTATAACCACTTCAGGATAAAATTCCGCTGCAACATCCGGATGAGAGCGCAAGCGCCCTTTGAGGTAGTTCAGCCCAACATCGCGGAACAGCGGATTATCAAGGTCGCTCGCCGCGCCACGGGCCGCAGCCGCCAGTTCTGCCGTTAACGGGTACAATGGCACCACCGCATCTAAACGCGCACCGAGGAAGAATGCGATGGATAAGCGGTCAGTCCCCGCCGGTGGGGTTTCAACCCGATGCACCGTTGCGCGCAAATACCCATTACTGGCCAGCTCCAACAATTCACCAATATTGACCACAAAAGTACCGTCCTGCGGAACGGCATCAATCCACTGCCCCTCTTCCACTTCAACCTGTAAACCACGCTGCTTGTCTTGCAGTAAAAAACTGAGAAAACCTGAATCTTTGTGCGCGCCAACGCCCTGCCCGCTTTGTGTGGTTTCGCGCCCCGGATAACGAATCAGCTTGATATGTTCATTAGGTTTATCGCCATATAACTCATCAAAGGCGTTTTCATCCAGACTCAGCGCTTGAGCAAAAGCACGCAGTAGGCGTAAAGCCATCGCAGTCATTTCAAGCTGCCATTGCAATAATGCGGGTTTTAATTCAGGCAGTGCCTCAGGCCATTGATTCGGGCCTTGCAACCGCGCCCAAGTTGGCGTATCCGCCGTTTGTGGTAATGGATGCCTCTCGGCACCGATATCGAACTGTTCACGCCAATCTGGTTGGCCGCGCGTTAATTCGGAAGCGGCACGGTTGTAACCGCGAAAATGTGGAGAATGGAGCATCGCTACCGACTGTTTTTCCTCATCGGGTAGCGCAAAGAACTGCCGTGCTAGCGTTTGTATCTGTTGTAACAGTGTCGAGTCGATACCGTGGCCGGTAAGATAAAAAAAGCCGATATCCCGTGCGGCATCACGTAATGCGAGCAGAAATGCCTGACGTTCAGCATCACTGCCATTGAGTTGGGAAAGGTCTAATCGCGGTAACTGATTAATCGGTGCGGGGTTAGCCGCGAATGGCTTGCTTGATATTTGGTGAGTCATTTTTCACTCCAGAATTTTCAGTTGGTTTTTTTTCTCGCTCAGAACCAATGAAAACTGGACAACCATACAAACGGATAATTAGCATAATCAACTCCTGAGCTATGGGGTGAAAGCAGAGCGACGACAACCCCATTACAGCGTGGGTTGTTAAGCGCGTTATCGAGCAGATACTTAACAATCTATATCCAAACGATATAAATAATTAACACCCAAAGAGCACCCGTCACCAATATCAATCCGTTCTATGTTATTTCTTTCATCATTGACAACCACCGCAAACCAATCATTATCAGTGATAATAAATACAACCATCATCACTCTGTCTTATTTCGTGGCTAATCTGAACCCCTTTCATGTTTGACCTGAAAGTATTAGGTTAATGATTGATGCCCTTTATTCTGTCGGGGAATGTACTATGTTCGGCAAATGCATAACGCAGTTTTACCTTAGTCGTCTGGCTTACCAGGAGGGTCTTAATGGATTTGGCCCTATTTGATTTAGATGAAACGCTGATCAGCGACGATTGCTCGGGTTTATGGATGCGTTGGCTGGTTGATGAAGGGTATGCCCCGATCGAGCTGGCGGAACAAGAACAGCGTTTAATGAAGCAGTATTATCGCGGACAACTGTCAATGTCTTGCTATATGGAGTCGACACTATCGCCTCTGGCGGGGAGAGACACGACAGAAGTCGCAGCGTGGGTTGAGCGCTTTATCGAGCGTGATATTCTGCCGCGAATCTATCCGCAAGCCAGAAAGCAACTGGCCTGGCACCGTAAGCGCGGTGATTATATTGTGATCATTTCAGCCTCAGGCGAGCATCTGGTCACCCCGATTGCCAGGCATTTGGCTGCCAATACCGCGTTATCCATTGGTGTCACCGTAAAAGATAACCGTTATACCGGCCAGATCTATGGCACGCTGACCTACCGGGAAGGCAAAGTTGAGCGACTGAAACAGTGGCTATCCGCCTCGCCTCAGTTAGCCTTTCAGCACACCTACGGTTACAGTGATTCCATCAATGATAGGCCTTTACTGGAATACGTTGATCACGCGGTGGTAATCAACCCCGGCACTGAATTAGTGGATTTAGCTATTTTGCAAGACTGGGACATCTATCATTGGCAACAAAAATAGATAGCCCTAATTTCTAATAAATAGAGAGGCTTACATGTTGACTGTTTGGGGTCGTAATAATTCGACTAATGTCAAAAAAGTGCTTTGGTGTCTGGAAGAGCTGGAAATGGCTTATCAGCGAATTGATGCTGGCGGTCAATACGGGCAGTTAAATGAACCGCATTATCGCGCCTTAAATCCAAACGGCCTGATCCCCTGCCTGCAAGATGACGATTTTATTTTGTGGGAATCCAACACTATCGTGCGTTATCTGGCGGCACAATATGGCCAAAATACGCTTTTTCAGGCAGATATACAGCAACGTGCCGGTGCTGAAAAGTGGATGGATTGGGTGACATCAAGTGTCACCGAGCCATTTAAAACAGTGTTTATTGGCTTGGTACGAACCCCGTCAGAGCAGCAGGATAAAACAAAAATCGCGCAGGGCATTGTGCAGTTAAATCGCTTAATGACCATTGCGGATGAGGCGTTAGCCAGCCAGGCTTATCTTTCCGGCGATAAATTTGGTATTGGCGATATTCCGCCAGGCTGCCTGGCCTATGCCTGGTTTAACCTGCCAATAGAACGCCCACACCTGCCACACTTACAACGCTGGTATCACAATTTGAGCCAAAGAGTGGCATTCCAGAAAGTCATTGATATTGGATTGAGTTAATTAAATAGGGGTGAGCAAACGCAGCTAACCCCTGAAGCTTCAAGTACAAACCCTATTCCCAAGGTCATTGAAATCGCAGCTAACAACCTTGTAGCGTCAAGTACAAACCTACCCCCAACGTCATTGGGGTCACAGGTAGGCAGCAAGTGAGCACATCCCGATGAACTTACTCAAGTAAGTGATTCGGGTAAGTGAGTGCAGCTAACATCCCTGTGACTTCAAGGACGAAGGGGATTAGAAATCGTAGCTGGCACCGACCATATAACGACGCCCATCCAGAACTTTGTCGTTAACGTCGATATCCACACGTTTGTCTAACACGTTATATACCCCTCCCATCAAGCGAACTTCTTTCGTCAGTTGATAGTTCGCACCTAAATCGACAAAAGTATAAGACGGTGTACTCGCGCCCATACTGGTGCGACTGAGGTACTCCGAGGTTTTACCGCGATAGTTGGCGCGTATCCAGGTAGCCAGCTCTTCACTTGCCTGCCAGTTTACTGTGCCATTTATCATGTGTTTAGGCATCTGATTCAGTGGCTGGCCGGCAAACTGCCCACTCTTCTGTTCAGATTCAGTAAAGGTATAGTTAGAGGTCAGTGACCAGTCTTTATTAATTTCCCAGCCAAAGGTCGCCTCGACACCACGGGTAATGGCTTTATCGACATTAGTGCGATCACTGATAAATCGGTAAGAGGTGCCATTAATCATACATTGGCCGGAGGCATTACCGGTGGTATCAGTACAACGACGTACTTCAGTGATTTTATCTTTGAAATCAGTATTAAACAGTGTCACACCGGCATTCAGCCCTTCCTGGTCATCCCAAAGGATACCGATCTCCTCGCTGAGACTTCTTTCTGGTTTCAGGTTGGCATTACCGATAATGATGGCCGGGTCACCTCTTCCCCCACCGGTGATTTGCCCCCAGTTTTCCGTGGCCTGACGCAAATCAGGTGAACGATAACCACCGGACACCCCACCTTTTAACGTCCATTGCTCCGCTAAATGCCAAACACCGTATAGCCGTGGCGTCCAGTGCGTACCATAGTTTTCATCTTGATCCATACGGATGCCGCCGGTCAGGGCGAAATCGTTGGTCATCTGCCATTCGTCTTCAGCAAATAGCGCCCAGCTCCAGCGCGTCAGCTTGGTGAGGTCACTGGCTGAGGCTAACTGATTACCTTGGTCATTCAGCTCTTCATAACGATATTGTCCACCCAAACTGAGGGTATGGTTATCCAGCAAGAAAGAAGTTTGCGTATTGAAAATATTGTCGACACTTTTCATTTCACGCGAGGGATTGCGGGTTTCGTCGCGCTGAACATAACTGGTTGAATTACCAAAATCATAATAACCGTGGTGGGTTATCGCATAATTATTACGATCATATTGCACATCACTGCCAGTACGGTTTGGTGCCACTGAACGCCCGGCTGTTGAATTTCTATCTTGCACATAATGGCCAATATCGAAATCAAATTCGTTTTTATCATCCGGTGTCAGAGTAAAGGTTGCCGCACCATTTCTCAGACGCTGTTCATTATAACCATCGACAATTTTGTCTTCGCTACGATGAGAAAGCAGACCGCTGACTTTTAATCCCAATAAACCATCAATTAATGGACCGGAAGCGTAAGCATTGGTCTGGAATATATCGCCGGAATTTGAATCTTCCTGCAAAGTCGCATCCGCACGCACGGTTCCATGCCACAATTTACCCACTTTGCGGGTAATAACGTTAATTACGCCACCCATGGCATCCGAGCCATATAACGAGGACATCGGGCCGCGCACCACTTCGATGCGTTCTATGGCGGCAAGCGGTGGCAGCCAGCCCTGTTCAATGCCGGAGCCGTCGCTGTTCGGGCGAGTGCCACGGGTATCAATCCGTTTGCCATCCACTAGAATCAAGGTGTATTTCGCTGACATACCGCGAATACTGATATCGCTGTGGCTGCCACCGCCGGTAACCACTACGCCGGGCACATCTTTTAGTGCGTCAGTAATATCGGTATAGGCTTTATTCTCGATTTGCTCGCGAGTAACCACGGAAATAGAGGCGGCGGAATCTTGAATTCGCTGCTGGAAGCCCGATGCGGTGACAACCATAGTATCGGTTGACGTGGTGTTTTTTGTTTCAGTAATATTGGTGTCAGCGGCATAAGCCTGAGATGAGATAATTGCAGCGATGACCCAAGTCGCTGAGTTTGTTTTCCTAAATACCTGATTAACCTTAACCATTACACGTTCTCCGTGAGGTGTAAATTTATTCATAACCCTTTGTGCAGCCGATTTTTGCTTGCAGCAATACCGCCTGTCGGGCAGGTGAAAAATTATTATTTATAAATATCGGCAATAGCTCACTACAGCAGAAATATCGCCTCCGGCGCATCCTGCTTTATTATTATTTTATAAAACCTGCTACTTCTAAAAATATATGCCTTACGTTACATCGCTGATATGACACACAGTAAAATAAGGCATTTAAAAAATTCAGATCGACGGTTCTGTAACCAGCCCATCAATTAAAACTTGAGGTGTCCCTTGTGAGCAGTGCTCAATACGCCCTTTGACACCATAGACTTTGGCCAGACTATGCGGCGTAATCACCTCTTCCGGCAAACCGTTGGCAATCAACGCGCCATTTTGCAACATCAGCACATGGTCGCCATGCCGTAGCGCAATATTGATATCGTGAACCACCACCACCGTAATAATGTTGCGTTTGCGGGTTTCCTGACGCACCAAATCCATTACGTGAAACTGATAATTCAGATCCAGCGCACTGAGGGGCTCGTCCAGCAGTAACAGTGACGGCTGGCGGATCAAAGACTGCGCTAACCCTACCAGTTGCTTCTGCCCGCCAGAGAGCTGGTCCAGATAACGCAGCGCCAGATGCGCAATGCCCAATTGTTCCAACAACGCCATCACTTCCGCTTCACTGCTGGCATTACTGCGCCCGCCCGATGCACGCTGTGCCACAATTATCGACTCCAGCACATGCAGATGTACACCAGCAGGAAGTGATTGTGGCAAATACACCACTTTTTCTGCCCGCTGAGCAAATGGCATCAACATCAGATCACGATCATCCAACCACAATTGCCCTTGCGCGCGGTTTAACCCCGCCAGCGAACGCAACAATGTTGATTTGCCGCTGCCATTCGGCCCAAGTAGCACCGTGATTTTGCCACTAGGCAGCAACGGCACGTGTAAATTCTGAATCACCGGGTGTTTTGGGTAGCCTGCATTAAAATTTTCAATACGTAAGCCTGGAATCATACATTCCCCCGATGGCGCAAAATAATGCTCAGGAAGAATGGCACTCCCACCAGCGAGGTGACGATCCCGACCGGGATAATGATACCGGGAATCAGGTTTTTTGAGGCAATCGAGGCCATAGACAGCACCAACGCGCCAATCAGCGCACTGGCTGGCAGGTAGAAACGGTGGTCTTCGCCAAAAATCATGCGAGCAATATGAGGTGCGACCAGCCCGATAAAACCAATAGGCCCGACAAATGCAACTGCCAGCGCCGATAACATACTGATGCGCAGTAATGTGCCGAGGCGCAAACGGCGCACATCGATACCAAAACTTATCGCACGATCTTCACCAAGACGCAGCGCGGTCAGCTTCCACGAACTCATCATCGACAAGGGTAACATCAGCGCAAAGATGGCCAACATGATGCCCAGCTTGGTCCAGGATGCTCGCGCCAGACTGCCCATCGTCCAGAACACCAAGCCTTGTAACGTGTCTTCACTGGCGATGAATTGCATCATGGAAACCAGCGCATTAAAGGTAAACACCAAAGCAATACCGAACAGCACCACGCCAGAGGTGGCAACCCGCGTCCAGCGAGTGATACCGTCCAGCATCAATGCGGCAAACAAAGCAAAAATGAACGCATTAACCGAGATAAACCATTGGTCTGGCACCCCCGGAATACCTATCCCTGACACAATCGCCAGTGCCGCGCCAAAGGCCGCCGCAGAAGAGACACCAAGTGTAAACGGACTGGCCAGTGGGTTATTCAAGATGGTCTGCATCTCTGCCCCAGCCAGCCCGAGTGATAAACCAATTACCACGGCCATCAGCGCATAGGGTAAACGAATATCCCAAACGATAACCCGGGTGCCGGCATCTGCGCTGACCGGATCAATTAACGTCTGCCACAGCGACGATAACGTTAAACCGGAAGGCCCCATAGTGAAATCCAGCAGCAAGCAGCCAAAGATTGCCAGAATCAATACCCCTAGAATTAACAGGCGGTGGCGCACGATATTTTTATAACGTCCCATGACACTCGCGTCCATTGGCTGCGGAGTGTTGGTCATAGGTTCAGTGGTTATGCTCATTTCTTTGTTACCTGATACCTGTTCATCGCTTACGACGGCGCATGATTGCGGTTTAAAACTCACTATTTCCCGGCTTCAATCCAATAAGTGCCACTGGGTTCCACCGCAAGGAATTGCGCATACAAATCATCCATCGTTTTCTTGGGGTCAAGAGATGCAAATTGTTCTGGATAGAACCATTTGGCAAAGCTTTGAATAGCTAACAGGTTATATGGCGAATTGTAATAATTATGCCAAATCGCATAACTACGGCCATCTTTGACCGCACTGAGGGTATTGATCCCTTTACGATTGAGAATTTTTTGCAGTGAAGCTTGCGCCTGTTCTGGTGTAACTTGCGCGCCCAATGCCACTCCCGGAGCCTTGCTGTCAGGCGCTTTGCCGCCGCTGGCAATATAGATATCGGGATTCGCTGCCAGTACCTTTTCCAGATTGACGGTGCCTAACGCCCCCGGCAGTAGATTTTTAGCCATATTATTGCCACCGGCCTGATCGATAAAATCGCCCATATTGCCTTTTCCAGCGCTACCGCAGCACTCTTCCGATGACCCAGCGTGTAATTCAATAAAGACACTCGGCTGGTTATTTTTCGGGATTTTACTTGTAATATCAGTTACCTGACGAACCTGTTCCTGATAAAACTTGATGTAGTTTTCAGCTTGCTGCTCGCGATGCAGCACTTTACCCAGCACGCGCATACTTGGCAGGGTATTTTTTAGTGGCGAGGTACGAAAATCGACGAACACTACCGGGACACCCGCTTTTTCAAGTTGATTGACCAACTCGCTATTTTTACCGGGGCCATGACCTGATAAACCGAAGATGGCGATATCCAGATTTAGCGTCAAAACCTTTTCCGGGCTAATACTGTCGGCAGTCGTGTTACCAATCAATGGGATATTATCAATCTGCGGGAACTTAGCTTGATAGATTGCGTAGGTTTGCGTATCCAGCTTGCGAAAATCACCCTGCCAGCCAACAATGCGGTCAAACGGCTTTTTACCTTCGAGTAAGGAAACAGCATAAAATAAACGCCCTTCTCCCAGTAAAATTCGATCAACTTTTGCCGGAATCTCGACTGAACGGCCAGCCATGTCAGTGACCGTCACCGCCGAAGCACTAAACCCCGCCATCAAGGTGCTGACGAATAAGGCGCTAATACTTAGCCATTTCGCCATTTTCCCTGACACCATTGCCCGTAACTTAATTGTCCGTAACACAAGTTGCACACCAAACCCCTTATCTTTCTATATAAGATGGTGCTAACAATAAAGCAAATGATAATACTTATCAATAAGATTGCTATAAGTGATTGGATGTAAATCTATGTAAAAGCTTATTTTATAATATTATTTAAACAGTAGGGCTAAATCCGCCCCATTCTCAGATCAATAATGAACAAGATTTAGCGAAATTATTCGCGCATAGCTGCTCAAAAAACCACCAATTCGATAACGTAAAAAAGGGCGATGGCATTATCGCCCTTCTATCACTATAAGGTTACGTTGGCTACGACATCACTTTAGTCAGGAATCTGTACCGACTTTTTCGGTTCCAGGTCATCTTCACTGTC
This sequence comes from Yersinia aldovae ATCC 35236, assembly GCF_000173735.1. Lineage (GTDB taxonomy): Bacteria > Pseudomonadota > Gammaproteobacteria > Enterobacterales > Enterobacteriaceae > Yersinia > Yersinia aldovae. The sequence continues at coordinate 93,026 of NZ_ACCB01000007.1, read as the reverse complement.
ATCACGCCATTTTGGGAATTCCATATCTTTATATTTGATAACCTTAGTGCCACGAGTCAATTTGAAGCCGAACCAAATGATCAGGAACAATGGAATACCAATATAAGTTGCCGTCACACCATACCAATCAATCCTGTCTTGCAGGAAAGCCTGATAGTTCTGCCCCAAGGTAATGATCAAACACAATACAAAGGCAAAAATCGGCCCCACAGGGAAGAAACCAGACTGATAAGGTAAATCATTCAGATCACGGCCCTGCATCATGTAGCCACGGCGGAAACGGTAATGGCTGATGGCAATCCCCAACCAGGCGATAAAGCCGGTCATACCGGAGGTGTTCAGCAACCACAGATAGACGGTTTGGTTACCGAACATTGAACTGAGGAAACACAAACCCGCCACCACGGTGGTCGCATACAATGCATTACGCGGTACGCCACCCTTCGATAACTTAGCGAAAATACGTGGCGCTTTACCTTCGGACGCCAAAGTAAACAGCATCCGCGTGGAGGCATACATGCCTGAGTTACCCGCTGACAATACTGCGGTCAGAATAACCGCATTCATCACTGCCGCCGCAGATAACAGACCGGCATTCTGGAACACCAGCGTGAACGGGCTAACACTGATATCCTTAACGTCATTGCGTAACAGACTTGGGTCGGTATACGGAATAATCAGGCTGATAATCAGAATGGCGAAGATATAGAACAGCAGAATACGCCAGAAGACCTTGCGCACCGCGCGCGGAATATTTTTGCCCGGATCTTTTGATTCCCCGGCAGCAATACCAATAAGCTCGGTGCCCTGGAAAGAGAAGCCGACAATCATCGCCACGCCTATCATGGCGGAGAAGCCCCCGCGAACGGCGCATCACCGATAGTCCAGTTGTGCCAACCTGCGGTTTCACCGCCTTTCATGATACCGCTTATCATCATCACACCCACAATGATAAAGATAATCACCGTAGTCACTTTGATCAGTGAGAACCAATATTCCGCTTCACCAAAACCTTTTACTGAAATGTAGTTCAGCAAGAACATCAGGGCGAGGAACAGCGCACTCCAGATCCAGCCGGGGGCATCCGGGAACCAGTAATTCATTACCAGTTGTGCGGCGACCAGGTCAACGGCAATGGTTACTGCCCAGTTGTACCAGTAGTTCCAGCCGAGGGCGAAGCCGAAGCCTTCCTCAACATATTTGGAACCGTAGGTTGAAAATGAACCGGATACCGGCATAAAGGCCGCCAGCTCACCGAGGCTGGTCATCAGGAAGTAGACCATCAGGCCAATCAATGCATAGGAGAGCAATGCGCCCCCCGGGCCTGCTTGTGATACCGTCGCACCGGAGGCGACAAACAAACCGGTACCAATAGAGCCACCGATGGCAATCATGGCTAAATGCCGCGACTTAAGCTCACGGCGCAAACGCTGTGCGCCCTGCTGCACTGGGATTTTAGTATTCTGCTGAGTCATTCTTACCCTAATCCACCCTTAAAAAAATAAGGCGGGATTGTAACAAATCCCACCGTCCCGGATAGTAACAATGCGCTGATATAAGATACCTTCATGATCCCGACGTAATTATTAGCAAAAACGCCCTATGATCAGCCAAAGCGCAGGGAGGCTAGAGATTCTTCCCGCCATAGCGCACAACGCGGGTATAAAACACCAAAAACAGGAACATCCTCAAGCCTAATACGCTTTTGCTGACACCGCTTAGACCTCTTCCTGACAATAGCTGAGAAAACGCTGCAACGCATTGGAGATGTGCTTTTGTCGGTGATGAATCAGATATAGCGTGCGGGTAAGCGGCGGCATGGGGATTTGTAACTCAATCAATTCACCGCTGGCAAGTTGATCGGCAATGACTCTGCGCGACAAGCAACTGATGCCCATCCCATAGCGCACCGCCCGTTTAATGGCCTCAGAGTTACCCAATTCCATCACCAGTTTGAAATGCGGCAGTTGTGTCAGCAGCAGGTGATCTAACACTTCGCGGGTACCGGAACCACGCTCACGCAGAATCCAGTCAGCACCCGCCAGGTCTGTCAGCGTTAGCGCTTTATGGCACAAAGCACTATCAGGGGCGGCAAACACCACCAATTCATCACGCAGCCAGGCTTGGGTGACTAATTCGGGCATATGGCATGGCCCTTCAATCAAGCCCAGGTCGCCACGAAAATCGGCAACGGCTTCAATCACATCCTGACTGTTGCCGATATTCAGCTCCAGTGGCGTGCCGGGGAAATCATGTCGGTATTTGGCAATCATACCCGGCAGCATGTAATTGCCAATCGTGCTACTGGCCGCAATGCGCAGCGCGCCCAAATCCTGTTGAAAAAGTTGTTCTATCTCAATGGTCTGCTCAAGGAGCGCCAGCGCTTTGGGGTACAGCAGCCGCCCATGTTCATTAGTGACCAGACGCTTACCGACTCTATCAAAAAGTTGCACCCCCAATTGCCCTTCCAAATCTGCCAACGCAGCGCTGACTGCCGATTGTGAAAGCGCAAGCACAACCGAGGCTTGGGTCGTAGAGCCACTTTTCAGTACCTCAGTAAAGACTTCAAGTTGACGCAAGGTTATGTGCATAACGGTCTCTATAGTAAAAAATGGAGGACGCTATCATCACTCTGTTCGTCAGTTAGCGAAGGAATGAGCTGACTTATTAGTAGTGAATACAGTGACTGACGAACGAAATGTATAGCTTTACTGACATAAGACTAACACCTTTGAACAAAATCGGGAGGTTATTGGTATGGGAAATTAAGACGTAATAAGGCATCCATCAGTGAATCCAATTACCACTTATATCGATTAATTATAAATATATAATGAATTTATCTATTAGATTAAATGCCGTTAAACTGGACCTAATCTTTACCGGACACAGGAACACATCACATGGCGACTTATCATACAAAAGAACTGCCCCGCCCACAGCAGTTTACTCTGACCCGCTATATTCCGGGCCTGGCGTTAGCTGGCGTGATAACCGGGTTAGCGCTCAAAGTGGGTGACATGCCGTGGTTTATCGATATGGGGTTGGGAGCACTGACGCTGGCGATCATCTTCGGTATTGTCGTTGGTAACACCCTGTATCCGTGGGTAAAACCAGCCTGTTCCGATGGTGTGGTATTGGCTAAACAGCATTTGTTGCGTTTGGGGATCATTTTGTACGGTTTCCGCCTGACCTTCCAGCAAGTGGCGGATGTGGGAGCCACCGGGATGATTATCGACGTACTGACACTCGGTTCTACCTTTATGCTGGCGTGCTGGCTGGGCAAACGGGTGTTTGGCCTCGACCAGCAAACGGTGATGTTAATTGGTGCTGGTAGCAGTATTTGTGGAGCCGCTGCTATTATGGCCACCGAACCGGTGCTGAAAGCCGATGCCAGCAAAGTGGCCGTCGCCGTCGCAACAGTGGTGATTTTCGGGACATTGGCGATTTTTGTTTATCCGTGGCTGTATCAGCTCAACCTGCATTACCAGTGGTTGCCATTTAGTGAAGAAACCTTCGGTATTTTCGCCGGTTCCACTATTCATGAAGTGGCGCAGGTAGTTGCGGCCGGGCATACCATTGGCCCTGACGCCGAGAATGCCGCCGTTATCACCAAAATGATCAGAGTCATGATGCTGGCACCGTTCTTGCTGTTGCTTTCCGCGTATCTGGGCCGCAGCAGCATGAAAACCAGCGGTCAAAAACATGAGAAAAGTGCCATCACTATTCCGTGGTTTGCGGTGATATTTATTCTGATGGCCGGTTTTAACTCACTAAATCTACTGCCGGCCGCATGGGTCAACCACCTGATTATGCTGGATACTATTTTGTTAGCAATGGCAATGGCGGCGCTGGGGTTAACCACCCACATCGGTTCTATCCGCCAGGCGGGGGTAAAACCACTGTTACTGGCACTGATCCTGTTCATCTGGTTGCTGGTTGGCGGAACCGGTATCAACTTATTGGTGCAGCATATTGCGGCGTAAAGTCGATATCTAACATGGCTAATTATTACTTAAGGGTCGCCACTGCGGCCCTTTTCTTTTCCCGCAGTTTATACTCTAAATAATTCGAGTTGCAGGAAGGCGGCAAGTGAGTGAACCCCGATGAGTTGACGCCAATCATTGATTCGGGTGAGTGAAAGCAGCCAACGCACATGCAGCTTGAAGTATGACAAGTTTATCCCATTCAATCGCGCCGCTATCAGTGCCATAATGGCCGGGATATCAAAGGAGAATGGAATGAAATTTGTCGGTGCACATGTCAGCGCAGCAGGTGGAGTTGATCAGGCTGTGATTCGGGCGCACGAACTTGAGGCCACAGCCTTTGCCCTGTTTACCAAGAATCAACGCCAATGGCGTGCCGCGCCATTGGCGCAAGACGTGATCGAAAAGTTTAAGCAAGCTTGTGAACAATATGGTTATACCTCCGCCCAGATCCTGCCTCACGATAGTTATCTGATTAACCTCGGCCATCCGGTTACTGACGCGCTGGAGAAATCCCGCGAAGCCTTTCTTGATGAGATAATCCGTTGCCAGCAACTGGGGCTATCGTTACTGAATTTCCATCCCGGCAGTCATTTACTGCAAATTGATGAAGAGAAGTGTCTGGCACGCATCGCAGAATCGATCAATATCGCGCTGGATGCCAGTGAAGGAGTGACCGCTGTCATTGAAAATACTGCCGGTCAAGGCAGCAACCTCGGTTTTAAGTTTGAACATCTGGCCGCTATCATTGCGGGCGTGGAAGATAAAAGCCGCGTCGGTGTCTGCATTGATACCTGCCATGCTTTCGCCGCTGGTTATGATTTGCGCACTGAAGAGGATTGTGAGCATACCTTCAAGCAGCTCGGTGATATTGTCGGTTTCCAGTATTTGCGCGGTATGCATCTGAATGATGCCAAAAGTGAATTCAACAGCCGTGTCGATCGCCACCACAGTCTCGGTGAAGGTAATATCGGCAAAACCGTGTTCAGCTATATTATGCGCGATCCGCGTTTCGATAATATTCCGCTGATTCTGGAAACAGTCAATCCAGATATCTGGGCCGAAGAGATAGCCTGGCTGAAGTCGCAAGCCGAATAAGCATAAAAAAAACCGGCACTTAGAGGCCGGTTTTTCTTATTCACTGCGCTATCTGATTAACTGTACGTTCTCACTTATTACGCGGCTTTAGCCACGACCGCATCAGGGCGTTTCAGCATCGCGTACAGGCCACCGGCCAGAACAGTACCGGCAATAATTGCCACCAGATACAACAGCACCGGATGAATTGCCCCTGGGATTAACAGCACAAACAGCCCACCGTGTGGTGCCATCAGTTGCGCGCCAAAGGCCATCGACAGAGCACCGGTTAATGCACCACCGGCGATACAGCACGGCAAGACACGCATTGGGTCACGGGCAGCAAATGGAATCGCCCCTTCAGTAATAAAGCACAAGCCCAGAACCAGCGCCGCTTTGCCCCCTTCCTGCTCGCCTTTGCCGAACTTATGACGCGCCAACAGAGTTGCCAGGCCCATTGCCAGCGGCGGAACCATCCCCGCCGCCATAATAGCCGCCATCGGGGCATAAACTGACGAACTCAACAGCGCCACCCCAAAAGCGTAAGCCGCTTTGTTCACCGGCCCCCCCATATCGGTACACATCATCGCACCGAGGATGGCACCCAGCAGTACCGCGTTCGCTGTACCCATTGATTGCAGCCAGTTAGTCAGGCCAGTCATGATTTGCGCCACCGGTGTACCGACCACATAAATCATCACTAAACCGACGATTAAGCTGGCCACCAGCGGGATAATCAGTATCGGCTTAAGTGCTTCCATACTCTGCGGCAAACGCAGCTTGGTGCTGATCGCTTTGGCGACATAACCGGCCAGGAAACCGGCGATAATCCCACCAAGGAAGCCCGCACCGGTACTCACCGCTAACATACCGCCAATCAAACCCGGCGTCAGGCCCGGACGGTCAGCGATGGAGAAAGCGATAAAACCGGCCAACACCGGCACCATTAGGGCGAAGGCAGAACCGCCACCAATTTGCATCAAGGCCGCAGCCAGTGTGCCTTTGACTTCAAATGCTTTAATCCCGAACACAAAAGAAAGCGCAATACACAAACCACCGGCAACCACCATTGGCAACATGTAAGACACACCGGTCAGCAGGTGACGATAAGGGCCACCGGTTTCAGTTTTTTTCGTGCCGGTGCTGCTGCCAGTTTTTGGCTGATAAACTTCAGCTTCCACCAGTGCTTTATCCAGCTCTTGTACGGTCTTCTTCAGCGCCAGGCCGGTAGTAGTACGATACATCGGCTTGCCAGCGAATTTGTCCAAATCCACTTCAATATCAGCCGCCACAATCACTAAATCTGCCGCAGCCACTTCTTCTGGCGTGATAGCATTGCCCGCGCCAACGGAGCCGCGCGTTTCAACTTTTACCCACCACCCACGTTTTTTCGCTTCACTTTCAATGGCTTCAGCCGCCATAAAGGTGTGAGCCACACCTGTCGGACACGCAGTAATCGCCACAATACGTTTCGGGCCGGCCGCCGGTGTTACCGTCGCAGCCGGAACCGCCGCCTGATAAGGTTTAGCCTGTGCTATCGCCTGAGCGAGGAAGCCTTCAGGGTCACGCACCGCTTTTTCCACATCACCGATATAAAGATTCTTACCGTTCAACGCACTGTCGGCAGGGGCGGATTGCCCGGCGACAATCACCAGCTCTGCATCGGCTGCATTCTCAACCCAGCTCAGTCCCGCTTTTGCCGCCGCAGCACCCAGCATCAGTGTCGCGAGGTGGCCTCTGGCCTGCCCGAGCGAACTGTCTATTATTAGTAGCGTTTTCATTTCGCCTCCGGAGATTAATTAAAGGGTTTCAAATCAACTTTCGCCATCATGGCTGCCAATTGCGGGCGATCCGTAATACCGACATTGCTCTGGCTGACGGCCAGAGCAGCAACGGCTGTTGCCAAACGCAGCGTGTGTTCGCTGGACTCACGCATCAACAAACCATAAATCAAGCCACCCACCATTGAGTCACCCGCGCCCACCGTGCTTACCACTTCACAGGCGGGCGGTTTGGCGAGCCAGGCTCCGGAGGCATTGACCCACAGCGCCCCTTCAGCTCCGAGAGAAATCACCACATGGGCAATCCCCTGATCCCGCAAGGCATGTGCCGCTTCCACCACATCACCCAGTTCGGGTAACGGACGACCCGCCCAGATCTCCAATTCACGGCGATTGGGTTTAACCAACCACGGCGAGGCTTTCAAGCCCGCAACCAAGGCTTCACGGCTACTGTCGAAAATGATGCATGGGCATTGGCTACGCAGACGCTTCATCCAGTCGGTGAAATCATCAGGATTGACGCCCGATGGCAAGCTGCCACTGACTGCAACCATATCGAATTGCCCCAACCAGCTTAGGGAATCATTGACGAAACGATCCCAGTCGGGTTTGGTGACGTCAAAGCCGGAGAAGTTAAAGTCGGTGACTTCCCCCTCTTTTTCGGTCAATTTGACGTTAATGCGGGTACGGCCCGGCACCACCTGAAAACGGTTGGCGATACCTAATTCGCTGAAAAGCAGTTGGAAGCCATCTTGATTATCTTTACCAAGGAAACCGCCGACAGTGACATCAATCCCTAAGTCTTTCAGCACCTTAGCAACATTAATGCCTTTACCCGCAGCGTGCAGACCGGCAGTTTTCACCAGATTCACTTCACCACGTTCAATCTCAGGACAAAACCCCACCAGATCGTAAGCCGGGTTCAGCGTGATAGTTGCGACTCTTCTGCTCATGCTGCCCCCTCGCCCAAACCGGCAGCAATTGCTACACCAATCGCATCCAATGCGGCCTGTGCATCTTCACCGCTGGCGGTAAAGCGCAGGCGATTGCCTTTTTTAACCCCTAAAGCCACAACTTTCATCAGACTACGTCCATTAGCGGGTTTACCGGTGCCGTCCAGATTGGTTACGGTGATTTCACTGGTAAACTGTTTGATTGTATTGACTAAAACCGTCCCTGGGCGCGCATGTAACCCGTGCTCGTTGCGAATCGCAAACTCAGCGCTTAATACTTCATTTTGTTCAACATATTCGCAGGTCAGCAGCGCTAGCAGTGCGGCAGCATCGGCGTTCAGCAAGGCGTCAGCTTTTTTCGCCAATAGCAAGTCGCTGAGATAGTTCAGCACCGAGAGCGGCTGATCATCAGCTACAGATAATGTCAGCAACAGGGCAACTTTCTCCCCGTTATGTTCAAAAGCGCTTGCCGGGCGGCTGACCGTCGCAGCACTGACCAAATTACCTTCGGTGCTGTCACTCAGCCAGATCCCCTGCCCTAAGTTCAGCGGTTGGCGAGTAATCACATCGCTAACAAAACGGGCATCTACAGCGCCTGTTTGTTGTAAGCGGCCCGCATTCAGTGCTTGCAGCGTGATCAGATTGTCAGCAGCAACATCCAGGGCGATAAGTGAAGTGTCGAAATGGAACTCAGCGGACTTTTGCTCGCCCATCAGTAAACTGCGTAGCTCTTCAGCTGACGTGGTTTTTGCCAACTGCGCAGCAACCGCGTCGTCACTTAATACGTGTGTCAGTTGGCGCAGTAATGCCAGGTGCTCGTCAGAACGTGCGGCAATACCGATAACGATATAAGCAGTTTGACCTTCGCCCCAGGCTATCCCCTGCGGGAATTGGAAAACCTGAACGCCCGTGTTCAGCACCAAGTCGCGGGTATCAGTGGTACCATGTGGGATGGCGATGCCGTTGCCCAGGTAAGTGGACGTCTGTTGCTCACGCGCCAACATGCCATCGACATAAGCTGCGGCCACACAACCGGCTTGGGTCAAAGCCGCCGCCACTTGGGTGATAGCGTCATTTTTGCTGTCTGCCTGTGCAGCCAGATGGATATCTTGCGTAGATAACTGGAACATATATCTCCTCTCTTGCTGAATTGAATCGTTTCAGCTCTTATGAGAAAAAAGAGCGTTACCCTTTATCATGTAGTGACGAGATAACGCTGAAACGTTTCAATTAGTGTGTTTCTGACTCAAAACTTATGCAAGTTTTCTGCTTTTATTCTTGATGGATCTTTGAGGTTCCGCACATTTTTATGCTAAACAGGCTTTCGTCAGCCGCCAAAAACGTGATTAGCTGATAGTTGCTGACACATATTTAACAGGAGTCAAACGATGTCTGTCGTGGTCGGGGTTGGAGTCATTATTGTTAATTCGCAAGGTGATATATTACTGGGTAAGCGCTGCGGTCAACATGCGCCTTATTGGTCAATTCCCGGTGGTCATCTGGATGCCGGAGAGTCTTTTGAACACGCAGCCCTGCGTGAGGTTTTTGAGGAAACAGGCTTAATTATCAATCAAGTAGAGGTTGTCGGGCTGTGCAATAATATCGCCACCTGGCGCGAAGAAGGCAAACATACGGTATCAGTTTGTATGTTGACCCAACACCCCGGAGGGCAGCCAGAGCTGAAAGAGCCGGATAAATGTCAGCAATGGCTGTGGTGTCATCCGCGTGATTTACCTGAACCCCATTTTGAAGCCAGCCGCCACGCAATTGATTTATGGCTAAATCAGCAGTTTTACTTCCCCTACGACTAAAAAATAGCGTTATATAACCAAGCATATAACCAGGAAAAATCAGTTGGTTATATGTGCTATCTCACAAAAATTTATCCATTCATCGCATTTATATTCAGCAATTTGAACTAATATTGCTAAATAACCCTATAGAGTTAGTCATCAACAGAAAACCTCCCTACAATAGACCCACTTATTTTATGGGAAATACTTATCGCTGATAGATAAGGCTCTGTTGGCAGATTATCTGGCATTTTATACAGTCGTGCATTTGATTCGTCCGTTTTACCAATAATTATTATATATCTTATGTGGGTGCAATTATGAGCAAAAAACAAACTGGCTTCGTGAAAAGACGCCGGTGGGGATGGTTATGGATTCTGCTGATCGGCATTATTATCGGTGCCGCGCTCCTCGCAGGAACTGCCACTGTCTTCCATAAAACCAGCGATACTGCGTTCTGCGTTTCCTGTCACACCATGCAACAACCGCTTGCTGAATACCAGGGCAGCGTCCACTTCCAAAACAGTAAAGGTATCCGCGCTGAATGTGCTGACTGCCATGTTCCTCATGAGCCATTAGATTATCTATGGACCAAAATCCGGGCAGTGAAAGATATCTACGGCGAAATGGCCGGCACTATCAATACACCAGAAAAATATGAAGCGCATAAACTGGCAATGGCCCAATCGGTCTGGAAGACACTGAAAGAGAACGACTCAGCCACCTGCCGCTCGTGCCACAGCTTTGATGCGATGGATATCACCGCGCAAAGTGCTGAGGCCCGAATTCAGCATCCGGTGGCGATTAAAAAAGGTGAAACCTGTATCGATTGCCATAAAGGTGTCGCTCATATTCTGCCGGACATGAGTGAAGTGACTCAGGCCGGTGCTACTGAATTGGCCACCGCTGCGGCACAAACGCCAGCCACTGCCACCACCTTATATACCATCGCCACTGAGCCGTTCTTTATGAATGCCGGTGACAGCCATAACGCCGGTAATCTGATGCCATCGACCGAAGTGGAAGTGGTGAAACAGCAAGGTGACCAAGTGTTGGTGGATGTGAAAGGCTGGCAGCAAGATGGCGTGGCAGAAGTGTTCTATGCCGCCCAAGGGAAACGTATCCTCAGTGTGTTACTGGGCGAAGAAGCACAAAAAGCACTGAAAACATTAAATACCCAAACTGACCCGGAAACTAATTTGGTTTGGCATCAGGTGGCGCTTCAGGTGTGGTTACCGAAGAAACAACTGGTTAATGATCAACAGAAAATCTGGCGCTATGCCGCTGATATGATGTCTGCCAACTGTACCGGTTGCCACGGTTTGACCGCATTGGATCGCTTTAATGCAAACCAATGGATTGGAGTAATCAAAGGCATGGCACCACGTACCTCCCTGACTCAGGAACAGTTACGCGTGATGACACAATATGTCCAAAAACATGCCAGTGATATGCCGGCCAAGCTGTAAATAAGAGGCGAAAATGACTAAATTCGAACAACAACCGTTACAAATGAGCCGCCGTCGCTTCTTAATGGGCACCAGCGCGCTGGCAGCCCTGCCGTTAGTGGCTGGCTTGTGGCCGAAATCTGCACTGGCTCAAGCCATCAGCCAGGCATTACCGCAGTTTCTGGCATTACGTCAGGCACAGAAAGGTATCCTGACCGGCGCACATTGGGGTGCGTTTGAAGCCATCGTCGAAAATGGCCGCATGATAGGTGTGCAGCCAGTAAAAGATGATCCGTGGCCCAATGATCTGATCACTATGGCTCCCTATCAGGTACATGCGGAGAACCGTATTAAATACCCGATGGTACGAAAAAGCTGGTTGGAAGGCGGCCCCGGCAGCCATACCGAACTACGTGGCCGCGATGAATGGGTGCGCGTCAGTTGGGACAAAGCCACAGAACTGGTGTGTAACGAGATTGTGCGCGTACAGAAAGACCACGGCCCACAAGCGCTGTATGCCGGTTCTTATGGCTGGAAAAGTGTTGGGATGCTGCACAACAGCCGCACTTTGCTGCAACGCTTAATGAACCTGAGTGGTGGGTTCCTCGGTTATGCCGGTGACTATTCAACCGGTGCAGCACAGGTGATCATGACCCACGTTATGGGGTCGATGGAGGTTTACGAGCAGCAGACTGCCTGGCCAAATGTGGTCGAAAACAGCGAGCTGGTGATTCTATGGGGTTGTAACCCGATGATCACGCTGAAAAACAGTTGGAACGTTCCGGATCACGTCGGTCAAACTGGTTTTGAAGCGCTGAAGAACAAAGGCACCAAAGTCATTAGCATTGACCCGGTTCATAATGACAGTGCTAAATTCACTAATGCTCAATGGATTGCGCCGCGCCCATATACTGACAGCGCAATGCTCATTGGGATTGCCCACACCTTATTGACAGAAAAGCTGCACAATCCGGACTTTATCAAAACCTATACCATTGGCTTCGATAAATTCCAGGCTTATCTGTTAGGGGAAACCGACGGTCAGCCTAAAACGGCAGAATGGGCGGCAGATATCAGCGGTGTCGATGCTGATATTATACGCCAACTGGCGCGCGATATGGCGAAGCAGCGCACCATGATCATGGGCGGTTGGGGTATTCAGCGTCAGCATCACGGTGAGCAGCAGCACTGGTTGCTGGTGACGGTTGCCTCTATGCTCGGCCAAATTGGTTTGCCGGGTGGCGGTTTCGGTTTCAGCTATCACTACTCATCAGGCGGTAGCCCAACGGCGAAAGGCGGTATTTTACCGGGGATTTCTGCCGGGAATGCGCCGAAGAACTCGCCATCACCGATTCCGGTGGCGCGCATTGCCGAGTGTCTGGCAAATCCGGGTAAAACCATTGATTTCAATGGCACTAAAGTGACCTATCCCGATGTCAAAATGGTCTATGTGGCGGGCGGGAATACCTTCCACCAGCATCAGGATACCAATAATCTGGTGAAAGCCTGGCAGCATCCAGAAACCATTGTGGTGAATGAGCCTTACTGGACTGCCACCGCTAAACACGCTGATATCGTGTTACCGGCCACCACCAGTTATGAGCGTAACGATCTGGAGATGGGCGGCGATTACTCGCAGCTTTATGTCTTCCCGATGCATCAATGTGTGCCGCCGCAGCATGAATCTCGCAGTGATTTTGATATTTTTGCCGCGATGGCGACCAGGCTTGGGGTCATCGATGCCTTTACCGATGGCAAAGACGAAACCCAGTGGCTGAAATCGATGTATGACGATATGAAGTCGCAGGCACGTACTGCACGCGTCGCCTTGCCGCCATTCGATATGTTCTGGGAATCGAACAACTATATCCGTTTCCCTATCCCGGAAGCGAACAAACAGTGGGTGCGTTTCGCTGATTACCGTGAGAATCCATTGCTCAACCCACTTGGTACGCCATCGGGTAAAATTGAAATCTATTCCGATACCATCGCCAAAATGGAGTATGCCGATTGTCAGGGAATTCCCACCTGGATGCCACCTCATGAATGGTATCGCGGAGCCGAAGCGAAAAAATAATCCGCTGTCGCTGAACACTGCGCACCCAATCAACCGCCTGCATTCGCAATTGGATAACACACCACTGCGCGAAAAGTACGCGGTAGCGGATCGTGAAGCGATTCTGATTAGCCCACAAGATGCCAGTGCGCGTCAGATTGTGAATGGTGATTTAGTGCGGGCATTTAATGATCGCGGACAGATTTTGGTCGGTGCCGTGGTAACGGAAGATGTGCGGCCTGGCGTGGTACGGATAAGCGAAGGGGCATGGTTTGATCCCGCCGAGCCGTCTGTACCGGGTTCAATTTGTAAGAACGGTAATATTAATTGCCTGACTTTCGATATTGGTTCGTCCAGTTTGGCGCAAGGTAACTGTGGGCAGATGGCACAGCTTGAAATTGAAAAGTACACCGGGCCGATGCTGAAAAATACCGCTCACGCAGTTCCTGCTGGGGCTTAGTCTTTAGGTTTAATAACTGAGGGCAATATTATTATCGCCCTCATATTGCTGACAAATTAAACCAAGGGGAATCGTGCCGTTGGGGTCGTAACGGCGTAAGCCGTCGGAGCGCCCCTAGGTGCGGTAAACCCTTGGCTCACCGTGCTTTCTCGCCGAGCCAGTCATCGATTAAGGCGCAGTATCCGCTTCCAGTTTAATCAAATACACCAGCGCCTTTTCGCGCGTGTCAAAACACATTTCCGGCAATGCTTGCAGGCTGGCACAGACCGCCGGGCGGGATGGAGAATGGAAAATACCACAGCGCATATTGTCATCTAAATGCAGGCAACGGGTATTGGCGGGCTTGCCGAATGGCATACCGGGGATCGGGCTGGAAATCGAAGGAGCAATACAGCAGGCACCGCAATCTGAGCGACAGTCCATCAGCAAGCTCCTGTAGGCTGGTGGAATAACAGCGGACAATAGCAACCCCCCTGATGAACTACCAGCACTATCCATGTTCAACAGCTCAATAGCAGACCCAACGCACAGCTTTATTTTTTATAACTCATCATATTTAGTTTATTTTTCAACCTAAAAAACCCATTAGTACGATATTCAATCATAACCGAACGCCGAACCAAGACTAACCACTGACCAAACTATCCACATAAGCATATTCATCTGTTTACAGCATCGCCGCCATCGCGTACCATTAAGCTAGTACAAAAGAACTATTAACCATATTATTAATATCCAAAATAATTTGCGTTACAGTAAGGCGGCAAACGAACGAATCCCGATGAGCTTACAAAAAGTAAGTGATTAGGGTGAGTAAGTACGGCTAACGCAGCTGTAGCGTCAAGGATGAAGGATATTTGGAGCTATAAATGTCGATGGATATATCCCAACCCATTTCACGGCCTTCCATCCTTGGCGGTGCGATGATAGTCGCCGGAACCGCTGTGGGTGCAGGTATGTTCTCAATCCCAATCGTGACGGCGGGGGTGTGGTTTAGCGGTTCAGTGATATTGCTGATTTATACCTGGGCCTGCATGTTACTTTCCGGCCTGATGATTCTGGAGGCGAACCTCAACTACCCGCGCGGAGCCAGCTTCCACACGATGGTACAGGATTTACTTGGCAAAGTATGGAGTTCAATCAACGGGTTATCCATCACCTTTGTGCTCTACATTCTGACTTATGCTTATATCTCTGCGGGCGGTTCAATCATTTCTCATACGCTGCAAAACGTCGCAGGGATAAGTCAGACCAGCGCAGGTTTCATCTTTGCCATTTTAGTGGCATTTATTGTCTGGTTATCCACCCGTGCGGTCGATCGCTTAAGTACGATATTAATCGGTGGCATGGTGATCACCTTTGTTATGTCCGTCGGTGATATGTTCAGCCATGTCGAAGCGCGGGTGCTATTTAACCAGACCAATGGCAATGCCAACTACCTGCCCTATGCGCTCGCCGCATTGCCTTATCTGTTGACGTCATTTGGCTACCACGGCAATGTACCGGGGCTGGTGAAGTACTATCACAAAGACAGCAAAGCGGTGGTGCGCAGCCTGGTATATGGCACACTGATTGCTTTGGCGATTTATGTGCTGTGGCAGTATGCCATTCAGGGCAATATTGCCCGCGATGCATTCAAACAAGTGATTGCTGATGGCGGAAATATTGGCAGCCTGCTGAAACAGATGGATACCGTCTCTGCCAGCAGAGCCACCAGCCAGCTACTGAATGCTTTCTCTTATATGGCACTGGCCAGTTCATTCCTGGGCGTTTCCCTCGGTTTATTCGATTACATTGCTGATTTCTTTAAATTTTCTGATGACCGTAACGGCCGCACCAAATCCGCCTTAGTGACCTTTGTGCCACCGACCATTGGTGCATTACTGTTCCCCAATGGCTTTTTGTATGCTATTGGCTTTGCCGGTCTGGCTGCCACTATCTGGGCGGTTATTGTGCCCGCACTGATGGCGCGGGCCAGCCGTAAACGCTTCCCGCAAGCGACTTATCGGGCACCCGGTGGGCGCTTTATGATTGGCTTTATTATCTTGTTCGGCCTGATCAATGCCGTGGCCCATATTTCTGCATTATTGGGCCTGTTACCGGTGTATGCATAAGGCCGATTTTGTCGTGAAAATCTTACGCTTTTTTGCGCTAACATCTTGCCTGAATCACGCGGCGCGAGTAACTTGTCGCAACTTATCTTTAATCCTGATCGGCAGGTTAATAAATGGCAAGAGCTAACGAAATAAAACGTGGTATGGCAGTCAGCCTCAACGGTAAATTGCTGCTGGTGAAAGACATCGACGTGCAAAGTCCCAGCGCCCGTGGCGCGAGCACCTTGTATAAAATGCGTTTTTCTGATGTGCGTACCGGTTTAAAAGTTGAAGAGCGTTTTAAAGGCGATGAGATCCTCGATACCATCACTCTAACCCGGCGCTCAGTCAACTTCTCTTATATTGATGGCGACGAATACGTCTTTATGGATGATGAAGATTTCACGCCATACAACTTCAAAAAAGAGCAGATCGAAGAAGAACTGCTGTTTATTCCTGAAGGTGGGATGCCGGGGATGCAGGTTCTAACAATGGACGGTCAACTGCTGGCGTTGGAATTGCCGCAGACGGTTGATATGGAAATTGTTGATACCGCACCGAGTATTAAAGGTGCCTCTGCCAGTGCGCGTAACAAACCTGCGGTGATGAGTACAGGCTTATCTATTCAAGTGCCAGAATATATCAGTCCAGGCGAGAAAATCCGCATTCATATTGCGGAACGCCGCTATATGGGTCGTGCAGACTAATACCCTTCATCTTTCAAGTTGTAGGTGTGTTGGCTGCTTTCGCTCACCCGAATCACTTACTTGAGTAAGCTCATCGGGATTAATGAGCCTCATCCTTGAGGCTCACCCTATGGGCTAGCATAAATGCGGTTCAAATCGGTTCCCGACCAATTTGTATCTTGCTGGCCGCCTTCCTACATTTTGAAATCTATTGAGTATAGTTTGGATATACAATAATTAAGGGCCGATTTGCGGCCCTTAATATATTGAAAGATGACGGGTTATTTCAGTTCAGGGAAGAAAGTGCGTTTGAGCGCCAACTCCACACCGCGAACTTCTGCCAACCCTTTCAAGCGGCCAATCGCCGAATAGCCCGGATTAGTTTTCTTATGCAAATCATCCAACATCTGGTGACCGTGGTCAGGACGCATCGGAATCGGCCGCATATCACCGGCTGCCTGACGGCGCTGCTCTTCGGTCAA
Source organism: Yersinia aldovae ATCC 35236 (assembly GCF_000173735.1). GTDB lineage: Bacteria > Pseudomonadota > Gammaproteobacteria > Enterobacterales > Enterobacteriaceae > Yersinia > Yersinia aldovae. The sequence goes on along the minus strand of NZ_ACCB01000007.1, from coordinate 76,211 downwards.
AATCGCTTTGACCACAGAGTACATATCGACATCACCTTGCAAGTGAGCACCTTCGTGGAAGGTTTTTGGGTTCCCTTCACGACAGGTCGAACGCAGATGGGTGAAGTGAATACGATCGCCAAAAGTCTCGATCATCTTCACCAAGTCATTATCTGCACGGACACCATAAGAGCCGGTACACATGGTGAAACCGTTATGAATACTATCGACCGTTTCTTTCAGCCATTGCATATCTTCAATAGTCGAAACGATGCGCGGCAATCCAAGAATAGGCCGCGGTGGATCATCCGGATGCACCGCCATACGCAAACCAACCTGTTCAGCAACCGGAATGATAGCCCGCAGGAAGTAAGCCATATTCTCACGTAACTGCGCTTTATCGATTCCGTCATACTCAGCCAGGCGCGCACGGAATTGATCCAGCGTATAGCCCTCTTCTGCTCCTGGCAGACCAGCAATAATATTACCGGTTAGCTTGGCAATCTCTGCCTCAGACATGGCATCGAAATAATCTGCCGCCTGCGCTTGTTCTACGGCGGTATAATCATTCACAGCACCTGGGCGTTTTAGAATATGCAGTTCAAAAGTGGCGAAGGCTATTTGATCAAAACGCAGTGCTTTGGAACCATCTGGCAGTTGATACTCCAGATCAGTACGTGTCCAGTCCAGCACCGGCATGAAGTTGTAGCACACAGTGTCAATACCACAGGCTGCAAGATTACGCAGGGTGTGTTTATATCTTTCAATGTGCTGCTGGTAGTTACCGCTATGAGTTTTAATCTCCTCATGAATCGGCACACTTTCCACAACCGACCATACCAATCCTTTAGCCGCTAATTCAGCCTGACGCTGTTCTATCTCGCTGACCGGCCATACTTCGCCATTCGGAATATGGTGTAATGCAGTCACTACTCCGGTCGCTCCGGCCTGACGAACATCATCCAACGACACCGGATCATTCGGGCCATACCAACGCCATGTTTGTTCCATTTATCTTTACCTTCTGCGTAAACTGTTCATGTGCCAGAAATGTTGTTATACCGATTTATAAGAGATATCACTCAGCTTCATCCTTACTCTTTACATGCTGTCTGTCAAAAAGCAAAACTTGATTGGTTGATCCAACTCACGAATATAACCAATATTGGACTTACCAATTTTATTTTCTGTCATATCGCTTTACACTGCAAGCCGATATTCATGGCAACGAACAAAAGAAAATGGTCAGTATTGTGTGGCTCGTTTCCGACAAACAGCCACACAAAACTGGTCTAACAACTTTTTATTTGCCACCTTTTATGTCAATCCCCGCCAGCACCCTGAGTATAAGTGGGGTTAATGATTCTGGAGCCAGGTATGAAAACAATTGCTAACAGCGCCCTTCCTTCAACCGTACAGCGCCCCACTTATGACCGAACGGCGCTGAAAAGCCGCATTGTTCATCTCGGTTTCGGCGCATTTCACCGTGCCCATCAAGCACTGCTCACTGACCGCGTACTAAACCAGCAAGGGGGTGACTGGGGTATTTGTGAAGTTAGTCTGTTTGGCGGCGATGTCCTGATTCAAGATCTTCGTCAACAAGACCATCTATACTCGGTGCTGGAAAAAGGCGCTCAGGGAAATCAGGCGATTATTATCGGTTCAGTCACAGAATCGGTCCACGCCCGCCTTGATGGTGTTATGCAAGTATTAGAGAAATTGGCCGAACCACAAGTGGCTATCGTCTCGCTGACCATCACTGAAAAAGGTTATTGTATCGAACCGGGATCAGGCCAGTTAGACCTGCAAAACGAATTTATCCGCGCAGATTTGGCGGTGCCTGATGCGCCAACCTCCGCCCCAGGCGTACTGGTGGAAGCGCTGCGCTTGCGCCGTTTACGTGGCCTGCCTCCTTTCACCGTGCTGTCTTGCGATAACATTCCAGAAAACGGCCATGTGGTGAGAAATGCAGTCCTCGGTCTGGCTACGGCTCGTGATCCGGAACTGGCCAATTGGATTAAAGATAATGTCACTTTCCCAAATACGATGGTCGATCGCATCGTTCCAGCTGCCACACCAGAGACATTGCACGAAATCGCCGTTGCATTGGGCGTAACTGACACTTGTGGTATTGCCTGCGAACCCTTTATTCAGTGGGTAGTTGAAGATAAATTTGTCGCGGGCCGACCGGATTGGCAAGTGGCGGGGGTGCAATTGGTCGATGATGTACTGCCATTTGAAGAAATGAAGCTGCGCATGTTGAACGGCAGCCACTCCTACCTTTCATATCTGGGATATCTGGCCGGCTATCAACATATTAACGACTGCATGGCCGATGAAAACTATCGCCTGACCGCACGCCGCCTGATGATGGATGAACAAGCGCCGACATTGCGCGTTACCGCGATTGACCTGAATGCCTACGCTGACCGGTTAATTGAACGCTACAGCAATCCGGCATTAAAACACCGCACTTGGCAAATTGCGATGGACGGCAGCCAGAAGTTACCACAGCGTATGCTGGATTCTGTGCGTTGGCATTTACAACATGGCGGAAGTTACCGCTGCCTGGCTTTGGGGATCGCCGGCTGGATGCGATATGTCAGTGGTGTGGATGATAACGGCCAGGCCATTGATATCCGTGATCCAATGGTGGACAGTTTTAAAAAATGCGTTGCAGCCAGTGAAGATGGCATCGCCAGAGTACAGAGTTTGCTGTCCCTGAAATCACTGTTTGGTGAATCCTTGCCACAACAACCCGAATTTGTTCAGGCCGTAACAGAAGCTTATCTCAGCCTTCAGCAGTTTGGTGCGAAAGAAAGTGTTAAGCGTTTGGCACAGCAGGATTAATTGAGTGAGCTTACACCGATAAGTGATTCAGGTGAGTTTGCGCAGCCAACACCCCTGCAACGTCAAGGCCAAAGGGTTTACCCAACGTCATTGGCGTTGCAGGTAGGCGGCAAGTATACGAATCCCGATGAGCTTACACCGATAAGTGATTCGGGTGAGTTTGCGCAGCCAACACCCCTGCAACGTCAAGGCCAAAGGGTAAATTACTCTTCGAGTTGATATGGCGCAGACTCAAACAAATAACCATCAAAGTCTGGATGGTCAGCATCAGACAGTTCTAATAACTTCTGTTTTACATTTTCCAAATGCTGCCACATGGCTTGTTTAGCCGCCTTACTGTCACGGCGTTGCACGGCTTGCAAGATTTTTTGATGATCTTCCAGCCATTGCCAGCGGTAACTGAAATCGAGGGTATGGCTATGAGCGCCCTGCCACATAGCGCTATTTTTCCGCGCTTGCCACGCTTCAGCGACCATATTTGCCAGCACACTATTTTGTGTCGCTTGCGCCAACAAGCAGTGGAAAAGCTCATCTGCACTTTCATCCACCGCACCGGCAGCCAAAGCTGCTTTTTCCTGCTCAATGGCCTGACGCATTTTAATGATATCGGCTTTGGTAGCCTGAATGGCTGCAAAAGCAGCAACTTCACTTTCTAATAACTGACGGGCTTGCAGCAACTCAAACGGGCCAAACCCGCTATCCGTTGATGCGCTATTGGCTGAGGCATCGGGGATATTAACCACATAAACACCAGAGCCTTTACGCACTTCCACCCATTTTTCCAGCTCAAGCATAATCAATGCTTCACGGACCACACTGCGACTCACACTGAAATTCTCAGCAATGTCGCGTTCTGGTGGTAAGCGATCACCCAAGCTGTATTGCCCACTGACAATCGCCACACGCAGTTGATTGCCGACTTCCTGATATAATCTCATTACCTTATTTCCTGCATCAGGCTTGGGGGAATAAAATAGAAATTGGCCTGACCAAAGGGTGTCTAAATGACAATGAGTATATCATGTGGTCAAATAACATTAGGTGATTTGTCACGGTTTATCTCTGCGATAAACCGTGTATAGGTAAATGAAGCATGATATCTCAAAAATTTAGAGGTAGGTGACGGTGAGAATTCCCAAACTGCGCTGTGGATTAAGCCATTCCATACGGGAAGAGGCTAAATTACCCGGCAATTTTGCGGTCAGAGGCATATTGGGTGAAACAGTTTGTCGTTGAGTGACCGTTTCACCATTGCGGTAACAATGGGTAGTAATGGTCTGATTTACTAATGTGCTATCACATGGGCTTTCCACGATAGCGCCAGAAAAGGTGATTGTTCCTGTCACGGACAGGGGACTTTGCGCACTACTTGCAGTAAAGGATAACATTGCTGAAAACGTTATTGCTACGATAAGAAGCACTCGATAACTTTTCATAACCACCTCAACTTTTATAGCTGACATTTTAAATGATAGAGGGTTTCAGAAAAAACAAAGGGAATGACAAAGCGTTATTTGTTGCTCTGTTCGGGCTATAAGCCCTCTGAATACCTCACATAAGTGAATTATAGAGTTTATGCGTGGTTATCTATTAGGCGGCGTTCCTAATACACCTAGGAAATAATCTACATTTGGAGTACTTTTTTGTTAAAAATTAGGTTATTTTAACTTAAACCCTAATTTAATAACAATTACAGGAAAAGCCCCATGATTATGGGAAGTTAAAATAAAGTTTATTTGTGGAGCATAATTATGACAAAAACCAACCTAATTACCGGCTTTCTGGGGTGTGGGAAGACCACAACAATCCGTCATTTATTGGCACAAAAACCGGCACACGAAAAATGGGCTGTTCTGGTTAATGAATTCGGCGAAATTGGTATCGACGGTGCGCTATTAGCAGACAGCGGGGCGGTGTTAAAGGAAATTCCCGGTGGTTGCATGTGTTGTGTTAACGGGCTGCCGATGCAAGTTGGTTTGAATATGCTGCTGCAACAAGCAAAACCTGATCGCCTATTAATTGAACCAACCGGATTAGGCCACCCAAAACAGATCTTATCGTTACTGACATCAGATGTTTACCAACCGTGGCTCACCCTGCAAGCCACTCTGTGTTTGCTGGATGCGCGACAGTTAAGTGAGCCTCGTTATACAGAAAATGAGAATTTCCGTGACCAACTGGCTGCCGCAGATATTATCGTGGCGAATAAGCAAGATACCTACACCGATTCCGACCGAACTGCATTACTGCAATGGCATCACAATCAGCCTAAGTCATGCCAGCTCTATTACGCAGAACAAGGGAAGATTGATGTCGCGCTATTGGATATGCCGCACAGCAATAATGATGAGCTACCCGATGGTGCGCATCATCACAGTGTCACACGACAAAAAGGATTGGCTGCATTAAGTTTGAAAGGCACAGAGCCTTGGCGTCGAGCGCTTAATCAGGGTCAAGGTTATCTTAGCTGTGGCTGGGTATTTAATGCCGATACTATTTTTGATACCGTCCCCTTACTCGAATGGGTGCGGTTAAATCCAGCCGAGCGAGTAAAAGGGGTTATGCGTATTACGGAAGGAACGTTAGTGATTAACCGGCAGGGAGCAGACTTAAAAATAGAAACACGGCAGACACCACCGCTAGATAGCCGAATTGAACTCATCAGTGCGACAGAGACTGATTGGAATACATTGCAGCATAAATTACTGAATATTCGGTTATCTAAATGAGTATAATGTACCCGCTTTATTATTTACCCAATTTGTACATTCATAATTTATAGGTTACCGCATGACCCGTCGTAATTTACCGACAATACTACTGCTCAATATGCTTGGAATTGTCCTGTTTTTATCTTGGTATATTCCTGTGAATCACGGATTTTGGTTTAAAATTGACTCGACAATCTTTTTCTATTTTAACCAACATCTGTTGTCCAGCCCCACATTTCTGCACCTGGTGGCTATCACCAATAATCGTGCTTTTGATGTTATTTCGCTGGTTTGTATGGGGCTGCTTTACGTGTGCTTCTATATAAAGGAAACACCAGTGGGTCGCCGCCGCTTGATAGTTATAGGGTTTGTCATGTTGTTAACTGCGGTGATTCTCAATCAATTGGGCCACATGCTGCCAGTTTCGCATCCCAGTCCTACTTTGGCCTTTGATAACATAAATCGAGTCAGCGAACTTACCGGTATCCCGACAAAAGATGCCTCCAGCGATAGTTTCCCTGGCGACCACGGCATGATGTTGATGATTTTTGCCTGTTTTATGTTGCGCTATTTTTCCTGCGGAGCCTTTGCTATCGCTCTGTTAATCGCCGCTATTTTCTCAATACCACGGGTGATGATTGGCGCGCACTGGTTTACCGATATTGCCGTAGGCTCCCTTTCGGTCGTGTTGGTGGGAATAAGCTGGGTATTACTGACACCTTTAAGCGATAAAATCATTGATGCTATTGACCAACGTTTGCCTAACCCCACGCACCAATAAGTTCTACGATTCGACGGTGAGGTAAGAAGCCCCCTTTTTGCCCCACCCTATTCCTTTACCGTCACCCTCATTTATCACAACAAAATGATTACAAAATAAGCCATGTGGTTTTAATATAAAATTTTACATTATGTTACATCAGAATTTCTTATAATAATCGGACTAAAAGCGCTCGCCTTTTATTAATCATTACGGTATTATTAGAACGTTTGTGTTCAGATTTAGGCCATTCGCCTCTTGCATGATTAATATTGTGCGTTCTAGCACAGTTATTCAGTTAAGTGATTGTCTAATCGGATCGCAATCAATAATCTCGATTCGTTTGGTTTTTTTTGGTAGCGACATCCGTCGTAAGGACAGCAAGGGAAAACATCAACAATGGTCAAGTCTCAACCTATTATGAGATACATTCTGCGGGTAATCCCTGCGGTTGCAGCAGCGGTAATGTTATCCGCGTGTAGTTCACCACAGACTTCGAACACACATAATACACAAACTGAGATGCGTGCAGTTAATGACAAAGATGGGCTTTTACTGCAAGCCTCTCAGGATGAATTCGAAGCGATGGTGCGCAACGTTGACGTCAAGTCGAAGATTTTAGAACAGTATGCAGGGTGGAAAGGTGTTCGTTACCGTTTAGGCGGTAGCACTAAACGCGGTGTTGATTGTTCCGCATTTGTGCAAAATACTTTCCGCGAGCAATTTGGTATGGATTTGCCACGCTCAACATCAGAGCAGCAGGATCTTGGCAAGAAAATCCAGCGTACTAAATTGCGCCCCGGTGACTTAGTGCTGTTCAGAGCTGGTTCGACAGGCCGCCATGTTGGTATCTATTTGGGTAACGATAAGTTTGTTCATGCATCGACCAGTGTCGGCGTGACAATTTCGAACCTAAATGAAGATTACTGGAATAAGCGTTATCGCGATGGCCGCCGAGTGCTAAGCAGCGGTTCACGTAGTTAGTTAAAATATTTATTCCTGTTGTCCGAGATTCCAAACGAAACTATAAAACGCTATCCAGGTAGCGTTTTTTATTATCTTAAATCACCTACCCCACTTTCTATCCAGCTTGTAGGAAATGTCCTTTTTTTCTGAAAATCGAGTAATTCGAGAATTATCTGTGTAGGATAACCAACGCTCAGACAAGAACTTTCTTGTGCTAAAGCGACGTGTGCTAGCGATTCACCTTTATAAAAAGAAGTGACTTGTGTTAATAAGCTGAAAATTTATTTTATTAAGCGTATTTCTAAAATACATTCATAAAAACGATCTCTTGTTTCCACTGTTTTGATGCATATATAAAGCATCTTTAGTTTATATGGGTATACCGTTAGTCCGATGGCCTAATTAGTCCTGTCGGCAAACTGGTAGCGCAATGCGGCTAACTTACTTATACTCATAAACACTTTATCGAACATGCTGGGGAGCGGCGGAACATGGGGTCAAACGGCGCGTTCTCTCGCAATATATTATCCAGACGCCACCTTGTAAAAAAAAGCGTCATCCTCGCACTCAGTTTCTTTATTTTTTTTGTTATTATTACTTTGTCATTACTTTATCGCAGCAGTGAACATAAATTAACGAAACAGAGCGATCATATAATATCCTATTCGTCACAGTTCCTTAATGAACTGACAACAACGATGTCTCAGCTTATCCCGTTGAGTGGTAAGACTTGCGAGCAAGCAAGCGCGGCACTGCATTATCGGGCGGCTTTTACCAATGGCGTCAGAGCTTTCTTATTAGTTAGAGATAGTCTTGTTTATTGCTCATCCGCGACGGGTGAAATGCATATGACAGCCAACGAAATATATTCCAGAATTAACTTATCTCAGCCATTAGATTTTAAAATTCAGCAAGGCACCCCGTTAATGCCGAATAAACCGGCTATCGCAGTATGGTTACGCCAAGCGGGTAGAGGTGATACCGGCGTACTGGCAACGCTGGAATTAACATTACATCCTTATTTATTACTTAATTATGCCGAAAGTGAAGTCAATGGGCTGGCAATCGTTATTAATGAGTTAGCTGTCACCACATTTGACGCTAAAGTGATACCCGTCAGTAAGTTACCTAACCGTGCCTCACGCGAGGTTCAACTGCCTGGTTACCCTATCAAGATTCTGATTTACCATAACAGCTTAACTGCAGATGACATCCGGATGACGCTTTTAGGTGGCCTGCTGCTGGCAGGTTTAGTTGGCATTCTGGCTTATTATATTTTAATCGCCAGCCGAAGCGCTGAAGCAGAGATTTTACGTGGCATCAAGCGAGGTGAATTCTTCGTAGAATATCAGCCAGTATTCCGTTCCCATGACCGTTCAATATCAGGGCTGGAAGCACTGATTCGCTGGGAACATCCAATTGAAGGGCGCATTTCTCCGGATCTTTTTATTCCCTATGCGGAAGCCCAGTATCTGATACAACCGCTGACAAAACATTTATTTGAATTAATCATCAGAGATACAAGTTTAATGACAAACCTGCTTCCTGCGGGAACCAAGCTTGGTTTTAATATATCACCCGTCCATCTTGCTGATGATGAGTTCCAAAAAGATGTCTCTCGAATGTTGCAGCAATTAAATACTGATGTTTTTTCTCCAGTATTTGAGATTACTGAACGAGGTATGGTAGAAGAACAAGTGGCAATTAAACAGTTCGACTGGCTACACTCCCAAGGGATACAAATTGCTGTCGATGACTTTGGCACTGGGCACAGCGCGCTAATCTATTTAGAACGCTTTACTCTGGATTATATTAAGATTGATCGTGCGTTTATCAGTACCATCTGTGTCAATACAGTGGCAGCACCAGTATTGGACTCGGTGTTAATGCTGGCGCATAAACTCAATATTGAAACCGTGGCAGAAGGTGTCGAAACTGAGCAGCAACTTGAGTATTTGGCACAACATGGCGTTAACTATCTGCAAGGATATTTACTCAGCAAGCCATTGTCTGTTGAAGATTTAGTCAGATTTTGCAATAAAAAATGAGTAACAAAAACTAATTGGCATAAAGTTTGCGTTAGTCCCCTGCAAACTGGTAATTTTAATTAAACTAAGTATGAGATTACTATTATCTGCATAATGAGCAGGAGATAACCGCCAATATGTTATTACGACTATTTGCTGCCGCGATGCTTTCCGCCCTGAGTTTTGGCCTTCAGGCAGAGACGATTAAAGAAGGTGTCTCTTTTGCCATTTTGGGCGAACCTAAATACTCATCAGATTTCAGCCACTTTGACTATGTTAATCCAGCGGCTCCCAAAGGGGGCGATATTACACTGGCGACCATCGGTACCTTTGATAATTTCAATCGTTATGCACTACGGGGTAACCCGGCGATCCGCAGCGAAAGGCTATATGACTCCCTATTTGGCACCTCAGATGATGAAATTGGCAGTTACTACCCGTTAATTGCAGAATCAGCGCGTTTTGCCCCCGATTTTCACTGGATTGAAGTGGATATTAACCCCCGCGCACGTTTTCATGATGACACGCCAATGACCGCTCAAGATGTCGCCTTCACCTTTAATAAGTTTATGACCGAAGGTGTGCCACAATTTCGCATTGTGTATAAGGGCGTTCAGGTGAAAGCTATTTCCCGCCTGACGGTGCGTTTTGAATTCCCCGAACCGAATAAAGATAAAATGTTGGGATTGTTTGGTTTACCGGTGATGCCTGCACATTTTTGGAAAAACCATAAACTGAGTGATCCACTCAGTAACCCCCCTGTGGGGAGCGGCCCTTACCGTATTAGTAAATATAAGATGGGCCAGTTTATTACCTATGAACGGGTGAGAAATTACTGGGCCGCCAACCTGCCGGTTAATCGGGGTCAATATAACTTTGATACCATCCGCTACGACTACTATCTGGATGATAAAGTCGCACTGGAAGCGTTTAAAGCCGGTGCTTTTGATTTTCGCGAGGAAACTTCACCCAAAAGTTGGGCGACACAATATGTCGGCGGAAATTTCGCGAAAAACTATATACTCAAACAGGATATTGTTGATAACTCGGCACAAAATACCCGTTGGCTGGCGTTTAATGTCCAACGCCCTATTTTTAGCGATCGACGGGTTCGTCAGGCATTAACTTTGGCTTTCGATTTCGACTGGATGAATAAAGCGTTTTATTTCAACAGTTATCAACGTACCAGCAGCTTCTTCCAAAACACAGACTATGCCGCCAAAGGGTATCCAGACAGTGCTGAACTGGCATGGCTGGCCCCGCTAAAAGACAAAGTACCGGCGCAAGTTTTCACGCAGATTTATCAGCCACCACAAACAGATGGCAGTGGCAACTCACGGGATAACCTATTAAAAGCGCGTGAATTGTTGCGTGAGGCAGGCTGGGAAGTCAAAAATCAACAATTGGTGAACAGCAAGACCGGTAAACCTTTTGTCTTTGAGCTGTTGTTACTCAGCGGCAGCAACTTCCAGTATGTGCAACCGTTCAAACATAACCTGCAACGCTTGGGCATTACCATGAATATTCGCGAGGTTGATAGTTCTCAGTTTGTGAACCGCCTGCGCAGCCGGGATTACGATATGATCCCGACAGTTTACAGTGCTTTCCTCTATCCAAGCCCCAATCTGCAAATCTTTTGGAGCTCGGCATATATAGATTCCAGTTATAACGCATCAGGCATAAAAGATCCGGCGATTGACCAACTGATAGCCCAGATTGTCAGCCATCAGGATCAACCGGAGGCGTTGCTCTCTCTTGGCCGTGCGCTTGACCGGGTATTGACCTGGAATCACCTGATGATCCCGATGTGGTATTCCAACCATGCCCGCTTTGCTTATTGGGATAAATTTTCAATGCCAGCAGACCGCCCCACCTATTCGCTAGGATTTGATAGCTGGTGGTTTGATGTCAATAAGGCAGCTCGCCTGCCATCAGAACGTCACTAAGGGGCTGCTGTGGGCGCATATCTATTACGGCGTTTATTACTGGTTATTCCCACCTTGTGGGCGATTATTACGATTAACTTTTTTATTGTGCAAATTGCACCAGGCGGGCCAGTTGACCAAGCTATCGCCAATATCGAACTGGGTCACTCCAGTGGATTTTCCGCCGGCGGCGGTGATAGTGGTTTGGGGGGGCGAAAGTCGGCCTGAATGCCGCACAAGTGGGTGATAGCAGCTATCGCGGTTCGCGCGGGTTAGACCCGGAGGTCATTGCTGAGATCAAGCAACGTTTTGGTTTTGACAAGCCACTCCATCAGCGCTATTTCGATATGTTATGGCGCTATGCTTGCTTTGATTTTGGTGACAGCCTGTTTCGCGGTGAGTCAGTTATGTCACTGATAAAACATAGCCTGCCGGTCTCTATTTCGCTTGGGCTATGGAGCACGCTGATTATTTATCTGGTTTCCATACCGCTTGGGATAAAAAAAGCGGTGCGCAGTGGTACCGCCTTTGATACCTGGAGCAGCACATTAATCATTATCGGTTATGCCATTCCCTCGTTCTTGTTTGCCATTCTGTTGGTAGTGCTGTTCTCCGGCGGCAGCTATTTTGATCTGTTCCCATTACGCGGGTTGGTGTCCAGCAACTTCGACACCCTGCCGTGGTACGGCAAGATAACCGATTACTTGTGGCACATCACCCTGCCGGTGCTGGCTACGGTCATTGGCGGCTTTGCCACACTGACCATGCTGACCAAAAACTCATTCCTCGATGAGATCCGCAAACAATATGTGGTCACAGCTCGCGCCAAAGGCTTACCCGAAGAGAAGATCCTTTATCGCCATGTGTTCCGCAATGCCATGTTACTGGTGATAGCAGGCTTCCCTGCCACCTTTATCAGCATGTTCTTTACCGGCTCACTGCTGATTGAGGTGATGTTCTCACTGAATGGTTTAGGGCTGCTGGGCTACGATGCGACCTTGCAGCGCGATTATCCGGTGATGTTTGGCACTCTTTATATTTTCACCTTGATTGGTTTGCTGCTCAATATCATCAGCGATATTACCTATACCCTGGTAGACCCACGGATTGATTTTGAGGGCCGCCAATAATGATAAAATTAAGTGCCATTAATCAGGCCCGCTGGGCACGTTTTCGCCATAACAAGCGGGGCTACTGGTCACTGTGGATCTTCCTGGCGCTATTTGTCATCAGCTTATTTGCCGAGTTTATCGCCAATGACAAACCGCTACTGGTGAGCTATCAGGGTAAGATTTATATGCCCTTCATGAGCAATTACAGCGAATCGACCTTTGGCGGTATTCTCACCACCGCAGCGGATTATCAAGACCCGTATGTGATTGGGCGAATTAACGATAATGGTTGGGCTATCTGGGCACCGATTCGTTTTAGCAATAACACTATCAATTTTGCCACCGATGTCCCCTTCCCTTCGCCGCCGAATCGCACCAATCTGTTAGGTACTGACAGCACCGGCGGGGATGTGCTGGCCAAAGTTATCTATGGATTTCGCATTTCGCTGTTATTCGGCCTGACATTAACGCTGTTTTCCAGTGTGATTGGCATCTGCGCGGGTGCAATTCAAGGTTATTACGGCGGGCGGATTGACCTGTGGGGACAGCGTTTTATTGAAGTCTGGTCTGGGATGCCAACACTGTTTTTAGTGATTTTACTCTCCAGTATCGTGCAGCCGAACTTCTGGTGGTTATTGGCCATCACCGTGCTATTTGGCTGGATGGGGTTGGTCGGCGTGGTGCGGGCGGAGTTTCTGCGCACCCGTAATTATGACTATATCCGCGCGGCAAGGGCGATGGGCGTCGGTGACCGGGTGATTATGACGCGGCATATGTTGCCCAATGCGATGGTAGCAACATTGACTTTCCTGCCCTTTATTTTGTGCGGTTCAATAACCACCCTGACCTCACTGGACTTCCTCGGCTTTGGCCTGCCAATGGGTTCACCCTCACTGGGTGGGCTGCTGCTTGAAGGTAAAAATAACCTTCAGGCACCCTGGCTGGGAATAACCGCATTTCTGGTACTCGCGATGCTGTTATCTCTGTTGATTTTTATCGGCGAAGCAGTCCGTGACGCCTTTGACCCAAGTAAGGCGTACTGATATGACGACTTCTCCACTTTTGGATATTCAGAACCTCAGTATTGCATTTCGTCAGGCTGGCGTTGAACGCGAGGTGGTCAGCGAGCTGTCGTTGCAAATCGCAACCGGTGAAACACTGGCATTGGTTGGGGAATCCGGTTCAGGCAAGAGCGTCACGGCGTTGTCGATACTGCGTTTACTCCCCTCACCGCCGGTAATCTATCCAAGCGGTGAAATTCTGTTTGCCGGTCAGTCACTGCTGCACGCCGATGAACCGACGCTGCGTAAAGTGCGCGGCAATCAGATTTCAATGATTTTCCAGGAGCCGATGGTATCGCTAAACCCGCTGCATACTATTGAGAAACAGTTGGCAGAGGTGTTGTCACTGCATCGTGGGATGCGCCAAGAGGCAGCCCGCGCGGAAATTATTCAATGCCTCGACAGAGTTGGTATTCGCAATGCTAAAGGGCGCTTGGGCGACTTCCCCCATCAACTTTCCGGTGGCGAGCGCCAGCGCGTGATGATAGCAATGGCGGTTTTGACGCAACCCAAGCTATTGATTGCCGATGAACCCACCACGGCGCTGGATGTGTCTGTTCAGGCTCAGATTTTGAGTTTGCTGAAAGAGCTAAAGCAAGAGATGGGCATGAGCCTGCTGTTTATCACCCATAACCTCAATATCGTGCGTCGTCTGGCAGATAACGTGGCGGTAATGCGCGAAGGGCGAAAAGTGGAGCAGAATAGCCGTCAGGCGCTGTTTAGCGCACCACAGCACCCCTATACGCGCCAGTTATTAGATGCAGAGCCACAAGGTGATCCGCTGCCCCTCACGCCGGGCCTAAAACCGCTGCTTGAAGTGAAAGGGCTACAGGTTGCGTTTCCCATCAAACGTGGTTTATTGCGACGTACCGTTGATTACCATTATGCGCTAAAAGACTTAAGCTTTACCCTCAATCCAGGTGAAAGCCTCGGGTTGGTCGGTGAATCAGGCTCAGGGAAAAGTACCTCAGGGCTGGCATTACTGCGTTTACTGCCCTCCAAAGGCGAGATTTGGTTTAGCGGACAACCACTGCACAAATTTACCCCCAAGCAGATGCTGCCCTATCGTAGCCGCATTCAGGTGGTGTTCCAGGACCCTTACTCAGCACTAAACCCACGGCTGAACGTTCAGCAGATTATCGCCGAAGGGTTAGAAGTCCATCAAAGACTGAGTGCCGCACACCGCGAACAACGGGTGATTAAGGCAATGGAAGAAGTGGGATTAGACCCGGTTAGCCGTTATCGCTATCCGACCGAGTTCTCTGGCGGACAGCGCCAGCGTATTGCTATTGCCCGCGCGCTTATTCTGCAACCTCAGTTGCTTATTCTCGATGAACCGACCTCTTCACTGGATAAATCGGTACAGGCGCAAATTCTGGCCTTGCTGAAATCCCTTCAGCAACGTCATCAGCTCAGTTACCTGTTTATCAGCCATGACTTACAAGTGGTGCGCTCGCTCTGCCATCAAGTGATTGTACTAAGACAAGGTGAAGTGGTGGAGCAAGGTGACTGCCAGGCGATATTTGCCGCACCGAAGCAGCAATATACTCAGCAGTTATTACAATTTGCCGACTGATCTGGGTGCGATGCGGATATCCAGGCAGGAAAAAACGCCAGCATGAAATGCCGACGGATTTTCAGTAACGGCTCAGAAGGGATAAAGCGCTGTCATGGTTTCGGCAATCGCCACGCCGACATCTTTCAGGCGGCACATAGTCGCACTCTCATCCTTGCAGTGAACAAACAGGCAAGGCTCCCCTTCCCAATCAATAATCGCCGAATCCACTTGGATCTCTTGTAGCGAAAGATTGAGCCGCTGCATGATAATCTGTGCATTATTACCGTCGTGACTGAGTAGTTTCAGCCCCATTAGGTCATTGGTATCGTCTATCGCGGCCAACGGAATCGGCTCAACTTTGACGCCGATAAACCCAGATAACCAACGGTAACTTTGCGGCAGACGATGTACCACCGAAAGTTGGATATTATTCACGTGTCTTTCCTAGTCAAAAATAAAAATTCAAAAGTTACAAAAACACCACAAGGCTCACACTTACTAAAGTTATAGTCGCTAAGTTATCATTGTGCTCAGCTCATATCTTATCAAAACACAACACTCATAACATTTTAGAAACTTATGTCTAACAAATATTTTTACACGCCCTTTTTGAGCATTTTTCAGCCAAAATGCAGCGACTGGATCTGTAGCTTTGGGATTTAGATCCCATTTTTCGTTATATTTAACCCTTTATCGCGCTCATCTCAACCATTTTTATTGCAAATCCATTACCTAACTCATGTCATTATTTTACATTTGAGGAACAAACACACAAGAAAAGAACGGAGTATTATCACCATAATTAATTGATAAATAACTACATTAGTGATCATTAGTCACAATTTAATTGGCATGAATAATAACGAAAAATCAGGTAATAAAACCGTCTGTTTTTTTATATCATTACGCGAAAGTTAACAATATGGTGTCAAATACAACTATGCAACATATAATAATAAACATGATTATTATATTGATGAAACTCAATATTTGCGCTCTTTTCAGGTGCAATTCGGGCGATATCACCCTCGAAAATAAGGATAAATAAGTATTATGAAGGAATTAATAAGGAGGGCAAAAGGAAGGCAATACTCGGTGCTGAAAGGAAACAACGAGGGAGGGAGAACCTGTCCCCTTCCCCGCATTGTGCGTTCAGCATCGACCATTCTAAAAAAGTAGCACTTTTACGACGTGGCACCCTTCGCCGGGCGGCTGGCGTAGAGATACAGTAACATCGCGGCAATAATACAAAATGCCATTGAGCTGACCATCGGCCAGGCGCTGCGCGACGGTGCCATCGAGAGCAATGTCCCGACCACCGCGCCAATCCCAAAGCGTAAGGTGCCCGCCAGAGAAGATGCCGTGCCCGCCATGTGCGGGAAATCATCCAAAATCACCGCCATCGCATTGGAGGTTATCATGGCGATACAGCCAACATAAGCCGCCACCCCCAGCACCAATGCCCAGAACCCCATGCCAGTGGCACACACCACCAGTAACCAAATTCCCATGACAAACTGCACGGTCATACCAAAACGGAACATCTTCAGCGCACCAAACCGGCGAACATTACGGGTATTAATCACCGTCATCAGGAACAAGAAGACAATATTCAGCGCAAAATAGTAACCAAAATGCTGTGGTGAAACCCCGTTTAACTCGATATAAACGAATGGGCCAGCGCTGAGGAATGAGAACATACCGGCAAAGGAGAAGCCACTGGCGAGCATATAACTCAATACCCGCTTGTGGCGGAACAAAGCGCCAAAATTGCCAATCGTGGTGCGCAAATGAAACTTCTGTCGTTTCTCTTTCGGCAAGGTTTCTTTAATAAATAACGCCACCAATACTGCCCCAACCAGCGCAGCACCCGCCATACTCCAGAAGATAGCGTGCCAACTAAACCACACCAACAACGCACCACCGATAATCGGTGCCAGCAGCGGGGCAATCGTCATCACCAAGACCACAAAAGACATCATGCGAGAAAATTCATCTTTGGTGAACATATCTCGCATCAATGCATTGATCACCACACTCGCAGCAGCAGCCGACAAACCATGCAAGAAACGTAAGTTAATCAATTGTTCGATTGATTGCGCCATTGCACAAGCCATACCCGCAAGAGCAAAAGTCAGCGTCCCCCAGAAGATGACCGGCTTACGCCCGATGCTGTCCGCCATTGGGCCATAAAACATCTGCCCAATGGCAAACCCTAGCACATAGGCGCTCAGCGTCATTTGAACGCTGCCACTCTCTACGCCAAACTCTTGGGCAATGATAGGCATACTCGGCAAATACATATCAATTGCCAGCGGCATCAACATCGATAGCAGGCCAAGAATAAAGATAAAGCCAATGTGGGATGTCCGGTTCTTCTCTTGCACTCACTTCACTCCTTCAATACCTTGCCCTGCAAAGCAGGCTGATAAGATGCCTTAACGCCACAGCAGAAAACCCGTTACAGCAGATGTGGCGCGCCTACGCTGGCAATCTCTTCTTCGGTCAACGGACGGTACTCACCGGGTGCCAAATCATCATCAAGTTTGATCTCGCCGATTCGCTCACGGTGCAGTTCCAATACCCGGTTGCCCACGGCCGCAAACATCCGTTTTACCTGATGATAGCGCCCCTCGCTAAGAGTCAAACGTACCAACTGCGGCTCAATAACCTCAAGCCGAGCCGGTTTGGTCAGAGATTCTTCATTGTGTAACTGCACACCATCAGTAAACTGTTGAGCAGTATCGTCAGCGAGTGGGTGCTCGAGCGTCACCAGATAGGTTTTTTCACAATGATGACGCGGAGAGGTGATCCGGTGCGACCACTGACCATCATCCGTCATCAGTACCAGCCCGGTGGTATCAATATCTAACCGACCGGCAGCGTGGAGTTTGTACGCCACTGGCTCATCCAAAAAGTAGAGCACAGTAGGGTGATCCGGGTCTTCCGTTGAGCACACATAGCCCTGCGGTTTGTTCAGCATAAAGTAACGTGGGCCAACCGTTTGTTGTAATGGGTTACCATCAAATCTCACGTCTTGCTCTGGTGTCAGCTTAATGGCACCACTTTTGACCACCTCACCATCAATGGTTACACGTTTAGCCCGCAGCTCGCGCGCGACTAACGCCCGGCTGACACCTAGTTGCTGAGATAAAAACTTGTCCAATCGCATTGAATCTACTTTGCCTGTAATAAAATCGTACCGCTGACGGGCACCATAGCCGCAATCACACCTGCCAACGACGGCAAAATGTTAATAGTACGGTGTGAAATGAATGAAGCAGTAAAGTTGTATAGGAGGAAATCATTTGCTGCCTAACCTACCAGACTGATCAGTATAGCGGTGGTTGCCGCATCATCCTAGGAACAGTTAGTTAAAATGCGGTTATTGGGAAACACGCGTTCCTCTTCTCAGTTGAAATTGCAGCATTAAGGCGCTCGCGCCATCGCCCTCAGGCAGGCATAATAATAGAAAGTTTTTAGCCATAAAGAGAGATAAATATCACTCCTATGGCACAGGAAATTGTTGCAAATGGTGAATGGATTGCAAGTGATCAATCGGTTAAATATCGCGAATGTCTTCATCTGGCAGGCCGCCTGATGGCCTTTACGTTACGTCCTTATCAACAAGAGGCTGTAGAGGCGACCCTCGCCCATTTTCGCCGCCACGCCGAACCCGCTCTGATTGTATTACCTACCGGCGCAGGCAAAAGTCTGGTGATCGCTGAACTGGCAAAATTAGCCCGTGGGCGTGTACTGGTTCTGGCCCACGTCAAAGAATTGGTAGCCCAGAATCATGCCAAATACTGCGCTTACGGCTTAGACGCCGACATCTTCGCCGCCGGGCTGCAACAACGGCAAAGCGCAGGGAAAGTGGTATTTGGCAGCGTGCAGTCCGTGGCACGTAATCTGTCACTGTTTGATAGTGCCTTTTCGCTGTTGATAATCGACGAATGCCACCGTATCAGCGATGACGATGACAGCCAGTATCAGCAAATTATTCAGCATTTACGCACCACCAATCCGCGCTTGCGCTTGCTGGGGCTAACCGCAACACCTTACCGGCTGGGCAAAGGCTGGATTTATCAATTCCACTATCACGGCATAACGCGGGGTGATGAGAAAGCCCTATTCCGTGATTGCATCTATGAATTACCCCTGCGTTATATGATTAAGCACGGCTTTCTGGTGCCACCGGAGCGGCTGGATATGCCCGTCGTGCAATATGATTTTAGCCGGCTGACCAGTAACAGTGACGGTATGTTTCGTGAAGTCGATTTAGACCGCGAACTCAAGCAACAACAACGAATTACCCCACATATTATCAGCCAGGTCATTGAATATGCTGCGAACCGCCGTGGGGTGATGATCTTTGCCGCGACGGTCGAGCACGCGAAAGAAGTGTATGGCTTGTTACCCAAGGGCGAGGCCGCGCTGGTCAGTGCCACAACCCCACCGGCCGAGCGGGATGCGCTGATTAATGCCTTTAAGCAACAACAACTGCGCTATCTGGTGAATGTGGCGGTGCTGACCACCGGTTTTGATGCGCCTCATGTGGACTTAATTGCGATTCTTCGCCCAACAGAGTCCGTCAGTTTGTATCAGCAAATCGTTGGGCGAGGGTTGCGGCTTTATCCAGGCAAAGAAGACTGCCTGATTCTGGATTACGCCGGCAACCCCCACGACCTTTTCACACCGGAGGTTGGCACCAGTAAACCCCACAGCGGCAGCCAGCCGGTACAAGTATTCTGCCCGGATTGCGGCTTCGCCAATATTTTCTGGGGGAAATGCACCGAGTCAGGCGAGATTATTGAACACTATGGTCGCCGCTGCCAGGGCTGGTTTGAGGATGATCAAGGTGCGCGAGCACAGTGTGATTACCGCTTCCGCTTTAAATCTTGTCCGCAGTGCGGCGCAGAGAATGATATTGCAGCCCGCCGCTGTCATCAGTGTCAGGCGGTGCTGGTCGATCCCGATGATATGCTCAAAGCCGCACTGAAATTAAAGGACGCACTGGTACTGCGTTGTGGTGGGATGAACCTGGAAAATGGCAATGATGCCAAAGGTGAGTGGCTGAAAATCACCTATTACGACGAGGATGGCACTAACACCAGTGAGCGTTTTCGGCTCACCACCCCCGCACAGCGCATGGCTTTTGAGCAAATCTTCTTGCGCCCACATCAACGGGCACCGGGTATTACATTGAAATGGTCAACCGCGGCTGATGTTATCGCGCAACAAGTGCTATTGCGTTACCCGGATTTTGTCGTCGCCCGCCGTCGAGGACAATGGTGGCAAATTAGAGAAAAGATATTTGATTATCAGGGCCGTTTCCGGCGAGCCGATTCCCTTGCCTGAGCCGCATTTAGCCTGATAAATTCGCAGTTTCGTTTGCTGTCTGCCCGATATTTCGCTAGAATGTCGCCCGCTTTGCTCTGGGTTTACCTAATCAAAGCCGAGTATCGAACCTGTTGCTGGGTCGCCTGTAGCAGGGTAAATTTTCTTTAAGAGAAAACAAAATGACCACTATCAATGTAGAAGTACGTAACGACCAGGGTAAGGGTGCGAGCCGCCGCCTGCGTGCAGCAAATAAATTTCCGGCAATCATTTACGGTGGTTCAGAAGCAGCAATCTCTATTGCTCTTGACCATGACACCACCAAGAACCTTGAATTGAAACCGGGCTTTTATGATTCCGTACTGACTCTGGTTGTTGACGGTAAAGAAACCAAAGTTAAAGTACAAGCTGTTCAGCGTCACGCTTTCAAGCCAAAACTAACTCATATCGACTTCGTTCGCGTTTAATCGCGTCGCTTTCGATATTCGGGACGCCGAAATAAAAAACGCCGCATCAGCGGCGTTTTTTATTGGCTATTCAAACGATTATGACTTGCCTGAATTGCGCTGTAACTGATCACGCAAATTCGGGGGCGTGCCTCTGATAGTCAGCGTATCGGTCGCTGCATCCCAGAAAATCCGCTCACCCAATAACAACGCATCAAAATTGATACTCAACCCACCGCCACTGCCAGCAAATTTGGTCAACTGACGCAACGTGCCACGATCCGCCGGAAAACGCTCTTCCAATGCATAACCCTGCTCAACTGAGAATTGCTGAAAATCTTTTTCGCCCAACTTTGGCAACTCTTGTGCAAGCTCCTGCAAGGCAATCTCTTCACCGGCCTGCAACTGCTCATTGCAATAGCTATAAACCTGCTGGCGATAAGCCTGACGTTCATTTTTGCCAAGTTCAGCATCCGCGCAGTAATCATCAACCGCCTGCAATAAACCACGGTTTTGCGCTTTGGTGTCCAGACCTTCACTTGCGGCCAGAAAATCCATAAAGAAATCAGATACTTTTCGCCCTACCCGCCCTTTAAGGAAAGTCAGGTAACGAGTGGACTCCGGGTTATTTTCCCATTCAGTTAAATCGATACGAGCCACAATATCAGCGCGATTGATATCGAGATAATGAGTGGAACTCAGATCAAGCTGTTCATTCACTCGCATACTGTTGCAACTGCTCAACACCGAGATCAGTAAATACTCTACCGCCAGATAACGGTACTGACAGAACAGCACCACACCGCCTTCGGCAAATGGGTATTTGGCTAACTCATCGCGCAAACGCCCGGTTGCAGCACGGCTAAAGCTGAGGAAATCTTCATCACCCTTACGGCTTCGCTTCAGCGCATCAGCCAGCTCACTTTGCTCATTAAACAGCCCATAGGCTTTGCTTTTGGCACTGTAAACGCGGTGCAACTCGGCCATCATTTCTTCAACGACAGCATTGGCAGGTAACAGAGAATCGCGCAACACCACATCAAGCGTTTGTTCATCACGTTTGATAAGCTGATGTAAGGCTATCTGGTCAATATCCAGACTCATGATAAATACTCCTTTTGGCTAGGGCCGTATTCAATCACTGATGCCTGAGAGCTGCAACCCAAAAGCTATCTCGGCCCTCAATTAATGGCTAATGATTCTTAATGCTATAAAATAGCGGAAAAGCGCGTCTCTATACGGTAAGATATGGGACTTTGTTAGATGTTGAGCACAATTTTTATGCCACAATCATCCCGTTATAGTGACGAACACGTTGAAAAATTGCTGTCTGAGTTAGTCAGCGTGTTGGAAAAAAACCGTACCCCAACCGATCTTTCTTTGATGGTGTTGGGAAATATGGTAACAAATCTGATCAATACCAGCATTGCCCCAGCGCAACGCAAAGTATTGGCACGTTCTTTCGCTGAAGCTCTTCAGGCTTCGGTACGTGAAGATAAAGCTCATTAATTTATCGGCCAAGACTGCAATCTCAATATGGTGACAAATCGTCAGCGCTATCGTGAAAAAGTCTCCCAGATGATCAGCTGGGGGCACTGGTTCGCCTTGTTTAATATCCTGTTCAGCCTGGTGCTGGGTAGCCGCTATCTGTTTGTCTCCGATTGGCCTTCGTCGCTCGTTGGCCGTATTTATGCCTTAGTCAACTGGCTCGGGCATTTTAGTTTTATTGTTTTCGCTGCTTATTTACTGGTGATATTCCCACTAACCTTTGTGGTGATGTCGCAACGGCTACTGCGCTTTCTATCTGCCGCGTTTGCTACTGCGGGGCTAACCCTGCTCTTGGTCGATACCGAGGTTTTCACCCGTTTCCATTTGCACCTAAATCCTGTGGTGTGGGAGTTAGTGGTTAACCCGGATCAAACTGAGCTGGCACGCGACTGGCAACTGATGTTTATCGCCGTGCCGGTTATTTTTCTGGCCGAGATGCTTTTTGGCACCTGGGCCTGGCAAAAACTGCGCAGCCTCAACCGACAGCGTTTTGTTAAGCCGTTGGTTGTAGTCTTTATTTCGGCCTTTCTTGCCTCACATCTGATTTATATCTGGGCAGATGCGAATTTCTATCGCCCAATCAGTATGCAGCGCGCAAACTTACCGCTCTCATACCCAATGACCGCACGAAAATTCCTTGAAAAACATGGCCTTCTCGATCAACAAGAGTATCAACGTCGGCTGATCGAACAAGGTAATCCGGATGCTTTGGCGGTTGAATATCCGTTAAGTCCGATAACATTTAGTGATAAAGGCAGCGGTTATAACCTGTTGCTAATTGTGGTTGATGGTATCCGAACCGATAGTTTGCCAAAAGACATGCCACAGTTGGCTGAATTTAGCCGCTCAAATATCCAGTTTAATCGCCACTACAGTTCGGGTAACCGTCTGGACACTGGTCTGTTTGGCCTATTCTATGGCATTTCACCAACCTATTTAGATGGGATACTCTCCGCCCGAGAGCCATCTGCGTTTATTAATGCGCTGGGCGCACAGGGATATCAGTTCGGCCTGTTCTCATCCGATGGTTTTGAGTCACCACTCTATCGTCAAGCACTGTTAGCCGACTTCACGCTACCGGCTGCGACAGAGCAAACAGACAGTGAAACCACGGCACAATGGCAACAGTGGCTGGGAAACCTTACCAGCAATGCTCCGTGGTTCTCATACATTAATCTGAGCGGTGCAGCCGAAGCACAAGACCCGGTAAGTGATAAGAAAGTGGCGCTACCTACTGACTTTATTCGTCACTATCAAGCGGGTGCAAAAGATGTGGATCAACAGATTGCCACTATTCTGGAAACGCTGAAACAACGCGGCCAGTTAGATAAAACCGTTGTTATCATCACCGCGGCTCATGGTGTTGAATTTAACGATAGTGGTGATAATAACTGGAGTGCAGGCAGTAATTTTAATCGCCAACAACTCCAGGTGCCTCTGGTCGTTCACTGGCCAGGCACGCCAGCGCAAGCAGTAAATAAGCTGACGAATCATGAAGATATCATGACCACATTGATGCAGCGCTTGTTGCATGTTAAAACTGCGCCAGAAGATTATTCCCAAGGCGAAGACTTGTTTTCCGCGACACGGAACAACAACTGGGTAGCTACCGGTGACAATGGCATGTTGGTTATCACTACGCCAACACAAACAATTGTGTTGGGCAACAACGGTGAGTACCGCACCTACGATGAGCAAGGCCATGAAATTAAAGACGAGAAGCCACAGCTCCCACTGCTGCTACAAGTTCTGACCGATGTAAAACGTTTTATTGCGAACTAGCGTAAAAAAGCGAACCTACCGCGATTAAAAAACCAGCAGTCGTTTGGCTAAGTCTTGCATTTATAACTACAAAATGTAGTATAAATGTCACTGTATCGGCATGTAGCGCAGCCTGGTAGCGCACCGTCATGGGGTGTCGGGGGTCGAAGGTTCAAATCCTTTCATGCCGACCAAATATCCCAAAGAAAACCAACCTGTTAGGGTTGTTTTTTTTGTTTGTGGAATTAGTCGTAGGGGAACTCAGGGGAAACCCAAGGGAAAAACCCCGACATGAAAGAGACTAGGATTATAGCTGATAGACCGGGCCAATAAGCCCGGTTTTGTGTTATTCCGGCGCTACCGGCCAATCAATATCAGGCGCTGTCGATGTGTCATTCAGTCGCCCCATTGCCGCCTTTCCGGGCCACTGTTTGCCTGTAATCTGACAATCTCACCACCCTACCCGCGTTGCCGCTTTCTAGCTGCCTTCATAGTGCCATCCTATTTTCAGAATTTTGCTCACCCTAATTGTTTGGAGTAATCATCTAAATCCAATATTCTTGGACGGGAATTAATGTGGTAATAACAAGGAAACGTTATGGATACGGTTGAAGAGCTAAATGGAACATATTTCTATAAAGGAATGATAAATCTTTCAGCTCCTGAGTTACTATTTTGGGTCATGATTGATGCCATAGAAGAACAATTGGGGGTGCAGGATATGGTTGCCGCTGCATCTCTAATTCTTGGTGGTAATTATATTTCTGTGCCTGGAAAACCGCTGACTGCTACACCAGGTACATCACCTGCATCACTTTTTTTTAGAAAAAATCTGCGCTATACCTTTAAACAACGAGTTCTTCCGACACTTACGCAAAAATCATTTAGCTTGAGAGGGATCAAGATATTTTGGGTGAACAATCTAGGTGCATTTGTTGGTCGTGCTGTCCCTGTTGTTGGGTGGATTATACTAGCTAACGATGTAACACAGATAAGTATTAAAACTGCTACGCGTTACAACAACATTGCACGTATAGAGGATCAATTATGGTAACTGATTCAGATATTGAACAACGAGTTATCGAGCTTTTTAAAAAAGAACTTCCCTTGGTAACAACAGTTACCCTCAAAACAATCCCTGTTGAAGTAGATTCTGTACTGCAAAATAATTTTAGCTTTGAAGACATAAGTGATGCCACAGACGCCTATTTCAGAGCATTTAACGTTACTTATGATAACTTCTATTGGGGTAATTACTTCCCCTGGAAAGGGAAAGGATTCTTTTCTAGTAAAGAGCCAGTCCAAGACAAAAAACCACTAACAATAAAAATGTTTATCGAATCCGCCAAAGCGGGTCGCTGGTTGTACGATTGAAACAGGCCGGACAATTAAGCCCGGCTTTGTATTATTCCGGCGCTACCGGCCAATCAATATCAGGCGCTGTCGATGTGTCTACCTCTTCCAGTAAATCCAGATAATCCAGCCAAGCGTTGTACTGTGCCTTTTCATCATCCTTCAGTCGCCCCATTGCCGCCTTTCCGGGCCATTGTTTACTGTTCATATAAACATTAGCGTCGTCAATGCGTCTTTGTTTTTCTGCCGTTGCGAAAGCAATTTGCTCGTCATGGGGTGTCGGGGGTCGAAGGTTCAAATCCTTTCATGCCGACCAAATATCCCAAAGAAAACCAACCTGTTAGGGTTGGTTTTTTTATTTGTAGGATTTACTGATGGTAAAACGATGGTGAAATCCCGGCGATATCTTTTCGTTATTGGCTCAATACTTCTATTTAGTATAAAGCCTTTAGTTGTCATCATCGGACAACCTGTACCCACAGTACCATCAGCATAAGCATCTGAAGACGTTAATTACCACATCAAATCATCGGGTACTTTAAAATCAGCATATGGATCGTCTTCATCTTGCTCTTCCTGACTAAGTGCACTATTTAATACAATACTGTTCGCATCTCGCTGCGCAATTTTATTAGCTACGCTCGCGGGGATAATGGCGTATTCACTCTCGCCACTGTTATCAACAACCAAGCGAGCAATGGCGAGACGGCCACTGATCAGTTGAGCTTGAGTCAGCTTATCCACAACTATTTTCTTAATTAAATTATTATCTGTGAAGTTAAAACCGATATTACCTTTTGAAATGTCGATTCTGTTCATTTCAATGAGCTGCTTCACCTGAGCTTTGTATTCTTTAGATAAAGCGGCTTGTTTTTGTTGTTCACTTAGCTGTTTATCACGCTCAAGTTGTGCTTTTTTATTTTCTTCCACCGCCTCTCTTGCCTCACGAGCCTGAACTCGTGATTTTTTAGCCGTTCTTTGGGCTTTAGCCACTTTTTTGCTGGTCACTAATCCAGCTTTTAGCATCTGCTCTTGTAAGGTGAGTTTTGTCATCTTCGTTTCTAAACCAGTTGAATAATTTGTGGGATTATACCTGTAATTTTTAAGGCTGTACCAGATTGCAGGGTCTGATCACTGTGTGGCTTAACTAAAATCGGGGTGTACGAATCAACGGGGAGCCTTGGAACGGGGATAGTGATGTTCTCTGCATCTTTATGGGTCAGTCAGATAACCAGGTTCGCCAGTCGGTTTAAAATTCGGTATCATCCGCTCCCACTCTTCATCCGGGTAGCCTGATGTCTAAGATTATCGATACCTTTATTGCCCCGCCGTGCCATGACAAGATCGAGAATCTCTATCAGGACGATCACCTACTAGTTATCAATAAACCCACTGGGCTACTTAGCCTCTCAGGGAAAAATCCGCAAAATCTGGATTCGGTACACCATCGACTGGTACAGATATTCCCCAGTTGTACCCTGGTCCACCGCCTCGATTTCGGTACTTCCGGGCTGATGGTGATTGCCCGCAATAAGGCTATCAATGCCGCTCTCTGCCAACAGTTCAGCCAACGCACCGTGACTAAAGTGTACAGCGCACTGCTCTGCGGACATCTGGATGACAACGAAGGGGTGATAGATGCAGCCATTGCTAAAGACCCGGCACTGTTCCCGCTGATGTCGATTTGTGCAATCCACGGCAAGCCTGCTCGTTCCTACTATCGGGTCGTTGAGCGTTTTTATCATAAATTGGAAGACGGGACATTACTGCCATTGACGCGGGTACAGCTAACCCCGGAAACCGGGCGCACTCATCAACTCCGTATCCACTGTCAGCAGTTGGGCCACCCTATTTTGGGCTGTGACCTGTATGGTGGCCGTCTGCTGCCTGGTACCGAACAGACTCCGCGACTAATGCTGCACGCCAGTGAGCTGCATTTTGTTCATCCCATTAGCGAAGAGTGGATCAAAGCCCATAATGCCAGCCCGTTCTGAAAAGAATCCTATAAAGCAATACGGGTCAAGTCTGACGTCAAACAGATAACTGTGACTAATGCCGCCGCCTTTGCAAAAGTGCTAAATGAACCCATCAGTAACTTTAGCCCTCAGGCATCAGCTTTCCCGAAAACATGATGATCCTGGTTGATCAAGAAAAAGAGCCGATGCCAGGAAACTTTGTGATTGCCAAACTCACGGACGATAACGAGGCGACATTTAAGAAATTAATCGTTGATGCTGGAATTAAGTATTTGAAACCATTGAATCCGGCATACCGTTTGATTGAATTGAATGGTAACTGCAAGATACTCAGCATCGTAGTTGACGCTCGTGGGTTACAGATAGATTAGTCACGCACCTCTATTACTGTAAAATGTGATTGCAGAAAAAATAACTAAATTGCGCTTATAAACAGTCAGATAGCTTTCCATACTGAAATAACCGCCAGTGATTAAACCATAAAATCACCTGCGGTTATTTAAATTTCGCTAAAATCCCGTGCCGACCCCCTTACATTCCATTTCTTTTGTTAAAACAACTTAAAACACGGTTGTTTGCCACCCACGATAACTGTATATTAATACAGCATTTACTTATCAGGAAAAAGCCATGCGAGTTGAATTGATTTATGACAAACGGAATGTTGCCGGCCTTGCCAATGCGGGCGAAATGATTAAGGCAGAATTGACTAAACGCGTGCACCGAGTCTTTCCAAATGCAGAGGTTAAAGTTAAAGCGATGCAAGCCAACGGCATCAATACCGACGCCAATAAACAAGAAAAATCAGTGCTTAATCGTTTAGTTGAAGAGATGTTTGATGAAGCTGATGAATGGCTCGTCAATGTGTTTAACAGTTAGCAGTATGGCATCAGGTTCCGGACAAATACGCCAGGCCAATACCATGAAGAAAATTGTCAGCAGCGTGTGTGATGTCGTCACCATGATGTCGGAGATAACCAACGCGGCGATGAATAAATACGGGGTATACATGAGATCAATAGTACTGTTGCGTAGCTGGATACAATCGTGCAGCAAAATATCGCACTGATGCAAGAGCCAACTACTGCGTCTGCCGCATTACAGGCTCAAGCAACTGATTTAACTGAAACCGTAGACTAATTCAGGAGCGAATCTATCCGTCAAATCATAGAGTTTTGTGTCAGCGGGAGAAGCCAACTCGCTGCCCCCCTACTCCAATAATATCCGAGCACCAATCTTGAGCGGGGTAAACTTATCTGATGCTACCCCTGCGTCACTCAGGGCCTGTTTAAGTTGTTGCGGCGGCTCATCCAGAGATTCATCTGCCAGTTCAAATACCCCCCAATGGATCGGCACCGTCATCGGTTGCTGTAATTGCAGGAACAGTTGGACCGACTGTTGCGGATCCATATGCTGGGCATTCATAAACCAGCGCGGAGCGTAAGCGCCAATCGGCAGCGCGGCGTAATTGAATGGCCCTAACCTCTCACCGATAGTAAGCAGTTGCTGACAATAACCGGTGTCTCCGGTGAAATAGAAGTTAATCTCATCACGTTTTACCACCCAACCAGACCACAGACTCTGATTACGATCCCAAGGTGTACGCATACTCCAGTGGCGGGCAGGTACGCAGTGAAACTCAAAATCAGCGGCAACATGCTTATCCCACCAATCCAATTCATAGATATGACTGGCTCCAACCTGTAATAACCAATTTTTTAATCCCAAAGGAGCCAGAAAGACGATATCGGGAAAGCGGCGTAACAATTGGATAATGGTCGTAGCATCCAAATGGTCGTAGTGGTTATGTGAAATCACCACCACATCAATATTGGGTAATTGTAAAACATCAGCGGACACCGGTGTTTTACGCGCCGGCCCGTAAAAATTAAGGGGTGAAGCACGCCTGGAAAGCACCGGATCAAATAACACCGTCTGCCCGTTAATCCGTAATAATAGCGAAGCGTGGCCCAACCACCATAAGGCATCTTGCTCACCACTGAAATCAGCTTCTTGCCACCAATCGGCAATAAACTGCGGGTAACCCTGCTGAGGCGGTTTTGGTAATGACTGACGTTTTCTCTCTTCGCGCCAGCGTTTCAAATCTTGCGGATGATGAACAACAGGTTCGATATTCTGAAATCCAAACTCGGTATGGTGTGGCTTACTGACATCATAATAGGGGTTTTTCTTCACTATTTTGTATCCTTTATGGCCTGCCAACATTATTTATGGGTGATGCCCACAGCTACTCACTCTGTATAGTGGTGATTCACATTATGAATGACTCGCTCGCTACCCATGATGAAATTTCAAACTGCCGATATTAGCCGTTACTTGCCCATCACCCGTACTGACCTCACTCAGTGCGGTTTCTATTGTATTAAACAAATTGTATCAATCAACAATTGCCTTAAAGCATGATAGCCCTGACGGCCCAACCAACATTTCCCACAATGTAAATTATTTGTCAGCCAGAAGATTTCCGCATGTATTATTTAATTATCCGATTACTATAAGCTCACGCTTCCTATTTTTATTTTTTTGAACATGGATAAACGATTGCTGAAACATCTCCCTGCCCCGCTGCTGGCCGCCGCGTTGCTCACGATCCCCTTGCACAGCCATGCCAATACTGAACTTCTGACCTCACAAATTGTTGATCAATATGCTGAACATATTTTCTATAACAGTGGTGCTATGGGGATGGCGCTGGTTGTTATTGATAATAATCAAGTGGTCAATCGTAGTTTTGGTGAAACCAAGCCCGGTAACAATCTTCGCCCACGACCAGATTCTCTGATCCGCATTGCCTCGATTACCAAGCTGATGACCAGTGAGATCATGGTAAAGTTGGCCGACGATGGCACAGTTAAATTAACTGACCCGCTAATGAAATACGCGCCGAAGGGTGCCAGAGTACCGTCTTATAATGCTAAGCAGCCGATTACTCTGCTAAATCTGGCCAGCCACACCAGTGGGTTGCCGCGCGAGCAACCCGGTGGCCCACAAAAAAGACCGGTATTTATCTGGCCGACCACGGATAACCGGTGGCAATGGCTTAAGCAGGCGAATGTCACCGTTCCACCAGGGGTTAGAGCCGCTTATTCAAATCTGGCTTACGACTTACTGGCAGATGCGTTGTCACGGGCATCCGGCAAGTCATATTCCAGCCTGCTGCGTGATAAAATCACCGCGCCGCTGGGAATGAAAAATACCACCCTCACCCCAACTGCGGAGCAATGTAACCGCCTGATGATCGGTGTTGGCAGCAGCCGCTGTGAAAACACACTCGCCGCGGCGGGGAGTGGCGGGATTTACTCGACACCTGAGGATATGCAACGTTGGATGCAGCAATTCTTATCTTCCGATAACCGTGCACGTAAAAACTCGGCCAAACGTGAACAAACGATGTACTTTCAGCGGCGTGATTTGACCTCGCTGAAAGGGATGGATGTTGCCGGTCAGGCCGATGCGCTGGGGCTGGGCTGGGTTTATATGGCCCCCGCGGCTGAATTACCGGGCATTATGCAAAAAACCGGCGGTGGTGGCGGCTTTATTACCTATATGGCAATGATTCCGGAGAAGAATATTGGTGTTTTTGTGGTGGTAACCCGCACACAATTGACTAAGTTCACCAACATGAGTGACGGCGTGAACAAATTAGTGGCTGAATTAGCAAAGAATGATTGATATCGCAGGACGGCAGTGTAAAAACTGCCACTGTGGTAGCTTGAGCGCAGAAATGCAAAAAACCGTTATCTTATTCAGATAACGGTTTTTTAATTGGTGCCGGCACCAAGAGTCGAACTCGGGACCTACTGATTACAAGTCAGTTGCTCTACCAACTGAGCTATGCCGGCATAATTCTTTGGAAAGTCACTTCATTTCCTTGGCGCGCAATATAGTATAACTCAGAACAAACAATCAAGCGGTATCAACAAATTATTTGCATTTCGCTTCATAAAACAACAGATTGTCGAATAATTAAGCGTAGAAATACACAAAAACAGACTGCCGTTACCAATCGATACCCTTTTGCGCCTTAATTCCGCTATCAAAGGCATGTTTAACAGGCCGCAGCTCACTAACAGTATCGGCAAGATCAATAATATCGCGATGACACGCCCGCCCGGTAATAACCACACTTTGACTCTTCGGCCGGTTTTTTAGTGCGACAATCACTTCATCTAACGCTAAATAGCCGTAAGCGACCATATAAGTCAGCTCATCCAACACGACAAGCTCGTAAGATGGGTCCGACAACATCCGGCAACCCTGTTCCCACACCCGTTTTGCCGCCAAGGTATCCGCCGCTTTATCTTGTGTATCCCAGGTAAAACCGGTCGCCATAATATGAAACGCTACACCGTGGCGTTCCAACAGGTTGCGCTCACCGCTTTCCCATGTTCCTTTAATAAACTGTATTACACCTACCCGCATCCCATGCCCCACGGCTCGGGTTGCTGTGCCAAAAGCAGCCGTAGTTTTCCCTTTGCCATTACCGGTAAATATCATAATGATGCCACTAGCTTGGGCCGCATCTGCAACGCGTGTTTTTACGTGATCTTTAATGCGTTGCTGTCGCTGTTGATACCGTTTTTCGTGCACAGTGAAACCCTCATAAAAAAACTAACTGCTGACAGCCAGCACATGCTTTCATCTGAATCTGGTCAAAAAATGAGTTACCTTTATCATCCACTAAAATAAAAGCGGGAAAATTTACCACTTCCATTTTCCACACCGCTTCCATTCCTAACTCTGGATACTCGATACATTCCAGGCTGTTGATGTACTCCTGCGCCAAAATAGCCGCTGAGCCGCCAATACTGCCCAAATAGAACCCACCATATTTGTGACACGCTTTCGTAACCTGTTGGCTGCGATTGCCTTTTGCCAACATAATTAAGCTGCCACCCTGGGATTGGAAGAGATCCACATAAGAATCCATACGCCCACCCGTTGTTGGCCCCATTGAACCTGACACAAATTCGTCTGGTGTCTTTGCTGGCCCAGCATAATAAACAGGGTGATCTTTCATGTATTGCGGTAATGCCTCCCCCCGCTCTAAACGCTCTTTTAATTTGGCATGAACAATATCCCGCGCCACAATCAGCGGGCCACTAAGTGATACGCGCGTGGACACTGGATGGCGAGAAAGCTGTCGGCGGATTTCATCCATCGGCTGGTTAAGGTCAATATTAATCACCTTACCTTCATTATTCACTCGCAGATGTTGGGGGATATATTGCTCAGGATGGCGTTCTAATTTTTCAAGCCAAATACCTGCTTTATTAATTTTGGCTTTAATATTGCGGTCAGATGAACATGAAATAGCCATACCTATCGGGCAAGAACCCCCGTGGCGTGGCAAACGAATAACCCGAACATCGTGAGCGAAATATTTCCCACCAAACTGAGCACCTAAACCAAACTCACGAG
This sequence comes from Yersinia aldovae ATCC 35236, assembly GCF_000173735.1. GTDB lineage: Bacteria > Pseudomonadota > Gammaproteobacteria > Enterobacterales > Enterobacteriaceae > Yersinia > Yersinia aldovae. Next base: position 43,399 of record NZ_ACCB01000007.1, on the reverse strand, counting down.
AAGCCTGTAGTAACGCGTTTTCGAGTGCTATATCACGAAATGCCTGACCGTATTCGTTACCCTCAGTTGGCAGATTGTCATAATATTTAGTTGAAGCCAGTTTAGCTGTCTTCAGTGTTAATTCTGCGGAGGTTCCGCCAATGACAAACGCAATGTGATAAGGAGGACACGCTGCCGTTCCTAACCCTCTCATTTTCTCGATTAAAAAGGCTTTGAGCTTTTTGGGTTCCAAAACCGCTTTTGTCTCCTGATACAGTGCAGCTTTATTTGCTGAACCACCGCCTTTATTCACAAACAGGAAGCAATATTGCATTCCGGGGGTTGCAAAAATATCTATTTGGCCGGGAAGATTGGTGCCGGTATTCACTTCGGTATACATATCTAGTGCTGCATTTTGTGAATAGCGCAAATTATCGTGACGGAAGGTGTTATAGATGCCACGAGATAAGGCTTGTGCATCATCGCTATCGGTCCAAACGCGTTGACCTTTTTTCGCCACAACAGTGGATGTGCCGGTATCCTGACAATTAGGCAAGATGCCTCTAGCTGAAATCTCGGCATTACGTAATAGCTGAAGTGCAACATATTTATCATTTTCGCTGGCCTGTGGATCATGCAAAATAGCGGCGATTTGCTGTTGATGCACTGGGCGCAGGAAAAATGAAGCATCATGAAAAGCTTGCTGTGACACCAATGTCAGCGCTTCAGGGGCAACTTTTAGTACTTCTTTACCTTCAATTTCAATCGTAGAAACATACTTATCCGTTAATAGATAATACTCAGTTTCATCTTCTGAAAGCGGAAATAGCTCTTGGTAAAAAAAGTCATTTTTATACATTATTCTCACTCGATTAGTGAAATGATAAATAGCAAGCAGGACTCACCCATCAATTAAGTTGAAAATGGTCTATGGCATATCTTTCAGTATGCCAGATGAGTTACCATATCATTATTGATGGGAGGAAATAAAAAGCAACTGTTCTCTCTGCAACATATAATGCTTATTGGTTAATAAGCCTCTGACAATATAGCCTAAAACAAAATAAGCTCTATTATTAATAATAAAATTACAAGTAATCGCTTCAGCCGTCAGTTAACCCATGTCCTTTTTAGTTCTTCTTCTTTCGACTTTTCATGAACCCAACGACTAAACTTTTGCAAACTCCTTAATCCTCTTTTACCGTCCTTATATGTCAGAACAAAATGGTTTCCAGTGCTCATCGGCAAATCACAAGGAATGACCATATCACCATTTTCCAAATCCTTGTGGATAGCAAAGCGTGGTAATAACGCGACACCAAGGTTGGAACGCACAGCCGAAATCAGCATTGATAAAAGATCAAAACGTGGCCCCATCCGCACCTTTGGATTATTAACACCTGATAATGCAAACCAATCGTACCAGGAATCCAGGCGGGTTGTTTGATGAAGCAAAGTAAATTCATCCATCAATTGTTCCGCGCGCATCACGTCTTTATCATCACGCCACAACATGCGGCTGCAAACAGGAACCAGTTCTTCTTCAAATAGATGCTCGTTCTCTGCCCAAGGACTACTAAAGTCCTCGCGCATAATCGCTGCATCATATTTTAGGTTCAAAAAGTCAGCCGGCGTGGTAAGTGCAATTAAATTGAGCACAATTTCCGGGTGGTTTTCATGAAAGTTACTGAGATTGGGAATAAGCCAGTGTGTACTAAACGTAGGTGTCACCGCCAGTTCCAGAACTTGTTGCGTTGACTGGTAAGACATAATACTTTGTGTATCTTTTTCCAGTTGCTCAAGGGTATCTCTAACCAAACCAAGGTAATAACGGCCTGCGTCATTAAGGAAGATCCGCTTACGAACATGATGGAATAATGACACATTAAGAAGATCTTCCAGTGCCGTAATCTGACGAAAAACAGCACTTTGTGTTAACGCTAACTTCTCCGCCGCTCTGGTATAGCTTTCATATTGTGCGACCGCTTCAAATGTCACTAATAAGTCTGTTTTTGGAATTTTGCACCGCATTGTCACTCACCCATTATTTCATAAAAGCATTGATTAGATAGCCTGCTATAGCGGGATATTTATATTAGAAAGTAATGACGGCTTAAATTTGTTTTTTAACATACAGATATTTATTTATATAGACATAGTTCGCAGCCATTTTTGTGATATACCTCATAATTATCAATAACAAATGTAATATTAAAGGTTAGAATTAGAATAATTAATAAAAACGTAATTAATGACAATGCAAAAAAAATAAAATAACAAATTTCAAACTAAAATTGAACATTATATATACTGAAGAGTTCATTCCGTAAAATGATTAAATAATGGGAGCGAGGTCAAGTATCTAATTATTCTATTGATGGATAATCATGAACCGCCTGAGTCACGCGTTATTTATATAATAATTCCTGGTAATTAACGTTAAAAACCATATGCCATATCAGCTATAAAGGTTGTTCTCATGAGTATAGGAAAAGTGTTGTTAGTGGGCGCAGGTCCAGGAGATGCATCATTAATCACGGTAAAAGGCTTACTTGCCATTCGTGAAGCCCAAGTTCTCGTTCATGACCGCCTGGTTAATCTTGAGCTAATTTTTCAAGCGCCACCAAATTGCCAGATTATTAACGTCGGAAAAACCTCAAACCACCATCCCGTGCCGCAGGAACAGATAAATCAGATCTTGATAGACCATGCCTTAGCCGGCAAAAATGTGGTGCGCCTTAAAGGTGGTGATCCTTACGTATTTGGCCGTGGCGGTGAAGAGGCTGAAAGCCTTTCACGCTATCAAATCCCTTTTGAAGTGGTTCCCGGTATCAGTTCTTCTATTGGCGGGTTGGCCTATGCAGGTATTCCCGTAACCCATCGCAACTATGCTTCCAGCTTTCATGTGATCACCGGACATATGTGCCAAGGAAACGAACCACAAAACTGGGATGTACTGGCCCAGTTGGAAGGCACACTGATAGTTCTGATGGGCATGACACGGCAAGAAGAGATCTGCCAGTTGTTGATCAAAGGAGGAAAATCACCTGATACGCCAGCCGCTGCGGTGATGTATGCCAGCCGTCAGCAACAAGAAATGGCCAAAGGAACACTCAGTACACTAAAAGATGAAATCGCACGAAAAAAACTGCACGCTCCGGCACTGCTGGTCATTGGCAGTGTCGTTAATCTCAGTGATATTCTGGCTTTTACCTCTCACCCAATCGATATCAATCACGAACCACTGTTGCAGGCAATATAATGTGTTGTCAGCGGAAAGTTTGTTATAAGGATGCCTCTCATGGCTGAAGCATGGTGCCCGGCCTCCTGTGGCGAATTGCTCCAAGGGTGGATTTTAGGTGGAGAAAAACTGATCTCCTGCCCGATTAACTGGTACAGCAAAGTTTTAGTGATAGAAGGAAAACCCGGTAAATGTGAGCGGCCCCGAATGCGCCACATGGTGAAGCAAATATTAGTTCATTTTGGCGAGTCACCGTTGCTGGCAGAGCATATCTGCATCAAGTTTGAATCAACCATTCCGGTGGCAAAAGGATTAGCCAGTAGTACCGCGGATATTGCCGCAACAGCTGTCGCCACGGCCCGATTATTAGGGCATTCGCTGAGCGATAAAACACTGGCCAAGCTTTGCGTGGTGCTTGAACCCACCGACAGCACCATATTTAAACACCTCACCCTGTTTGATCACCAAACGGCACAAACTCAGATCCCATTTCCCTGGTTACCTGATATCGACATTGTGCTGCTTGAAAGCCCTAAGCCATTGTTGACAGAAGAATTCCATAAACGATATCGCCACTTATCACTGCTGAACCAAGCCCCCACGTTGGCAAAAGCGATGCAACAGTTTAGATTGGCGAATGAAAGACGTTGCTGCTATAGACTTGGAGAAGCAACGACCTTAAGTGCTATCGCCAGTGAGTCAGACCTGCCTAAACCACAATTTCATCAATTGTTAGATATCGTCGAAGATTGTGGAATTTATGGATTGAATGTGGCCCATAGTGGTAGTGTTATTGGGTTGCTGTTTAACCGACGTCAACATGATCTGGATTATCTGCTTCACGTTTTGCACCGAAAAAAGTTATTTAAATACTATCCGCAGATGCATTTACTCAAAATGATCGCGGGCGGAGTACGTTAATAAATACGTGGTCACCCACATAATTAAGAGTGAGTGTTACGCACATTTATTTTAAAAATACGCAAAACCTCACAAAAATAAAACTCAGTTCATGCCTTACATTAAAAAATGCAAAAAATAACCTAAAAAAAAACGAAATATCATATTTGTTATTATTTTATTTAAAATATGATTTTCATCACATTGATGAAAGATAACAAAACACACCAAGATCACACTTTTACTTTAAACATTTAAATCACCTTAAGTAATATCTATTATTACTTATTGACAAAAACAAATAAACCATAATCAACATGCTGATTTTATTGCAAATAAAATATTGTAAATAAATAATTTCTCTTTATTTTTTATTTTTTTCAAGATGTTCTGACAATAAATCAATTGTATTTGACTTATAGGAGAAGCACATTAAAAACCAATGAAACTCCAATAAATCACCTTAGAATTACATAAGCATATATACATGAATTTTTATTGTTGAATAACTTAACTTCCCGTGGAAATGCCAACGCCAGGCTTACCTTTCCACCCATAAAAATATATGGAACGTAATCTACATAGAGGACAAAACATGCAAAACCCAACAATTGTTATTGGCGTCATTGGTGCTGATTGCCATGCTGTTGGTAATAAGGTGCTCGACCGGGTATTTACCATGCATAACTTCAACGTAATTAATCTCGGTGTCATGGTGAGTCAAGATGAATACATTGACGCAGCCATTGAAACCGGTGCTCAGGCCATTGTCGTCTCCTCTATTTATGGGCACGGCGAGGTAGATTGTATCGGGATGCGGGAGAACTGTATTGAACGCGGAATAGGTGAAATTTTGCTCTATGTCGGTGGAAACCTGGTTATCGGTAAACATGATTTTTCAGAAATCGAAGCCAAATTCAAAGGAATGGGTTTCAACCGTGTTTTCGCACCCGACACTGATCTGGAATTAGTCTGTTCCCTGATGAAACGCGATATTGAGCGTGTTATGCAGGCAGAGGAAACTGCTGAGGGTATGCAATGATCAGCGTTTCTATCGATATCGGCTCCACCTGGACCAAAGGGGCGGTATTCGAGGTAACAGATGACTCTCATATTGAAGTGAGAAACTGTGCATTATCCCCAACGACGCCACACCATTTAGCTGAAGGATTCTTCTCAGTATTGAATAAGATCTTGAATGTTGCTAATGCACGGCCAATGTTGGCCTCGGGTGAAATCAAGATTGATTACTCATCTTCCGCTAAAGGAGGGCTGGCCGTTGCCGCGATAGGATTGGTACCCAATATTACACTTGAGTCCGCGAAGGTCACTGCACACTCAGCCGGAGCCAAAGTATCACAGCATTTCGCCTATAACCTGAATAAGTCTGACGTACGCGCTTTAGAAGCATCCCCCCCCGATATCCTGCTTTTTACTGGTGGTACCGATGGTGGTGACTGCGGTCATGGATTATTGAACGCTAAACTATTGGCTCAATCAAATCTTGAGTGCGCCATTATTTATGCCGGAAACCGTGACCTGCAAGATGATGTGCAGGAGATCCTCGGAGATAAAGATTTAACCATCGTCGATAACGTGTTGCCAAACCTTGATAACCCCAGCCCTTATGGTGCACGTAAAGCCATTTGTGACATTTTCCTGCATAAAATTGTCAAGGGAAAAGGTCTAGATATCATCGTCGATCAAACCGGCGAAGAGCCATTACCCACCCCCTATTCAGTCTTTGAGCTGGTACAGCAAATTCGCCAACATGTACACGATTGGGAAACCTTCATGTTGATCGATATGGGTGGAGCAACTACTGATGTTTACTCCTCTTATAACAATCACTTACAACCTGACACCGTCATACATGGTATCCCTGAGCCGCTGATTAAACGCACCGTTGAAGGTGATTTGGGGATGCGAGTTTCGGCTATCAACGCGGGTGAAACTGGCACTGCGATGATTAATCATTATTTCGCCCACCAGCAGACGAAGATTGATGCTTTTCATCGCTATCTAACACACATCACCGCGCATCCGGGCTATTTACCTCAAACCGATGAGGAAAGCATATTCGATCAATTACTTGCCGGAATCTGTGTCGGGTATGCCTCAGAACGCCATGCTGGCACCAAAACACAGGTCTGCACTTGTGCTGGCAACATTGATCTACAGATTGGGCGCGATTTAACCCTGGTGAAGAAAGTCATTGGCACCGGCGGATGGCTCTCCCGAGCAGACTCATTCGATATCCATAACTGGCTGAAATACCGCAATTTAGATGACAAAAATAGGCAAGTTCTGCTCCCCAGCCAATTTGAATATTACAAAGATACGCAAGGTTTACTTCCCCTGCTCGCTAATGTCGCCCGTCGCTTTCCTAAAGCTGCCGCTCAGACTGGCATTCGAATTTTGAACAAGTGAAAATTGGAGTCATGATGGAACTTCGAAATAAAAAGATTTCTTTAGACGATTTCATGTCTGAACGCTTTCATGTGTTAAAAACCTGGCATACCGGCAAGGAGGTTGAGAATTTTGAAGAGGGTGTGAAGTATCAGCAAACCATTCCTGAGTCAAAAAACTTTGCCAGAGCCTTATTTGAAGCTGACCGTAAAGGCATCACGCTGAGCCAACCGCGTGCAGGGGTCGCGCTCATTGAAGAACATATTGAGCTACTGAAAACACTACAAAAAGATTGCGACCTGTTGCCAACGACCATTGACGCTTATACCCGCCTTAATCGCTATGAAGAAGCGGCTGTGGGCATCCAAAAATCCATTGAAGCGGGCACGTCTAAACTCAACGGATTACCGGTGGTTAATCATGGTGTTAGTTCATGTCGTCGCATCACAGAATCCTTATCTAAGCCACTGCAAATTCGTCATGGCACTCCTGATGCCCGCCTGTTGGCCGAAATTGCGATGGCCAGCGGATTTACCAGCTACGAAGGTGGTGGCATCTCTTATAACATCCCTTATGCCAAGCGCGTGACGCTGGAAAAATCCATTCGTGACTGGCAATACTGCGATCGTTTGATTGGCGTTTATGAAGAACACGGTATTCGTATCAATCGCGAACCATTTGGCCCGCTGACCGGCACCTTGATCCCGCCATTTGTTTCCCATGCGGTTGCCATCATTGAGGGCTTACTGGCACTGGAACAAGGGGTGAAATCCATCACCGTCGGTTACGGCCAGGTGGGTAATATTGTGCAAGATATTGCTGCGATTCAGTCATTACGCGAACTGGCACATGAGTATTTCCGTGCCAATGGCTACGACAATTACGAACTCAGCACGGTATTCCATCAATGGATGGGCGGGTTCCCGGAAGACGAATCCCGTGCTTTTGCGGTTATCTCTTGGGGATCAGCGGTCGCTGGGATGGCGGGTGCCACCAAAGTGATAACCAAAAGTCCCCATGAAGCCTACGGCATCCCCACCGCTGAAGCGAATGGTCAAGGGCTGCGGGCATCAAACCAAATGCTGAACATGGTACGCGACCAAAAATTCCCTCCTTGTGTAGAGGTTGACCGCGAAGTTGCGCTGATTAAACGCGAAGTACGCGCCGTCATGGATAAAGTGCTGGAATTGGGCCAAGGCGATATTGCGCTAGGGACGGTACGGGCCTTTGAAGCCGGCGTGCTTGATGTGCCTTTTGCTCCCGCTACCTGTAACTCCGGCAAGATGATGCCAATCCGTGATAACCACGGCGCAATCCGCGTGTTCGATCCAGGTTCCGTTCCCCTACCTAAAGATGTGCTGGCACTGCACCATGATTTTGTCGCTGAACGCGCTAAAGAAGAGGGCCGAACGCCTTCATTCCAAATGATCATTGACGATATTAACGCCGTATCCCACAGCAAATTAATAGGAAGACCATAATGAAAATTAAACACGCACTGTTCACCGCAGGTAACTCCTCTTTCTACTTCGATGACCAGCAGGCCATTAAAAATGGCGCGAAACTGGATGGATTTATCTATCAAGGCAAACCTGTAACAGAGGGGTTTAGTGCAATTCGTCAGGCGGGAGAATGCATCAACGTCCAGTTAGTGTTAGAAAATGGCGCTGTGGCGGTGGGTGACTGTGCCGCCGTGCAATACTCCGGTGCCGGTGGACGTGACCCCTTATTTATTGCCGCTAATTTCGTTCCTTTCCTCGAGAAATATATTAAGCCACTGCTGGAAGGGCGCGATATCAGCGAGTTTCGCCTCAATGCACGCTTCTTTGATGAAGTAACAATTGATGGCAAACCACTGCATACCGCCATTCGTTATGGTATTTCTCAAGCCTTACTGGATGCAACCGCATTAGCAACTGGCCGTTTGAAAGCAGAAGTGGTGTGTGATGAATGGCATCTGCCGTTGGTTGCCAAACCGATTCCTTTGTTTGGTCAAAGTGGTGACGATCGTTATATCGCCGTCGATAAAATGATCCTTAAAGGTGTGGATGTGCTGCCGCATGGCCTTATCAATAATGTTGATGAAAAACTGGGCCGCAATGGCGAAAAGTTGCGTGAGTATGTCAGTTGGCTAGCTAAACGCGTTAGCGATTTACGCGTCGAACCGAGCTACAAGCCGGATTTACATATCGACGTTTACGGCACCATTGGTTTGATTTTCGACATGGACCCGCTGTTGTGCGCAGAGTACATCGCCAGTTTGCAAGAGCAGGCAGGTGAACTGAATTTATATATCGAAGGGCCGGTTGATGCGGGTAATAAACCAGACCAAATCCGCTTGTTAACCGAAATCACCCGCAATCTGGAGAAACTGGGATCTTCGGTAAAAATCGTGGCCGATGAGTGGTGTAACACCTACCAAGACATCATCGATTTTACTGATGCAGGTAGCTGCCATATGGTGCAGATCAAAACGCCGGATCTGGGCAGTATTCACAACATCGTTGATGCCGTTCTGTACTGCAATAAAAAAGGTATGGAAGCGTATCAAGGCGGTACTTGTAACGAAACTGATATCAGCGCTCGCACCTGCGTACATGTGGCTATCGCCTCGCGGCCAATGCGGATGTTGATCAAGCCAGGAATGGGGTTTGATGAAGGGATGAATATTGTGTTTAACGAGATGACGCGCACCATCGCACAACTGAATGCAAAGGCCAACTGATATGTCTAGAACGTTTAAAATCCTGTCGCCAACGGCCATTCTGGGGTACGGGTTTCCAGAAGAAAGCTTTATGAGGGCGATGGAGGAGTCACCTGATTTAATTGCCGTGGATGCCGGTTCTTCCGATCCCGGCCCTCACTATCTCGGTTCGGGCAAGCCATTTACTGATCGGGCCGGAGTCAAACGAGATTTGCGTTACATGATAACCGCAGGTGTGAAACAGGGCATTCCGGTAGTCATCGGCACGGCAGGAGGTTCAGGGGCCGCGCCGCATTTGGAATGGTGTCGCCAGATCATTTTAGAGATTGCCAAAGAGGAATCGCTTAACTTTACGATGGCGGTGATTCCTGCTGACGTAAGTAAAGATGTGGTTCACGCAGCCCTAGATGCAGGAAAAATTCAGTCACTGGATTTTGTCCCTGAACTGACTCATGAAGCCATTGATGCAACAACATATATTGTTGCACAGATGGGGATTGAGCCTTTTCAGGAAGCATTACGCGCTGGCGCGCAAGTGGTGCTAGGCGGCCGCGCTTATGACCCCGCATGTTTTGCCGCCTTACCTATCATGGTAGGGTTCGATGAAGGTCTGGCGTTACATTGCGGCAAGATTCTGGAGTGCGCTGCCATTGCAGCAACACCAGGATCAGGTTCTGACTGTGCAATGGGTATTCTGGATGAAACCGGTTTTACATTAAAACCTTTAATCAGAAACGCCAGTTCACTGCAACCTCTGCCGCTGCACATACCTTGTATGAGAAATCAGATCCTTACTTCTTGCCCGGCCCCGGTGGAGCACTGAATCTGAAAGCGTGCAGCTTTAAAGATGTGGGCAATGGTCAGGTTCGTGTTAGCGGTTCGGTACATGAGCATACGCCCTACACCGTGAAGCTGGAAGGGGCTCGTCCGGTGGGCTACCGCACACTGAGTATTGCCGGTACGCGTGACTCAATTATGATTGCTGATATCGATAACATCTTGCTGGAAGTGCGCAAAAGTGTGGAAAAAAACCTGAGCATCGAGCCAGACTCAGTACAGCTCAATTTTCATCTGTATGGCAAAAATGGCGTGATGGGGAAAATGGAGCCAGAGCCAGATACCACATCTTATGAATTGGGTATTTTGCTTGATGTTGTGGCCCCTTCTCAAGCGACAGCCGACAGTATTTGCTCACTGGCTCGCTCTACCCTGCTTCATTATGGTTATGCTGGCCGCATTGCAACCGCAGGCAATTTAGCCTTCCCATTCTCACCATCAGACATTAGAGCCGGTCTGGTTTATGAATTCTCCATTTATCATTTAATGGAATATACACCAGAGATTGCCTTTAAGTTCCGCCTGGAGAATGTAACCGCAGAGGGAGTGATGGCATGAAAATATCCATTCTCGACTTGGCTCATGTTGTGAGATCAAAAAATGCTGGGCCATATGAATTAGTGTTGGATATTCTATTTAAAGATAAAGAGATATATTCATCAATTAAACAATCAGGTCAATTTAAAAAGGAACTGATAGCAAAACTTTATAAAATTGATCCCGAACGCGTTCATCGCATTGTTTGGTTTGATCCGGCGAACGCCGTCAAAGTGGTGATGCCGCGCGGCCTGGTATCGGGTGCGGTAGGCGACACTGATGTCTATGGTGCTCAACAACATGCGCCATTATTGAAGATCGAATTCAACATTTAGTTTTCATTCGTTATCGCCGTAGAACATAGATCCTCAAATCATCCGGTGCATTGTGCTGCGTTCGAGCTTCACCCTGCACCTTTTTCAATAAACAGATGAAACACAACATCAGTCTTATTATTAAATAAATTTAGAAAGACGATACCACCCTACTTATAAATGGAATCATTATGAAATCAAAAAATTTGACCACAATGATCATCTTGGGTTTGATAATAGGTATTATTGTCGGGTTTTTAATAAACTCCTTTAGTAACCCTGAATTTGCAAAATCTTACGCATCTGAAATATCTATTTTTACTGATATTTTCCTACGGTTGATCAAAATGATCATTGCCCCGTTGATCATCTCAACATTGGTGGTTGGGATTGCCAAAATGGGTGATGCCAAAACATTAGGGCGCGTCTTCTCCAAAACGCTGTTCCTGTTCATTTGCGCAGCATTCATTTCCATTCTACTCGGTCTCGTGGTGGTTAACCTCCTAAGACCAGGTGATGGCATTAACTTCGTAGCCGCAACCGCCAGTGCTGTGGACGGTGTTGCACCGGTTCCATTCTCCGCGAAGGCCTTTATCTCACATGCCATTCCAACCAGTATTGTTGATGCAATGGCGCGCAATGAAATCCTGCAAATTGTTGTATTCTCCGTCTTCATGGGGGTTAGCCTTTCTGCTATCGGCGAGAAAGCACAACCTATCGTCTCCGTATTAGATTCGCTGGCACACCTGATGTTGAAACTCACAGGTTATGTCATGCTATTTGCGCCGTTGACCGTGTTTGCCGCCATATCCGCGATGATTTCTGAACGTGGTTTAAGCGTATTAGTCAGTGCCGGTATCTTTATGGGCGAGTTCTATATGACCCTTGGCCTGCTATGGCTTATTTTGATCGGCTGCTCAATACTACTCATTGGCCGTTGCACCCTTAGGTTAATAAAAGGTATCAGCGAACCTGCATTGTTAGCCTTTACCACTTCAAGTTCTGAAGCCGCCTTCCCCGGTACATTAGAAAAGCTGGAAGAATTTGGCGTTTCGAACAAAATTGCCAGCTTCGTTTTGCCTATCGGCTACTCCTTCAACCTGGTTGGCTCAATGGCATATTGCTCATTTGCGGTCATATTTATTGCTCAGGCATGTAATATTCATCTGAGCATGGGCGAGCAAATCACCATGTTGTTAATTTTGATGCTGACCTCTAAAGGCATGGCTGGTGTGCCGCGCGCGTCGTTAGTGGTTATCGCAGCCACTCTCAGCCAATTTAATATCCCGGAAGCGGGTTTGATTCTATTAATGGGTGTTGATCCCTTCCTCGATATGGGCCGTTCCGCCACTAACGTGATGAGTAATGCGGTGGGCGCGGCTCTGGTTGGGCGTTGGGAGGGTGAACATTATGGTGAAGGCTGCCGCGGTGTGGCAAAAATTCACACCGAAACGACCCTTGATCAAGAGACCGTAGCCGTTCAAGAAAGTTTTACTCTTGAAGCATCAGCTAAGTAATAGCGCAACCGTATTGGTGTCTTATCAGGAGAACTCAAGGTTTGAGCTTAAGTCAGCTTAGACCTTGCGTTTGGTCATTCAAAATTCTCCTAACGCAGAGATATCCGTTTAATAATTCAAAAAAAAGCAATGAGTCACATAAAACTTCGCGTTAAAAACATTCAGCCCATCGTATAAAACTTGATGTTACTGTTGCATTGGAAAACACCGTTTTTCTGGCACATCACTGATCTCACACAGGGTAAAATAGGCGCATACCTTGGATAGAAAGGTATTGCGGGTCACGTTCTCTCGCAAGTAATATGCCCGATATGACGTGCCCAGCTCGACAGGCGCGCAAAGTTCACCGACGACGTGATGCGTCAGTAAAAACTCAAACTCAGGAGGAATGTTGAATTTTCTTTTCAAAACACCATCGTGGCGCAAGCAAACTCGTGTCGCAAAATAGTTGCCATAGATCATGTCGTAGTCGGTATTTGACTCAAGGGTAATAGCAAAGCACCCTTTTTCGCTCGCGTGCATACAGTAGCAATCAAGCATATCTACCGTGTTCTCTACCGCCTGACGATAAACATTGGGCACCGCGTCCCTACCCGGTTTCAGCGCAAACATGCCTTGAGTACAGAAATTTTGGATCAATCGAGCCGTATTATCAAAAATGTCGATTTCTCTTTTTCTTGTCTGTCTCGCGCTACCAAAGGCTGAAGCGAAAAACTCACCTTCATAAAAATACCTTGCCTGCCCAAGATGAGTTATCAGTTGTTCAGCAAGATTGTGCCGCTGGTCAGTGAAGTTAGATAACTCAAATGCTTTGCTCTTCTCAGCGACCGTCGATGCAAGACAGGCGCACAAATCATTTAAAATTAACGTCGCACTAGCGTTGATCTTGCTGACAATTTGTGCGAAAACCTCACGAGGTAACATGGCCGAACTTAGGCAACCCTCTACTGCCTTGCCAAGCTCTTCGAGTTGTTTGAGATACTTCTCGGCCTTAAATTCCTTAGGTAATTCTCCACTATACTTGAGCAAGTCAAGGCCGAGAGTAAAGAGTTCAAATCTTTCGCTATACCTATCTTCGAGCCGTGCGTCTAGCGTCTCATCTGAAGCGCCTACCATCGAATCAGTCCGATCTAAATCGATCACTACCCCCTCAGCCGTGGCTTTCGCAAAGCTGGCTATCGGATTTCCCAGCAACAAAGGATCAATCGGGAAGTGATCTGAAAACTGGCTGGCAAGCAGTGTTGAATAGTGTATCGGCTCGCTTTGTGTGATAAGCACACTTTGGTAGTAAAAACATACACAGGCTTTTCCCGTGCTAAAAAAATCTTCGCCAAAAAGTATTTCTGCGTGAAAGTCCTTATGAAAAGCCGCATGAGTATTATGCTTAAGGGCAATCATCGCACCTAGCTTTATATCCGGCGTACTGTCACCAAAAATATCTTGATGTAAATCCTTCAGCCGTTGGAACTTGGTTTCTCCGCTCATCAGATTGATAAAGAAATCGATGAAATAATCCAAAAAACTCAGTTGGGGAGTGTAATCTTGTCTGCTGGTTACAAACGTCACAACGTCACTATTGGATGCCATTACTCGCGAAAACATATTTTCTCCAAACAGTTCGGGGGAACTTTATTTGATAAATAAATAGCCGATGTTGTCCACATGGAAATAGTTTTGCGCTTGTAATAAAAACTCGCTGCCGCTGATATTGTTTAAAGAGAACGAGTGCTCGGTATAAACCTTATGCACTTCGTTCCTCAGTTCGCTGGCCGCGTAACTCAGATTGAGAACCAATTCGTTAAATACATGCTTATGCAGCAAAATCTCAAAGTTTCTTGAGGGGGGGAAAGCAAAGCTATAGGCGATATTTTCACCGTTATAAAGAGTAAGCGTTCGATTGGTCGCATCCGAACTTTTTGCTGGCCCCATTTTTAAAAACACACTTACCGGTTCATTTGCCTGTTTTAGCTGCTGATATTGATCTAACAACGCGACAGTGTGGTGTACGCTCTGTTTTAGATGCTCAGGGAGTGTGGGTTCGGTGCACAGCAGTCCCTGCTGTAAGGCTTGGTATGATAGATAAATATCATCCGCCGCAATAATCGCGTTTTCCATGTATTTTATCGCCTCTATAGGCGAATTTTGCGTTTTACAAAAGCGCTCAAACGCGGAAAAATCAAAAGTGTTGTCGCTCGCGCGCATAAAATCGAAGTTTTTTAGTATTACGCAAATGTTTTTAGCCGATTGCTGAGTCTTCTGGCTATCACATTCAACAGTGGCCTGCTGTAGGCAGGTTGTTTCGTTTACTAATTGAGACATAATACCCGAGTAAATCGTCCCAAAAATATCACCGATAGCCTGTCGTGTCCTGCGGGTATAGTCTAACAGTTGCTCAATTCTGTCGGGCTGTTCTGGGCACTCATTATCTGGCGAGCTGATTTCAGGTTCATTACTTTCAACGTCATCGTTCGCGCTGCCTATATCATCAGCAATCAATTTAAGCCGGTAATTCTCACAAGCTGATTTAACGTCAGCAGATAAATTTAATGCGTCATACTTCTGTAAAAATGTATCGAGTAAATTAAATTTAAAATTAAAGAGTGCTGTTTCCAAGTTAATTAATTTTCTGTCGTCATAGCGGCGTTGTGCAATTTCAGATAGCTGTTCCAACCGATCTAATTCTGGCAATACTTCAGAGAATATATGATCGCAAAAATGTGAGATTGCGTATCCTTCACCGATATACTCTACGTTAGGAAGGTATTGTTCTACACGGGTTCCCGGCGCTAATAAAGGCAATGAAAGCTGCTTTAACATGAGGTCTTTATAATAAACCGTCACCTCTCCCGTATCATCAACACAGGTGTGAAAATCTTTTTGGTATTTTGCACTCACCCAGTTGACCAATTCATTTAGCGCAACCAGCTTATCTTGAGGGCTATTATCTTCACCATAAATCGAATTATGTAGACGTGTAAGTTTATGTACGCTGGTTTCAACGCCCACCAGAGAACGGAAAAAATCACAGAATACCTGCCAGTTAGTTAATGAAATTCGATATTCTGTGCTGCTTTTAGTATCAGAAATATGAAAACTCGATACGCTGACACTTGATATTGATATATCTGAACTCATCACTCACTCCTATTATGCTAATCCATTTGGCGTGATTTGAGCGTAAGTGAAGTTCAGTCGGGTTGATGTCAGGTCATCGCCTGATATAGCGGAATAGCCGCAGCGAGAACCACTGATTTATTTATCAGTCTCGGTGTCATAGTCAATCTCTAGCACCAGGCGTAGCAACGCAGCCACGGGTTCAAACTGCGATTCAGGGATCATTTCACCACACTTCACATCGTGAAATAGCTGACGTGCCAAAGCAATATTTTCGACTACCGGAATCGACTCACGTAGCGCCAGGCTTACGATGTGTTCTGCTCTGGCATCCGTGCCCTTCTCTAAAATCGTGGGTACCGGCATCTCAACCGGATCGTAACCAAGACAAACGGCGATATGGGTTGGGTTGCGCACAACCACGGCGGATTGCCTCACATTCTGCGCCAGGCTTCCACTTTGCATTTCACGTTGTAGCTCTCGCCGACGTTTTTTGGTCTGCGGATCACCTTCCATGTCTTTATGCTCCTGCTTCACATCCTCCTTGCTCATACGTTGTTGCTTTAGGGTGTTATGGCTCTGGAAGGCATAATCAAACACGCCGAGTACCACATAAAACGTCAGCAACGCATACCACATCCAGCGTACAAAGGTCGAAAATACCGGAATAGCGCAGGCCGGATCGCAGTAAGGCAGCGCTTGAAACGTCGGAGCGTAATAGCGAAATAAGTAGACGAAAATGAGGCACAGTAAAATAACTTTCAGGCAGGACTTAATCAGCTCAATCAGGCTGCGCAACGAAAAAATCTGCTTTAGGTTACTTACCGGGCTAATCCGCTCTGCTTTGAAGCCCAGCGCTTTGCTTGCCACCATAAAGCCAACCTGAGCCAACACGCTGGCGATGGTGGCCGCCGCCAGCATCCCGCCAAACAGGGCAAACATGAGTCCTCCGGCGCTGAACAGCGCCCGCGTCATGACCCCCACAGCGTAACTAAAAGGTTTATTAATCAGCCCCGCAGCAAGCAACATCAGCCCCGCGACTCGCTGAATCATTGCATTGGCAAAAAAGTAGGAAAAAAGCTAACACCGTAACTAATTGAATCCCAGAAGTGATCTCCATACTTTTGATCACCTGCCCTTCCTGGCGGCTATCACGCTTTTTTTTCTCGGTGGGTTGCTCGGTTTTCTCACTCATGGCTGGCTAACCATCGGCTAACATGCCGATACAACGCTTCACTTTCAAGCTGATAGTGATGAAAGGCATAGGGCAGCGACAACAACAGTAGAAAGAGGGCCAGCGCACTTTTAATCGGCATCGAATAAAAAAAATACGTTCAATTGCTGGGCGGAACGGTTTAGCAGCCCCAACGCTAAATCCGCCAGAACCATACTCAGCACCGCGGGCAGGGAAAAACTCAGGCACAGGCGATACAGCATCTGCCATTCAGTGAGCAGGAAATTAAAAAAAGTGGAATTGAACTGCAACACGTTACCAGGAGGAAAATAGTGATACGAATCATACAGCGCAGAAAGCAGCAGATTGAAACCACCGGTCATAAAGAACAGTGCGCACAAAAACTGACTAAACAGCAGACCAAGAATTGACGTTTGTACCGACATCGCCGGATTGAACACGGTACCCATTGTTGCCCCGCGCAACGTATCAATGAGAAAACCCGCCATGTCCACCGCCCAAAAAGGGATAGCAGCGCAAAAACCCAATAGCAGCCCAATGAGCATTTCGCCGGGAATAAGGTTTAGCCACCCCCACCCCGGATGAATTTCCACCTGAGCGTGGATAAGAGGTAACATCGGTAGCATTACCGCCAGCAATACCCCGTTGCGAATTAGTGGCGATCCCAAATTACCGCTCTGTAGCAGCGGAAAAAGCAGCGTAAGCCCCAGTGGTCTCATCATTGCAACAGCCACCGTCACCAGCCCATCGCTTACCAGATTTGTCATCCGTGGGTGCCTATTTGCAGCAGAACTTGCCGCGTATAGGCTAACAATAACCCTCCCAGCCAATGGTAAGTCACCATCAGCATCAGCGCGACGGCCAGTAGCTTAATCATAAACTGCAAGGTTTGATCCTGAATCTGGGTCAGCGCCTGAAATAGACTGACCGCAATCCCCACCACCGAGGCCACCAGCACGACAGGCAAAGAGGTCATCAGAACCAACCACATCAGCTCGGTGACGAAATGTACAAGGTTGGCATCATTCATACAAAGCTCTGTACCAGTTGGGAAAGGATCAGATCCCATCCACCCGCCAGCAGAAAAATTAGCAGCTTGAAAGGTAATGAGATGGTCATGGGCGATACCATCATCATGCCCATTGCCAGCAGAATATTCGAAACCAGCAGGTCGATGGCAAGAAAAGGCAGGTAGATAAGCAGGCCGATACGAAATGCCTGAGTCAATTGGCTGACGGTAAACGCGGGTAATAGAATTAGCAGTGAATCGGGTTTGACTCGCCGACGGGCATCTTCCGGCCACGTTTTTGCGATCAAATTGCGAAAGTAGCGCGCTTCTTTCTCATCTGAGTTTTTTTGCAGAAATTGACGATATGGGCCTAGCGCATGGCCATCCCAGCCGCTCATCCACACCGGCGTACTGGCATCAGCCACCGGGTGCCATTGGGCTTTCACCGCCAATACCGTTGGTGCCATGATGAACATGGAGAGCACCAGCGCCAAGCCATACAGCGCCATGTTCGGCGGCACCTGTTGAATTCCCAGCGCATTGCGCAAAATAGAAAATACGACCGCCAGCTTGAGGAATGAGGTTCCCATCACCACAGCGAGCGGCAGTAACGAGAGGACAAACAGCAGCGCGATAAGCTGCCAGGGAGAGTCAGGTAAAGACATGGTATTTCCTAATAAGGCGGTGATGAACCAGTTATAACCACCGCCCCACCCCGCGACTATCAGGTGTTTACCGTATCCCCCTGCGTTTGCGCGACCTCTGCGGGGCTGAGATACCAGCGATTGATCCGCACCAGAAAGCTGTCGCCACAGCCGACTAGCTCCCCGGCCCCCAGAACCCGCCCATTCAGCCTCAGTTTCACTTCACCACCAAACTGGGCAGCGACAGGCAACAGATCACCCACACGCAGCGCACGCAGCGCACCTAAAGAGATATCCACCTGCCCGACTTCCACCAACAGTATTTGCGGCAGGTCGTCGATACTCACCGCGAGAGGTGGCGGATTATCCACATCATCCCGTTCTTCCATTAGCAAGCTTTCAACGTCCTGTACCAGTTCACTTATTTGCATATTATTCTCCTGCGCAAAGCTCACCCGCGCCGCAACCCCCGCCGACAGCAACAAAATACATTCACCGGCGCGGAGGTGGCCAAAGGGTTGCATCCGCACGCCGTCACCCATGTTAAGACCTCTTAGCTCGGAGAGCGAAAGAGAGCACCATCCCGCATAGCAGGCAAAAGCAATAGGAGGCAAAACATGTACCGACCGTACTGTGGTTTTGACCAACGGTATGAGAGAGAGAAAATAGGCCGGCGGCCAGCCAAACAGCAGGGCACGAAAACGGTGCTGCTCTATCTGCCAGCTAAAAGTCAGCGCCAGTTGCTGCGGAAAACTGCTACAGTCGCGTGGATAACCGCTTGGGTTCGCCATCACCGCATCGCTGGCAGCCAGCAGCGGTGAAAGCCCCCATTCAGCAACGCCAGCTAATAGCTGCGGGTCAATCGCGTTTGAATCCGAAGAGCCAATCATCGTTTCGCACCACGTTTGCCAATCGCCCTGCGGTAACCAGATGTCGCATTCCGTGCCCTCCAATGTCACCGCGAACGCGACCCCTGGTTGGGCAACCGTCCACTGCTGCGCCACAATATGCAGCGCACCTAAGCTAACGCCTTCTACTGGCAGATACTTAGCCAGCTCCCCTTCACTCGGTGTCATCGTTGACATACTTTATCTCCAGCGTCACCTGATGACCTGCCGCGAGAAGCCCGGCGTTCAGCCAGGCAGAAAAGTGCTTTAAGGTGTTACACGACGCATATTGCGGCACCAAAACGTTGAGATAGGTTTTCCCCTCCAGCACCTCTATCTCGCAGACCAGCCCAGCCGCAGGCCCCCCCAACACTTGATAACGGCTTGTTTGTCGTCGCAACAGCGCCGATTTGTTACCAGAATGGCCTGGCGCAGCGGTAATCTGCCCCATTAGCTGCGTAAACCGGGTTTTACCTGGCTGACGCTGCACTTCTTCATCGCTGTTGTCAGGCTGGGTATGCCACAGGCAGCCCTCGATTCTAATAATATTCATTGTTTAGCAGTCCTCTGATTTTTTCCTTTTTTTTCTATAATGATAATGAGTTCCTGGTGCAGCACATCAAGCCGCTGTTGTAACTGTTTCTGCGTATCCGACAGCGTGCATTGTTGCAGCGCCATGCTGTGAACCTCATGAAATAGGCTGCCCATTTTTTGCTTTTTGTTCCAGCAACTCATTCGCCGGTAAGGTTCCAGACCACGTTAGTAACTGGTTCTGCAACTGAGCTAATTCAGTACGCCGTACCTGACATTGATTCTGCATCACTTCCGTTTGCATATGCTGGCGTGTGAGTTCAGCCATCTGCCGCCGCAATCGATCCTCCCGGCGCTCTTTGATCTTGAGTAAACAGTGCAGCATCAGCTGCCCGTCAGATAACGTAGCTGTGGCAGCAGTTCGTCGATATTGCATGGTTCATTACCCTGTTGTTGCAAGAAATGACAAATGGCGGGATAGCTATCCACCGCGTGATCGGCCTGCGAATCCTCTCCGCGTTTAAACTCCCCCACCCGCACCAATAGCTCGACGTCACGGTATACCGAGAGTTGGCTACGTAGTGCGTTAGCCTGCGCCCGGTGTTCGGCGCTGGTGACCATCGGCATAATGCGACTTAGGCTCGCCAGAACATCAATGGCGGGGAAATGGGCGGATTCGGCCAACCGACGCGAGAGAACGATGTGGCCGTCTAGCAGCGATCTGACCTCATCGGCTAGCGGCTCGTTCATGTCATCTCCCTCCACCAGCACGGTATAAAATGCGGTGATACTGCCGCGTTCCCCCTTGCCTGCCCGCTCCAACAAGCGTGGCAATGCGGCAAAAACGCAAGGAGGGTAACTGCCCGGTACCGCCACTTCGCCGCTGGCAAGCGCAATCTCCCGTGCGGCGCGGGCATAGCGCGTGAGGGAATCCGCAAACAGCAAGACACGCTTGCCTTGGTCGCGGAACGCTTCGGCAATCGTGGTGGCAACAAACAGCGCTCGCATTCGCTCAAGCGCAGGCCGATCAGCCGTTGAAACCACTATCACACAGCGGCGGCGTACCTCTTCGCCCAACGTTTGCTCAATAAATTCACGGACCTCACGGCCTCGCTCACCGATAAGTACCAGCACATTTATCTCACTGTCGGGACTGCGACACAGCATCGACAACAGGGTGCTTTTCCCCACGCCCGCCGCCGCAAAAATACCGATACGCTGCCCTTCACCACACGTTAATAAGCTGTCGATGGCGCGAATGCCCGTCAGCATGGGCCTTTCAATTAACTGTCGCGTCAACGGCGACGGCGGAGGGGCATCGTAGTCACGCCACGGCCCTTGCAGTTCGGGGCCACGATCTAAAGCCTGCCCCATGCCGTCAATCACACGCCCTAGCAGATCTTGTCCCACCGGAACACGGTGCCGCCGTGCCAGCGGCTGAATCTGCTGCCCGCAATACAACCCGGCGGTGCTGATAAACGGCGAAAGGAGCGCGTGAGTACCGTCGATCCCCACGACTTCAGCTAATGCCCCTTGTGGCAGTAAACAGCAAACCTCCCCCATAAAAACGCCGGGAAGATAGGCCGTTAGCAGGGTCGCACCGATGTGCAGCAAGCGTCCGGTTTTGGTATATCCATTGGGTGGTTCATCGAGCGGAGTGAGACTCCTTTCTAATGCACCCAATAACGAGTCGGTTTTACGCTTCATCGAGGGCTAACTCCTCAGCACTAAGATCAATGCTGTGTACCACCTGTACCGCGCAGTTATCCCCCAGTTCTTGCCATGAGAGCACCGAGATACTAAACAGACTCGATTCAATAATTTTACGCAGAAAACGGCGCGTATCGACCGAGGTCACGATACGCAAATCGCCATGCTCACTTAGCGCCGCGTTGATTAAGCCCAATATGCGCGTGCTCTGCGGGAGACTGAGCGCAGCATAAGTGCCCATCGAGGTCTGACGAATCGACTCTCGAATCAGGTTTTCAATACCCTCACCGATACGCAGCGCACGCAGTGGCTCCCCCTGCGGTGTTAATCGATGCAAGATATGACGGCGCAGCGCTATGCGAACGTATTCGGTTAACATCAGTACATCTTTTTCGCGCGGTGCCCATTCGATTAAAGTGCCGAAAATCATACGCAAATCGCGGATCGATACCCCTTCCGCCACCAGACGCTGCAAGGTTTCGGTGATTTTGCTGATCGGTAATTGGCGCTGTAGCTCTTTGACCAATTCGGAATAGCGCTTTTCCATCGCATCCATCAGATAACGCGCTTCCTGCACGCCGATAAATTCAGCCATGTGACGGAGTAATACCCGCCGTAGCAGCGCAGTGATGCGTTGATTGCTCTCCACGACCACTAACCCCATTCCTTGTGCCTTTTTGCCCGCATCCTCTGACAGCCAGGTGATACTCCCCATGCCATCCGGCAGAGGTTGTACGCGGCCCTCTATCTGGTCATCAGACTTGAGGAGCAAACAAGGTTGATCCATCGGTATTGGCAGAGAAAATACCGGTTCTTGATAAATCAACACGCTCATCCCTTGCACTGCGCACTTACCATCGATCACAAGGTTTACCTCAGGCAAAGGCACGCCGTACTGCTCAAATAGCGCCCAGCGAACGGCATCAATATCTCTTGCCAGCGTGTTGGTATTGAGTTCAGGCATCAGTCGCAGCGTTAGCGGGCGGGCGCCGGGTTGCATGGCATCATCGGTCATCTCATCCGCTCTCGCCGTCTCTCCTTGTGGCTGGCGTGTACGACGCCAAATAAACAGAAATGGCAGCGCCGAAAGCACCGCCATCACGAAGAAATCGAGGAAAGGAAATCCCGGTATTACAGCGAATAAAATCAATACGATGGCGGTAAGCATCAGCGCCTGCGGTTGTCTGCCAAGCTGGGTGGTTAATTCGCTGGCAAGATTCTGCTTTTTCTCACCGGGCACTCGGGTCACGATGATACCCGCGCTGAGTGAAATTAAGAGCGAAGGGATCTGGCCACACAGTCCGTCACCGATCGAAAGAACACTGTAGGTCTGTACCGCATCCCCCAGCGACATACCGTATTGCACCACCGCGATAATGATGCCGCCGATAAGGTTAACCAGAACCACGATGATCCCAGCGATAGCATCACCTTTTACAAACTTCATTGCTCCGTCCATCGCACCCAGGAAACGGCTCTCTTGCTGAACATATTGACGCAATTCTCGCGCCTGATTAGCGTCGATGACGCCAGCACGCAAGTCACCATCAATGCTCATCTGTTTGCCAGGCATTCCGTCGAGTGAAAAGCGGGCGCTAACCTCTGCCACGCGCTCGGTGCCTTTGGTTATCACGATAAATTGCACGATGGTGATAATGGTGAAAATGACCACTCCCACCGTTAGATTTCCCCCCACCACAAAATGACCGAAGGCATCAACAATATCCCCCGCATCATGTTGCAGCAGTACCAAACGCGAGGTACTGATGGTTAATGAAAGACGATACAGTGTGGTAATCAACAGCAGCGACGGGAAAACGGACAGATCCAGTGGGTCGTTGATATAGATGGCAATCAGCAGCAAAATCACCGAAAAGGTGATGTTGATGGTGATCAGAATATCCACCATGAACGTTGGCAGCGGCAGGATCATCATCACGATCGCGATGAGCAGCACCACGGCCAGGATGATATCTTGTCGCCCTGAACAGGCAGCCAGCCCCTGCTGAACTCTTTTCATGCTGATCATTGGGGTTTGCATAGCGACTCCAGAAAAGCCTGTTGACGGCGATGTAGCAGTAGCCATAGCTCGGCGGCGCTGTCTGCGGCAGGAGAACAACTCATTACCAGGCCACGACGGAGTTGGAAGAATCGTTGAGGGATACCCGCAAAGCGGGCAGGCTGCCAGCGATGTAGCGCAAGCAGCAACAGATTGCTGTCATAAGAGTCCAGCGGCAGACATTGGCTAATATGCATACGCCCTCTGCGATAATTGAGATAGGTTTCATACGTGGCTGTCTGCCAATACATATCCGTGCTCACGCGGCAGGCGGGCATCTGCGCTAATTGCATAAACAACTGGATATTGCGCTCTGTGACCAGACTTAACGTCATTTATACCTCCACCTCAACATGAGCACAGAGTTCCAGATGCAGAGCAGGGGCGGAATCAGGTGATAGCCTGATCCCCCTTCATCCCACGTAACACAGTGATGACTTGTTCACGTTGTTCTTCATCGTTAAAACAGTGTTCTGGCATCAACAAAAACAGTGCATCCAACTGCTGCAATAGCCGATTAAGCAGGCTGCGAGAGGTCACCAACGGCGTCAACCGCGACATCATCCATTCCTCGAAAACCCAGCTTTCGTTGGTTATATCAATCAGTAAGGGGAGTAGTGACTCCGCAGGCAACTGGCAAATGGCTTCTTCCCGCCGACACTCTTTTTCCAGCCCCAAAAACAGCAGTAAGCGGCGCAGGCGCACCAGCACTGCGGCTAACCGCTGTTGCTGCCCCCCGGCCACGCAAGCAGAAAGCTCAAAAGCCATCAGGCGTAACAACACTCTGACCCGCTGTCGTCGGTCCGGCCATGCCACAATGCGCTGGAACCATTCGGCCAACGAGACAGCCTCTTCATCCATCGCCTGCTGAAACAAGCGGTTAATCTGTGTTAAAACGCCCTTATCTATATGACCAAGCTCTAATATGCCGAATAACGCCACTTCCCAGCCCTCTTGTGCCATTAGCTCGGCGAGCTGCTGGTTCAGCGTTTTTCTTTTTTTGCGCTCGACGCCATCAGCCGTTAGCAAGGAGGCAACACTTAGGATCTGCTGACCGATATTTTGGCTTAATCCCTGCTGCATCAGTTGCGGTGATATTCCGCCTTCCTGTTGCTGCATTCGTTGCACCATTTTCAACAACGCCTGCTGCCTCAGCTCTTGGCGTTCGGTCACATCCGCTTGCTGATAGTCGCGTAGCCGCCCCCCCAGCGCCATGCCCATATCTTCCAGCGTTTCGGTGAGTGCGCTGCCCGAGGCTTCTTGCAGCTCCTGCAACGCCATATCCATCGGTGAAACCGTGTTTTCAGCGTGTACATTAAGCGGGTGAAGCGCCGTTTCACTGTTTATCGCGTGTGTGGTATCCGCTATTCTCATCAAGATCTCCGGTTTCAGGGGGCACGGTGCGCAGCCAGGTGAGTAACTGCTGAAAATGGTTACTCAGTGAGAATGCGACAGAGAGTTGAGGCGAGGCTAAAACCGCGCGATCGCGCGTAAAGTCAGCTTCAGGAACCAGGGTGAATCGCGCACCAAACTCAGCGAGCATGGCTTCCTGCATTGAAGGATGAATATGCAGTGTTAACGCGCCTTCGCAGGCCATCTGCTCGGCCTGCCGGGCTAATCGTCCACACAACGTCTTCTCGATAGGTTGCTGGTCGAACCATGCGCTGAGTACCTGCTCAAGGCTGCGCTGAATGCGTGCTGATACCGCCTTGACCACCTGCTTTTCTCGCGCTTCGTCCTGCAACAATGCGGTCACATGGGTTTGGAGCCACTGTGCTTCGCAGCGGCTGAGTGTTTCCTGCCGAATACGATCCTGCGCCTGCCGCATCTGTGTCTGCATCTGGCGCTGTGTCTTATGGGCCTCGCGGATGATTCCCTCCGCTTTTCGTCGCGCCGCATTGATGATGACAGCGGCCTCTTTCTCCGCGCTGTTCAGCACCTTAGCCTGCCGATACTGCGCTTCAAGCAGCATCGCAGGAATAATGCCCGTGGCCGGTGGCTGCCAGTCAAACTCGGTTAACGGTATTCGGCATCGGGACATAGCGCTTGCTCCAGTAAATTCATCGCCAGCATGGGCACCTGCGGCCACAGCGCCCGTTCGCACGGTGGCAACATAATCAGCACCGCATACAAAACCGGATCATCTTGCGCTGCACGATGCAGCACAGCGGTACCGATTTTTATCGCGTTAGTGATGAGGTCTATCGGTGAAAACAGCGCCCGACATTTGCCGCAGCTTAGGCCAAACAGCAGCCAAATTAGACCATCATCAAGCCAACGCAGGATGGTCTGCCGATAGTCAGGTAAAAGTAGATAATCGCTGCATCCCAGTTTGAGCAGTCCAATAGCCAGTGCGAATGCGGTCATTTTGGGTGCCAGCCGTACCATTCGCTGTTGCCGCGTGTTGAGCCGCGTCGGTAGCCGTGGCGTTCCTCGCCGCGCCCGCAACGCCTGATTCAGGTAGCTGTCTAACTGCGGTTGCTGACCATATTGCCAGCCGGGTTTAGGCATGAAGCCCAGCGCGGCTAACCAGCTCCGATGGGCATAACGCCCAGGTAGCCAGAGATAACGGTGCAGTTGTAACACCGCCTCTTGCGGTAAATTTGGTACTAGCGCCGTTTGCGCCACGTCATCAGTGCCAGCACGATGAACGCCAAAATCGCCACCATTAATATCGGTATCAAAAGCCAGCGATGTAAGGTTAGCCACTGTATCGCCCTCAACTGGGGTGCCTGGTCAACATTCACCACGCTCGACATTCTGAATTCCGCCGGCTGCATCAGAATACTGATTTGATCTTGCTGCACTCCGGGGATCGATTTCTCAACCAGATTTTTTATCTGTACGCGTAATGCCACCAGGTTGACCTGCGCCCAGAACTTAATAAATACCGCCACCGATGTCTGTCCCGTCGCGCCCTCTTCATCGGGACCAGACGAGGCAATAGTGACATCCACATGCACTACACCGTCCATTTGACTGAGCATGTTTTCGATGCGTTGCTCTTTTAGAAATAAAATCTTTTGCTGCTCTTCTGCCGGAGAGACAACTAACTGGTTAGGCGGAAACATGGTGTCAGCGGAGATATAGCTGCGGCGTGGAAATCCGTTTAATCTCAGCAGCTCAACCGCATTGATGAACTGCGCTTTTTCAACTCGCAGCGTGACGCCACCTGCTACAAGTTGCTTATCAGCGTCAATATTGTGCTGCATCAGGATTGCCAACATTTGGTTGGCATCCTCCTCAGGCAGCGCACTGTAAAGATCCACACGGCACCCTGTGAGCAACAGGGCCAGTGCGGATATCAGCACACAGCGCGCCCATTTCATGTCATGTTCGCCAGTTTGTTAACCGATTGGGATACCGCACCGGCAATCTTAGCCCCCAGATCCACGCCTACCGTGGTGCTGAGAATATTGGCTTGCTGCACTAACATTTGCGACGGCGATAATGCTCCGACGTCGCCCTGTGGCGTGCCTGCATATAACAATTTGTTGAATGCCGTCACTTTCTCGCTGCTTGCGACGCTTAACGCGGGTGCGTTGAGTGTTTTGGCGCTGGCGGCTAAATCTGTGGCTGCGCTGCTGTTAATCATACTCATGGGCTGACTCCCCGGTGATCAGGTGAAATAGTTTCTCAGTGATTCGGCCTCAGGCAGATTGACGTCGGCCAATGTCTGACGCGCCCGCTCCGGCTCATCCAGCCCGGCAAGCAGCACCGCCAAACAAACCGCCTGCATATCCTTGTCGGCCACCAGTTGAGGTAAGGCTGGCAACATAGCGCGTACTTGCCGTTGCAGGCCGTGATTGATGCCCGCGAAGGCGACTTCAACCAGTAATTGACGCTCACTCGTGGTTAACAAGATCATATTTTGGCAATGATCCCACTGAGCATGTCTTTGATAGTTTTAATCATCGCGCTCTCGTAGTTAATAAAGGTGGAATATTGCTGCACGGCGAATTGTGCTTTGAGCATGGCTTCAGGGTTAGTGAGATCCTCGCCATTCATTTTGTCTTCTACTGCTTGCCCTGCCTGATGTGCCAAACGCGATAGCGTATCGACCAGTTGCTCAACGTTCATAATGACCTCCGGTAAGCGAACCTTAACAACCAAACACGACGGTTCGCTCAGTGAATTATGGTCGTCTGCGTTAAGTTACCTATCAGGTGTAAACCTGAATCATCTGGTGGCACCGTTGACGTCCTCATTGGGAAACAGGCGTGCCAGCAGGCGAAAGAAGGGAACACTGACCTGTAGCCCAGTCACAGGAAGGCCTGTCGCGCCATAGCGCATAAATGCCAGCGCACTGTAGCTCGCAATGCTTATCTGACGAAAAATAGGCACGTTTAGCCCCAGAGTGGTGCACCAAAATGGCTGGCCGACGACGACCACGGTAAGCAACGCGCGCGCGCCTAGCGAGACTGACGAACCCAAGTCCTGACTTTTCTGTTGTTCAAAAAAGCATCGAGCAATGAAATAGACCGCGTTGGCAATGCTGTCATGCTCCATCGGCAAACCGTGGCGCTGGTGGTGAATTAGACAAGCTATATCCGCAATGGCTATTGCCAACCCAATCCCTGCCAGTATGAGTAACGGCGCAGCGCCCCCGCTGACCACCGTCAGCACGATACCGGCACTACAGCACAAAAGCTGTCCACCGAGCACCACCGCTTGCCAGCTAAACAGCGCGGCAGGAAAGGTGCTAATAACCCGTCTGGCCAGACTCGCCAACATCTTTTTCTGACCAGCGTTACAGTTGGCAGTCGCAGCCTCAACGGGTTGTGCATATTGCGGTTCAGGGAGTACGGGAACCGGCAGTTTCTCTCCCTCGCCATGCCACATTTGCCGTACATCTGTGTCATCAACAATACCCTGTCGGCTGCGCGTGATATCTAGCATTAGATGTGACTCTGAAACCTCTGTGGTTGAGCTATATGGCGCTGATAACAGTTGATGATCCCAGTGATCCACTCCTGAATTTTCTCGTCACTGACCTTACTTTCATCTTCTTCAGTCGGTACAGCGGTGTTGACGGTGGTAACGACCGTTTTCTGCCGACGTTCAACCCGCGCTGTGTGTATATCTAACATTGCCCCGACCACGGTCAGCGACGCTGTTGCCCCAGCCGAGATATCACCCAGGATTTCGGCAATACTGCCCGATAAATGTGCGGCGGGCAAAAGCTGGGGGAAAAGTGCTGCCGAGAGCGCCACACCGGCTCGGATTACAAACGAAGTGCCGTCGGCTATATTCTCAGAATGCTGCGAGGAGCAACCACAACGCTGCATCAGCTCTTTGACGGCCAAAACAATACAGTCGTTGTTAGTGACCAATGGCTCACGATCATTGCGCACCTGAATCATATTATACAAGGCGCAACCGGCGTCTCCGGCAGCAATGATCATTGCCGCCCCCGCAACGACGGCAATGGGTATTCCCGCGCCCCCAGAAAGCACTGCGGCCGCCACCGCCATGCCAAAAGAGATTGCCGACATACTGAAACGCACTAAACGCTGAATGAAATAAAAGGTGTGCGCCCTGCGCTCTAGCCGGCGACTTTCGCTGATCGGGTTCTCTGTTGATGTTATCTGGCTGCCCGGAGCCATCAGCGTAGGTGCGAGAACCCTGGTGCCAACGGTTTCAGGAGCATAAAGAAAGCCATCAACATAGTGGGATTGCAGGCATCCCGGACTAGTATTGAGCATTATCGGCCTCCAAAATGAAGCAATACCCGCTAAGCCAGCAATTGGCTCAACATCAACTCAACATTAGCGCGTACACTGCTATAAAGAGGGTCGTCATAGCTCATGGTCAGCGCCGTTTGCAATGCTTCTCTCGCTAACGACCGCTCTCCCAGCGCGTTTAGGCACACTCCCATCTGATAGACAGGTTCTGGGTGGCAGGCGTCAAGCATCAGCGCATAACCATAGTAATTCATCGCCATTGCATACTCTTTTTGCATCATCAACGCGCCTGCCAGTGCCACATGAGCACGCCAGCTCCACGGTTGTGACATCACCAACCAGCCGAAATCAATCAGAGCACGGTCATAGCGCCCCTCTTGCCAGGCGGCATATCCTTGGGCATAAACCGTCTCAGGATCGAGCGCCATTGCTTCTTTAACGACGGCGCTTTGGTAGCAATGTTGCTCATGCTCATTTGATGTTGTTTTCATAGGGTGTCTCCTAAAATACCGTGCTCGATTGCCGGGGCGATAGACCACTATCAGAGCCATTTTCGTCGATTGAGTAGCCTGGCGAACGGTATTTCTAGCCAGTTATCGCCATCAATAAGTACCGCCATCGCGCCCAGGCGGTGTAACAACCGCACCAGTCGCCGGCGCTGGGCGGCCACATGCGGATCAAAAACCTCGGTGATGACCAACATTCTGACGCTGTTGAGCCAGGGAGTACGGTGGAATAAACGGCACAATATCCCCCACAGCCGAATCAGCGATGACAGTTGTGGTACGCTCTCTGGCGCACGGTTAAAACTGCACAGAATGAGGTTATTTGCGTCAAGCCGATAAACTAACCGGTAGGGATAAAGCTCGACCTGCTGCCCTATCAGCCCCCCACAGCCTGCTAAAAACGCAGGTTGTGGATGCAGCCCCTCATAACGTAGTTGACGCGTTATCTCATCCATTAATCCCCCTACGGCATTAGTGCGAAATCGCGCGCAATACTTGACTGAATACCTCAACGAGGCTGCGCCCCATATCCATCATTTGTTGCATGATCTCTCGCGCCTTCATCAGAGTGTCATCAAGGGTTTTCGCATACGATTGTGCCCCTTTATTTTGTAGATCAGCGATGGCTTTTTCAGCGTCGGCCTCGCGGGTTTTACTCGCTGAAACCCAATTCGCAATCCCATTCGCCGCCTGTCCAGCCGCATTCCCCACTGACATCCCTGCCTCACCAAAAGGCGCACCGGCAAGGGTTAAAACACCGGCAAACAACCCGCCTATCGCCGCCGACTTGGCCGCCTCATAGCTATCATCAATGGCTTTAAAACTTTGTTTGAGCGTATTTATCTCTAGCCCCCAGCCCAGCTCCTGCTTCTTCTGATTATAGAACTGCATGGTATCGCGCAACTGTTTGGCGAGCATGAGCAGCTTGCTCCAGATTTCATCAAACATGGCGAAAAATGAGTCTGGATTTATCGACGCGCTACCGCCGCCATGAATTGCGTCGCTGCCGCCAATCTGCACCGGCTGGCGGCCCTCGCTGGCGAACGATTTTAGGCTCGTTTGTGCGTTGCTCAACGGCCATTTATCCACAATTACGGCGTTGACTCCCATCAGCAATTCACCGTTCGCATCTTCAGTACCCATAGGTTGGCATCGCGCCAATCCTGTGATATTAAGCTCACTCATACATTCTCCTTAGGCTCTGGACCCGGCAATACTCTCCAGCGCCGTACCACTGTTATTGATGATGTCTAAACCGCGGTTGATCGCATCTGCGGCGTTTTGGTAGGACTCATTAAGCTGTTTTTGCTGTGTTTTCTTGTGGTCTTCAGTCCAGTTCTGCGTAAAATCAATCAAACCTTGCTGAACAATCAGTTTTTCAATGATTTTTTGCAGTTCAGCGGTTCTATTGGCAATGATCGCCCCTGATATTTTCTCTGCACCGCTTGCTGTGGCACGCGTCACCCACAGCGCTTTGCTGGTACCGTCTCGGATCACCGTGGTAATGATGCTTCTGCG
Source organism: Yersinia aldovae ATCC 35236 (assembly GCF_000173735.1). Lineage (GTDB taxonomy): Bacteria > Pseudomonadota > Gammaproteobacteria > Enterobacterales > Enterobacteriaceae > Yersinia > Yersinia aldovae. The sequence goes on along the minus strand of NZ_ACCB01000007.1, from coordinate 12,104 downwards.
TAACTTCTGCAAAATGGCATCACGCAGTTTTTCAGCAACGACCTCCTCCCCTTTTTTGAGCAGCCCTTTAGCTGCATCCTCAATAGCTGCGGTCACCAGTTTCGCCACACCTTCACGGGTGAAACTCTTGCCGATGCTACGAACCATATTAGCTTCGGATTCAAGCTCATGCGCTGCGGCTTCGATCGCCATATCGCCGACCTCGACCATCTCTCGCTCAACCGCCATACCAAAATCCTTACCCAATACGCGGCTCACTTCTTGCCCTGCTTTTTCAGCTAACACTTTTAGTTCGTCTTCCGCGCCTTTGGCAACGGCTTCTACCAACTGTTTACCTACGCCGGACTCTAATACTTCTTCGGTGACCTTCGTCACGGCACGCGCAGCACTGATACCACGGCCAATCTGCATAACATCCAACGCAAGTGCTACGCCTTCACAGACGTTCTGTACGACACCAGCATCCTTGATGACTTCGCTACAGGTTTCTTTATCCGCGCCCAATAACAGCGCGGTTTCGGCCCCCGCTTTTACCATTCCAGCCATTCCGGCAGAAAAATAAGCCGCACCATCGGCTACCGCCAATGGGTCGGCGGTAAGAACCCCTTCAGCCATTTTCAGTACGCCGACGATGGCCTCAACACCACCAATAATCCAGTCAAACAACGCATTCGTTATCCCTGCTTTGCGTGCCTGATCAGACTGTTCAATCGCCGTATTGATCTGCTTTTGATACTCCGCTACCTGCTTATTACGCAGCTCCGCTTGCACCTCTGTTGCCCGTTCCAACTGTTTACAGATTGAGCTACCGTTATTGGCGGAAACATTGAGCACCAACTGCGTCATCATCATCGATAACATCATTGGGTCCATTTCCATCACGTCACGTATTGTCGGTTTGCGCACGCCAGTTGGCCCTGCGCTAAGTAACTGTTGCAATGCGGTTTCGGCCTGCATTAGAGTGACATGAGGCACCGCCTCCTGACGCTGGCGGTCATCGTCGAAAATACTTTTTACATCGTAGCCAAGTGCGCCACTCGCCACACTGGCGGTCTGGGGCTTAAGGGTTATGCCGTGAAGCTCGGTGTTAGCGCGGGGAACGCCGTCCATCAGTATCCGACTCATCTTTTTCTCCTGTTTTAGCCAAACCCACCAGTGCGCGTTGACGGATATTTGCCTGTTCCATCACCTCTTTTTCACACGCTTCACCGCACACAAACAACGCGGTACGAAAGGCTTTGGCTGCCAAAGGCCGATTGCCGCAGGCGAGGTAACATTCACCGGCGGCACAAGGCACTTGTGCTGCTGAAATCCGAATTTGCGCTGCACGCCCGTAGGCATAGATAGCATCGACCCAAGCGCTATCCGCCTGACAGCACGCGCCGAGTTCAAACCAGTAATCAAATGACCAGGCATCGTAAAGGGTGAGCACCTTGAATAATCGCGCTGCTGCACCATATTCACCAACACCCGCTAGCTGTTTGGCATAGCGAAATAGCACATCCAGCTCAGCACTCACCTCTTTATCCAGCAACATGCGCAGCGCGCCGCCTTGCTGGAAAAACTGCACTATGGCCTGCGTTTCTTTGGCGTTCATTGGCATACTCATCAGTACATTTTCTGTGCGATCATGCTCAATAAATCGCCCCATTTACTGAGTAATCCCGTCATCTGCGTGATAACTGCATTGATCTCCTGGGTCATTTTCTGAATGCTTAATTGGCCTTGAGTCATTAAATCCGTGTCGCGATTCGCGCTGTTGTCGAGTGCTGCCTTGATAGCCTGGAGAGAGCCTTTGTCTAACCCCTCAGATCCTCCATGTTTGCTGATATAGTCATCAATGGTCATACCGTCGACCAAAATACCGTTGTCGCGCATGTATTTGACGACATCATCCGGTACTTTCTCTTTAGTTTTATCGTCACCTTTAGCTGCCTCAGCAATCACCTCATCCATGCGGTTTGACATATTTTGCGTATTACGCGCACGCTCAGTACTGCTCTTGATCGCGCCATAAAGATCGTTAGCTATTTTTTGTAATACCAACTCAAGATCCTCAAGTACCGAATAACCGAATGCGAAAATATTATCTTGATCGTTATTATGTCCAAAGTAGTCGTTATCATCACTAACCCGAGGTGTCGTGTGATAATTAGCTACACCCGACGTTTCACGTCTGGCAGTCTTATTGACTGCGCCATAATCATACCCGTCCTGTTTTTCAGTGCTATAATTCCCCACATCAGGAATTTCGGAATCGGATATATTATTAATAGGAATAGGGATATGTACGCTAATAATATTATCCTCAGTTAGTTCGCTGAATTTGAAACTGCGTGATTTATTCTCGATTTCAATTTTTTCAGTGCCACGCTTAACGTTTTCATATCCTGCCGGGCATGGTGATCCATCCCGTCTATCCCCTCCGGGAAGAGCTGATTAAGCTGATTAAGTTTCCTTTTTGCCTGCGGGTCAGTTGGCGCATTGGCCACTAATGCTGCGATTGACTGCTTTAGCTCGGTAAATTGTGAAAAGTATTTTTGTAGACGCGAATATTCTCGCTCTATTCTTCTTTTCTCCGCTTCGAAAGTTGTTTTCATAGCGCTACCTCATCGTAATCGTCATGTTAACTCATGGGATTTAACATTATTTCCCTGACCGGACTTATAACTGGATAGTTATCATTAAAAATTATTCAGTGATATTTATTCGGTGATTATGATATCGAAAGTAAATCACGTTGATAATATCTTCGGCCTGAATGACCGCTTCCAACAATAAGGTGAACTGCTGATATTGCTCTGGGCTAGTTGGCCCCTGCATCGCAATTATCAGCCGATGGTATACAGCGGCTAATGCCATTAAGCGTTCTTTGGTTTGTTCATCTGAATCGCGTAGGCTATCTTCTAAATCAGTTAGCGTTGGCATGATATTCTCCACTCAAAAATTAAAGGGATAGTTAATCAATGACCCTTGGTATTTGAGCGCCACCGCATGGTCGTTTAGGGCGACCACCTCGCTGCCATCAGGGAGCTGGCTGCCTATTCTTAACCGCTCCCTGTCTTCCAATACCAGGTAGATCCCCTGCCGACCATGCACTATCGCGGCAATAGGCGATGGAAATCGTTGGCTGCCCTCGCTTGAGGCTGAAACATTCTGGTAGCTCAGTGCGATACCGGGATACTGTTCGCGGATGTGGTCAAACAGCTGATTAAAGATTTGCTGCTGCGGCGCATTAAGCACGCCACTCATCACAAACGCCTGACCTACCGGCGTGACACTAACGCTTCCTGCCAATCCATTTTGTATTAATGCATCAATAATGGCCTTACCCTGAGCCTCGTGGGGATTGTTAATTTGCCAATGTGTTAACCCCGGCAGTTCAGCCAGCAACGGTTGAATTGCCGCCCAGCGTTTTCCCATCGTGATATCAGCCCTGATCCGCACCTCCCCTGGCGCGAAGCTGGTCACCTGCGCATCGGCATACCCAGCCTGGGTGAGCACATCACGCACGTCTCTGATTAATTGGTCGGTGCATACCACATTGTCGCGGTACAATACCCCCCATGACTCGAGTTTTAAGCGTGCCGTTTGCAGCGATGCGCTGTTTTGACAGTAACCTGATAGTTGCAGCGTGCCATCCTGACCCCAACTGACCTTGGTTTGCGTCAGCCCTGTTTGTCGCAGCAGCACGTTAACCCGTGTCGCGATACTCTGCGGTGGTACGGCAGTATTGCTTATCCAAAACACCACGCCAGAAACCCCCACCAGCAGCACCAATACCAGCGCCATCAGCCACAAAAAAACGGGCGAGCCGGAACGCAGTTGATAGGTTGATAAATTAGCGTTTTGGTTGCCGAAAGCCATTGCCAGCCCGAAAGTCTGCAATATCCCTTCTGCGGGTAAAGGTGACCCGCGTTTGTGTCGGCGGCCATTCACCCGCACGATGGCATTTCCTGCATCAATAAACAGTTGCCCATTCATCGCTGACAGTATGACTTTGCCTTCATTATCAAGCGGTATACAAAGATCGCAGCCTCGTTCCCCCACCGAGAGCTGACCATCAGACAGCCACACCTCACGCCCATGAAGAACGCCGCCGAGGAGCCGAATTTTCCACTCGCTATCCATGATTATTTTCGCTGTTAGCGGCGACCGTGGCCTTAATTAAGAACAAGCGAATGACGCTATTGGTTTGATTAATATCACTGCGGAACAGATGGCCAATAATGGGGATATCCCCCAGCAGTGGGATCTTATTTTGCACCTGCACCTGTTTATCTTGTTTAAATCCGCCCAACAGCAGGCTTTGCCCCGCTTGTAGCGTGGCCTGCGAAGCTATTTCGGAGTTTTGTACCTGTGGTAGTGGCTCGCTTTGACTGATCGGCGCATTTTGCTGGCCGTCCTGAATATTGAGGCTCAGCATGATGTTTTGCTTACCTTTATCCTCCAGCAAACGGGGGGTTACCCGCAACAACGATCCGGTGGTGATCGATTCCAATTTAGCCACTTTGTCGCCCTCAAGCTTGGTGTAAAAAGTGATATTTTTATCCAATACCGCCTGAATGTTATTCAGCGTAACCACCGACGGCTGCGATAAAATGTATGCATGAGAGTTTTTCTCCAGTGCGACCAGACGCGCCATAAAACTGGGTGTATTACTGATAACAGTGGAAAAGCCGCCTCCGGTATTACTATCGGGACCATTAAAAGAGAGCGTACCGCCGCCCATAGAAACCGCGGCACTCCAGTCAATGCCAAGTTGACTGATATCCCCAGCATCGACGTCGATAATCGTCACTGAGATTTCAATCATCTGTGGGCGTTGATCGAGTTCACTGATGAGCTTGCGGTAGCCTGCCATATTGACCGAGCGGTCACGCACGATGACCGCATTTTGGCGTGGATCAGCCGAAAACATCGGTAGCCCCTGTGTCGCGGGGGAACTGGTGTTGGTGGTGGGGGCGCTACCACGGTTCATATCACGCAGCACACTGACGATTCCTGGTACCACGACCGTCTGGTCTCGGTACTGGTAGCGATCATCAACGGCGGTGGCATATTTAAGGGGATAGACGGTTAAACTCACCGCATCGTCTTGTCGCTTGGTTATTTCACCGTCCAACATTGAGGCTAGTTGCGTGATGCGTGACAGGCAGGCGGGAACACCACTGATATCTAGCGCGTTGACACTGGGAATGCTGCGCACCTCGCAGCTATTACGCGCCGGTACGTCACGTTTTTGCAAATAGCGAATGAAAGAGCTGGCAGGCAGCGCGTTTAGCGTAATGACACGGTGTGTCACTTGTGACGACGGGTAAATAAACAACGTGTTACCATCCAGATAAGTCGCCAGATTATATTGTGTTGAAATTCTATTTAAAATATCGACCGGTGGCGCACTTGCGATCACCCCACTAAATACATCAGTGATCGAGGGATCAATAATGACCTGCGTATCGTAGTTTTCCGCAAGATTTTGTAAAACCGCCGATAGCGGAATTTTTCGCGCCCGTAACGAAAAATCGTTTCCTTTCCAGGTTAATGTTTGGCTATGTGTCATGATACTGAAAAACATCGCTGGAAGAATTATTGCTTTATTTAACTTCATCGTTCCCTCGCCTATCATAACGTTGATAACAAGAGAGTCTGCTCGCTAAATATCTCGTTAAAGCTAAATGTTTCTCAATTTCTGCGGCCATTATTTCAGCAGTCATATTTTTGTCATAATAACAACATAACCCCCCCCCTTCCGATGACAACTGCAATGAGTAATCATGGATACCTGGGCAGCCTGCCAGCAGTAACGTGATATATCTCACAGCTTCCTGAGGGAAGTTTTCGAGAGTGTCAATAAAAATAGCCAGAACGAAAGAATGCGTACATAAATATCCACGCGCCGCCCGGCCCTCAGTTTTCATCAATACCGTTCCATCTGCGCTTGAAATATGTACGTCACCCAATAGAGGGATTTTTTTTAATTTTATTAAGCATCGATACGACCTCCTAAATAGCAAAGTCATACTCAGTGGAAAACCCTTAGGCGTACATCAGTAAAAGACCTGATTACCATTTACCACAGGCTTGTCATTATATCCCCTTACAAATTAATTAAATAATTACCTCAGTATTTATTACTATTTTTATACTTAGCTAATCTTATTTAATTCATCATACAGACTGCGGCATTTCATTTAGGGGCTTTTTCTAAGGATAAAAACAATGAAAACACAGCATTCCTTAGTGGGTAAACTAACGCTTTTTATCTCAATTGGCCTGCTAACCATTTGGCTTATCACTATATTCTCTACCACTTATGTTTCATTAAACCAAAACCGTCAGCGCTTGCTCGAAGATTTATCGCATATCTCGAATCTAAGAGTGGGATTGAGCAATCATCGATTTGAGGGGGCTGAACGTGATGCTCAGGCACTGGCACACAGCTATGGTCTTTATCATTACGTTCCGGTAGACGCTGCATTGGCCGCAAAGAGCGAAAGCCGCTATTTCCCTATTGATTCAAGCATATGTACTCCGCAAGATAAACAAGCTCAAGACCTAAGCTTTATCCAGGTTTATGGCACCGCAGGTCAAACCTACTACCTCGATAGCTTTATTCTCGATCGGCGCTTTGGCCTCTCCCTGCTACCACCGCGCGAACACTCGGCTGACTATTTCACCCGCCGCCAGACCGAACTGGGGCAGCTTCCGTTGCGGGCAACCCATGACAATCTGTTTTGGGGGAAACCAGAGTACATTGCGGGTACTGGCTGGAGCATCTCGATCGCAGCGGCTGGCCCTCATGAAGTGCTTACTGGGCTAACGGTAAAATTAAACGATTTACTCTCTTACGGTAACCCCGTTTCAGATAGCGACATCAGCCTTTGGCTAGATCAACACAATCAGATCCTGCCCTTCTCCCACCTGCCAGCACATGAAGCCAAAGACCTTCAGACGTTGTTGCTCAAGACCACGCTACGCGATGGATGGCAGCAAATTCCCGGTTACCTTGTGCTGCGCAGCCAACTGAAAGGCCCCGGCTGGCAGCAGGTGATTTTGTACCCGACTCGCGGCGTGATAAAACGGATGCTGGGCATTGTGGTAAGCCAGTTACCTTTTGCACTCACCACGCTGTTGCTGCTGGCAATTATGCTGTTCTGGCTACTGCATCGTTATCTGGCGCGTCCGCTGTGGGATTTTGTCGATATCATCGCCAAAACAGGGCCAAACTCACTATCTGCACGATTGCCAGAAAACCGTCAGGATGAATTAGGTAGTATTGCCCACGCTTATAATTTACTGCTCGATACCCTACGTACCCAGTACGACAACTTGGAAAACACCGTTGCTGAACGCACGCGAGAACTCACCCTTGCCAAACAGCAGGCTGAACAGGCCAACAAGCGCAAAAGCAGCCATCTGACCACCATTAGCCATGAATTACGCACACCACTTAGCGGCGTTCTGGGCGCGCTGGAACTGTTACAGATGACACCGATGAGTGATAAACAGTCTCGGCTGGCAAATACCGCCAGCCAATGTACGCTCTCCTTACTCGGCATTATCAATAACTTACTCGATTTTTCGCGGATCGAATCGGGGCAACTCTCATTGCACGTTGAGGAAACGCCCCTGTTGCCGTTGCTGGATCAAGCAATGCATACCATTCAAGGGCTGGGGCAAACTAAAGGTCTGGCGCTAAAAACATTTGTGGGCCACAAAGTACCACTGCACCTTGAGGTCGACGGTATGCGTTTGCGGCAAATTCTGGTAAACCTGTTGGGAAATGCGCTTAAATTCACTGAAAATGGCGGTATTTGTCTCACTGTTAAGCGCTGTAATGATCGGCTGATTTTTGCCGTCAGCGACAGCGGGCACGGCATCTCGCTCGCCGATCAAAAAGCAGTTTTTGAACCCTTCTTCCAAAGCCAGGGACATATTCAGGGCACCGGGCTGGGGCTGACTATTGCCTCTAATTTGGCGAAAATGATGGGCGGCTGGCTGGAGCTGCATAGCTCTTCCGGCCTGGGTACCTGTATCTCATTTCTTCTTCCTTTGGGGCCTCATCGTGAACCGACACCATTGAGTGGGGAGGTTGCCGCACCGTTGGCCCTGCATCGCCAATTATCAGCGTGGGGAATTTGTTGTGAGATAGCACAGCAGGAAAACGCATTTTCAGCTGAAGACCTGTGCTTCCTGCCAGGAAAGCTACGTGAAACAGCGGTTCATGCCCTCTCCGGTGAAATAGATAATGAGGCCGAACTTCTGCCAGTTCAGCCCTGGCGGTTACGCATTCTGTTGGTGGATGACGCTGCCATCAACCGGGACATTATTGGCATGATGCTGGCGTCTCTTGAACAGGATGTCACCGTCGCCGCCAACGCGAAAGAAGCGTTAATTCAAGGCCAACAGCAGCGCTTTGATTTGGTGCTGATGGACATTCGAATGCCGACGATGGACGGGATGGAGTGTGCTCAACGGTGGCGAAATGATGTAAATAACCAAGATCCCGCCTGCATGATTATGGCGCTGTCTGCCAACACCGCACCGGAGGAGATTGCCCGCTGCAAACGGGCAGGAATGCAGCACTACCTAACCAAACCGGTCACGCTGGCACAGTTAGCCGATGGGATCAGCATCGCTGCGGAATATCAACTTCAGCGCGATATTCCGCTGCAAGAGCAAGACTGCCTGCTTGGTCGTGCGTTGCTGCTGATTGATGACGTCGGAATGCGACAAAAGATCCACCGTGCCCTGCATACGCTGCTAGGAGAACTTGAACAACATCTGAACAATAAGGAGCAAACCTCCGCGCTGCTGCACACCTTAAAAGGCTGCCTTGGCCAGGCAGGGCTTAGCCCGCTAGTGTGCAGCGTGATTGATATGGAAAACCGAGTACAACACGGGCTGCCATTAGCGGTGGAAGAGGTCACCGAGCTACGCCATGCGTTAGATTTGTCTTTGGGTGCTTAGGCCGGCCTTCGCAACGGCCGCTTTTTATTAAGAGGAAGTTAACATGCACGATCATAAAATTCTGTTGGTCGACGATCACGAGCTGATCATCAACGGCATTATCAGCCTGCTCTCTCCTTACCCGCGCTTTCGTATTATCGCGCATATTGATGATGGCCTTGAGGTCTACAATGCCTGTCGCATTCATCAACCCGACATTGTGGTGCTTGATCTCGGGTTGCCCGGTATTAACGGATTAGACCTTATTCCACAACTGCGCTGTCGCTGGCCGCAAATGGCCATTTTGGCTTACACCGCGCATATGGAGGAGTTTATGGCCATACGAACACTGGCGGCAGGCGCGATGGGATATGTATTGAAAAATAGCAGTCGCCAGGTGCTGTTCGCTGCACTGCAAACTGTCGCGGTGAATAAGCGTTATGTCGATCCTGCGCTCAACCGCGAAGCGATTAATCTGGCGCTGAGTGTCAATAATGAAAGCGCAGAAATACTCACGCCGCGCGAACGCCAGATCCTAAGGCTCATCGCCGATGGCTATACCAACCGGCTGATTGGTGAACGGTTATGTATCAGCGTAAAAACCGTAGAAACCCATAGGCTAAATATCATGAGAAAACTGAACGTACATAAAGTCACCGAGTTGCTCAACTGCTCGCGTCGGTTAGGTTTGACAGATTAAGGCGTTATGCCGTCAGTCTTGTTGCAGGGAGGGAGCGTATCCATTTTTCACCCGATAGTTCCCTATTGGGCATTTTCATAGCATGAGTTCTTTATCCATGTGCAGTTGGAGAACATCATGAGTATGACTATTATCGACCACGGGCCAAGCATCACCGAAACACAATTGCATTCCATGTTAACCGGCGATTTAAAAGGTGCGACTAAGCTGGAAGGCTGGGACGCATTCAAAAACTTCTTTATCAAATTGCTGAATCATTTGCCTGGCATGAGTTTGGTGGATAAAGAAGATCAATTGCGTGAGATTTACGACAAAATTTACGGTGCGGGCAAAACCGCACAATCCGTCGACGATCCTGGTTCCATAGAAACAACCTGGAATGCCCTCGAAAATCTGTTCCAATTGATGGATGGTGATAAATCGCGCCAGATGACGCTAGCCATCAATTACGCATCTAGTCACAACGAGAGCAGCCATTCAAGTCACATGCAGAATGCGGACTTAATCAAATTAACCCTCACCATTGATGCGCACCAAATCCCCGACATTGCGTGCTCAAATACCCCACTCAATACAGGCATCCTCGCCAGTATTGTATCGACTTACATGATTGACCACGTTGATAGCGAGGGGAAAACTCATGCGGGAACATTCCAATTGAACCCCGAGGTTCTTGAGGCCAACGGTAATAGAGTTGCTTTTGATTCTGTCGCCAAATTAGCCAATCAACACAGCATAAGCGTTGTCAAAGAACTTAACTTGTGCCATGAGTTCTTGCACACCAACATGTATAACAATACCGAGTTCGACAAGCAACTCGAACAGGTATATCAATGTCAGCAGCTTGTTGCCAATCTGCAAGCACTAAGGTCGCCGCCAGATACGCCAGTAACCGCAAATGATAAATGCATTGATAATGCGCTTGATAAGCTAAACCAACGGAGAGATAAGCAACAAAGCCTCTTCGAGAAGATAAATCATACTTTTGTCAACGCAGTGGTGGAAAAATGGAGTGAAAAGCTAGAGCAGGTAGCACTGCAGCCACTGAACAAAACAGAAATCAATACTGAGATGAGCTACCTGGAAGCGGCCCTCCCCGGAACCCAAACATTATTTAGTGAAACTGACCGTAAACGCATTGCAGACGTTCGCCCACAATTGCGGCTGGCTCACATGATGGCCGATTTGCAAGCACGAATTAAAGATTCTTCGGAATTTCCGGTGGAACTTTTTCTCAGTATCAGAGACATAATGGTGCAGGAGGACAACGGGCCGTTGTCAGTAGCACTAGACAACTGTTGGGAACAGATCAAACAGCAGCACCTATTCTCAACGGGTAGTTACAGTGTTACCGCCGATGCGCAGCAGCCCACCAACAAAGTCATCAGGCAGCGTGAAATCATGGAGCAAATTGAGAACAGGCTCAACCACTATGAAAGTGGAAATAAATTCGCCATTAAAGAAGATATCGAGCGACTTACCACACTAAATAGCAACTTGAACCTTTGTCTAAAGCGGGACAACTTCCAGGATAGAATCAATGCATTAGCTAAAAAAGGTGATGAGTTAATAGATATCGGCGAAAAATGTAAGTTGGTAAAAGACGACATTGACAAAGCGGTCTATCACCCTCAAATGGCCGCAGCATTGGCTGAACTAGAAGCTCGCGCTAGCCAGTTGTCGGAGGGCACAGCGAAAGAACATGTGATGGCCGCTCTCAAGACGGCCAAAGCTGATTTGGAAGTGTCGAAGAAGCAAGATACGGTGTTTACTCAAGCACGAGAACTGCTGGCAAATATAAGGAAACCGGATGCATGGGAAGATGCGCTAACCCAGCTGAGTAATGGCCCCAGCGAGCTTATAAAATTGCCGGCAAGCCCCCGAGCCGAGGCTGTTACAACTCATTTTAAAGAGGATCTAGGTACTGCACTCAACCTGTTGCAATCTCGGATAGCAGACTGTCCTGAGGATAATCAAGAGGCCCGATTGTATCGGAAGCAAATGGAAAAAGATTACACCACATTGAGAGACACTATTCGCACGCTAAAGTTAGATAAAAATGACGCCTTAGAAGTGCAGTTAAGCAAGATCAAACATGATAATGGATTTAAAGACTCTTCCATTTTCAGTAAATTCAAATAATGAATCAGTAGAGTGACGATATAACGCTAAAATGCCATAAGCAAAAAACCCAGTCTTTTTACAAAGACTGGGGTTATAATTTGGCGGAAGGATAGTCCGCTAAAAATAGTTCCAATACGGGACAATGAGTTCCATTTTTAAATTATAAAACAAAAGGTTATATAAAAACACTTCAATTCAGTACAAATGAAAACAACCCGACCTAATCATTAATGGCATCCTCAATAGCATACTGGAATTTTTAGGGATTCACTGATGGCTACTCTCACCGGTACCAAAGGTCATGGTGAATAGACCCGGGTTTCATAGA